>NZ_JBDVXF010000001.1:0-41444 GCF_039964565.1 Paraglaciecola sp.
GCCATCAACGTATTCGAGGCATGGGTAAAGCAAAAACATTGCTACGCTGCGCATAACCTTAACAAATCAGTCAACTTATAACTAAGAAGGCACAGTTGTGCCCACCACTACGTTGAATATCTATTATTTCCACTAAATAGGTTGAAACTCGCCCTCTGCTCAGACCTCAGTCAATCCAAACCATTTGCACGCTGAAAATCAATAGTGAATCTTTGAGGTAGACTCAAAATCTTATTATGGGTGACTTGGTAAAATCCTGACTTGGTAAAATCCTGTAAAATCTGTTGACGGTAAGGGATGTCCCTTCTGATGGGCGTTCTCATAGAATTTTTGGTCACAAGTCGCTGCGTATTCACTATCTACTATCTGATCTCGAAGCTGCATTTTTTCTATTGCTCGAATGGCGCAGTGACGTTACGAATATCAGGGAACAATTTCCGCTTGATCGTGAGCTGACTAAACAATATTTCGGCAGCTAAAGCTTCACGCAAAGTCCCCATTAAGGCAATTGGCATTTTAATGTGTCCCACGTGAAGTTCATCTAACAGTTTATTTAAATCAAAATGAAATCACTATCGATAAAGGAATAATTAATAAAAAAATCAATGAAGAAATAGCTTAGGAAATATTTGATAATGAGCTTCGTATGATTAGACCCAAGCTATAGACTTTGCAAAGTGGAAATCAAAACACATTAGAGGAGTTTAACGACCTCTAGTTTCCTAGCTCAGTCTTAATTCAAGTCGATTCTTTATATGATAAAAACGGCCGTCACATTAGGTTTGAATAATTATCTTTCAACCTAGCGCCGTGTAAATAGAGGCAGTAAATAGTATGCAATTAAAAGCAGCGGTTTTTGGTGAGGCACTTTTTGATTTGATAGAACAGCCAGATCATACGTTAACAGCGCACATTGGAGGCTCACCATTCAATGTCGCAAGGAGTTTTGTCAAGCAACGTATTTCAACAGTCTACGTATCGCCCATATCAACCGATCGCTACGGAGATAGAATTTATGATTATGCGAAAAGCGAAGGCATGATATTGCCAGACCAGAATCGCTCAAAAAAACTAACTTCACTTGCTGTCGTAAGCTTAGATGCGAGTGGGCAGCCCGATTATTCATTGTATCGAAGTAACGTGGCTGACTTGGATGTCAGCGCAGCAAAGCTCATTGCGACCTTGCCTAATGATATTCAATTATTCCATTCAGGTTCATTAACCTTAGTACCCTCGATGCTAACGGTACTAGGACCATGTTTCGAATATTTGAAAAGTAAAAATGTATTGATTAGTGTCGATGTCAATATGCGAAAAGGCGTTGAATTAGATAATGATAAATATATCGCTGCTGTAAAAGAATTACTGAAGTTTGCTGACATTGTTAAAGTAAGTGATGAAGATTTAAACTTGCTTGGTATCGATTTACCGCCAATCGAAGGGGCTAGGCAAATATTGTCAATGTTGGATAACGGCCTAGTTGTATTAACTGAAGGGGCCGAAGGTGCAACGTTACTGGGTAATGACTTCACTGTGAGCCAACCTGTATTTCAACCCGCTAAATTTGAGGATGCAGTGGGTGCTGGCGACACGTTTTTTTCGGCTTTTTTGTCAAAGCTTTTATCGACCACTAACGAAGATTCGTTCGAGCACATAGTGAGTAACAAGGCTAAATTGGAAGCCGCGCTTATTTATGGATTAATGGCGGCTACCTTAAATGTTGAACAATGCGGCTGTCAGCCGCCAACGAAACAAGAAGTAGAAACTGCGCTAGCACTTAAAACTAGGGGCTGAGCTAGCATTATCTCGCAACGTCATGACACTGTTTGTGGTAAGCATGTTTAATTCAATCGCCCCTTGAAATTTTGTTTATTCAGATATTTACACCAGTTATCATATTATGATGCTTTTGATCAAAAACCAGTGTTCGTAAGTCATATTCTTTTTGGGGTAAATCTGCATGAATTGCCCGTATCGAGTTATTTTTAGTGTAGAGGATTTGTATGAAAGATTTTAGATTTGAGAGTCAACGTACACTTACGCGCATACTTGAGAAAATCGACCTCAGTCAGCTCAGTAAAAGTCAGCAAAATCTATTCCGAGCTAGGCTTGATGAACATTTCCCTACCTTATTCGAAACCTATTATGAGGTATATGGTTGGCAATATGACTTTTATTATCATATTCAGTCGTTAGTGGAAGTATTGCTTAAAGGCTTCACTGAGCGCTCTGCAGTGTTGAAGAAAAAAGATAAACACAAACTTGCCGATCCTTTTTGGTATAAAAGTGAAAACATGCTGGGCATGGCCTTGTATGTTGACTTATTTGGCGGCGATCTTAAAAAGCTTAAAGCTAGACTGCCTTACTTTAAAAGTATGGGCATAAACTACGTCCATCTTATGCCACTGTACCGCTCACCAGAAGGTGACAGTGACGGCGGCTATGCCGTGTCAGATTACCGTTGTGTTGACCCAAAACTTGGCACTATCGACGATTTACGTGACTTAGCTAAAGCCTTTAACAAGGCAGACATAAATATTGTTCTGGACTTTGTATTTAACCATACGTCTGATGAACACGATTGGGCACTAAAAGCAAAAGACGGCAGTTTCGAACATCAACAATTTTACTATATGTTTGACGATAAGTCGGAGCCCGAAGAGTATGAAGTGCATCTACGTGAGATATTTCCTCAAGTACGCAGAGGAAACTTTAGCTTTGAGCCGACTACGGGTAAATGGGTTTGGACTACCTTTAACAATTTTCAATGGGATTTAAACTACTCAAACCCCAGTGTGTTTAATGCAATTGCTGACGAGATGCTTTTCTTAGCTAATATTGGTTGTGACGCTTTACGCCTTGACGCGCTAGCATTTATTTGGAAAGAGAAAGGCACAAATTGTGAGAACCTGCCCAAAGCTCATACCCTTATTCAAGCTTTCAATTGTTGTTTACAAATTGTTGCACCGGCCGTTGTATTTAAGTCAGAAGCAATCGTTCATCCTGATGAAGTGCTAAAATACATCGATAAAAAAGAGTGTCAGCTGTCATACAATCCTTTACTTATGGCATTAATTTGGAACAGCCTTGCAACGCGCAAAACTAGGCTTCTTAGTGCATCGATGCAAAAAACGGGTGATATCAGCGAAGAGTGCTCATGGGTTAATTACGTGCGTTGCCACGATGATATTGGCTGGACATTTGATGATCAGCTTGCCAGCGAGCTTGGTATAAAGGGGGATGATCACCGTTTTTTCTTGAACCAATTTTATACCGGGCGTTTTGAGGGTAGTTTTGCAAACGGCGTTGCCTTTGCTGAGAACCCCAATAACGGAGACTGCAGAGTATGTGGTTCACTAGCGTCACTTTGCGGTTTAGAGCGTGCTCAACAAGAGAATAATCAAGTTGCTATTGACCTAGCCAACAAACGAATACTGTTAGTACATAGCATTATCATGAGCATTGGTGGCGTACCATTGCTCTATGCGGGTGATGACTTTGCGCTCCTAAATGATTACAGCTATGAAGAAGATCCGAGTAAAATGCATGATGCTCGTTGGGTAAACCGCATAGAAGTGAATAATGAAACCTTAGCCAACTCTCCTAACGAAAAGGTAACACAATCCTTAAAAACGATGATTGCTATCCGCCAAGAACATTCAGTTTTAGGTCATGCTATAACCCGCTTTTTATCTCCTCCCAATGATCACTGCTTTGCTTATTTACGAGAGAATGAAACTGAACGCTGTTTATGCATAGCCAATTTTAGTGAGTATGAGCTTACTATTCATCCCCATACATTTGACATTCTAGGCCAAAGCACTGCTACCGACTTATGTGATGGCAGCACTAAAGCGCTCTCTGAAAATCAAAAAATTCTGCCCTATCAATACATGTGGTTAAGGGTTGATAAACAAGTTTAGGCGTTCTGGCGACGATATTTAAGGTCGTTTTCAATTTTCGCAACGAACTCTTTGTCGAGTTTGTAAAAAAGCATCATCAAACCGCCAATAGTGAAAAGTACCGCAGGCAGTGCTGTTGCCATTAAACGTAAGCCAGTAACGGTTTCCAAGCTTTGTTCAGCATTGGCGACAAAACCGACGTAAGCTAATATGAAACCCGGTAGTGCACCACCCAAGGCAGAGCCAAACTTTAAGGCAAACATGGATGCCGATACCGTAAGACCAGAAGTACGCTTGCCAGTGAGCCACTCTCCATATTCTGCGCAATCGGTGAACATAGAAAAGAAAAGTGTGATTATCACGCCAAAGGTCCCGATTCCGAAAAAATGCAACAAAACAGTTAGGCTATACATTTCAGGTGGCACGAAATAGCCAATTATCAAAAGTACTGAGTGCAGTAAGCACATAAAAAGCACAATTCGGTGTTTAGAAAAGTAAATGACCAGAGATGAGGCAATCATTGCGCCTATGATTTGACCAATAATACCAAATGAGGTGAACACTGCGACTCTATCAAATATCCAAAAAACGGCTTCACCGCTATCTTTCATATAATATTTCACGTAATAAATGATAGAAGAAAAGCGCGCTATCAGACCAATTACAACTAAAATGCATGCACAAGCCAACATTATCCACGAAGTGTTTTTTAACAGTACAGAGATATCTTTTAATATCGAGGACTCATGTTTCGGCAAACGAATGCGCTCTTTGGTCGTGGCGTAGGTAAACCAAAAAATCAGCACTGAAGCGATAGCGAATATGGCCATTGTTAAGCGAAAGCCGATAACGTCGTCACCATCACCAAGAAATTTTGCTAATGGGGTGGCAAATGCTGCAATTAAAAGCGTACCAATGCCAGCGCATACAAGTCGATAGGTGGTGGCTTTGGTTCGTTCTTCACTTGATGGCGAAATCACAGCCAAAAGAGCAGAATAGGGAACATTGATGACGGTAAAAGCTAACATTACTCCAATGTAGGTAACATAAGCGTAAATTAGCTTTCCTGTATCAGAGAAATTTGGACCAAAAAAAATGGCAAAGCCTAATAGTCCATAAGGCAAAGCCCCCCACAAAAGATAAGGTCGGTATTTACCCCATTTCGTTTCAGTGCGATCTGCAATTGCTCCCATAAGGGGATCGCTGACTGCATCTATAATTTTAGATATCAGAAGCATAAGGGCGACAGCCGCCGGCGCCAAACCATAGATATCTGTAAAATAATACAGCAAATATAAACCAAAAAAACCAAGGTAAAAATTTGAGGCCATGTCCCCTAAGCCATAACCTAGTTTCTCTTTAAACGAAAGAGGCTGCTGCGAATCGTGCTGTGCTTGCATAAAAATTCCCTTGTTGGGCAATGTTTGATGTAAAAGAGCTTTTTACTGAGTGTTAATTCTATATTTTTTGGCTAAGTTGCAGCCACAGAGTCTAATGACTTTCCTTTATCGGATGTCAGTACAAACATCGATACAAAAACGAAAAATGCCACGACAAGCCCTATAATTTTATACGCATCTGCAAATCCAATCGCATCGTACAGCATTCCAAGTAGCACCGATAAACCACTGGCGGCGACTTGCCCCATAAACTGAAAGCCGACAATATAAATGGTAGCCGATAATCTTGCATCAAATGTTGCTGCAATATACTTAAAGATCGCCACTAGCATGATGGGTAATTCAGCTGCATGTAACAGCTTCATGGCTGAAATCGAAATAGGGTCTGCCGCATAGCCAGAGCCTATGATGCGCAATGCCATAATTGCTCCGCTCAAAAGTAATCCGTTTTTAGCGCCAATTTTATTGACAATGAAAGGTGCAATGAACATCCCTCCAGCTTCTAGAAAAACTTGAAAAGAATTTAGGTAACCATACATGGCATTACCTTCAGCCTGGGTCGGAAATTGTGCTGAAAAGTAAACGGCAAATTGCTGATCGTAAACACCATAAATACATGAAACACCAATAACCCAAGTAGCGAATGCCCAAAATTTACGCTGACGGAACAGGCCGATTGCGTCACTCAGTTTCAACGCACTAGCCTGCTTGTTTAACTCTAATTGCTTTGCCGTAGTGTCACTAATTTTGACGAAATAAAGGCATGATAAAAATATCAACGCACAAAGACTAGCAAGTACAAAATTTAGGGTTGCTGATACATTAAAAATTTGACCCGTGAAGAAGGTTGCAATTGCCCAACCTACAGATCCCCACATACGAGCTTTACCAAATTCGAACCCTGTGGAACGCCCAACCCTTTCAATATAGGTTTCAACAGCGCCAACACCGGCAAAAAATGCAGTCGAGCAATAAAATCCGCCTACGACAGCCCCTAAATACAGAGAATACTTAAGTAGCGGTGTGTAAATATAGATAAAAAACGGACCACTGAGCAGCAGCATTAGACCGACAAACCAGAGTAGGTTTTTACGCATTCCTAGCTTATCTTGCAAAAAGCCGTAACACGGCATGATAAAAAGTGCTGTTAAGGCGTTGATACTAAATACCAGTCCAGTTTCAGTGCCGTCTAGACCAATCGCTTGATTTAGCCAAATGGGATAAATTGAGAAACAAAATGACCATGTTAAAAAGAAGCTGAGTATACAACCACTGAGTAACCAGTAGTTGCGTTTTGATAGGGCATCAGTCATTAGTTTTCCTCTATTATATTGTTACGCAGAACTATGCGAGTCTCGCAAAAGCAACTGCCCGCTAATCTCTTGAGTTTTGGTATTAATTTGCAATTCTTTGTTAATCGCAATTTGTGCTGCAATTTGCCCCATTTCAAAATAGGGCAAGCTCACTGTAGTCAGTTTCGGAACGAGATTCTCGGCAATGATCTTGTAGTTGTCGTAACCAACTATCGAGATAGTTTCAGGAATTTTATAACCCATTTTCCGAATGAGCATAAACACACGCATAGCCATTTTGTCGTTACCACAACAGATAGCCGAAGGACGTTCTGGTCTTGACATAATGTCTTTTAAGGCATTTTCTAGCTCAGCAAACTCGTCATTAGGGTCGTTACATACACCTTCTACAATTAAGCCGTTGTCTTCCCTTAACCCGGCTTCTTGATGGGCTTTTCTAAAACCCTTTGTCCGTAGTGGAGTAGCAGCAATATCATTAGATAGCGTCAAGTAAGCAATTTTTGTATGCCCAAGCTTAATCAGTTCTTTAGTGAGATGAAATGCGCCTAAGTAATCGTCTGGTACGATTGTTGGGTGCCTCAGAATGCTTTCATAACAGTTGACCAAAATTAGTGGACACTTGTTAAAAGACTCTTTTATGCTGACTTTTTTATGATACACGGTCGCAAAAATTATAGCTTCAGCACGTTGTCGCCTAAAATCATCGACTAAACGAGAAAAGCTTTTGACGTTTCCTCCTGATTCTCCAATCATGAGTAATTTTCCATGTTTTTCACATTCGTGCTGGATCCCGGCAATAATGTCGAATGAGTCAGGCGTGGTTGTGAGTTTTTCAGTGATCACGCAAACAACGCCTTTTTCTTGTCCTCTTAAGGCTTGAGCAGCAGCTGAAGGATAAAACTCTAGCTCTTCCATTGCATCGTTTACCTTAAGTTTGGTCTTAGCGCTGACACCTTTATAGTTGGTCAGTACTCTCGACACTGTCTTAACAGAAACCCCGGCTTTTAAAGCAACATCTTTAATGGATGACATAAATATTCAACTGTATATTTTCAAATGGACAAATAGTCTTACACATTTGTTCGAATTTGTTGACAATTTGTTAAAATAAGTCATCATAATGACTAACGATAGACATTTTATCAAGTCTTTTTTCCCATCTTTGTTATTGTGAGTCAGTTATGCAGAATTTAGTTAGCCCCACCCTCTTGTCACAAAATACTTCGTGGGATCCACACTTCCATTTCTATAAATTAGGACACTGGATAAATGATCCTAACGGCTTGTTTTATTTAAACGGTAAATATCATTTATTCTTTCAATTGAACCCCGATGCCACAGTATGGGGGAACATGCACTGGGGCGCCGCCGAGTCAATTGACCTTATCACATGGAAACATAAGCCTATGGCTTTATATGCGGAGCCTGAGGGGCTTGGATACATTTTTTCAGGTGGAGCTGTAGTTGATATAAACAACACTTCGGGTTTTGGTATTGATGACATACCTCCTGTGATTGCTACCTTTACACAGCAGTCTGTGCAAGAGGAGCAGGTGCAAAGTATCGCTTTTTCTGTAGACGGCGGCGACAACTTTACGATGTTTGAGCAAAATCCTGTTATTGCCAACCCAGGATTGAAAGACTTTAGAGATCCAAAGGTTGTGTGGTTCGATGGCCAAGACGAACAATATTGGGTTAAAGCGGTAGTGGCTGGACAATGCGTACATTTCTATAAATCTACAGATCTAAAGAAGTGGACAAAACTATCAGAGTTTGGTGAAAACATAGGGGCGCATGGAGGCGTTTGGGAATGTCCTGATTTGTTCCCCTTACGTTGTCACAAAACGGGTCTAGAGCGCTGGGTGTTATTAATTAGTATTAATCCAGGTGGGCCAAACGGTGGCTCTGCGACTCAGTATTTCATCGGCAACTTCGATGGCGTTGAATTTACTTCTCAGGATAAAGAAACTCGATGGTTAGATCATGGTACTGATTGCTATGCGGGTATCACCTGGGATAACACACCCAATATACTTGAGGAAAGACTATACACGGCGTGGATGAGCAACTGGAATTACGCAAATGATACGCCAGACGATAGATGGCGAGGCGCGATGACACTGCCTAGAAAAATAAAACTAAGCAAAAGTAATGGTTCATATTGTTTATTAACTCCCGCTTTCCCTGACTTCGACGCATGTGGGACTCAAGAAGTACAATTTGAAAGCGGTCATAGCCTACCACAAGCCTATAAACTCGCACTTAATGTATCCCCAAAAGAAGCGGAAACAAATATAGTGTGGACAAATGAAAAAGATGAAGTCTTTTCCATATCTATTAACCTAGCAGATAAAAAAATAACAGTAGACCGAAGTCAAGCTGGGTTTTCTGAAAAGGGGTTTAACTCAACGTTGAGCATACCCATTGTGTTCAATACGAACGATACGATACATTTAGAGGTTTATGCTGATACTTGTTCATTCGAATGTTTTTTTAATGACGGCGAGCAATGTATCACTACACTAGTATTTCCATCATTACCCTTTAGCGGCTTAGATATCTCTGAACACGTAAATAACGTGATCATCAAGAATTTAGAAGCGCTGGCTTAAATCGTTTAATACAGTGTTTAGCTTCTTTAAATTGCTAAACACTGTATTTCAAGGTGCGGTTTCATCTCAGGATTTGCAATACTTCTCTACATAAGCTCCATGCTCAGGCATTGAACTAGCGCTCGTTCCAATTACATGCTTAATATCAGCCATTCGTTTTTGCAGCTCTTGCTCTGAAAATACATCTGCATTTGCGTCGTATCCCCTAGACGTTAGACCTTGTCCTACCATCACGGCTAGCCAAGAATAACGGTTGAACAGTTCTTCATTTTCTCGAAATATTCGCCCACGGCTTTCAAAAAGGGATAGCTTACGAGATAAACTATTCGGCACTTCCATATTTTTACAGTACTGCCAATAGCTTGAATCGGTGCGCTCTGTGACTTTATAGTGACAAATCAAAAAGTCACGGATTTGTTCGAGTTCTGTAACAGATTGCTGATTAAAATGATCGATATCTATTTGTTCAAAATCTAAGTCTGGGAAAAGTCTAATTAGTCTGGATATCCCAGATTGTATTAAATGAATTGATGTGGATTCTAAAGGTTCTAAAAAGCCAGAAGAAAGGCCAATTGCGACACAATTTTTAACCCATAGTTTTTCACGATGACCTGTTGTGAAACTTATTTTTCGAGGCTCACCCAATAATTTGCCTTCAATGTTTTGCAATAATGTATCTTGTGCTGTCTGGTCATCGGTATGAGCACTTGAATAAACAATGCCGTTCCCGGTGCGCTCTTGTAACGGGATCCGCCATTGCCATCCGGCCTCCACAGCCGTAGACCGTGTATATGGCGGTTGAGAATGGATTTTTTCACTGCCAA
This sequence comes from Paraglaciecola sp., assembly GCF_039964565.1. Taxonomy (GTDB): domain Bacteria; phylum Pseudomonadota; class Gammaproteobacteria; order Enterobacterales; family Alteromonadaceae; genus Paraglaciecola. Next base: position 10,052 of record NZ_JBDVXF010000001.1, read on the forward strand.
CAGCCCAGGCACTGTTATTCGGTAAATATTGGCTCCAATCGACAAATGGTACCTTAAAGACTTTATCGATTAGCAAACCATAAAATCCTGAACAATCGATAAATAAATCAGCTTCTAAAATTTGACCGTTTTCCATGGAGATACTTTGCAAAAAACCGTTGTCGTTTCGTAATTGAGTATCGACAACTCGCCCTTCTATGCGCTTAACGCCTTTTTGTTCAGCGAGTTCACGCAAGTAGCCAGCGTACAAAGTACTATCAAAGTGATAGGCGTAACCAATTTCAGATAAGGGGGTATTTTTTTGCTGCACTGGGTGTCTAAAGCGGTTTTGCTTAGCGGCCATCGCCATAATGTTGTACTGATCGAGGGAATCACTATGGTCACTGGCCTGCAAGCGTTGCCAAAAAGCATGAAAGCTTACCCCTTCCATATCAATACCATAGGGTCCAAAGGGGTGAAAGTACCGCTCTCCTTTTTGCTTCCAATCAACAAACTCAATACCCAACTTAAACGTGGCTTGAGTTCGTCTCATAAAGTCTTTTTCATTTACTCCAATATGACGATTAAAGGTTTTTATATGCGGAATACTTGCTTCGCCAACACCAATGGTTCCGATTTGATCAGACTCCACCAAAGTAATGTCTAATTGTTTATTTTTAAAAGAGCTAGCCAAAGCAGAAGCACTCATCCAACCAGCAGTGCCGCCACCTACGATAACGACTTTGTTGATCGCATTCTGAGGTTTTTTCATAGATTGATTCTCAATGGTCAAAATAAAATTTAGACTAAATTTTTTGTGTTAAATGTACCACAAAAAAAGGGGACCAAAGGCCCCCTCAAAGACCCTTCACAAAGAGTCATACACAGAGTTTGTGGTACATAGCCTTAATTAGAAGCTATATTTGACGCTTGCAACAGCGCTTCGTCCGCTTATTGAACGCATTCTAACAAATTCGTTAGTGAATGGCTCAGGAGCTCCCACAGCAGCATCCTCACCTTCTGTTAAACCAATTTCATCGGTCAAGTTATTAATATTAAACGATACCGACAATTGATCATTGAAACGATAAGTTGCAAACACATTGGTTGTCATATAACCAGGCATGACTAATACGTTTTCATTTCGTACGTACGAGTCAGTGGTACCCACCAAATTCAAACCGATAGTGTATGAATCGGTATCGTAGGTGGCTAATCCAGAATATACCCAATCAGCTTGACGTTGTGGTACATTGCCAACAAAGTCTTCCAATAGATCATCACTAGCAATTTTAGCATCGGTCCAGGTCACGTTTCCTGAGAAGTTGAAATCCCCTATAGAATAAATCGCTTCAACTTCAATACCTGAAGACTCATAATCACGCAAAGATAATGGTCCACCTGTGACACGGCTTTCACCCACCACTTCTGTTGTTTCAGCGAAGAAATACACCGCATTTATGTCAAAATCGTCCATACGGTATTTGATACCGGCTTCCATCATGGTTACTTTATTTTCAATGCGCGCGTCGTCAATATCTCCTACTCGCTTTCCAAAAGCAGAGCTATCCGGATCAACAACATTTGCTGGAGTATAAAGTAGCCCCATTAGCCTTTCTGCATTCGCGCGATAGCCTAACGAGTAGCGAGCAAAAACACTCAAGTCATCGTCAAGCAGATAATTAGCGCCAAAGCTGTAAGAGAAGTAATCGTAATCAAAATCAACAGCAAATTCTGGAGATGAGTTATGTAACGTAACTTGACGCTCAACTGCGCTAATAACGCCATCATTGTTTAAATCAAAATTAGTCACTGTGTTAGGAGCTTGTGAACGTTGGCCCGTCGTGCGACCTTGATCGTAACGAATACCACCATCTAGCGTTAGGTCTCCCGAGATGTAAGTGGTGTTGAAATACAGCGCATCAATTTTGGTATCAATGTCGAAACCACCAACACAACAGTCTCCCCACTCTGCAGGGCCATAAGAGATAAGTCCACCATCTGTTAACGTTTCTCCCGTAACATCATCAATCACATCAACATAAGCAGTGTTACCATCGCCTTCAACAGATGTTAAATAAGTTGGCCAGCTTGCAAAGTTTTCAGTGGCTTGCTCTGAGTGATACCAACCGGTATGAATCTCTAATTCAGCACCACCAGACAATGAAATAACCTTACTCAAATCTAAGTTATTCATTAGGTTACTTAAGTCTTGCATTTCAGTGTGGAATAAGTGCACAAGAGCAAGAGATGTTGATGAGTCGAGTTGTTGACCTGTGCTTGGGCCTGTTGCATACACATAACTGAAATCAGTGCGGTCAGTGGTACCCGCTAAATAATTCCCAGCAAATGCACCACGGTCATCTTGAGAGCCCACGGATGCAGGGAAAGGAACAAGGAACTCGCCCTTAATATCAGCCATTTTAAATTTATTCAGCAATGACCAACCACCGCCAATGTCATCTAAATTAACTTCAAATCCAAACTGAGTTACGTCTGATTCCATACCATTGGCTAGACTTCTTTGCCCTATAGTATTGTCTTCATTTAGTACTTGAACCGAATCGGTGTATACACTTTGTAAGGTATGACCATTCGCCGAGTAACCTGGAATCGAAGAGTATGTAGGGTTAGCGTTGGTGCCACTTACGTACATAGGCGTTGGCATATAACCGACCGCATGATCGTTAAGAAGCTTCATGTTACCGCGAATATAACCACCATCGAATTCTTTGGTAAGGTTTGCTTTAATTTGCCCGCCTTTATTAGCGTCATAACCAGCTTCACGAGGGCCTTCACCTACACGGTAGAAACCACCAATATGACCATACCAGCCATTTTCCCAATTATGACCTGCTTCAAAATCGAAACGAGTACTATCGTAAGTCAAACCTTTGGTAAGAGTAGCAGAACCACCGCCTCGCTCACCTGTTTTACTAATAAAGTTAATCACTCCGCCCGGCGAATTACTTGCCAGTATAGATGATGAACCACCACGAATGGCTTCAACACGAGCTACGTTTGAATCTGCTCGCAAAAAGATATCGGCGTTAGCAAATGAAATATCACCAAATTCTAGTACGGGAAGACCGTCTTCCCATAGTTGAAGAAATTTAGCCCCACCTGACGCAATAGGTAAACCACGGATGGCTATGTTTGCATTACCATCACCACCAGATGCTTCAGAACGAACTCCAGGTATTTGTCTAAGTATTTCAGCCGTTGTGCGAGATACTTCATACACTGGGCTATCGCCCTCTAAACTCGAAATAGACACTGAAGATTCAAGCGGGTCTGAACTACCACCGGGTACACCGGTTACAAAGATACGTTCAATTTCTTGTTCTGTTGCTTCTTCTTGAGCATTTGCAGTCGCACTCGTTACCAGCATAGCAGCGCTAGATCCTGCAATAAGTGCTGAAATTGCAACAGATAATGTTTTTTTCTTGGATTGAATTCCGTTTCTCTTACTAATTTTATGATGACCCATGTGGCCTCCCGAATAATATTAATAACAAATTGATTACTATCGTAAACGGATAACATTAATTATTGTTACAAAGCGGTCTACGAATTGACTAACGATGGACATTTTACAATTTATTTACCAAGTTGCAACTTATAATTACTATTTTTATCTTTTTGGTTCGTTAGCGTCTTAGCCTCGATGTTTATTGAGACGCTGTTATTAATGATCGTGGGTAGAACTAGATTTTGATGTTAATTATCAAAAAAGGCTTAGAAAGTTGAACTCCTTTTCACTCTTTTAATAAAGAAATACAGAAATTTCCATGTTGAGAAGGGCGATTCTTTTGGATTAGCCAATTGGTTTTGGAGGTTCCCGCTTTCGCGGTTATGACGGGGGTATATAAGGCAGGATGTCACTGTCAGCTTACTCGGTAAACTTGCCGTTTAGGGCGTCATTACTGACAGGCGGTTGTTCGCTCAAAGCCGAATAAGAGCTTTGTGCTAGATTCTTTATGTGCTCCCCCAAAAACAAGAGACTAATAAGCATCACTTTCAAGGCCATGGTAACGTCCACAGCCTGACTATCATTGCGCGAACAACCTAGTATTCACATGTATTACGTCACTTATGGGATAACTTTTACATGTACACGCTTATAGCGCGTTAAAGCTGGAGTACCACGGTCGGTAACTTGTAGCACAAATTGCAAGGTTTCGGTCTGTGTTACCACAGGGGCTTTGACATGTACTCTTGCCATATTTTCAGCACTGTCAACTTTGACCGGTTGTTTTTCCATAGATCCGACTTCAGGGTAATTAAACCAATAGTAACTGAGGCTATCTCCATCTGGGTCACTTGAACCACGTGCATCTAAGTGAAATGAGCTCCCAGATTTCACTATTATATTTTGATCGTGATTGAGTTTAGGTACAGGCGGATGATTAGCCTCTTTATATGATTTGATAGTCCAATCCATACGCGATGCAAAGTCATTTTGGATCGCGTCTCGCCAACGCCACAACGTTTCTTTATAACCCTTAAAAGTTTGATTTCCCGGTTTTAAGGTTCGGCCATACTCTCCAGCAACGGGAGGCGTGTATTGGTCTATAGCATTAGTCCAAATCGCTCTAGTTTCTGGTTCAACGACTACGCCGCCGGTAAACCCCGATGGATCCATGTCTTTCAATTGCGGGATATACAACTCATAACGTCCCCCCCATCCACCCCAATTGGGATAATTAGGCTCATTCAAGCCATTGGGAACTAGACTGAGCCAAGAAGGCGTATCTCCTTCCATTCCATAAGCTACATCTGGGTACATTGCACCCAATGGTCCGTGAGCCTGCTGAATATTGTCTAGCAACCACTGATTACTTATGGTGTGGTTGTCGATCCCCTTAACATAACTATTGATACCAGTCCAAGTCGCGGCCCCATATCCACCAGGACTGACAATATAAAATAGCTTGGGGAAATTCTTTCTTATCCAAGCGCCAGAATCATCTTGGTCCGAAATGGTGTAAATGCGTAACTTACTAATTAATTGATTTAGTTCCTCTTCACTCTTGTTATTCTTTAGTTTGAATAACGCTTGCGCTAGGGTATTGGCTCCCCCCCAAACTGAAATCCATAAGGGCCTAGGGTCACTTTGTTCCAGTACTTTAATGATCCAATCAGAACCTTCTGAATCTTTTCCATCCCCAACACCTTGCATACCGTAAACAGGCAATCCTTGTTTAACTATGGCTCTGAGCTCTTTCGCTTCTGGAAATCCCTCTTCATGCAAGGCCAAGTTAGTTTTCACTTGCTTATAACCATCAATAAGGTATTCGATTGAGCTTACTGCAGCCATGTTTTTTTGATGAACCGAGGTGGTGGCAATCAGCCCTTGCAGTTCAATTTGGTTTGCATAAAGAAATAGCCGAATAAAGGTCTGGCTATCATCAGGATCTGCCTCTATATCAGATAACACTATCATACGCTGAAGCACTGGTTTAGAGGATGAGTCACCAAGGTTTTTAGCGTTAACACTAAGCATCATGGATACGGTAAAAACAGTCCCAAGGACTGCGACTAAAACAGCAATCTTACTAATTTGCATCTGGTTACCGATCATAATTTAGAATCCTGTAATTGTGTTGCTGAGGCTAATATACATCGCGATTAGCTTGCTTAATCTAACCTCAAGTGAGTTGCAAAACTCTACCACTGAGTACACGAGTGATACCATTACCAAATGTTTCATTATTGTTAATATATTTCGGATCGATTTCTCGCTAATCAAAAGACTCGAACTAACCATTAGAGACTTTGTAACGTCTAGCGCGCTCTAATATCAGTTTTAAATTCAGTTATGCATGCAACATATTCGGCGTTATGATGTTGTAGAAGTATGTGAAAAACTAACAGAGCAAGCGAAATACCATGCAAGAATTGATAGATACTGAGTTTTTGGAAGAAATTGGAATACAACAAATTGTGCATATGTTTGATCTATTGCCGAATACACTATTTTGGATTAAAGACCAAAACAGTCACATCATATACGCCAATCAGGCATTCTTAGACACTTATGGTTTTAGCGACATAGCAAAAGTAGTAGGTAAAAATGATGATTCATTGTCGCCGCCTCATATTGCCAAACAATTTATGATGGACGATAAAAAAGTCATGTCGGGCGAACTAGTAACTAACAGAGTTGAACTCAATTTGCGTCCTAATGGTGAATTTTCGTGGTTTTCGACCACTAAACGCCCCCTTCTCAACAGTCGCAACGAAATTGTTGGCTCATACGGATTTACCAATCATCTAGAAAGATCATCCAATGAGATTTCAACAATAAGTGCCATCAAAGCACCAGTCGAATTCATACGCAAAAACTATCATCAAGATATCAGTATTGAGGAGTTAGCTAAACTGGCATTTTTGTCGATTAGCGCCTTAGAACGGCGTTTTAAAAAATATCTATCAAAAACACCAAAACGCTTTATAAATGAAATCCGCCTTGAAAATGCCCGTCGACTATTAATTGAAACGCAACAACCCATTATGGAAATTGCTTACCAATGCGGTTTTTCTGAGCACAGTTATTTTAGTAAACAATTCAAAGCTTTTTTTGGCGAACTACCTTCACAAGTACGAAAAAAGTCATTCGAGTCTAACCTTGGTGATGGCACTTTCAGATAACAAACCACAATATCCAACGTCTCAGTTTACATTTTATTTTTCGCTGAAAACCTAGCGGCATTTTCAGTCTGAGTATTAACAAAAAGCCGAATCATTCTATCATCGGCTTTGAGGTAGTCGATTAAGGTTACTGGTTTACGAAATTAACTGACTGTCTAGTTAAAATTCACTTCAAATTTGCAACATCTGCGATATTCACAACTCATTCTTACAGCACATTCTCAAGTTTAAAATCAACCCACTTTTGTTCTGAACGCGTTGCCGCAACACAATTTTCGATAAACGCCATACCTCGAATGGCCTCGTCAATGCCTGGGGCTTGACTATCTAATTTTGCTGTTGCCTCAACATCGTTAAAAACTCGAATCTGTTTAGCAAAATCCATATATAAATTTGCAAATGCCTCCAAATACCCTTCGGGGTGTCCAGCCGGAGTGCGCATTGAGTTTGCGGCTGCCGGATGAAAATTACCGACGCCAGTTCGCAGTCGTTGTGAAGGTTTGTCGTTGTATTTTAGGATAAGGGAGTTTGGCTCCATTTGGTGCCATTCAATACTGGCTTTAGAGCCGTAAACGCGAATATTGAGGTTATTTTCTTCCCCGACACTAATTTGGCTAGCTATCAACACTCCTTTAGCACCGTTATCAAAACGCAACAATACATTGCCGTCGTCATCAAGCTCTCGGCCAGGTACTACAGGCGCTAAATCAGCGCAAAGCTTGGTAATGGCCAGCCCACTAATAAATTCAGCGAGATTGGCTGCATGAACGCCTATGTCTCCCATGCAACAACTTACTCCAGCACGCTGAGGGTCGAGTCTCCAGCTAGCCTGTTTGTTGTCTGGGCCAGGGGCGTCAGATAACCATCCTTGTGAATACTCGACAACAACCTTGGTAATTTCACCTAGCTCACCTGCTTCAATTCGTTGTCGTGCTTCTCTTACAAGAGGGTAGCCAGTATAAGTGTGAGTTAATCCATACAACACATCATGATTATCCAACACGGCCTTTAATGCTATGGCTTCGTCTAACGTAAAAGTGGCAGGCTTATCAGACATTACATGAAAGCCTGATTCAATTGCCGCTTTTGCTACGGGGAAATGTAAATGATTGGGGGTTACAATAGCCACAAATTGCATTCGTTCATTTTTGGGCAGAGCCGCTTCTTTTTCGAACATTTCATTAAAGTCGGCATAACAGCGATCGGGATTTAAATGCAGTTCCTTGCCTGTTGCTAAACAGTTTTCGTGAGATGAACTGAAAGCGCCGCATACTAATTCAATTTCTCCATCAATCGAAGCTGCAGCTCTATGGACTGCTCCAATGAATGCGCCTTGGCCACCGCCGACCATTCCCATGCGTACTTTATTATTAAATTCACTCATTTACTCACCTAATTGTTAATATGATGTTGCTCAGTATAATAGCGCGATACTATGATAAATATGAATTATTCGGACGGTACTGCAAACATTTCAGCGTTGATATTATTCGCCTAAAAAACACTAGTACTAAAATATACAATTGTGACTTCGAGTGCTTGTGAAAATTGCAAAAAACTGCAGAAGTGCTAAGCAAGAGGTAATCTTTAGGGTTTTTTGCAATCTCTACTTTGCTCAGACACTCTATTTGGAAATACCTTGATCTGACACAAATTATTCCAGCAACAAGTTTGATTATCACTCGTTTTGTTACAAACTAACTAGTACAGTAAAGTGTGTCGAAAATTACTGCTATTTTGTGTAGGTTACCCATCAATAAATTTATGTATAATTACAAAACAATTAACAGAATCTAAGTCAATAATGGCCTATATTCACCGTTGTATAGTTTTAGTTTCCCCGAAATTGGTACTTAGATTTGATTCGAATTAGTCAAAAGTTGTATGTCAGAGTTGCGCTTGCCATTGCCATGGTAGCTATTGTGGTATCGACTTTTGCTTCAGCGTTATCCTATTATTTTGGTTTAGAGTCACGACAGAAATCTAGTTATTTACTGGCCGAACAACTATCAAAAACGGTAGAACAAATTGCCGTAATTGCCGCTTATGTCAGTGACACCGAACTGGCCCAAGAAATTGTAAATGGGCTAGCCATCAACCCATCAATAAAAAGCGTAAAACTTAGTAACAACGAAGGCTTAGAAGCTCTTTCAGGTGAGTTATCCGGCAATTCAGAAGAAATCTCTTTGCCATTAAACCATCCCTTTATATTGAATCAGCAAATAGGTGTGTTGCAAATTTACTTAGATGACAAATTTATTCAGCAACAAACCCAAGACAGTACCCGAAAAGAGATTTTTATTTTACTAGCCGTTTCACTCATATTGGCATTTTTTGTGTCCCTTTTAGTTCATCGAAGACTCACTAAACCCATTCAAAAATTAATTGATAGCTTTGATCTGATTGACCCGCATAGCCCAGATACCATGAGAATGTTGCCATACAAACGTAAAGATGAAATTGCTAAGTTAGTCACTGGCATTAATGCTTTGATGCATGAACTGCATCACTCTTTTAGTGTCGAGAAAGACTTGCGAGTTCAGACCCAAATTCTTGAACGTAAATTCAGGCTGATCTTCGAACAAGCCAGTGCGGGGATTTGTTTAATTGATGATAACGATACAATCACCACTTTTAATCCAGCATTTAAATCTTATTTTTCTGAACAAGATAACGACGAATTAACGACGTTACATTTTCCTACACTGCTAACAAATCCAGATAAGCTTCAACAACTATTACGTGAAATTCGCAACAAACCTCAAGTTGCTCAAGTTGCCTTAGACATAGAGTGTAATGTTGGCGACAAACAAAAATGGATGCATTGTTTATTTGCCAAAGTCACTGATCAACGTGCTCAACAGCGTGATACAGGTAGCCCTATGGTTGAAGTTATTCTATATGACGTAACCGAAAGAGCCGAAAGAGAACTACAAACCCGTTTCGAAGCTGACCACGACCTGTTAACACATTTACTGAATAGACGTTCTGGCGAGAAAAAACTCAACAAAATGCTGTTTTTTAGCATCAAAAATCAACAGCCATTTGTACTAATGATGATTGATTTAGATAAATTCAAACCCATTAACGATACCTATGGTCATGAAGCAGGAGATAAGGTTTTAAAGGAGTTGTCCAAACGTATCATTAAAATGTTTAACGCTGATTCCGACGTTTGTATTCGCTGGGGCGGCGACGAATTTGTTATCGCCTTTAACGACGATGCCGACAACTACGACGCCATCAAAGAAAAGGCGGAAAAGTTATTAGCTCAAATACAACAACCAATCCAAATACAACCTGATTTGAATTGTTCGGTAGGAGCAAGTATTGGTTTAGTGATTGCTCCCGAACATGGCAAGGTACTCCATGAATTATTAGTCAATGCAGATGACACTATGTACAAAGTAAAAGAACAAGGCCGCGGCCGCGTCGAATTTTACTCGGCTGATTAGTCATTTCCCAAAGCAGTTGCAACGATAAATCAATTTTGAAGCACAAAAGTGGCTAGAAAAGGCGCGTGGTCAGACTCCGGATACTTGATATCGCTAGCAAAAGGCAAACTTTCATCATGCAAGTTTTCGTTAAAGATATCGGCTTTATCAAACATATGGTACATAGCCTGAGAAATTAACATATGATCTAACAAGTTCCCTTTACCATGATGCAAATGGCTAAACTTGATAGATTCTGCAATGGCAGAGCTACAAGGAAGCAAAACACTTCGACGCAAATCAGGATTGCCAGTGTTCTCCACCCTACCGCAAATTGCCTCTACCGGCACTTCACCAGGTTGGGCATTAAAGTCACCACAAACAATAATCTTCGCATTTAAGTCTTTGCTGAAAATGTCATCCACCAGCAATCTGGTTTCAAGGGCTTGCCCAACTCGTTTTATAGATGACAAAAAATAGCCCTCTGCCCACCCTGCAGCACTTTTCCAAGTATAGGTATTTGATTTTTGACCTTTCACATTTGAGGCAATCCGTGACTTCAGGTGTAAATTCACAATATGCACAAGTCCAAAACTCGGCACATTAATCTGAGCATATAAAATAGGCCTTTCCCAACTGACATCTTTAGCGGTCTCAACTGGTAATGCCGTAGCCTTACGATATTGTAATTTATCTAAGTGATGGTGTTTAAACTGCTCTGAAAAAGTAATTGGCCATCGTGATAGTATTACCAAGTTCCGCTTGTCGTAGGCTTGTTCATCTGAAGTCACAGTATGCACTAAGTAATAGTTGGCATACTGAGTGTCAGAAATTAACATACGTAATGCTGATAATTCACGCATTGGATTATTAGCCGTATGTTCCGCCAACTCTTGAGCATGCACTTCTTGTAAACATAAAACATCAGCATTTAGTCTAGTTAAATTACCCCGCAATACCGGAATTCTCTCACTTATAGAAGGTGAGTACTCACTACTTGATATATCCAAGTTCTCAAGATTAAAGGTCGCAACTTTAAACATAATGACTCCCAATTAAAAATAGCTCTCTAACAATAGAACAAAAATTATGAGATGAATTGAAAAGTACCCAAGTGTCAATCCCAAAGAACTCTGTATTAAAAGTAACTTGCTGTCTAATTATACCAATTCATCTTATCAATTAGTCACTCAGAGAACACGAGCGCCTTGATTAGGTGATTTTAAACCTCGCTGAGCGATCAATTGTTATGATGGATTTGTATTAACCACTGATGTAAACCCTTTTAGGGCAAAGCGATAACAGCCTTAACGAAAGTGACCGAAGCGAGGTACTGAATTGACTATCACCCAATATTTACGAAGCACCGTTTACAATATCGGGATTCACACAAGTGATCACTCAATCGAAGCACTAAATGCAAGTTAATAAATTTTCACACGCCGAATTTATTGCATTTATTTGCCGAATTTATCTTAACTTTCAGTGATTAAAATGCGCTAACATAATTAACATATTGTTAACCTTTGGGTTGATGTGGCAATCTAACAAGCAATCGTTGGTAATACCGTGCAACAATCTTTTGGAATAACAGTAGCGACGTTTATTGATCGCCAAAACACGCTTTTTGGATGCAGAGTATTTCATTCTTACTAGGCTACATACTTATATTGTGTATTTCCCGAAAAGTCTTATTTTTTTGCTGCAGCCGTTATTGGGTGTTATGAACAAACGTAAATATTTGAGTTATAGAATATTATCCAAATCATCTGATGCGTAAGGCGTAACGAAACCCCAATGATATTTAGCCAGCCAAAACTCAATCCACTTAACTTCGACTTATCCATTGTATCGAATTCAGGAGTAACTCAATGAAACAAATCAAAGGTCCCGGCATATTCTTAGCGCAATTTGCCGACGATGCTAGCCCGTTTAATTCTTTTCCTGAAATTTGCAATTGGGCAGCAAGTATAGGGTTCAAAGGTATTCAAATCCCTTCGTGGGATGGCCGGTTATTTAATTTAGAACTGGCGGCCACCAGCCAAACCTATTGCGACGAAATTAAAGGTATCGCCAATCAAGCAGGATTAGAAATCACTGAATTGTCTACTCATTTACAAGGCCAATTGGTGGCAGTGAATCCCGCATATGATCAAATGTTTGATGGATTTGCGCCAAGCCAAGTACATAATAATCCTAAAGCGCGAACTGAATGGGCAATTCAGCAAATGATGTTTGCAGCTAAGGCGAGTCAAAATCTAGGGTTAACTGGACACGCTAGTTTTTCAGGTGCGTTACTGTGGCAAACCATGTATCCGTGGCCCCAGCGCCCTGCTGGTTTAGTCGAACAAGGGTTTGCTGAATTAGCCAAACGTTGGTTACCTATTTTGAATGCCTTTGATGAAGCTGGAGTTGACGTGTGTTATGAGCTTCATCCTGGTGAGGACTTACATGACGGAGTCACTTTTGAACGTTTCTTAGAAGCGGTGGATAATCATCCACGAGCCAATATCCTTTATGATCCGAGCCATTTTGTTTTACAACAGCTCGATTATCTCGCCTTTATTGACATATACCATGAGCGGATTAAAGCGTTTCACGTTAAGGATGCTGAATTTACGCCTAATGGTCGATGTGGTGTATATGGCGGTTACCAGGCGTGGATTGACCGACCAGGGCGCTTTCGCTCATTAGGAGACGGACAAATCGACTTTAAAGCTATCTTCAGCAAAATGACCCAGCACGATTTTGACGGTTGGGCCGTAATGGAGTGGGAGTGTTGTATTAAACATCCGCTAGATGGTGCAGCAGAAGGCGCTAAATTTATTAACGAACATTTAATTAGACCAACCGAAAAAGCCTTTGATGACTTTGCTGGTGTAGAGAAAGACATCGAAATGAATAATAAAATCTTAGGAATTAAATAAGGTATAAAAACATGAATGCGACAACCAGCATCTCAGATAAAGACGCCATAAGAATTTTTCGTATTAGTTGTATAGCCCTTATCGTAACGGCTATGACCTTTGCTATTCGAGCAGGAATATTAGGAGACTTAGGTCAACAATACGGTTTGAGTGGGAAAGAGCTAGGCTGGATAGCCAGTATGGCCTTTTTAGGTTTCCCTCTTGCGATGATGTTTGGCGGAATATTATACAACGCTATAGGCGCTAAATTAATTGTATGGTTGGCTTTTGTTGGCCATGCGTTGGGCCTAGTTTTAACCATCATTGCTGACGGTTTTTGGGGCTTAATGATTTCAACCTTCTTAGTAGGCTTTGCCAATGGATTAGTGGAAGCAGGTTGTAACCCAATTATTGCGCAACTGTTCCCCGACAATAAAACGACCATGTTAAACAGGTTCCACGTTTGGTTCCCTGGTGGCATAGTCATTGGTTCATTGGTTTCTGCTGGTATGAATCAAATCGGCTTAGGCTGGGAAGCTCAAGTGGCCACGATGTTAATACCTACCGCTATTTATGGCGTAATGATGCTAGGTTTTGAATTCCCTGAATTTGATCAAGAAGTCAATTCTACAACCACTAATATCAAAGCGCTGTTCAATCCCATTTATTTGTTTTTGATAGTGTGTATGACAATGACAGCCGTTAGTGAATTTGGACCTGGTCAATGGATCAACCAAATATTGAGCGCGTCAGGTGCGCATCCAATGCTGATTTTGGCCCTTATCACTGGAATTATGGCACTTGGACGTTTTTACGCGGGTCCGCTGGTACATAAATTAAGCCCTCCTGGCGTGTTATTTTTCTCTGCGATTTTAGCGAGCTTAGGATTATTCCTAATGACTCAGTTACAAGGTAGCGCGGTGTATTTTGCAGCAGTGATCTATGCCTTGGGTATCACCTATTTTTGGCCAACGATGATCGGCTGTACCAGTGAATATACTCCTAAAACCGGCGCGTTAGGTATGTCTTTAATGGGCGGTGCTGGCATGTTTGCAATGGGTATATGGAATCCTATTATTGGCGGCTGGATCGACTCTGCAACGACAAAAGCCGAGGCAGCGGGTTTGACTGGAAACGAGTTATTGTTGGAATCAGGACATGCTGCATTAAATAACCTCATAGTTTTCCCACTTGTTTTAATCGTCACCTTTGGTGGATTTTATTGGGTTATGCGTAATAAAAACCCAGAATCCAAGGCAGATTAGTCGTTTCTTGTAAACAAATAGCAGCATTTATGCACAGTGAGTATTGAGGAGCTTAATATGCCAACTAATTCAAATAATATCGAATTAGCCAGCCAAACCATAGACGAAGAAAATCGCCGACTGTTTATGAAAAAGATGGTCGCTTTGTTTGGTGCGACTACCGCGTCGGCAGTGTTGTCGGGTTGCAGTGTTTCTGCAACCAAACAACTAGCAACACAAACTGTTTCAGCATCAAAAAACGGAGAGTTGTTGTCAGAGCAGCAAATGACAGTTTTGTATAGTATATGTGAAACTATATTACCTAGAACCGATACGCCGAGTGCCGTTGAAGTGGGTTGCCATAAATTTGTCCCGCATCAGCTGCAACACTGCCATTCACAGCAACAACAAAATGACTGTATTCAAGTAATTAATGCAATTGATAGGTTAGCAGAAGAAACGTTTTCTAAGACCTTCCCTTTGTTGCAGCCACAGCAACAACAACAAATTTTGCTACAAATAGAGAACAACCAAAGCGCGACTAGCATTCCTAAAGAACACTTTAAATTTCTAAAAGCGCTCATAGTTTTTGGTTATTTCACTTCTGAAGCCGGTGCCACTCAAGCGTTGAACTTCCAAACTGTACCCGGAGGTTTTGTTGGTTCTATACCCGCAGACGCCAATACGAAATCTTGGGGTTCGCGGGCTTACTATTAAAGCGCTCAATGCAGCAAACCTAAAAAACTAATTAGCATTACGAGTAAAACAAATGACAACAGATTTATATATTCACGAGAGCGATCACGTATACGACGCCATAGTGGTGGGGTCAGGGATCTCTGGAGGCTGGGCTGCCAAAGAGTTCTGTGAGCGTGGCATGCAAACTTTAATGATAGAACGCGGCAGAGTGGTTGAGCACAGAAAAGACTATGTGACCGAAGGAAAAGGCCCTTGGGAGTTTGCCAACAGAACTAAGGTCGACAATTTACTCGTAGAGGAAAAATATTCGGTACAGAAAAAATGTTACGCCTTTAGTGATATGACTAAACACTTCTTTGGTAATGACAAAGATCTCCCTTACAGCACCAAGGAAGGCACTGGATTTGACTGGATAAGAGCCAATCAACTAGGAGGTAAATCTTTGCTATGGCACCGTCAATCCTATCGATTAAGCGATTTTGATTTTTCTGCCAATAAAGCGGATGGACACGGAAACGATTGGCCTATTCGTTACAAAGATATCGAATCATGGTATAGCCATGTCGAAAAATTTGCTGGAATCAGTGGAAGCCAGGAAAACCTAGAGCAGTTACCCAACAGCGAGTTTTTGCCCCCATTTGAAATGACGGCACCTGAATTACATGTAAGAGATAAAATTGCCGAACATTTTCCAGACCGCCAACTGATCATGGGCCGCACAGCTCATTTAACTGAACCAACGCAGCTACACATAGAACAAGGGCGCGTTACCTGCCAAGCTAGAAACGAATGCCAAAAAGGCTGCTCTTTTGGAGCCTATTTTTCAACTCAAAGTTCGACATTGCCTGCTGCCGCGAAAACAGGAAATTTGTCTATCGCGCCTAATAGCGTTGTACACAGTCTTATTTTCGATGAAAAAACTCAGAGAGTGAAAGGTGTCAGGGTAGTCGATAACGACAACCTAAGTACTCGTGAATACTTTGCTAAAGTGGTTTTCTTGTGTGCCTCTACCTTAGGTTCAGCGCAAATTATGCTTAACACTAAAACCAAAACCTTCCCTAATGGTATTGCGAATAGTTCAGGCGTGCTTGGTCACTATTTAATGGACCACAATTACAATGCAGGTGCGACCGGCACTGTTGAAGGTTTTGACGACGTTTATTTCTCAGGTAGAAGACCTTCGGGCTTATTGGTACCTAATTTTCAATACAAACCCTCTCTCTATAAAAAAGGGTATGTCCGTGGATATGGATTAGCAGGCGGTAGTCATAGAGATAGTTGGCCGGGTTTACGCTATCAAAATGGTATTGGCGCAGATTTTAAAACTAAATTAACTAAACCCGGTAAGTGGAAATTAGGTCTACACGCACAAGGGGAAATGTTGCCTCGTTTTGACAATTATATGGCGCTACACCCGACCAAGACTGATAAGTGGGGTATCCCACTGATCCACATCGACTGTACTTGGTCAGAGAATGAAAAACTAATGATGGCAGATGCCGAACAAACCGCTTTCGATATGTTAACCAAAGCCGGACTTAAAGATATTCAGAGTTACAATTCTATTGAAGAAAACAACCCTGGTCTGGCTATACATGAAGTTGGCACAGCTAGAATGGGGCGTGATCCTAAGGAGTCTGTATTAAACGGCTTTAATCAATGTCACGATGTAGCCAATTTATTTGTAACCGATGGTTCGAGTTTTTGTTCTACCGCAGTACAAAACCCCTCACTTACTTTTATGGCTTTAACAGCCAGAGCGGTGGATTATTGTGTGAATGAGATGAAAGCCAGACGAATATAAATCTCACCTTGGCTACTAAGATTTCAGCGTCCTAGTAGCCAAACTTAAGATTAACCCGATTTTCTCAATAATAATCTTTTAAATTTATTTTTTGCTGGCGTCCAAATAGTAATTGGCTTTGTGGGTGCAACAGTAAGCAAATGATCATAATCTTTAGCGGTAAATTCGACCTCGGCTCCATGAGCCAGCATGATCGAATTAGGTTGCAACTGATGTAATTTATTCAAAGACGCGCGGTATTCAATCGGATAGTTAACGGGTATGGGTGGAATAAAACGGTTTTTCACTTTAACCATTAAATCAGCTACATATATCCGTTTTGACCCTTGATGCCAAACAGATAAATCACGATCTGTATGTCCTGTTGTAGAAACTACGCACCAATCTTCGAAGCCTGGTAGTTTATCTTGATCAACTAGTTGAAAATCTACTTTTAAATGAGGTGAATACCATAAATTTTTCTTGGGACGTTTCATTCGATGCGCAACCCACGCAGCTAAACTAATATCCACCAAATGCAACCACCTACCTTTGAGACCTTGATACCACTGGGTAGACATTTTAGCTGACGCAATTTTACAACCTGTCAAGGCTCTTAACTTATGGGCAGCACCAGCATGATCAGGGTGCATATGTGTAACAACGATTAACTTTAAATCGGTTAAAGGCCGATTAAGTTGAACGGTAATGATATTTTGAATCAGACTGATATCGGGGCGGCAGCAACCATCCAATAACAATAATCTATCGGGATACTCCACCAAATAAATCGATTGGATATAACCTTGAAACCTATGAATTTTCATTAGAGAGAAGTGACTACTATTTTTCTTCGCCTATCTCTACTTGTTGCTCTATATATTGAATTGCGTTCTGCAAACTACCAAAAGCATTGATCAAGTTTTTTCTACCTTTGTTCATTAGCTCAGGATCGTTGTTTTCAGACATCATCCACACCCAAGTGCGGATCAAAGATTCTGGGGGAATATTCTGCATAATAGCCTGCGTGTCTCTTATTCTTATTGATGAAAATCGAGAGGCATTATATCGTGCTAAATTAATGTAATCGAGTAGTGTTTATGCCAATAAGCCTCTTAATATCAGTATTATCGGGTTATTGGTTTAGATAATTTACCGAAACACTGCTCATGCTTAAACAAGGTTCAGAATGTTAAAAATTGTAGTCGGCTCAAAAAATCCCGTAAAAGTCAGCGCAGCGAAAACTGCCATAACTGAAATGTTTGCATTATCCGATTTGAATTGTGTTGCTATCAACGCACCGTCAGGGGTACCCGAACAACCTATGAATACCGAAGAAACACGAATTGGGGCCATTAATAGGGTCAAATATTGCCAACAACACTGCGAAGCAGATTACTATTTAGCGTTTGAGGGTGGCGTCGACCAATTCGAATATGGACCTGCCACATTTGCTTTTGTCGCTATCGCGAATCAAACAAAAATATCTATTGGTCGCAGTTGTCACTTACCATTACCTCCCGCCGTTTATAGCGCTTTGCAAAGGGGTGAAGAACTAGGCCATGTAATGGACCGTTTATTTAATACTGACAATATAAAACAAAAAGGAGGCGCAATTGGCTTATTAACTAAAGGTTTAGCGTCGAGAGAAAGTGTATATCGACAAGCTACCTTACTTGCTTTGGCTCCTTTTGTTCATCCTGAATTATATAGTCGATAAACCCTCGCTTCTTATTTGACGAGTTGTTAATCTGCGCCTAGATTTAACCTTTTTCAGCCTTAACAACTTTAATTGCAAAGGCAATAGTGAGTAAACATGCAAAACCCCGAAAAAGAATCACGCTCTTTTGTGTTTAAATATTTAAATAAAGTTGAAATTATTGGTTGGGGATTATGCATTTTTTCGATGCTCACTATCATATTTGCCAAAGAGCTAGCGCCTCAAGTATTACCCTACGCTTGGATTGGCGCAATTTTTGGTGCCGGAATGATAGGTTGGGGAATGGCCCGTAAACATAAGAGAAACTAGTTTTTTGTTATTTTTGAGCCTAATTCTATACCTTAAACTCTAACGTCACTACTACCCCCGCTTTGTCTTTAAGATTATCTATCCTGATTGTTCCTTGATGATATTGTGCAATGATCTTTGCTATATACAAGCCTAAACCTAGATGGGGTTGTGCAGTGTTTTGTTGTTTTCGCACCGAAACCATAGAATCGAATAGCTGATGCTGCATATTATCTGGAAGTGACGGCCCTTGGTTAGCTATGGTCACCACATAACCATTGTCACTGTTGACCATCTGTAGCTCAATTGCGGTACTTTCATCACTAAACTCAACACCGTTAGCAATAATTTTATCTAACATCTGCGCAAATAATTCAGGTGAGCCTTGGAATGTCGCGTTAGATACTGCAATTTGCACATCAAATTGCCTAGTTGCGTAAGCGATACGATAGCCCGCTACACACCCTCTTAATAATTCCTCTAAATCAAAGGTTTCACGGTCGTTACTTTGAATCGCTTGTTCTAGCCGAGTGGCTTCACTCATATTAGAGAGAATTTTACTTAACCGAGTGATGCCGTGTTTGGCTCGGTCCACGTATTGTTTGCTTTCTGTACTGTGTTCTTCTAATAACAAATTGTCTAATGAAGAATTTACTATGGCGACGGGTGTCCGCAACTCATGGGACAAGCGAGACGCCATGTTCTCAAGGTAAGTGTTGTATTGACTGAGCCTGCTTAATACATGAGTGAAAGTGCGAGATAAGTCACCTATTTCATCTCGAGTATTGGAGGGTAAAATGTTACCAATAATTTTCCCCTGTTGGTCTATGGCATCTTCAGTTTCGTTTCTAAGTTTACGAATGCGCCAAGAAATCCGTGAAGCAATTAAAAACAATGCCAAAGTACTAATCAAGATAACCAACAAAATATAGTGAAATTGACGTTCAAGGGCTTTGTTTCTTAAAGTGCGAATACCGTTGGTAGTTTGCTCAACTACTACTGCTCCCATAACCGTTTCATCAATGTAGATTGGATGAGCGGCTGACATTATCACCGCTTTATTGTCCGAACTTAAACGCCACAATGAACTGGGTGTGCCACTTAAGGCTTGGCTTATATCTTGACCTTGTAGGGCAAAAGCATCTCGTAAATCATCGACAAAATCTGCAGGAGGTTTAGTCAATATTTGATAATACAGCGGTAATAACCAGTTTTGTTCTATATATTTCCACCAGCTATTTGAGCTTTGTGTCTGTGCATCGTTACTTGACGCAAGCTTAGATTCACTTTGTACGCCCGTTGCTCGTTGAATATTGCCAGAGCGCGCCAGTACACGCCTATGTTTGTCTACTACCCACACTCTAGCATTGGAATACTTGAGCCCCTTGAGTATTTTTTCGATTTCGGGAGAGGGCACCAACACTGTCCCCAAAGAATCGACTTGTGATGGATTGGCCGTTCCCATTATATGCTCTACCGCTCTAGTGCGCGGATCATCAACATCAACAATGGCAAAAGCTATTTTGCTCGACATCATGGCCAATGGAAAACGTAACTCCAGTTGGTAACCCTTAGATGTATTCCTCCACTGCCCTTGAATTTTAGTTTCTAATCTTGCAGGTTGTAGCGACTCCAAATCATCTTCGAGTAAGTAAGCATTTACCCACCCCGGTTGCGATGGTGCGATAATATACCGTTGAAACAGCCCGGTTTGATCTGTCATCGCTATTTGCAAATGATCATTTTTATCGACTCTTAAACTATTTTTGGGCCTAAGTAGGACGTTGTCATCTGTTACATCAAACATCGCATATAAGAATCGATTGTACTGCCCAACCATATGTTTAAAGTGCAGACTATCGAGATCATAGTCTTGAATAGGATCAATCAAGTTTTGTTGACCGTAAGCAATACTTAAATGTCGGTATTCTTGCCAATCATCCAGTTTTCCATCTAACTGGATTGGATAAGCAATTTTATGTGCGTACAAATCTGTACCCGGTTTAACGTCGGTTAAATAGGCTGATTGACTATCAAATAAGGCAGGTCGTTCATGTAAAGCTGTCGCTACCGCACGGGCAGTACCTACCATGGTTTGTTCTTGGCCAATTCGCAGATAAGTCTCCATTTCCCACACATATTGATAACCCAGCCACGGAATAGCCAATAAAAATGACGAGAAAAAAAGTAACTTAAGACGCAGTCCAAAACGCAGTCTACTCATCTAATCGCTTCCCTACTTCTATCAAAACTGAACACAAACATTGTCAGTTACTTTTCCATCGGTAACCCATACCATAGACGGTCTCGACACAGTCAAACTCCTTGTCTACTAGCATAAACTTCTTACGGATCCGTTTTATGTGGGATGTAATGGTAGTGTCATCCACCACCATTTTTGATTCATCCATTAATTGTTGACGACTTTTGACATGTCCAGAAAATTTAGCAATGGCGTGTAACATCCAAAATTCAGTGACTGTTAGTTCAATATTCTGCCCTTTCCAACTAACCGTCATCCTTTTGCTATCCATTAACAAATCTCCGGTTTGTATGAGATCAGTTTGAATTTGTGGTCGGTCTAATAGTTCGGTTCGCCTAAACAATGCAGCTATTCTTGCTAGTAAATGCTGCAAACTGATATCTTTAGTAAGGTAATCGTCGGCCCCCATGCGCAACCCACAAATAGTGTCGTAATCATTATCGCGTGCTGTGAAGAAAATAATTGGCAAAGTCTTCGATAGACTTCTTAGTTGCTGACAAACCGCAAAGCCGCCGTCAATTTCATCCTCTAGTCCAATATCAATAATTGCCAAGTCAGGCAGTCTTTTTGAAAAAGCGAGTTCTGCACTACTTCGGTTAGCATAGGGCTGAACTTCGTAGCCTTGCTTAGTCAGCGCTGCAATATAGTTTTCTCTAAGTGCTTGGTCATCTTCAACCAAAGCGATTCGTTTTGACATAACTGGTGCCTCATACTGGAAGCTTGAACTATATCGTAAAAGTTCGTTGGATTGATTCCATAAATAGCGCAAAGCAGCAATTTCCATTTTTCCGCCACAATTGACCACTAGATTGCCATTTTTTCTCCCTGACCTCGCCACAGAATCTTTGTTTACTAGAGAAGAATTAAACAACCCAACTCTTGGAGAAAACCATGAAATTCAAAACGATCAAAATAGCCACTAGTATCACCTTCATCTGCTTAATGTCCTCTAACGCTGCAGCCGAACAATCGAATACTCAAGAAAAAACCAACGAAGTCATTGGTCTTAGTTCTGGTGTTTTAATTGGCAGCGCGCTAGCAGGGCCACTAGGTGGGATGGTAGCGGGAATTTTCGGAGTATTAATCGCCGAAGACATTAACTCAGATAAAAAACTCGAAGCGGCGAATGATTTACTGCAACAAAAAGATCAACAATTATTTGTCATGCAGCAAAATTTTGAACAAGCAAAAGAACGCACAATGATGCAAATTGCATCGATGGATAATGCCTTGGAACAAAGCGTTCCAAAAATTGAAAGCAATATCCAGTTTAAGACAGCCTCATATGTTTTAGAAAATCATTATAAATCACAGTTAGACTTGATTGCCCAAACCCTGCAAAACAATCCGAAATTGAGAGTCAGCTTATCAGGTTTCGCAGATAAACGAGGGGACAGTACATTTAATCAAGCTCTCTCGGAACAGCGTGCTTTAAGCGTAAAGCACTACCTTATTAAAAAAGGGATTAAAGAAGAGCAAGTAATTACTTATTCATTTGGAGAATCGTCGCTAGTGAGTGCTGGAGAATATTTTGAAGACGACTTTTTTGACCGCCGAGTGATGTTGAGAATATCTGATGACCCAACAGAAATGACAGCGGCCAATCAGTAATTTTCGCACGTTGTTCACTTTTGCTTACTAACAAGGAAATCAAACATGTTTTCACTAGCTAAGTTTGCCGTTGTTAGTTTGGTAGTTATCGCCATAGGGGCACTGCAGTTTGCAGTGCCCGCTTTTACCAGTAAACAAAACCTTACTGCTAATTCAAAGACCATAAAAACACCAAACCAACATAAAAACAGCCCTTTAGTTAATCAACCTATCAGTGATATTCAAAATCCACTTAGCGGCACCTTATATTTAACAAAAGAACTTAATGCACAAGATAAGAAAAGCTATCAACACGCAATAAGCCCCGTACTAGGCACTAAAGTTGATATAAAAGTAACGGGGATAATCGCGAGAACGAAACTAACCCAGACGTTTAAGAATGCGGGAAAAGATTGGGTTGATGCTCTGTACGTCTTTCCTTTGCCCGAAAATGCTGCTGTAGACCACCTGTTAATGTCAGTAGGTGAACGTAAAATAGAAGGCGTTATAAAGGAAAAAACCGAAGCCAAAAGGGTTTATTTAGAGGCTCAAGCACAGGGAAAAAAGGCGAGTTTAATACAACAACAACGTCCGAATATGTTTTCGAACTCTATCGCCAATATCGGTCCCGGAGAGACAATTGAGGTGACTATTGAGTACCAGCAAAAGCTACATTTCGAGCATCAACAATTTAGTTTACGTTTTCCGATGACAATTACTCCAAGGTATATGCCAAACAGTGCTACACACGCCCCCTTAATTCAACCCGATTTCCCCCTTACCCCACCCAAGACAGCTATTGACTTGCAAGTCAACTTACAGACCGGATTTGAGGTACAAGATATCAACAGTGAATTTCATCCCATAACCGTTAAACGTCTCTCTGATGGCAGCCATAATATCCAGATTAAAAAAGATAGCATTGCCAACCAAGATTTTGTGTTGAACTGGCGACCTGAACTTGGAGCGATACCCCAGTCTGCGCATTTTACTCAACTGGTTAACGGCGATGAATATGGCTTAGTTATGTTGCTAGCTCCAAATACGACTGAACCAGCAGAGTCAGCCCAATCACGGGAAGTAATACTTGTATTGGATACTTCTGGTTCGATGGAAGGTGACTCAATTAAACAAGCCAAAACCGCGTTACTGATTGCCATAGATCAGCTCAAAGTAACTGATACATTTAACATCATTGAATTTAATAGTTATGCCGAAAACTTGTGGAAAAGACCCAAACCCGCCACCCCAAATTATAAATTGGAGGCTAAACATTTTGTGAATAGTCTATCTGCCAATGGCGGTACTGAAATGCAAAGTGCTTTGAAACTCGCGTTCTCTCAGCCGAAAGTTAACGACTCAACAACATTGCGACAGGTTATTTTTATCACAGATGGCAGTGTAGGAAACGAAGAGTCACTAATGCAGTTGATCGAAAATGAACTCGCAGACTTTAGGCTATTTACGGTTGGAATTGGTAGTGCACCTAACAGTTATTTTATGACTGAAGCCGCCAAAATGGGAAGAGGTACGTTTACCTATATTGGTTCGGTTAATCAGGTGCAGCAAAAAATGCTTAGACTTTTAACTAAGTTACAACACCCAGCGATTACTGACATCGAGTTACATTTTGCTGATACAACCGTCAACACCAATCGAAAGCTTGAGTTTTACCCTAATGTTATAAGCGACTTATACAAAGATGAACCCCTAGTCATAAGTTACCGCCTAAGCACCACAAACAAGGAAGACTCTGAACATTTCCCTCTATCAAACATTAACTTATCTGCTCAATACCAACAAAAATCTTGGGTGAATGATTTACAGCTCAATGCACAAACCAGACTATCTGGACTCAACGTCTTATGGGCAAAAGAGAAGATAAGTCAATTAACTAGAGAAAAGCGTCGCGCTAGTATGCGTTTAAATGATACTGAGGCAGAACAGCTTGAATACAAAAATCAAATTACGACTACTGCACTCACTCACCATTTAGTCAGTCAATACACCAGTTTAGTGGCCGTAGATGTCACAGCAACTCGCCCCTCTGACGCTAAATCTACAAACCATAGAGTGGCAAACACTCTCCCAAAAGGCACGTCAAATCAGCAAGTTCAGCTACTCGGCCGCCTTCCGCAAACCGCGACCCCAGCGCAACTTAAAATACTAATAGGCCTGTTTTTAATAGGATTAACAATATGTATGCACTTACTTACAAAAAGAAAAGCCTTATATCTAGATTATTTTACATGGTTTCAAAACATAAATGGCTAACTGTGTTTTTGTTGCTAGGCATCTATCAATTCTCTGGCGGGTTATATATTTTTGCCAAGGCAGAGTTAGCACAATATTTGATCGCAAACGCTTGGCACAAAAACCTTCACTCAACGGAGAAACACAAACCTTGGCCATGGGCAGATACTTACCCTGTCGCTGAAATCACCATTAAAGCTCAAAAATGGTACGTCTTGGCGGGCGCTAGTGGTAGAAATTTGGCTTTTGCTCCCACTCACGTTAGCTCAACCCCTAAACCAGGGGAAAAAGGAAACAGTGTCATCGTGGGTCATCGCGATACCCAGTTTAGTAGTTTAAAAAGGCTGCAGAAAGGGGATGTAATCGAGGTAAAAAATAGACACACAAGTCAAAGATACCAAGTCACTATGTTGCGAGTAGCCTTGCAAACACAGTTAGAATATTTGCACAGCAACATTAGCAACGACACATTTGATGATGAACAACCTAGCCTAACACTGATCACCTGTTATCCTTTTGATAGCTTGTTACCTAACCCTACTCATAGGTATATTGTTAAAGCTACTGCGATTTAATGACAAACTGTCGTTAATAAAAGACATATTTAGTGACTATTTTTAGGATAAATAGAGTAATCTGTTGAAACGCCCTAATTATCAACGTATTGAAAAAGTGGAACGGAATTCGCTAGGCGTGCTTTAACCAAAAACTATCATTACAAATAAAACAAGGAATCAAGATGACAATATTAAAAACTACCCAAACAATGGCATTTGCGTTAATGAGCTTGGGATTAATAGCATGTACAGATACACAAAAAGAATCTGTTGACGAAGCTGAAACCGAAGCCAAGGAAATGGTGACTCAAGCAAAAGAAAAATCAGCTGAGTTATACGAAAAAACTAAAAAGGAAGCGTCTGAACTCGCTGATAGTGCAGCAGAAATGGCCGAAGATGCCAAGGAGAGCACAATCGAGGCATATGATGAAACCAAAGAAAAAGCCGGTGATGCTTACGACGCAGCAGCAGAAAAAGCCTCTGATGCCATGGATACTTCTAAGGAAAAAGCCGCAGAATTGAAAACTGATGCAGCGAAAAAGTTGCAAGAGGCATGTAGAGCCAGTAAGAAGAAGTTAGATCAAGACCCAGACGAATGTGAGTAAGACCGTCTGTAATTTGCGACAAAAGGGCGTTATGCCCTTTTGTCTTTGCAATATCCCAATAAGTTATACAACCTAATTTTAAATACCACTAGCCGCGACGCAAATACTAGGCTTATTCTGTAGCGCTAATCAACGAGCTACACCAAAACAATTCATACATAACCTTGAATTAACAACAGTAGACACAATATCATGGGCTCCCTGGTGACTCTTTTCTGGTTTACATAAACCAACGTCTAAGAACGTTAACGTTAGTCCCCAGTATTCGGTATGAATACACTCGATTTTTAACATGCATAGATATATCGCAATTTCGATTCAAACATAAGCTGGCAGCCAATATGAACGCACTGAGTATCAAAGGATTAACTAAAACCTATCAAGGAGGCACTCAAGCCCTGAGAGGTATTGATTTAGAAGTAAAACAAGGAGATTTTTTTGCTTTGCTTGGTCCAAATGGTGCAGGTAAATCAACTACTATTGGGATTGTCAGTTCACTGGTAAATAAGACCGATGGCGATGTCAATATATTTGAATACTCCTTAGCCTCGCAGCCAGTTGAGGCAAAATCCTGTATTGGGCTAGTACCACAAGAATTTAATTTCAATCAATTCGAACCTCTCATCCAGATTATGCTTAACCAAGCAGGCTATTACGGGGTCCCTAAAAAAGTGGCAAAGCCCAGAGCCGAAAAGTACCTTAAACAACTTGATCTTTGGGACAAACGCAACACGCCTGCTAGACAGCTTTCTGGAGGCATGAAAAGACGCCTGATGATAGCAAGAGCACTTATGCATGAACCTAGAATGCTAATCCTCGACGAGCCAACTGCTGGGGTAGACATAGAAATCCGTCGTTCGATGTGGTCGTTCTTACAAGAAATAAACCAACAAGGCGTAACCATTATTTTGACCACTCATTATCTAGAAGAGGCTGAAATGTTGTGTCGTAATATTGCGATTATTGATAAGGGTGTCATTGTTAGAAATACCAGCATGAAAGCGTTGCTAGCCACATTAAATATTGAAACCTTTGTATTGGATTTATCTAAAAACGTCAGTGCCATTAGCTTAGATGGCTTTGAAAGTCGTTTAATCGATGAGCATACCCTAGAAGTTGACGTGCCCAAAGAGGCGGGGCTCAATTCGGTATTTGAGCAGTTAACAAAGAAAGAGATACAAGTTTTGAGTATGCGTAACAAGTCTAATCGATTAGAAGAACTATTCGTGAGAATGGTCGAGTCTGGAAGAGCTTCAACCACTGATAATGCAACCACTCACACAGTGACAGGAGACACTCATGAATAACCTTGCGATGGTAGCGCTTACCACTATGTGGCGCAAAGAGTGCCTACGATTTATAAGAATTTGGATTCAAACACTGCTTCCTCCAGCTATTACTATGTCGTTATATTTTGTCATTTTTGGTAATTTAATTGGCAGTAGAATAGGTAACATGGGGGGCTTCAGTTATATGGAGTTTATTGTTCCTGGCTTAATAATGATGGCGGTGATCACTAATGCATATGCCAATGTATCCTCGTCTTTCTACAGTGCTAAGTATCAACGAAATATAGAAGAAGTCTTAGTGGCACCAGTGTCTAATTGGATTATTATTGCCGGCTACGTAGGCGGAGGCGTTGCTAGGGGCATGTTGGTTGGCATTATTGTGACCATTGTGTCGTTGTTCTTTGTTGATATACATATTCACAATGTGCTGATCATTCTAATCACCCTACTGTTAACCGCGATTTTGTTCTCTACTGCTGGCCTGATCAATGGGATCCTAGCTAATTCTTTTGACGATGTGAGTATTGTACCTACTTTTATTTTAACGCCTTTAACCTACTTGGGTGGCGTGTTCTATTCATTGAGTCTTTTGCCAGAGTTTTGGCAATGGGTAAGTAAAATTAATCCCATTATTTATATGGTCAGTGGTTTTAGGTATGGGTTTCTTGGCGTATCAGATATTAGTTTTTACTTATCTCTAAGTATATTGGTAGGTTTTAACGCGGTGTTGCTCGCATGGGCTTATTCGTTGATTAACGGTGGTGTAGGTATTCGCAGTTAACACTATGCAGCAGAAGTCTCGTACTATTAGTACTAACCAGTTAGGTATTCACCAGAACTTGCATAAAGTTGTGTCTCGGCAACTTACTAATGTCAGTCAAAAACCTTTATCTGAGCATACTCAACACGCCTTTCAAGTCGCCATTGATTGGCTTGGGGATTGGCAAGGAGATCTGATTTTAGACTCTTGTTGTGGTGTGGGTGAAAGCACTGTAAACATAGCGAAAACACATCCAAATTCTAAAGTGATCGGTATTGATAAATCAGCGTCGCGCACCGACAAACATCAGGCCTACGCGAGTGATTTAAAAAACTATCTTATTTTACGAGCAGACCTCAATGACTTTTTAAGAATGTTAGTCACCCATAAGAAAAAGCTTAGCAAACATTATTTGCTATATCCCAATCCTTACCCTAAATCAGCGCACTTGCAGCGTCGTTGGTACGCCACTTCAGCCTTAAAAGATATAGTGAGTTTAGGAGGAAGACTTGAAGTAAGAAGTAATTGGCAACTTTATATCCAAGAGTTTTCTGAAGCGTTGAATATTGCAAAAATCAGTAGCTTCATTGAGCAATACGAAAGCGACAACGCCATGACACCATTTGAGCGTAAATATTGGCAAAGTGGACAAGCAAGCTGGCGATTATTGGCCGATTTATAAGGCTAAAAACCTAGAGTGTCTAATTGGTGTTTGCTTTAGGCTGACTAAAATAAAACCCTTGTGCATATTTCACCCCCAAATTTTTAACGATTTCTAGAGTGGTTTTCTGTTCAACTCGCTCCGCAATGACGGCTATATTATTAGCGGTTGCGGCACTGATTAAGCTTTTCACAAAATCTGCTATCACTAAATCACTACCAGATTTATCAAATAGTTCGGCCGAGACTTTTATTGCAGAGATAGGCAAAGTTAAAATAGCCTGCAAGTCGCACTCTTGTTGCTCAAAGTTATCAATGACAATGTTAACCCCCAAGGCATCACAAATCTCGCAAAAATGGCTAAATTTAGCGCTTTCTAATAACGCATTTTTTGCCGTTATTTCTATCGAAATTCGTTTTGGGTTTGGATAATCTGCTAGTTGCGATTGAAGAAAGCTTAAAGTGTCTGTGTCTGTCATATCCGACAAACTTAGATTGATGTTCCATGCCATGTTGATATCTCTGAAATAACTGGCACTACGACTAAACACTGTTTGAGTGAGGTGGGCGACTGATTGCTGCCTTTCTACCAAAAATAAAAACTCTGTGGGCAAATACGGATTGTGGTCGATAGTTAACAGCCGAGCCAAACACTCATAACTCCACACCGCATTATTGCTTAGATCCATAATTGGCTGAAAAAATGGCACTACATTGTTGAGGTTAAAACTATCTGTTACTTCAGTAACTTGCATACAAAAGCATACCTTTATGTCTATTACCACTGACAATATAACAACAAATTAACAATTGCCAGATAATACCCATTTAGCGCGCTAATTTGCAGGGCTAGGCTATTGGTCTAAAGCGTGAATTAGGGTAAAGTGCGCGACTTCAAAGTTTTCAGTTAAGGTTAAGATAGTGAGTGGAGCCGAGGTCAGTTTAGAGCATTTGTATCGGGTATTTACTATGCCTGAAGGCAAAGACTCTAAACTCGCGCAGATTGAACAACACCTGTCTGACAACCTATCAGACTTTCTGTCACAGCATGTGGTGGCAAAGGTAAACTCTTTAGAGCAAATTGAAAAAAGTTTCGCAGAGTATTCAGTCCCAGAGACGCCAGAGTTTGTCTCTAAACATGCAGAAGACCTTTTGGATAAATTAGTTGCCAACTCAGTCAACACCTATTCTCCTAGCTTTATTGGTCATATGACCTCGGCGCTACCTTATTTTCATCTACCTCTAGCAAAATTGCTGGTAGGGCTAAACCAAAATTTAGTAAAAATCGAAACGTCTAAAGCCTTTACTCCATTGGAACGTCAGGTTTTAGGAATGATGCATGAATTAGTATATGACGAAACCCCAGATTTTTATCAAACCTATTTGCACAACGCGAACCATGCCTTGGGTGCTTTTTGCTCTGGTGGGACAATAGCCAATATCACTGCGTTGTGGGTAGCAAGAAACAAAGCGCTACCCGCTAATGCAGAATTTAAAGGCGTCGCCCAAGAGGGATTAGTGGCGGGAATGATGCACTACGGCTATAAAAATATGGCGATTATTTCTTCTAAACGTGGCCATTATTCCTTGTCAAAAGCAGTTGATTTGATCGGTTTAGGTAGGCAACACATGCTGACTATCGACAGCCCATCGCAACGTTTGTCACCTGACAAAGCTTTAGCAATGGGAAAACAATATCAGCAGGATAACAATAAAGTGCTAGCCATTGTGGGTATAGCAGGAACAACAGAAACCGGGCACATAGACCCTCTAGATGAATTAGCCGATGTAGCAAAAGAACTCGGTTGCCATTTTCATGTAGATGCCGCATGGGGTGGCGCAACCTTGTTTTCTCGTGAATATCACCGCTTACTTAAAGGCATAGAAAAAGCCGATTCTGTCACCTTAGACGCCCACAAACAGATGTACGTGCCAATGGGAGCAGGCATGGTATTGTTTAAAGATCCCAGTGACAGCAACGCGGTGCGTCACCACGCTCAATACATTTTACGCGCGGGTTCAAAAGATTTAGGTGCGACTACCTTAGAAGGCTCAAGAAATGGAATGGCGATGATGGTATATGCTTCTTTGCATATATTTGGTCGTCAAGGTTACGAACTGCTTATCAATCAAAGTATTGAAAAAGCTAAAATTTATGCGCGTATGATTCAGTCCCACCCTGATTTTGAACTCGTTACCTCTCCCACTTTATCTTTGCTAACTTACAGGTTAAACCCTCAAGAAGTTCAGACAAAAATGAAATCACATCCACAACTTGCCCACGACATTAATATTCAGTTGGACAATTTAACTGTGGCGGTGCAAAAGCAACAAAGGGAAGCAGGTAAATCATTTGTTTCGCGAACGCGATTACAGACTGAAAAATACCCTGAACATGCGATAACAGTATTTAGGGTCGTATTGGCAAATCCGCTCACCACAGAAACCGACTTACAAAATATCTTAGACGAGCAAATAGCCATCGCCAATAACACGGACACATGGAAAACACTTTGTTCAACACACAAAAAAGCCAACTAGGCTGGCTTGTGACACTTCAATAACTTAATACCAATTCATCTTATCAATTAGTCACTCAGAGAACACCAGCGACTTTCAATCGAGGCGTAGTCCTGCAGGAATGGCTACCCCCTTTCAAAGGACTAGAACGAAGAGTGAAAGTCGCTGGTGTTCTCCCTTTGGGCGAGG
>NZ_JBDVXF010000002.1:0-106154 GCF_039964565.1 Paraglaciecola sp.
GCCAGCTATTGAGAGCAAGTTCAACGAAGATAGGCACAATAAAAGCGGTGCTGGACGGTACGGCTTATCCCGAGTTCAGGTTAACTAAGCCTCTTTTTTTAAAGTGAAAACAAATTGCCCTTTAGGATTAATTTCTCGACTACATTCACCTGCAAAATATAAATAATTAAGATGAGAAAATGCCTCTGCAATCGCAAAAAATATATTCTTGGCACTTAGTTTTCGCTTAAACAAAACCGGTAAGCATTGCTCAATTGTTTTGCCCTGCTCACAAAAAACTCTAAGATTATCCAAATGAACATGATGATGGCTAATCAGTTCGTTGACTCTGGTATGTAATCCATAAAATGGTTGTTTGTGTGACGGTAACACTAACGTGTCTTCTGGCAGTTCAGTAAATTGTGGCAAGGTGTCTAAATACAGTTTCAGTGAATTAGCATCAGGTTCAGTGCTATACACGCCAATATTCGGTGAAATCCCCGGTAAGACATGATCACCTGAGATCAGGATATTTGTGTCGCTATTAAATAAACAAACATGTTCTGGCGAATGACCTCGGCCTATAATTACCTGCCAATTATGGTCTCCTATACGCAAGCTGTCACCGGCTTGCAAACGACAAAACTGCAATGGAATAGGTCGAATCACTTGGCCTACACCTTTACCGTCTTTGCGGTTTTTTTGGGCATTAGCCACATAGTCTTCAGACAAACCACAACGTGTTAAATACTCATCATCCTGCCACGTTGATGCTCCACGAGGTCCGGCGGCTAAAGCTCTAGCTGTAAAATATTCAACCTGACTCATGTAAAAGGGAACTCGAAACTTTTCAACCAAGTAGCCTGCCATTCCAATATGATCTGGGTGCAGATGAGTCACAATGACCTTAGTTATAGGTTTACCAATAGTGTCTAGCAAAACATCCCAAATATCCTGAGTGTTTTGGGTACCAATGCCGGTATCGATTAACGCATAACCCTCTTGCCCATTTTGATTATCCTCGAGTAAATATAAATTAATATGATCAAGGTCGAAGGGTAAAGGCATACGCAACCAAAATATACCAGATGTCACTTCGTGTAGTGTTCCCGGCTCTGGTATTTCAGTATCTATAAAAGTCACTTGCACTGGTATTGCTCCTAAGCCTAAATTTTTCGTAGTAATACTGCCTAATAACACTCCCTAAAACCGGCGGGCGCCTAGACATAAATTATCAAGATCAATATTAAACCCAATAATTCTAAGAACTACCAAGCACCATTTTGTATTGATAAGTATCAGAAGTTTGAATTAAGCCCCTAATTTAAAAACCTAGTTCGGCATCCTAGTTCAGCCAGAGAAGAGCGTCATGTGGTTCTAGTTAAACACAGCTCAAAAGTATCAAGCGCGGTACCAGTATTGTGTTTAAAAAATTCAATATAGGCCATTATCTCCCAGCTTTTTGAAAGTTAACTCTGAAGAGAGTTTAGTGGCTAGTCTATAGCTGCCTAGCCTTAGAATGAGTAAATAATTTAAGTGGCTTGGTGCTTGCCATTTACCTTAACTATTTCCACTGATTGCTGACCGCGCTGAGTTTGCCATTTAATACACTGCCCTGTTCTTAATCCAATTAACGCCGCACCTATAGGTGCGAAAACAGAGATACTATCTTCAAATTTAGTTGTATTTGCTGGTAAACATAAGGTCTTAGTGAACGTTCTTTGAGTATCTAGAATATTAAACGTGACCTGACTGCCTAGAGCGACCACATTTTCTGGCAATTCTTTGGCAGAAACCACTGTCGCCCGGTCTAACTCATGTTCAAGGGAGCGAACAAATTCAACAGGTAGATTAGAACGTTCCAGTTGATTTTCTAATTCTGCTAAGTCAGCTTTTGAAATAATAATATCGGGTTGCTTTTCCATAATGTCACTCTTATCTAATGGTTATAAAAAAGGGGTTCATATAAGCCCCGCCGCATTTAGGCTTTTGTTACTTCGCTGTACGTTTTCTACATTTTTCTTTTAACTTGTAGTGTGTTTTTTGCATTATGACTGGCTTAACAAGGTCATCCTTGAAGCTTTCCTTGCGCTTTCTTTACAGAGGCGACTTCGCCGCAACCTAGCCCTAACGGGCAAATTAAGGTTTTGCAAGACCTGAAAATACGCATGTAAACGGTTAACTCTGTAATCGAACTAATTACTATCAAAAATGAAAAAACAGGGGACACTAGCCGAGCGTAAGGACTACGCTCGGCTTAATTTGGTAAGGTGAGTAAGTTACTCTTTTTAGTGTTGATTTGGCTAATGATGAACATGATATCCTCAAAATATATCCATGATATTAGCTCGCCTAAAAATAATTTCAAGGGCAAAAGTCGTATGTTTTTAGCTCAACTTTAGAGTGGGATAGAACGAATAAATAAACTGCGTTGTCACAACATAACGCTTCAAAGATTAGGTATTATTACTTGTTTAAAATACCTATTTTAGGTATCTATAACCTTTTGCTAAAACACGCGCCGCTAGGACCTTTAATTAGTGCAAATTAAAACTTATTCATTTCATCATCCAAGCGCCTTTTGGGTCGGCTGCCTTTTAATTACTTTGGGTGTTTTGTCGCATATTCCTATGTTTGTGCACGCTTCACATATGGGTTATCGCATGGTGGGCATGCCTATGGATATGACAATGTTAGTCGGCATGGCTTTGATTCCAGTAGGGCTGTTGCTTTCTTGTTATGGCCTAATGCCAAGATTAAATTTACTGCGACAAAATAACGGTACCGACGCGATTCATTTTCATGTAGCAGATCATAGCCCCTTAAATTGGCAACATATCACCCTAGTTTTCGCATTATTGGTAACTGTCATAGTAGATGTCATGAAACCAGCCACGTTAGGCTTTGTGATGCCGGGTATGGTCGATGAGTACAAAATAACGACTGAAACAGCGGGGACTTTGGCACTTGTTGCATTAACTGGGACGGCCTTAGGTTCTATTTTATGGGGTTCAATGGCGGATAAATTAGGTCGTCGCGCTGCAATTTTGTTGTCGGCATTGATGTTTATTGGTACCTCAATTTGCGGGGCTATGCCTAGCTTTGAATGGAATTTGGCGATGTGTTTTCTCATGGGTTTGTCTGCTGGAGGCTTGTTGCCTATCACCTTTACCTTAATGGCAGAAATGATACCGGCGCGTCATCGTGGTTGGCTTTTAGTCGCCCTAGGAGGTTTAGGCACGGCAGCTGGGTATTTGTTGGCTTCAGGAGCCGCAGCAATACTAGAGCCATTGTTTAGCTGGCGAATTTTATGGATGTTAGGGTTACCTACTGGGATCGCTGTTATTTTTCTGAATCGTTATATCCCTGAATCCCCTCGTTTTTTGGCGAATGCGGGGTTACGTAACGAAGCTCGAACGGTATTGGCTCAATACAATATTAAAATGGATACCCCTTCTGCAGAACCGATTGCTGAACAACATACTAATAACCACGGTTTTTTTCGTACAATAAAAAGTAGTTATTTTAATATCACTATGGGGTTATTGGGTGTTGGCATAGTTTGGGGAATAGTCAACTTTGGTTTTTTGTTATGGTTGCCCACAAATTTACAAGAAATGGGTTTGAGCGCTGAAAAAACTAACGCACTATTAGCGCAATCGGGTTTAATCGCCCTTCCCGGAATTTTGATTGTTATTTGGTTATATCAACACTGGAGCAGTGTCAAAACATTGGTGTTATTTGTAGTATTCACAGCCGTAAGTTTGATGTTGTACTGGTTGTTTGAAGTATTAGGTGTCGTGTCTAACTTATCTATTATGATCGCCACTGCCTGTCTATTAGTCAGTTCTAGTGGCGTCATTGCAATGTTAATTCCTTATGCTGCTGAAATATATCCGGTACATTTTCGGGGTTCTGGTACAGGAATTATAGCTGCCAGCTCCAAATTTGGAGGGATTATAGGCGCTATATTAGGGATCTTCGGTACCTTTACCAATATGTCTTTAGGGGCATTAATAATTGCGATACCTTTACTGATTTTTGCCTTTGTACTCCTTAAAAATGGCATCGACACTCGAGGTCGCAGACTCGAAGATATTCACGCAGAATTTGTCAATAAGTCAATTTCTCCTTCTAAATAAGGAACCGGTGACCTTGTATGCCATACACTCCTAGCGATTGGGCGCCACTGCAACCCATATTGCAGAATATTTTACTTGCTCACGAAACTGGCATTTCGGAATATGAATTGTTTCAATACCTGCAATCACCACCTTACGAATTGTTTAGCAAAAACGCCTTACAACAGCCATTGTCGCTATTTCAAAGTCACTTCATTGTGTTTAATGCTTTATATCAGTTACAAGGCACTTGGCTTCGAGAAAAAACTGGAATACTGCAAATTAGCTGTAGTTGTATTCGACGCGATCCATGGGAGGCGGGGCAAAATGGCCTAATTAACCAAGACAAACTACGGGCCTACTACCTCGATTGGACAAACCTAAGCGCTACAGATGAATCCCAAGTAGAAGCATTACTTGACAGCTTCTGGGCCGCTTTTTCAGGCTTGCCGAATCAGACAACTGTCAACGCCATGACTTGGCAACAAGCGCTAGATATACTCAACCTCAAAATGCCTTTTTCGTTACTGCAACTTAAACAACAATACCGAAAAATGTTGCATCAACACCATCCAGACAAAGGCGGCGATAACAGTCTCACAGTGCTACTTCACAACGCTTATGAACGTCTGAAAGTAAAATAGCGCGTTTAGATTCGGGCAAATTGCCCTAGCACTGGTAGCGCTAAATCAACGTCTACTAGTGCATTTATTGACTGTTAACGCACGAAATCAACTGTACAGCTTCTATGTTACCGGCTGGCACAAAACCAAACACTTGACCGTAGAAACTCAACTCAGAATTTAAAGCACTAATATTATTGGCCGGTTGTCTAAAACCATGTCCTTCCCCCTCGAAAGCAATATAGGCAGTATCAATACAATTTTCTTTTAGGGCCGTAAATATCAGTTCAGACTGGTTGGGTGGAACAACTTTATCATCCAGGCCTTGAAGTAAGAGCAAGGGAGCCGTTATGTTTTGCACACTATTAATCGGTGATCGTTGGTCGTAAACACTCTTCATTTCCGGATATGGGCCGATGAGTTGATCAAGATATCGAGATTCAAACTTGTGGGTATCTCCCGCTAAAACCCCCAAATCACTGATACCATAATAACTGGTTCCTGCTTTGAAAACGTCTTGAAAAGCTAATGCTGCAAGCGTGGTATACCCTCCGGCACTGCCACCTCTAATCGCCACTTTATCTGCGTCAATAAAGCCTTGAGAAGCGAGCCATTTCACTCCATTTGATGCATCTTCGACGTCAACTACCCCCCAGTTAGGATAGAGTTTTTTCCTGAACTCTCTGCCATATCCAGTGCTGCCTCGATGATTCACATCAAATACTGCAAATCCGCGACTTGTCCAAAATTGAATTCCCGCATTTAGACTCGAGTCTGTTGCGCCAACAGGCCCTCCATGAACTTTAACAATGAGAGGTGGCAAGGTACCTTGTGCCCCAGTGAAATCGCCATTTTGTGGCGGATAATAAAATCCATACGCTATTTCATTGTTACCAGTTGGAAACTCAAAAGGTTGCGGAATCGAAAGAAATGGCTCATCAATAACAGGGCCATTAGGTTGGTAAAGTTTCTTATAACTCATACCTGCTAATTGATAAATTGCGTTGCTAGAACGTGGGGTAGACGCTCTAAAATAAACCTTATCCTGAGCGACCGAAATTGAATCAGCTGATGAAAACCCATCTCCGATGTTGTTCATTTCACCAGTTGTTAAATTCACTCTGGCAATATGATCAATCCCCTCTTTTGAGTAGGCAATAATCGCGTTTTCGTTGTTTTCAAAACCAAAACTATTCACCTCAATGTTTTCATTGAATACTTTTTCTGGTTGCGCTGATAATTCGGTAACACGATACAAAGTCCACCAATTATCAAAATCTGCGATAAAATAGAGCGCGCCGTCTTCAGCATACTGAGGATGTTTTATAGATACGTTGCCACTGTTTAGGACTTCTTCAACATTTGCGACAGAGCCATTGTCGTCCAAACTTAAGACTCTTAGCTGTGTATCATCCCACGGCATATTAGGATGTGACCAGGTAATAAAGGCCACTGAGTTTCCGTCTGGCGATAAAACCGGGGCACTAACAAAATCACTTCCTTCAAATAACACTGTGTCTTGATTTGTCTCGCTTAAATCAACAGCCACCAACGTATTGACTGGCTCTCCAATACCGCGATGATCCTCTCTGACACAAATCAGGCGGTTATTCTTTTGATCCGCAATACATTCCATATACCGCAAGTTTTCACTGGTAATAGCTTGAGGACTGCCATTTTTTGAGATGTGATAAATTTTCTGATCTGCAAATTGCGAATAATAAATATTTTCTCTATCTACAAGATAAGGACGACCACCGTATTCATGTACACGAGTTCTAACACTGACGTCAGTAGACGTTAATTTTAGCGCAGTATTTTGAGGGCTTA
The DNA here is from genome assembly GCF_039964565.1 of Paraglaciecola sp. Classification (GTDB taxonomy): domain Bacteria; phylum Pseudomonadota; class Gammaproteobacteria; order Enterobacterales; family Alteromonadaceae; genus Paraglaciecola. The sequence goes on from NZ_JBDVXF010000002.1 coordinate 6,554, forward strand.
GTTTAAACAGCACATTCTTGCCATTTGCAGAGGCTTTTGATTCAACGAAATATAGTTCGTTATTTGCAACAGTTAGATAAGCAATACTGTCTGATGCTTCAAAAATACTCGCGGCAGTGATAGGGGATGGCCAAGATCCATAAGCGGCAGTTGTATAATTCACTGGTTGGGGCGCCTCTGAGGTTGATTTAAACACTATGTAAACAGCAATAATTAATATAATCGAGATTACAATTTTCACATTCATTCTTAAGACAACCTGCTTATTTCATTGAAGAAAATAGCAGTGTAGAGATTTAGTTTAAACATGTCTATTCAGCTAGTTTCATAGAAATTGGATACTTGTAAAAATTTTAAATCGTCTCTAATGATGGGTACCCAAGATTCATTGGTTAGTGAATTGGCAAAGCAATACAGACATAACGTGACGAGACATTTGCCTTTCGGTTATTATTTTACTCTTCTTTGAAGCACTGCCATGTATTTGCTAGGTCAAATTGTTTGCTGTGCCATAAAGTTTTGTATATTTTGTTGATGTAATTTTTTAAGAGACCAATAATGAAAATATCTAAGCTATTATTCATCGCACTGTTTTTAGTTCATAGTCATAATTCATTTGCTTCAGACGTCCAAAACAAGCCTACTGCAAACCCACTTTATGACGCCCCACTCGCTGAAAAATTGGGTGCCGATGCGTACGGCATGAAATCCTATGTGTTAGTTATTTTAAAAACAGGTCCAAATGATGACAAAATAACTGACCCAGAACAACGCAGTGAGTTATTTAGGGGCCATTTTGCGAATATGAGCAGATTGGCAAAAGCGTCTAAATTGGTACTTGCAGGGCCGTTAATGGAAAACAAGCCTAAGCGTGGTTTGTTAATTTTTAATGTTAAAACGATTGAAGAGGCACAAGCATTGGTTAATACTGATCCCGCAGTCAAAGCCGGTGTGTTTGATTACGAAATGACAAAATATTACGGCTCAGCAGCCTTAATGCAAGTTTCAGAAATACATAACACCTTACAACTTGAAAAAATCGAGTAATCGAAATAGCCCAGACTCGCCCCTAAACATCAAATGATAGGGGCACTCCAGTTAGTTTATTAATTAACCCTAGCTCGTGCTGATTATTGAGCCATTAGAGCGCTAATTTGGGGCTCCATGGCTTCAGCCCAAATCTGGTATTGTTCGGTATTAGGATGCAATAAGTCCTGCATGACGTTTTTACTCAAATTGCCATGTTCATCAATAAATAAGTGATTAATGTCTAAATAGTGTACATTTTTGCCATCGGCATACTCTTTAATAATGTCATTAACTCCATCATTTATTTTACGTAAAGGATCATCAGCCGTGGCACCACGTGGAAAAACAGCCAACAGCAACACCTTGGTATTAGGTAACCGCTCCCCTAAAAGCTCGATAATATGTTTAATGCCTAACGCAGTATCTTGAGACTTATCTTGCCTGTGCCCTGTGTTATTAGTACCTATCATTAAAACCAGTAACTTAGGATCAATGTCTGAAATCTCACCGTTTTGTAAGCGCCATAAAACATTTTCTGTTCTATCACCACTAAAACCTAGATTCAGAGCGTTACGCTTAGCATAGTATTGTTGCCAAACCTGCTTACCTTTATCTTCCCAAGCATGGGTAATTGAATCACCTAGAAACACTAAGTCGACATTTTTCATCTGTTCTTTTACTGATAACTTTTGATTATGGCGAGGCATCCACCATTTAACTGCCCAGTCATCTTTTTGCTCTTGCGCTTGAATAGCCAGCGGCTCACTGACTGCAAGTGCATTAACGGACACAAATAAACATAAAACCAATATAATAATTCTCATAGCCTTCCTTATTATTTTAGAAATTGTGATAAAACTAGGTAATCTATCGACACCATCTAAACTAAAGCTTATGTTATATTGCTTATTTAACGTTATCTCAAAAACTATCTTCTTAGCTAGAATATGTCTAAGCCCAACAAAAAAGTCCCTGAATCCTCGGTTGACGTATACTGCAGTCGATGTAAAACCCAATTATTTAAATACCGTAAAGGAGGAAAAGGTTCACTATTAAAATGCTTTAAGCAACGCATTACCAAAGACTACACTTTGTTTCCGTGCATCTGCCCTAAATGCGAAACCATATTCGCCAGAGAGACCTTAATAAGAGGTACTCCTGCATTTAAAATAATTGGCGGTAAAGTTTTTAGTAAATGATTCACTAATCAGGCAATGTTCGCAACATGTTGGGAGTCGATGCGTCTAGGTTTACTGCGTGATCTTTCAAATCTAAATCGGTGTGGTAAACCTGCACTTGGTTACGACCTTTTTCTTTGGCGATATACAATGCCGCGTCTGCTTCGCGAATAAGTTGATTAAGATCTTTGTGAGGATCACTATTATGTGGCTGGTCACTTTGAATATTTTTGGTCGCTATACCAATACTAACAGTCACCTGTTTAACTTGCTCAATACTCTTTTTGTCCGCAGCGACCACTTGTTCACATAAACGCTTAGCTAATAACAACGCGGCTTTTTCATCTGTGTGTGGCAGCACCAGCAAAAACTCTTCTCCACCAACCCGTCCAACATAGTCAGGCTTTCTGATTGCAGCTAAACAAATGTTTGCCACATACTGAATAACGCGATCACCAGTTTCATGACCAAAACGATCATTGACTGCCTTAAAGCTGTCTATGTCTAACATCAAGACACTCACAGCAAATTGATAGCGATCGCTACTGTGAAGTACTTGCTCTCCAAGCATTAAAACACTGCGACGATTATGTAGAGAGGTAAGCGGATCACGGCTAGCCAACAGCTTATTTTTGATATACAAACGATAGATGACCGCGCACATAATTAAAAAAAACACTAATGCCGCTGATAACACCATTAATACCCAATTTTGATGACGCTGTTGTCGTTGTTCCATTAATAACTGTTCGTTCAACAGCGTATTACGCTCTTCTAATAACTGCCCTTGTTTATCCAAAAACTCGCTCTTTAATTGTTCGCGACTCAAATTAAATTTGGCATTTAAGGTGGCTGTTTGGGAGGTAATATCCAATCGCGCCTTTTTTAACAAAGCTCGCTCGCTCAGCTGCATATAATGAAATGCTTGTTGATAATCTCCGGCTTGATTTAACAAATCAGCGTAATTACCGTATGAATCCCATTGCCCCGCAATATCCTCATGAACTTCGGCTAAATCTGCCGCCTTTTTAGCGTACTGCAATGCCAAAGGCATTTGTCCATTGGTTCCCAGTTGTGAACTGTAATGCACGTAGGCATTGGCTATCTCAATAGCGTTGCCTAATTGCTCACGTTTTTTAACCGATTTAGCTATCCATTCTAACGCTTGAGTATCATCTGGTACTTTGCTGTAGAAATACGATTTCAACAAATAGGCATTGGCTAGCCGAGTGTCATCTTGCTGCTCAATAAAAACGTTCATAGCTTGTTCTAATTGTGTAAACGCAACACTGCGCTCACCCACAATATTAACCATCTGAGCTTCAAACATAAGCGTTTCGGCACGGTAGATTAATGCATTTTCAGGGTAGGTATTATAAGCATTATGATAATACTCCAATGCCTGTTCGTAGTTTTTCAAGGCGTAATTTACTTCCCCCATAAACACTAAGCTGCGAGCCTGAATAATTGGCCAGCTATTTTTTTCAGCTACTTTGTATACTGCCGTTAACTCGGCCAGTGCCGCTTCATATTGTTGCAAATACACTCGGTTAACAGCTTGATACATCAAAATAAAGTTTTCTAGATAAGCGTTTTCCAAGGGGCGGTTGTTACTTTTGAGCAACTCCAAAGACAACAAAAAACGCTCATCAGCTTGAGCATATTTACCCACTAAATAAAATTGAATACCACTTAGTAAATACCAATGGCTTTGCACAACTGCATCGTTTTGCGCAAAAATCCGCTGTTGAATTTCATCTAATAAGGGTTTTAGTAAATCAGCTCTTTGGTACAACATATAAAGCTGAGATTTTTGGAGATTTAACTCGATAGAGGCGGGAGTGTCACTAGGCGTATCTGCAAGACGGGCATCTAATTGTTGTTCAGCCTCTGCAAAATTAGACTGAAACTGCAAAAAACCTTGTTTTGAAATCGTCTGTGCATGAGTTTGATAGCTAAAAAAAGCCAACACCCCAACGATTTTCAGCAACTTACTCCAACTCATTATTACTTCCTGTATCTGTAGATCCACCATTCTATTAATTAGAAGTGGCTCGTTCTGCAGTAATTAGCAACGCTATACATTTAACACTTGCAATCAAATACGTTGCCTTTGAAAACACGATTTAATTAATATACGGAAAAAGCACTGGCTCGTCATGCATTATAAAACGGTCACTGACGATGAGATAGCCTGCGATGAACAGGCTCCTGCTTAGAAGCATTTTACGTCAAGTAGCTCGTTCTTTTATGGAGTCTACTCGCATCAAAACAACCTTTACCGCATCATGGCACGAGTATATTAGTATTGTCGATAAAATATTAGCACCGAAAAAATACCTAGATATGTCTTATCATAATGAATAAACCCAAATAAACCTTGAAACGAGATAATCAAATTCTGTTACTTATTTGAGCGTTGTTGTGGCAGCTGCTCAACCCTCTAATATCGGTAAGTAAAGTTCTTGATAATAGCGCTGCGCTATGTTCTTCCAAGTATAATTTTGAGCCATTTTTAGGCCATTTTGGGACAAGTTTCTTGCAAGATTGGGATCCGAAATGATCGCTTCGCAATTCGCTATTAGTGTTCGAGTATCCCCTACCCCAGCGACCAATCCGTGATGCCCATGTTTAATAATATCTGGCACCATACCCACGTTAGTAGTCACCAACGGTATTCCACAAGCGGTAGCTTCTAAGCAGGCTTTTGGGCCACCTTCTATGCGCGACGGGATCAAATAAATATCCAGCGCCTGAAAATAAGGTGCCACATCATTGGCATGTGGCAAATAGCCGGTGTGATAAAACGCGATACCTGAGGCACGTAAGCGGTTTTTAACATAGTCCCGCGCTGGCCCACTTAGTAAAACGAATAGCTTATGTGACTTAGCTAGGGACTCAAGCACCTCACACAAAACATCAGGGCCTTTTTCCATTTTTCCTTGCTGACCGTTATTCCAACCGCGACCGTCTTTTTGAAAAGAACCAATTACAATAGCATCCTCGTCAATTCCAAGTCGTTGCCTGAATATTGATTTTTGTTGTTTTGTTGCAACCTTAAAAATTTCGGTATCAACTCCTAAAGGAATGCAGTGTGTTTTCGAGGCGCTGGCACCACAAGCAATTAATTTATCTAGGGTGCTTTGACAAGATGAATGCCAAAAATCTAACCTTTTATCTAACTCTGGCACCAGCTTGAGTCGTTTGTCATTTTCAAGCACATGAAACCAAGTAAGACCGCAACCAATTTCAGCTTGTGGCCAACGCATCTTTCCATGACTCAACGCATCAGCAATACCACCGAAATGGAATATTCCTTGATGGATACCCTTGTGACTTATCGTTAACTCGCCAATAGGCAACGGCAGGTTAGCCATTAAACACTCACCATCGTGATTGATAGACCAATTCTGCGCAGAAACTAAATAACGAACTAATTTATCGGACTGTGAATTGGCATCAGCAGCTCGTTTAAAAGCTAGTTGGGCCTTGAGCAGTTTAAACATGTTGGCGCGTGTTCGATAAAAAACGGGAGTCTCGACGTTTTGGCATTAGGCTTCCATATGACCATCAGACATTAAGATGTTCAGCAGTCTAAAACAATCATGTGTATTTTATATGTCACCAAATATTTCTAAACCTTTGACAAGCCGCACCTTCATTAAATTATGGGTATCTAGCGGTATAGAGACGCGTCGTTTGGGTCCGGGCGGGTTTTAAAACGTTTATGCATCCATAAGTATTGTTCTGGTGCTAGCAAGATCATTTTTTCGATCATTTGATTCATGCGTGTTGCATCATATTGGTCATCACCACTAGGGAAGTTATCTAAACCTGGTAAAGCTTTGATTTTATAACCAGTCGAAGTACGCATAGAAACTAAAAACACCGTTTCACAATTTGATTGGCCAGCAAATAACATCGAACCTGTAGTGGTTGCCACTTGCGGCACAGCAAACAAGGGAGCAAATTCACACTTAGTGCGCCCATAGTCTTGGTCGGGTAAGTAAAAACAAACTTCACGGTCGTTTAACGCATTAAGCAAACCCATTACGTCTTTTCTAGGGATCATGTACTTATTTGAGCGAGTACGCCCATGGTATTGCATATACTCCATGAGTTTATTTTTGTGTTTGCGGTAAAACACAACTGACGGATTTTTAAGTCCCATTACACGACAGGCAAACTCTAGATTCATATTGTGAATTGCAAACGCCAACACACCTTTTCCCTTGGCTAGAATCTCTTCAATTAGTTGATAATCTTCAAATTCTGCTTTTTTGGCTACTCGCCAATTTGGCCACCACCAGCCCATACTCGTTTCAAAAATTGCCATACCAGCGTGCTCTAGATTCCTTTGCAACAAATCATCTCTTTGCCGTTGAGTATATTCAGGAAAACTCAGTTCAAGGTTACGTTTCGCAATTTGATAACGTTTGTGAGCAAAAATTTGCAGTAACTTACCCATGCCTTTACTCAAAACGAGTTGCATTTTGTAAGGTAACCAAGAAATAACGTACAGCACCAAAATACTCAACCAAACCAACCAATAACTAGGTAATAAAAAAGACCATTCAAATTGTGGTGCCTTGACTTTATGCTGCTGCAAAGTACATCTCCTGACGAAAAACACTCAATAGTGTAAACCCGCTACCGTGACAGAAATATTGCAAGTCTGGCGAACCTTAGCTGGTTTTATCAGTGATTTTCACAACAGTAGTAACATAAAAATGCCATAAACAACCTATACACTGAATTTTTTACTATTTTGCTCTGAGCGCTGGTTTATATGTTGCAAAGCCATTACCACGGCCCCTTAAAATATTATTCTAGAGTTGATGCGCTAAAAGGTGCGGTTATCAAACAGTTTGCGGGAGGCTTACTGCCTGCCACTCTTTTTTATAACGAATTGCAGCAACCATCATTAAAGCACAGCCAAAAAGGCCAGCTCCTTTCCATTGAAATTGTGAGTCATTGTTGGCAGTACGCCCACCTACTGCGTTATCAATTATCATCCTTGGTATTACATGCTCCCAAAAACATAATGATCACCATGACGGTTTATTACTGTCAAAGTGACCTAAAAACGCTACAAACATTGGACTATTTTGCACAAATAAAAAAAAGTAATATCCGCTGGAATTGGCAAATGTTTCCGAAAGAGTTCTTATTTCGTCGTTCAATTGGGCGTAACCATGCCGCCTTAAATACTAAGGCTGATTGGATTTGGTTTAGCGATTGTGATTCCATCTTTCATCATGGCTGTTTCGAATCATTAGCAACACACTTACCTCTAGCACGATCGCCCTTAGTATTTCCTTTGATTGAACATCGCAGTAAACCGCTATCGCCGCAACATGAGCTGATAAATTTAGAGTCGTCAATGTCAACACTAGTGGATATTGACCCACAAGATTTCACGGCCACGACTATTACTCGCGCAACAGGCCCACTGCAAATTGTCAATGGTGACGTAGCAAGAACACTAGGTTACTGCAAACAGTCAAAAATATACCAAAAACCGGCCCGGCACTGGTGTAAAGCGTTAGAAGATCGTCTATATCGTTGGTTGTTAGGCACACAAGGACAAGGTCTTCCCATAGAAGGTGTATACCGTATTCAACATCAAGAAAAAGGACGCTATATCCAAGGGAGCGTTTGGTCTTGGTTACGTATTCGTGGGCAAAATTTAAAAACCACTAATTTAGTCTTTAGACGCTAAAACGACTCAACTCATACTGCTGAATTGCTATCGATACTTTAAGCGTACATTTATAGACCATCTGCATGGAAACCTTAACAATGAAGCCAGTCAACCTCCCAGTTCAGAACCAAGCGCCCCGTACTGATGTGTTATTTTTGTACCGCACTAAAAAAAAGAAACGCTATTTTAATCTATTAAAAGATCAATCACTCAACACCTTAAATTGCCAAGTACAATCTTACCACGGACTGCCAATCGCTCCTTCAGTCTCGCTGTCAGAACAAGTGTTGCAGCAGATTGTGCATAAAGCAGAATTAGAACTGTACAACGCTAAATCTGAATCCTGGCAAAGAGTCAAATTACTAGCCCGCCCCATTTTAATAGGACAAATTAAACTCTTGTATTCACGCTTGTTTCACTACCTTATTAACAGCGCCCCTAAATTAGTCGTCATATGGAACGGCCACAAATGGCAAGACAATGTATTTCATGCAGTGAATTATCACTTTGGCATTGCCGTCAGTTATTTTGAAAATGGGGTATTACCTCAATCAACTACCATGGATTTTAACGGCATCAATGCCTTAAACAGTGTGCCGCGAGAAGCTCATTTTTATGATTCGCTAGTATCAAAAAATGTCGCCTCTAATTTCACAATCAAAGGACGGAAATACAAACAGCATAAAAACACTCAAATTAGTTTTAAACGGCCTAAAAAATACCTTCTGGTGCCGTTTCAAAAAGACCGCGACTCACAGATTTTAGACAATTCTTCTTGGATAAAATCCATGAGCCAGTTATTTCAAGTGTTGACCGAAGCCTTAGAAATGAGCCACAGGGAGGACTTACATATAGTATTTAGAGAGCACCCGAGTGCTAAAACTAGGTATACCACTTTGTATAAACTCGCCGCTAAACATCCTCGTTTGTGTTTCGACCAACAAAGTGAACTATCGGAGATAATTACCCATGCTGAAGCCGTGATTACGATTAATTCCACAGTAGGTTTAGAGTCGCTGCTGCTGGGCACCAAGGTGATTACGTTAGGAGAGGCGTTTTACAATATCGCGTCTATGGTACTTGAAGCTCGCTCAGTGCCAGCACTTTCACAACATATCAACACGCTTGAGAATTTTTCAGTGAACCCACACCGACTAAAACGTTTTATCGAATATTTACAAAACGAATACGTCATCCCTGGTGATTGGAAAAAACCAGGGGAATTGCACTATGAAACGATACAAACCCGTATACTCAACCATTTGGACCATCTTAAAACAGCTGACAATCAATGTGTGAAAGAGCACAGAAATTCATTAACTCGCCTTAAAAACCCAAAAAATCGCTTGAACCAAATTTTAAGTAACTTAAGTGCAGTAATAAATTTTAGCGTTATTAATTAGATTTAAAATTGACTACAATCACTGCCATTAAAAGTTACTTTTATATTCAGAGATAAACCAATAATGCCCCAATTTCACATAAAAAAATGCTGCAGTCGAGTATAATATTCTCCAGTTGTGCGTTACTGCTAACGGCATGTTCAGGTGTTGACGACAGTACTACAGCGGCACGTTCAAAAACAAATAAAGCCATAATACCCGCGACTCAGTTTGATTTGTCTCATTGGAAAATCACCGTTCCTGTTGATTTAGATAACAACGGTAAAATTGATGAGGTTAGCGTAACTGATATTCAAAATTACGTGCACCCTGATTTCTTCTATCTAGATGAAAATGGAGGTATGGTATTTGCCGCTCCCAACAAGGCGATTACCACAGCCACTTCCACAAACACTCGTAGTGAATTACGCCAAATGCTCCGGGGTGCAAACCAAAAAATTAAAACTAAATATGCTGGCAACAACTTTTCTATCGCCGCCCATCCTCTATCAGAACGATTTGCAGCAGTAGGTGGGAAAATGCAGGCGACCTTGAAAGTCGATCATGTGGCGCTTCGCGCTAACCTACCTGATACTCCTGCCGCTTATTCAGTGGTAGTCGGGCAAATTCATGCGCTAAAGGATAAAGATCTAATTGCTAAAAACCTCGGATTTGGTTGGGGCAACGAGCCCATTAAAATATACTTTAAAAAATGGCCCAATCATGAAAAAGGATCGGTTTTTTGGAATTATGAACGTAATTTACCGAAAGATGATCCTAATCGCACAGACATAACTTATCCCGTGTGGGGTAATACTTGGGAAAATCCCACAGAACCTGGCGATACAGGCATAGCTTTGGGTGAACAGTTCAGTTACACAATTAACCTACATCAAAACACCATGTACCTTACTTTTAGCGCCGAAAACAAAAAACAAGTTACCTATTCAATTAATCTTGCGAATAACCTTGATGCCTATAACGAAGTAGATGAACTCGACCACCCCTTAGGTTATGTCGCCGATTCTATGTATTTTAAAGCGGGAGCATATAACCAATGCAGCACCAAAGAGGTCGCGAACACAACTTGGTATGCAGGTTGTTTGGGTTCAGGTGATTGGAAAACCGATAAGCAAAACGGCGATTATGCACAAGTCACTTTTAGTCGATTAAAATTAAGCCCGTCAGAAGCGATATCGCAATAGTGTCAACAACATGTCGTTTTCATTGAGAAAAATATCACTTATGAATATCTCAATAACATTCGCCTAGTAAGACGTATGCTATGAGGAAAACAATATTGATGAATGGCTCCAACAAACTTGCTATGACGCTACGTTGAACAAACAATTGTGAATAGTTAAGCCACAACCAATAGTTGTGGCTTAACTACCTAATCTTTGTTACCAGTAGACTTCTTTTTTAATACTTTAAGGGCTTATTGCAGGTGCTCTAGAATCTCAAACATTGCCTTATAGCAAAATTTATGTGTATTCTTTTCCCTAATAAGCCGTTCACTTGTTCTCTCAAAATTCGAATATCAACTCGCCACCGGCAAGTAAATCTTTATGGCTTAGACTGCGAAGACTAGTGACTTTGCCATTCAGTTTAATCTGTTTCACATAAGGATTATCGACAGACCGATTACCTTGTTGTTTAACACTAAATGTTTTGCCATTTTCAAGTTGAATGTCCACTTGTTGAAACTCAGGTGTGCCAAACACATACTCACCAGAAAAAGGGTTCATTGGGTAAAACCCAATGGCGCTGAACACATACCAAGCCGACATTTGCCCCAAGTCATCATTGCCCGCTAAACCATCAACATGATTACGATACATAGTGTCTCTAATCTCAATGATACGTTGTTCACCTTTGTGTTTTTGATTAGCGTAACTGTACATATAAGGTACATGGTGCACAGGTTCATTACCGTGGGCATATTGACCAATCAGGCCAGAAATATCAGGAGAAACAACTGAACCTTCCATTTCAGAGCTCATACTAAATAGGGTGTCTAGTTTTTCTACAAAAGGTTTTTCGCCGCCAAATAATTCAATTAATCCTTGAACATCATGAGGGACAAACCAGGTATATTGCCAAGCATTAGCTTCGGTATAATCGGTGTTGCGATGATCCACAAATGTGGGTCTAAAATCTTTAACCCAATTGCCATTTTTGTCTTTGCCGCGCATCAACCCATGGTTTTTATCAAACAGTTTTTTGTATGCCTGCGCCCGTTTGCTGAAATATTCGAACTCTTCATCTTTACCCAAATCCTTAGCTAAGGCGGCGATAGCGGCATCATCAAAGGCATATTCCAATGTTTTTGAGACAGCTTCAACTTCTAACTCGGAAGGGATATATCCATACTCTCTAAAATAATCCACACCAAATTGATTTTGCATCGCGGATGCTTTAACTGCTGCGAATATTCTTTCGGGATCGGCATCTGTTAATCCTTTGAAATAGGCGTCTACAATCACAGGCACAGCGTGATAACCAATCATCACATCGGTATCGTTTGACATCAGATCCCAAGTGGGTAATAAGCCTGTTTCATCATAAAAAGCTAACAAAGACTCCACCATGTCATCAATACGTCGACCATCACTTATAGTGAGCAAAGGATGTAACGCGCGAAACGTATCCCATAAAGAAAACAGCGTATAGCGTTTAAAATCTTGGCTGTTATGAGTGGCCCCATCGGCCCCAAAGTATTGCCCATCAACATCATTGAAGGTCTGAGGCGCTAAAAATGAATGGTAAAGGGCAGTATAAAACTTAGTCTTAGTCTCAACGTTAGGATCGGTCACCTTAAACTTATTTAGCTGTGTGGCCCACAATTTTTCAGCAGCCTGTTTAACGCGGTCGAAATCAAAGTCTTGCACTTCTGCAGCTAGATTTTTTTCTGCACCTTTAATGCTAGTGTAAGACAACCCCACTTTAGTAATTAAAGGCTCATTTGATAAGTCACCAAAGTCCAAAACCACCTCAGTTTTAGGGCGATTAATAGTGTCGCCTTTTATCGCGGCGCTACCAAAAAATGGCTCACCTTCAAGATAATATTGGTGCGTAAAAGGGCGATTAAACTTAGCGACAAAATACGTGGGTTGATAGTCAGACCAACCAGTAGACACTCGATAACCCACTAACGTTTGGTTATCCACAACGCGCATGAAAGTCGCCACGGCTTTGTCATAATTCTGGGCATAACCTAAATCAATTAAGACCTTGGCTGATTCGTTGCCCGAAAACTGATATTTGTGCACACCGGTGCGTTCAGTCGCAGTCAGTTCAACACTGACGTTTTCTTCAGGTAGTACAACTGAATAATAACCGGGGCTAGCGCTCTCTTGATCGTGACTATAAGTGCTAACCACACGTTTTAATTCATTGTCGCGGCGTTTTTGATAGTCCCCACGAAAAGGCATAACCAAAATATCGAGCATATCGCCTACACCTGTTCCTGATAAATGGGTATGGCTAAAACCTAATAGTTGATTGTCAGAATAATGATAACCCGACGTCCAGTCCCAACCTTTAGAAGGGTTATCTGGGCTAAGTTGCACCATACCAAATGGCACGACCGCGCCTGGAAAGGTATGTCCATGACCACCAGTGCCTATAAAAGGATTGACGTATGCTAGATTGTCTAAAGAAGCTTGCTTGTCATCCATTGCTACACTTTCAGTAGCCTTAGTTGACTCATTTGCACAACTTGCCCCGCCTAATACCAGCGATAATACCAGGCAACCCTTTACTACTGTTTTAATCATGATTCTTCCAATTTATCTAACCAATTTTTCTTTAAAAACCAAGTGGTCACAGCCATGACTGCAAATGCACCCAACATAGACCACCACTGCTGTACTACTAAATAAATAGGCATAATGACTAGGGTCAATTGCCAAATGGTGCCAACCACCACATTAATACTGTCGCGCCCCAAATTACTGTCATCAATAAAGGTTGAGTCTTGTTGCATCACTTTGTTGCGTATTGGAGTCCAAAATCCCCAAGGTCTAACCTGCCGGTAAAATTGACATAACACGTCGTCCGACTCTGCGGGAGTCATAAGTGTGCCTACAATAGACCCCACTAAACCTGCCAATAATAGTAAAGGGAAAGCCATCAATGGTTGCACATCAGGCAATACTAACGGCAAAACAAGAGAGCCAATTAAGCCAGCCAGCATGCCCCAAAAATATCCATACGCGTTAAAGCGCCACCAATGCCACTTCAGCAAATTAGCCGCTGCATAACCACCAAATAGAGCGGCAAATATCCACTGCATCATTTCATTGATACTGTCTAACATTAGGCCCAAACACACCCCAATAGTGACTAGTAAAAATGAGACGAAGTAACTCATTTTAATTAGAGTTGCGTTATCCGCGTTTGGTTTGAAATACCGTTTAAAGATGTCATTGACTATATACACAGGAGCAGCGTTTACCGAGGCCGCAAAGGTCGACATAAAGGCCGCAAGTAATCCTGCAATCAATAAACCTGTTAAGCCAATAGGCACAAAGTTATCTATGGCATAAGGTAAGATTTGTTCAAAATCAAAATGTTCACCTTGAGCCTGAATGTCCGGCCCCATATACACTAGCGCCAACACTGTTAATCCTGTGACCATCATGTAACGAGGAAAAAACATCACTAATGACACCAAACCACTCATTTTTGCTGCTTCTTTGGGAGTTTTAGTGGCCAAAATTCGTTGCATATCATAATTGGGTACAGGTCCCGCCATACTCGATAGAATGCCTTTGAACAACATCATCATTACCATTAATCCAAACAACTCCATGCCATCGTTTTGGATCTTGTCATTCACACTGTCTATTACACCAGTCCAGTTTAGGTCTAAATGCCAACTGAAAAACAAATTGCCCCACCCTTCTGGTGTTGCTGCGGCAATTTGTTCGGGACTCACGGCATAAATAGCAATAATCCCCACTGCCACCGCAGCTATGGTCATAATGACAAACTGCAATACTTCAGTGAACACCACGCTGTACATGCCACCTTTGACCACATATATAGTAGTAACAGCAAAAATCACTAAAGCATAAATATCTGGGGACACCTCCCATGGGAAAAATATCTCGGCAAATTTACCAATGCCTTTAAACGCATAAGCAATAAAACCGATGGCGCTGACAATGGCAAATATAACTACTATCAAGTGACACATCTCTGCACTTTTGCCGGTGCCAAAGCGTGTTTTCAACCATTCGGCCCCCGTTAATACGTTGGAGCGTCGTAACCACACAGAAAGGTACACCATCAAAAAAATTTGATTGAATATTGGCCAAATCCAAGGCAACCAAGCGCCCTTAAGTCCATACACAAAACACATTGAGACTAACCACATAGTGCCTGCAATATCGAACATGCCTGATGCGTTAGACACGCCTAACGCCCACCAAGGGATGCGTTTGCCTGCCAAAAAATAACTGTCTAAATCGGTGCTGGCTCGTTTCGATATATATAAACCAAGTAGCAACACAGCGCTCAAATAAAGAGCAATAATTACGATATCAATCCAACTCAAACTCATTAACTTATTCCCACTGTAGCGCCCAACGCCGGACTTACATGTTCAGTAAAACTGTCGTACAAAGACATATAGGTCAGTTGCTCTAACAAAGACTCAACATTGTATGATCCACTATTAGCTAAATTAACTAAAGAAACACTCACAGTTTTTGTTTGACCAGGTACTAGGTCAAAAAAGTTATCACTAAAGTTCGCTGTTACTAAAGGAATGTCTAAGTAGACTTGCCGCAACACCACATCAGACGAAAGGGTTAATAGCAATTCATCATTTTGTATTATTCCAGCGATATTGAGCTGCGTGGCTTGTAACAGCAGTTGTTTATTTTTCACAAAGAAGTAAACATTCTCACAATAGCAATGTGTTCCGTCTGAGGTTGTTACTTTGGCAATAAACGCACTTTGTGTCATATCAACATTGGCCAATAACTGAGTTGTAGGTGCGTCAAATACCTGTTCGCTAGTATTCGCTTTTACTTGTATTTCTTGTGTATAAGACCACAGTGAATTCCCAAAAAAATCCACGATGGCCAATTCAAGTTGCCCGCTAAAAGCAGTGAGCTGGTCTGAGACTAAGTGCACCGTTAATGCAGTGTTATCATGGTTAACCACTATGGATTGTTCAGCAAAACTACGCTTGGCCTGATAATGTAACGCTTTCCATTTTCCATAATAATCAATGCCTGACCAAGATGCCGCTGGCCAAGTGTCGTTTAACTGCCAATATAACGTGCCCATGCAAAATGGCATAGCTTGCCTATGGGCTTCAAACGCTAATTTTAAGCCTAGAGCCTGTTGCACTTGGCTAATATAAAGCAAGCTTTCAAAGTTCTTAGGTGGCTTAAACTCCTGCTCTAAGTAACTATTAATTAAGTTATTTCCCCTTGGGTGTTTTTGATGAACTCGCATCACATCTGAGCCTAAATGCTGATCTTGTTCGACAGTGAATTTTTGTAACGACGAAAGTAAAGGAAATGACTGAAAACCATATTCACTCATAAAACGCGGTATACGTTTTTGGTATTCACTAAAGGGCTCTTCACCATGCCAGACTCCCCAATAATGATGATTACCAATATGATCTTCATCAGACTCCCAAGAGCCTATGGGTGAGGAACGTAAATAAAAACGTTGCGGGTCATGCTCTAAAACGGCTTCACGCAGGCAGGTTTCGAATAACTTTTTATAGTCGTTTTTTAAGCGCACAAACAGTGCTTCACTGTAATCAAACTTTTCTGGCCAATCCCAATGTTTGATAGCCATATCAACTTCATTGTTGCCGCACCAAAGTGCGATACATGGGTGGTTGCGTAAGCGGCGAATATTGTAACTGGCTTCTTGTTGCACATTTTTGATAAAGGCATCGTCAGCCGGATACAAAGTGCAGGCAAACATAAAGTCCTGCCAGATTAAAATCCCATGTTCATCGGCTAACTGATAGAAGAGGTCGTCTTGATACACCCCGCCGCCCCATACCCGTAACATATTCATATTGGCTTGTCGGGTTGCAGCAAAAAATCCTTGATGTTTTTCTGGGGTCACTCGATGAATAAAGCTATCCGCTGGTATGTAATTGGCGCCTTTCATAAACACTCTATGACCATTCACTTTTAGGTAAAAACACTCACCATCAGGATCCTTTTCATTAACCACTTCGAGTGTTCTTAATCCCACTTTTTGTTCGAGAGAGCTAATTACTTGTGCATTAGACACAAGTTCAAAAGTGAAGTGATATAAAAACGCTTCTCCTAAACCATTAGGCCACCATCTTTTGGGAGCATTGAGACTAAAATTGATAGTAACAAAGGTGTTGTCTTGATCACCTTTAACCGCTGGGATAGATATGTCTACAACCTGGTTCAGTTCTGGCGCTTGCTCACACTTAACATACATTTGCCCTGCAAACGTTTCGATGGCAGAGGTTTCAAGCTGAAACGAAAACTCCGCAAGTTCATCCGATAGATGTTGGATAGTAAAATACAAATCTTCTATCTTTGCCGATGTCACGGGTTGTAAATAAATATCTCGCCAAATGCCGGATGTAACAAACCTTGGGCCCCAATCCCACCCAAAGTGACAAGGTGCCTTACGACAATAAACACTGAGTTTTTCTTCAGACTTGTCATTTTCTGCTGGATAAGCGTATCCCGCAGCTAAGTATTGCGGCATGGTTTCTGTAATCGGTGAGCGAAACTTAACTTCAATGAGATTTTGACCAAGTTTTAGCTGGTTTTTACAACTAAACCTGTGGCCAATAAACATATTGCAGCTATCAGCCACTTTAACGCCATTAATAAAGATTTCACAAAAGGTATCTAACCCTTCTGCCACCAATTCCATTTCACTGTGAGCAAGCGCTTCTTCGTCTAGCTCAAAATATTTTCTATAGTGCCAATTTTGTTGTTCGATCCATTGTAATTTAGCTTCATTGTCTCTATTAAAAGGATCGTCAATCAAACCGTTAGCCAATAAATCCGTAAAGTTACAACCTGGCACAGAAGCCGGTAGCCAAGTGTCATGTCCTTGTTGTTTAAATTGCCATTCACCATTTAAGGGGTATTGACTAGCATGTTGAGACTGGGTTTTGTTAATCATATTTTCTGCTTCGTCAAATTAGATATCATAGAGTTTTGTTATGGCTTTCTTTTAAAAAGCCGCCTTTCAATATTTGATTAATTGCTATTTGCCGCACTGCATAACAATGCCACTTTCCGTTCGTCCACTAAGCCATCGGTTAACACACCTGAATAAGCATGTAGGGATAAACAATGACTTGCTTGATTTTTAAATGACGTTTGTTGCGCCACAACCGAGGCCGCATTTTGCGGGGTGATCCCACCAGAGCAGATGATTTCAATTTCGCCTTGTGCTGCTTGTAAAAAACTAGCAAAAACACTGGCGTTATTCGTTGCTAAAGTGGGATATCCCCATTTTCCACCCGCAGTGAGCACGCGTTTCACACCTATGGCTTGCAATTGTGCTAAACCGGCAAGTGGGTCGCTCAAAGCATCAAAAGCTCTGTGGCAAGTGACCTCTAAGCCATTTTCTGTGGCTAGTGCAACTAAAGACTGCATATCAGTGAGCGCCAGCTCTGTTTGTGAGGCATCAAGCAGTCCAAACACTACGCCTTTGGCTCCTAACTTAGCGGCAGCAATAATGCTGCTTCGCATGTGTTGAACTTCTTGTGACGAGTAATGAAAATCACCTTTTCTTGGACGGATCATCACCATCAGGGCTTGCTCATCAGTTAGCACCGAACTGGCTAGCTCTACTGCTGAATCACTAGGAGTTAAGCCGTCTTCGAGCATATTGGCGCACAACTCAACACGTTTCGCGCCGCCATTTTTTGCTGCTAATACTTGCTTTGCAAGCATGGACAAATTGTCGCTACTGATACAAATTTCGATATTGACCATCACTTAATACAACGCCAACTTACCGATTTTCAGATTCACTGTTTGACCTACTTGCGGAGTCAACTCTAGGCCAACTTGGGTGATGTTTTCTGGCTTTTCCATGGGTACAACAAAGTGATAACTTTGCCAGCCATTTGGGTGCGACTTAGCTTGCTTATTTTTCAAGTTATAACGCAGGGTTTCACCTTTGTCGGAAGTGGTATATACAGATAAATCAGCGGTGTTGCCCTGGGCAATAATTTCTATATTTTTTACTTTTTGAATATGAACGCGAGTAAAAAATAACGGGATAGTGGCTTTTCCAGATCCGGTTTGCCCTTCAATACTTAACGCGCTGCCACCTTGATAGGCCGCTTCAAAACTATAATAAGGTTGAATGCTGGAATCAGCGTCTTCATCTAACACCGCAAACTGCCAAGTAGGTAATAAACTCTGTTTGTTGATATTGGTCCAAGGGCCACTTTTAGCCTGACCTTGCTCAAACCAAAATTTGCCTTGTCCGGTATTAAAGTGGGTCACTAAAGGCAAACTAGTAATAACTGATTTGGCCGCTAAGTAACTATCAATGCCTGACCATCCTTGCTTATCCTTTTTGGCACTATTTAAATCATCACCGCTAAACAAACGTTGCTCGGTTGCATAAAAACGTCGGTAGTCATCAGGGTTGGTTTTAAATTGACTAAATGCCGGCGTATGAGGTTCACCGTCAAAATTAAAATTTAAGTTGGGGGCAAATAAAGCTATCGAAGATAACGCTTCGCCCGTTTCTGGATCAAATAACCACTCAAGCCATTGGCTGCGACTAAAGGAACGCTGTGCATTTCTACTAGGCCATAAGTCGGCACCAAAGTACACGTCATAAGGAGAGCGTTTAAGGGCTTTGACGCGTTTATGGGAATTAAGCAACATTTCTTTATTCCACCAGTAATTTATAAATATGGCGTCGGCGCTAGGCACAGCGGCTTGTAGAAAGTCCTGATTGTTTACATTGATTTCATTTTGCCATTTCACTTGGCCGTTGCGTAACATAGAATCGTACCAGTGAATTTCCATCCCTTGGGGCGCAATAGCCGTTAGGTACTGCATAAACTGCAGCATTTTTTCGCCAAGCTCTGCGCCACGTTTGGGATCCGATTGCCCTTTTACGAGTTGGTTGTTTTCATCTTTAACAGCAGTTAGGTTGGTTTCTTGATTCATCAACCATCCATCAAATCCATAATAATTGGCAATTTCAACTAGCCGATGAGCAAACACAAATCGTCCATGTTGGTCTTGTTCTAACAACGTTTCTACCGTATCCGGATTGCCCCCCCACTGAGCGACACCTAAAAAGATAGAACCTATCACTTTGACGCCATTTTTGTGGGCTGTATCTACCCATGGTTTAGCGGGGATCTGAACCGTATGATCGGCTGTACCAGCAAACCAATTCAGCACATCAATTTGTGCCCAATGGGTAAAGTTGTACAAATTAAACTTAGGCTGAGTTCCTAAATAATTGCCGAAATTATTCATACCGTCTGGGGCATACAACACTTTAGCGCGGGTGTCTAAGTTAGGCATATTTCCATGAAGTTGTGCATCGACTCTTCTGGCCAAAGCAATGCTGGCAACGTTTTCTGTTGCTGCGAATTGACTATCGGGAGTCCAGTTTTTGGCCTGCTCAAGCGTAAGTGCAAAAGGCGCGGCATTCGCTGTTATTTTGGCCGTTGTTTCTGCTGGTAGTGGCTGGCAAAACAGAGTTAACGCACCAAATACAGCGAAAAAATATTTTCTCATGCTTTGTTTTCCAACAGGTTTTTAGCATCGATTAACTGTTCACCTTGAACATCTCTCACTGCATAATTGAAACCAGACTGAATACAAAATGCGCCGTATTCGCCCTGCTTGTTTAAAGCCAGAAAGCCAACTTGGAATTGTTCAAAATCATCTAGTTTGTTAGCGATTCGTTGTACAGCTTGACGGCAAGCTTCTTGTGGAGATGCTCCTTGGCGCATAAGCTCTACTACTAAATGACATCCCACTGTTTTCATCATTAGTTCACCCATGCCTGTGGCGGTAGCCGCGCCCACTTCGTTGTCGACATACAAACCTGCACCTATGATGGGTGAGTCACCAACACGACCAGGTAGCTTGTATGCCGCCCCACTTGTAGTACAAGCTCCTGATAAATTACCTTCGTTATCCAACGCCAGCATGCCAATCGTGTCGTGATTTTCAATATTGATGAGTTTTTTTGCTTGGCCTGATTTCAACCAATTTTGCCAATCTAATTTTGATTCTTCGGTAAGTAAGTTTTCTTCAATGAAACCTTGTTGTTTGGCAAATTGTTGCGCACCTTCACCTACCAACATGACATGAGGTGTATCGTCCATGACTTTTCGGGCAACTGAAATCGGGTGTTTAATATTCTGCAAGTAAGCCACCGAGCCACAATTCATATATTCATCCATGATGCAGGCGTCTAATGTGACTTTGCCACTGCTATCCGGATAACCACCTAAACCTACTGTTCGCACTTTAGGATCCGCCTCGGGAATACGCACTCCAGTTTCTACGGCGTCAATCGCACGTCCGTTGTTAGCTAGAACTTGCCAAGCAGCTTCATTGGCGGCTAAGCCGTGCTGCCAGGTGGATACCACTATGGGCTTTTGGCTTTTTTTGATATTTTTAGCCGATACGGAATTGCTAGTTGAAAATACCAATCCTAATGCGCTGCCTATGGCAGATAATTTTAAAAAATCTCTTCTATTAGCCATTGATTACCGCCATTTGTTGTTGTGCCAATAACATTGCACCGTATTCCGGTGAAAATTTGGGTTCGACTACATGGAGTCTTAATTTAGGGTCTAGCCATTTTTGAAGCGGTGGTGCGACTCCGCCAACAAAGGCAATGGAATGCGCACCACCGGCAAGAAAGCGTTTCATAACGGTATTGATAAAATCAGCACCTTGTTTAATCAAACTAATAGCGAGTTCATCGCCACTATCTGCATGGCTGAAGACCAAAGGTGCGTATTTGGCAAATTCAAAAGACTGAGCATTATTGAGACGTGTAGCAAGTGAAATGACATTCTCTTTACCCAAAACCGCTTGGGTCATGGATGTACTTGGTCCTACTTGATCATTATCGAGCAGAATTGCCTTTATGGCTTCCAATCCAAACCAACTGCCGCTGCAAGTGGCATTGATAGGAAAACCATAACCACCAATGGATATTTGTTTGCCATCAACCATAGCAAGTGCACTAAAACCAGTGCCTAAAATGATAACTGCACCATTTTTTTGAGGGTGCGCGCCTATTACAGCCGCATGTATATCAGTAGTCACATGCAAAAATTGAAACGGATGTTGCCACCTTCCCATATTTTCTTGCATGGCAGGCAGGTGTAAACCAGCTAACCCAGCCCCTACAATTAGTTGGCTAGGTTGGCACTGAATTTTCGCGTGTCCAATAGCCTGTGCAATGGCATCGGTAATAGAAATTTTCGTTTGTTCAAGGCCATTAACGGGATTAGCTGATCCACTTACCCCAGAACCAAGCAATTGTTTCTCTGAGTTGTAAATATTTGCTCTGCATTGTGTTCCACCTCCATCTATTCCGACCAAATAGCTAGGCTTAGGCGAGTGGCATTCTGTATCTGTAGTGGTGCGTTTCAAAGGCGTTACTTCATCCATAATTAGGTTAATATTTTCGTCTATTTTCTGTTGTTCAAACCGTTAACTTAGTCTTTATCACTGCACACATTCTGGAATTGGGTTAGAAAAAAGTACTTGGATTTGTTCATTCCCTACTCAAGTTCACTTATTAGGATTTAGAAAATACACGAAAAGACTAGCTGTCGACTCTACAAGCCGACAGCTAATTATTATTAGAGGTGTTAATCCTCTAGGAACTTAAAGCTCAGGGCCAATAAGTTCAATTTCGGCGATTTGCATCAAGGTATCGTCGCCTTTGTTTTTAGTAATGTTTAAGCGATAAGTTGTATATGCAAAACCATTACCCATTTCAAACAACTTGCGTTCGAAACGGCTATCAAAAGACTCGCCTATCCAACTTGAAATGGGATGCCATGTCACACCACCATCATTTGAACCCACTAAGTTGAAGTTTTCAGGGTCGCGACCATCAGCATCGTTGGCACTGGTGATAGCGATACTAGTCACTATTCTCGCGTTGCTAAAATCAAGCTGTACCCAAGAAGGATCTTCAACTGTTGGTGCGCCCGCCCAATCGTTGTGATCAAGCCACTTAGTCTCAATATTGCCATCAAAAGCCATTGTCTCTGCTTCACCATCACCGATACGGTTACGGGCAGTGATGACCACATCGGCAGCAGATGAATGATCAACAGACGAGTACTGAGGTCCTAACAATTCAATTTCGGCCACTTGCATTAAGGTGTCATCACCTTTGTTTTTAGTGATATTCAAACGGTAGAAACTAAAACCTAGGTCATTGCCAAAACTAAACTGTTTTCGTTCAAAACGTTCATCAAAGCTTTCACCTATCCAGCTATTGAGTACTATCCAATTTTCACCGTCATTTGAAGCCAGTAGATCAAAGTTTTCAGGATCTCGAGCAGCTGCGTCATTGGCACTCACAATACCCAGTTTGTTGACTGTTGCGGCTTCAGGAAGTTGTATTTGAACCCAAGATGGGTCTTCCACTGTTGGTGCACCTGACCAATCGTTGTGATCAAGCCATTTGGTTTCAACATCGCCATCAAATGCCTTAGTCTCCGCTTCACCATCACCAATACGGTTACGAGCGGTAATCATTGCACCCTCTGTTCTGCCATGATTTAACCCTGCCAAAACAGGACCTATAAACTCAATTTCCGCCACTTGCATTAAAGTATCATCACCTTTGTTTTTGGTGATATTTAAGCGATAGGTTTCAAAAGCTAAGATATTATCAACACTAAACAACTTGCGCTCAAAACGTTCGTCAAATGCTTCCCCTAACCATTCGCCCAAAACTGTCCATGTTACTCCGCCATCATTTGAAGCAACTAGAGTGAAATTTTCAGGGTCACGACCATCTGCGTCATTAGCACTGGTAATAGCCAGAGAGTTAACCGCTACAGCTTCTGGAAAGTCAATTTGCACCCAAGAAGGATCTTCGACCGTTGGCGCACCTGACCAATCGTTATGATCAAGCCATTTAGTTTCGGCGTTACCGTCGAATGCCATAGTTGGAGCTTCACCATCACTAATGTAGTTGCGGGCAGTAATCACACCGGTTCCAACTGGTTTAGTATGATCGACACTTGCATGGATAGGACCAACTAACTGAATTTCAGCAATCTGCATTAAAGTGTCATCACCCTTATTTTTGGTGATATTTAAGCGGTAGTAAGAATATTCAATACCATTACTAAACCTAAACTCTTTGCGTTGGAATCTTTCATCGAATGACTCACCAAGGAAACTTGCCAGCGTCACCCAATTCACACCATCATTAGAAGCTGCCAAATTAAAGTTTTCTGGATCGCGACCATCGGCATCATTAGCGCTAGTAATAAAAAGACTATTTACGGCATGAGCTTCTGCGAATTGCACTTGCACCCATGAAGGATCGTCAACCGTTGGTGCCCCAGCCCAATCGTTGTGATCAAGCCATTTGGTTTCAAGGTCTCCGTCAAATGCCTTGGATTCCGCTTCACCATCACCAATCCTATTACGAGCAGTAATAATTGCTGTTGCCATGTTTTCAGCCGTGGTCACTTCTTGCACTGGACCACCACTTGAGACGTCATCAAGGAAAGTTAATTCAACATCAATGACTTGCTCTGCTGTTACACCCAACTCCGCTAAAAATGGTACCGCTTTTACTGACGCTAACAAACGTTCACGTATAGGCGCTAATGCAAATGCATCACCAGCGACTGCAGCTTGTATACGCGCTGCAGTTTCTCTGTATAGTGCGTTAAAACCTTCAAATTCACTGATGTTGGCGAAAGCTGCATTGGCCAGTGAAACTTTAATCAAGTCACTATCTGCCAAAACGTCTGTACATTCTTCAACATCAACAGGATTTCCTTCGTCATCCACTATGGGATTACCATCTTCGTCCACAGATGGCACCATTTGACAATCTTCATCCACGACAAAGTTCTCGTAAGATTCAGCACTGATCATTTGGGTTTGATAAACATTGGTTCCCGGCGAAAATACACCAAGCGCTTTCAATGTTGTTGCTGAAAACTCTTCCAACGCCAATTCAAATAGTTGTCTTACTGCAACGTTTCTGCCTTCGCTTACAGCTTGTTCGATCAAAGTTGTCGCTATGGTAGTGAATGCATTAGCGTTAAAAGTCGCGTCTGCAGTACCGTTTGCCTGGCTGTAAAGAGGCACATTCACATAGGTCAAAGTGGTCAAGTTAGAGCCCGTTAAAGGACTGCCACTTAGGGTTTCCCCCATGCCAACACTGGCACAAGTAATAGCATCACAAGTCATTTGTGTACCGCTGTCTGCGGCAACTGTAATTTTGAACATGCTGTCTATTCCAAACCCAGCATTAGCTTGCACTTCCAGATTAACGGTTCCGTCTGCGTTGGTTTGATTGGTTGACAAGATACTAATATCTGCACCGTTCATCTGCTGTACACTGACAACCGCATTACTTAGGGTACCTTTTATGGCACTTCCGGAAATATCAGCCGATGTCACTTTATTAGTCGCTGCTCGCTCTGGTATATCTGTAGCGACAGGGTCATCCGCACTACAACCGAATAACGTGCTGATTGACAACAGCAAAGCGGCTGACGTTTTATTGATTTTGAGCTTTTTCATTGTAATTCCTCTATCCAATCTGTTTTGTAGGACGCCAAAGACCGCTGAATCTTTGGCACACCGCTAATTTCTTAGAATCTGTAATTAATGCCAGCGTAGATGCGGCGCCCACTGTAACTATTTGAAATAAATCTATTTTTCGTATCATTACCTAAATGAGTGTAACTTTCTGATTCGGTTAAATTGATAACAGAAGCTGATAGCACAAGATCTTCAGTAATGTTGTAGCTGCCGTTTATGTCAATTTGTTCATAAGTGTCGGTATAGAAGTTAAGATCCCAAGACGTCACTAAGCCACCAATAGTGGGTCCACGTTCGTTATATGACGCACGTACACTAAACAAGTCGTTTTCAAAAAAGATTGAAAAGTTTCCTTGGTATTCAGAGCTACCAGTAAGAGGCGACTCGCCAACTTTGGCACCGTCAACAGAAACATCGGCCTGATTGGTAAGGTTGCGGGTATAATTACCATAGATACCAAAACCGTTATCAAAGAAGTGTTGGAACGCATACTCCACCCCTTTAGAGGTGGCGTTGGTACCATTAGCAGAAGTAGAGAAATCCCTAACGGCTATGTCTCCACCAACGTTAATTGTCTGGCCATTAACAGTAAAAGATTGCTCAGGTACGCTACGTTGCACATCTAAAATTAAAGGCACCACAAAGTTGTCAACATCTTTGTGGAAAAACGCAACACTTGCTCCCGAGCCGTCGCCATAATAATACTCAATAGATAGGTCAAACTGAACTGCCTCAAAGGGCTCAAGAGAGGAGTTACCGCCACTTCCTGACCAACCTTCGCTATCGGTATCCGGATTGAAGTCATCACGGGCACTTGAATCAGCGGCCCACTCTGCAGAGCGATATGTCAATGTTTGGAATTGACCTAAATCGTCGTAACCAGGGCGTGCGATGACTTTTGCAGCCGCTCCCCGAAAGACCCAGTTTTCTTTAAAGTCCCAAGCTATGTTAAAACTAGGTAAGACCTCTGTCTTATCTTCACTTTTAGGAATAATCAAAATATCTTGCTGAATAGCGGTATCGAATGGAATGTCCACGCCATCGACGTCAGTGCGGTCTAACCTATACTCAAACCTATCACTTGCGGTACTAGTAGTAGTGGTTTGAATGACTCTTAAACCAAAGTTACCGCGTAATTCCTTCCATGAGTAATCGGCTTGAGCGTATGCTGCAAAAATTTCTTCTTCAACTTCGTACACATAGTCAGGTTCATAACGGGTGTAAGGCTTAAAGTTTTTGTTCAGCTCTGCCTGATATTTATGCCAATCCACAGCAGGGAAAACATTGACATTAATGACGTCAGACAAATTTCCTAAAGGTGCATCTGGCAACACATCTAAAATGTTAGGTATTCCACCATTGCGTGAATAATCATCTTCCAGCGTAATACCTCCAGGGCTGGCTTCTCCTGCAGCAATATCAAAATCTGGATCTAAGTAAAAGGTATTACGAGTATCACGGCGTATTGCACCTTTACGATACTTAGCACCAAAATGTAGACTTTCAATAACATTCCACCCTACATACCAATCAACATCGACTTGTGCGTAATCCTCTTCTTGAGTGCCACCAACAAAACTAGAGTCTGTTGCCCCCACATCAGGCTCACCTCCAATGCCTGCTTTGAGATTATTAAACATCTCAGGGTCCATATAGGTAATCAATTCTTGATTTTCAAAACTCCAACCAAAAAACTGCGAACTGTTTTGTTGTTGAACATTTGATCCAGAATAATAGGCTGCGCGATATTTTTCAGAAGGACCACCTTCAGATTCGGTATGACCCACGACAAATTTTACTTTGTAATCGTCGGTTTCATAATTGGCAAAAAAATCAAACGTATCTGATGTCGATTCTTCAATAACAAATTCACCATTAATTCTTGGTATTTGCGCGATTTGTTCAGTGCCTCCAGCACCAACACTATAATCAATGCCTGTGACATATTGCGCATCGGCGTCGACATGAACATCGGTCCAATATTTGGAATTATTATGCCATTCTGGGTATTCGAGCTGGTGTAAGATGGAGTCCAACCCCAATTTGAAGCCAAAATAATTAAACCCAAGTTCCAAGTTCTCTGTTGGCCTCCACTGAGTGGTAAATTGTACCCCAGTGCGTTGTCTGTCTTCTTCTAATACCAATTGTCTAAAACTTTGAGGTGAATAACCTGTAGCACCGCCTTCTACAGGTTGGCCATTAACCATTTCAGAATATAGATAGTTTTGATTAATAATATTAACGGCTGAGGTTTGGGTACGATTGGTTCTTACTTGATTGGTATAACTCACTAAGATACCAAAGTCTTCGTCATCATTTTTCCAAGAATAAATCCCACTAAATTGAGGCTCAAATTTATCAGTGATATCTGCGTATGTGTATTCCACATTCACTGCACCTGAGTTCTGTTCCATATCCAGAGGTTTGCGGCTATGTACTATAACCGTGCCGCCTACGCCGCCCTCATCTAAGCGAGCTTGGGCCGATTTAAATACTTCTACCTTTCCAACTAAGTTAGAAGGAAGTAAGTCATATGAAAACGAGCGAGTTGGTGCTCCAGGTGAGGAAGCAATAAAATTACCGTTCAATTGGGTAAAGGTTAGGTCTGAGGACAAACCACGAATACTGACAGAGGTACCTTCACCACCGCTACGCTGAATGACGACACCAGGTACACGTTGCAATGAATCAGCAACGTTTTTGTCTGGAAACTTACCGATGTCTTCAGCGGTTATTGCATCAACTACCGAATTAGAAAGTCGTTTAATGGCTAAGTTTTCTGCTGCACTGGCTCGTATACCACGAATTTCTATGACCTCTTCAGCATCGGTCTCGGTTTGAGTTTGTTGAGCATGACTCGTTCCAATGACGCCAAAAACTGCCGCGCATATTAGTGATCTTTTAAATAGAGTAGATACGGCATACACATCCGATTTACGCTTGATATTGGTTCTCATGATTTTTCCTCTATGAAGGTTCTTTTTGTAGCCTCGTTCACAATGACTCCCCTTTCTACGTTCTTTTCACACCAACTCACACCATCAAAGTGTTGCGATTCATACAAAACCGCATCACCGTTTCCATCTATAAAATGCAATCGATTACATTAAAGATGTGAAATAATGCCTATATTTTATATTTATTATGGGGTTGGTAGTAATTTTTTATTTTCATTTAAATTTTATTTTTACTGTAATCGATTGCATCACAATCATAGTCATGGTGTATTTTGTTGTCAACTGATAACAAACATTTTTGTACAAATATTTAACATTCAGCTTTTAAAAATTACAAAAACTCTGTGACATAGACCTAATTCGGCGAGTTTATTTTCTATTTGCATATAATTTGAAAGAATCAAAATACAAAGGTTGTAGCTTTAAAGATGATTTGTTTTGAGTTTGGAACACCGTCTTAGGTAGTAGGATAAGCGTATTAGCTTTTGCGAAAGTGTATAATGAAAAGCCATGATGTAGCATGAAAAAAACACTTACGTCTATGATTTATTTGATTTTTTCTAATTTACAATTATGCAAAGGACATGGATTTGAAAGATTAAAAATCGGGATTAACTGGACCGCTACTTTCTCTTTCTAGCATATTATAAGGAAAGATCTCCCTGCTACGCTTTAAAGGTACGCCATTAATAATTTGCAATACCACTTCTACTGCCTTACGACCCATTTCATGGGCTGGTTGGTCAATAGTAGTCAGTGGTGGATCAATAAAAGCTGAAACCTTGATGTTATCAAACCCCACAACTGAAACATCTTGAGGTACACGAATGCCCATACGTTTTAGCTCGAACACTGCGCCAAGGGCAATGTCATCATTGAAACATAAGATAGCAGTAGGCCTATTGTCTTTTGCCATTAAGTCACGCACACCTTGCTGACCCATTTCGATAGAGTAAGCACCTCCAACAATCATGTCGTCATCAAAACTAATACCTTCAGAAGCAAATACGTCTTTAATACCCGCTAATCTATCCAAATGTATTTGGCTGTCTTTTTGCCCTGCAATGATCCCAAATTTTTGATGTTCGTAATTAACTAGGTGTTTAGCTAAAGAACGGGTTGCGGCGTAGTTGTCTAATTCAATAACAGGAAACTCTTTGTCACCCATAATCCTCTCACATACACTTACAACAGGTACACGCTCAGCTAGATGTGCGTCGTTAGCCGAAAAAGGAAAAGAGTGGTCGAGATGTATTAGCCCATCGGCTCTATTTGATAAAACCATACCCGCAATTTCATGTTCCCTTGCAGGCTCTCCTTGGGTATCACCGAGTAAAACAGAATAACCTTGCTCGTGCGCTGCTTGTTCAATGCCTTGAATGATCCGCAAGAAAAATGGGTTACTTAGATTAGGGACCAACACAACAAGTGAATTGGATTTACCTGTCTTGACACTAGATGCCAGCATATTCGGGCGATAACCAGACTCTTGCACAGCCTTAAAAACGCGCTCTCGAGTTTTAGCCGAGACTAATTCAGGGTTTTTCAACGCACGGGAAACCGTTGCGGTTGAAACACCGGCTAATCTGCATACTTCTTTTACCGTGGTCATCTAAAATTTTCAGTCCAGTTGGTACCCAAAAACACGTGTTACTGCGTGGGTAGATATCTCAAATGTAACCGAGTACATTCAATTCGACAAGCCATTCATCACTTATTTTAAAGATATAAATACAATTTTATGACATCTTAGGGATTAGAAAAATGACAATATATTATATTTTAATCATTTTATTCATATAGTTAGAGTTTAATTAGTGATTAACTCGAATCTAGTTGAATATTCGATATTGTTGTTATAATATTGTTATAATGTAATCGATTGCAATATACCAAAATAATTTGGTTTCGTATATTACTTTTTACCTGAACCTTACAGCATTTGGACTAATCGTCTCCACATGAGTTGTCTTTGGAAGAATTTTTAAAATGAATACACTATCAAAATACTATTTAACTGTCGCGGTGCTTTTAGCTGGATGTTCAGCCGAAAAATCAATTGAGAAACCAATCGAGAAAAGCCCAGTAAACTTAGTCAAAGAAAACCTCGTACAATACGTCAACCCTTTAATGGGAACAGATTCTGAATTTAGCCTATCAAATGGCAATACTTACCCTGCAATCACTAAGCCATGGGCCATGAATTCTTGGACCCCTATGACCGCGCCTATTGGCGATGGTTGGACATATAAGTATGACGACAACAAAATCCGAGGCATCAAACAAACTCACCAACCAAGTCCATGGTTAAATGATTATGGCGCATTTGCGTTTATGCCTATCACAGGAGAACTGAAATTTAGTGAAGATGATCGAGCTTCTTGGTTTTCCCACAAAGCTGAACAAGCCTCTCCCGATTATTACCGCGTTTATTTAGCCGATCATGACGTTGTAGCAGAACTTGCACCTAGTGACAGAGGGGCACAGTTTCGCTTCACTTTCCCCGACGCAGAGCGATCTTATATTGTTTTGGATGCCTTTAAAAAAGGCTCTATGGTTAAGATATTTCCAAAACAAAGAAAAGTAGTTGGATATGCCCGAAATAACCACGGCGGTGTGCCAGATAATTTTCATAATTATTTCGTTGCAGTTTTTGATAAAGATTTTGAGGTAACCCATACCTGGCATGATGATTACACTCTCAAGGCAGATACACTAGAAAATGAAGGAGATCATGTTGGCGCTATATTAGGTTTTAAAACCAAGCGCGGTGAACAAGTCAATGTAAAAGTAGCGTCCTCTTTTATTAGCCTCGAACAGGCAGAACTTAATCTGCAACGAGAGATTGGCGCAGACAATTTCGATGAAACGCGAGCCAAAGCTAACGAGGCGTGGCAACAAGAACTAAGTAAAATTCGCATAGAAGACAGCAATATTGATAACGTCCGAACGTTTTATTCTTCTCTATACCGCGTATTGCAATTCCCACGTAAGTTTTTCGAGTATGACGCCAACAATCAAATAACCCATTACAGTCCATATAACGGCCAAGTATTACCAGGTTATATGTTCACCGACAATGGCTTTTGGGACACCTTTAGAGCGGTTTTTCCATTCTTCAATATGATGTACCCCGAGTTGAATTCACAAATTATGCAAGGGTTAGCCAATACTTATAAAGAATCTGGCTGGCTACCAGAGTGGGCCAGTCCTGGTCACCGAGGGGTGATGATAGGCTCGAACTCAGCAATTAACATTACTGATGCTTACCTCAAGGGCAATGCCGCTACCGACATTGATACGCTTTATGCCGCCGTCTTAAAAAACGCTGAAATCAATGAAGGCCGACCTGTGAGTTCGGTTGGCAGAGAAGGTGTAGATTATTATAACAAACTCGGTTACGTGCCCTATGACGTTGGGATCCATGAAAATGCTGCGCGTACATTAGAATATGCCTTCGCTGACTTCAATTTGTACCAACTTGCTAAAAAATTAGGTAAAAATGAAGACGCCGCTAAATTTAAGGCGCGTTCACTCAACTATAAAAACCTATTTGATCCTGAAACTGGCTGGATGCGCGGAAAAAATGCAGATGGCAGTTTTCAATCACCGTTCAATCCTCTCAAGTGGGGTGATGCATTCACGGAAGGAAACAGTTTGCATTACACATGGTCAGTGTTTCACGACATTGAAGGACTAAAACAGCTAATGGGAGGTACTGAGAAATTTGCAGCCAAGTTAGATGCTGTGTTTGACATGCCCCCCTTATTCGATGATTCATATTATGGATTCACGATTCATGAAATACGCGAGATGCAAATAGTCAATATGGGTAACTACGCCCATGGTAACCAGCCAATTCAACATATGGCTTACCTATATAACTATGCCTCGCAACCATGGAAAACCCAGCAAAAAGTGCGAGAAGTGATGGATTCACTCTACTCAGCGACACCTGATGGTTATTGTGGTGATGAAGACAATGGCCAAACATCTGCTTGGTATGTGTTTAGTTCAATTGGATTTTATCCGGTTACACCGGGCGTTGACCAATACGTTTTTGGCGGCCCATTATTTGACAAAGTGTCGTTACAGCTTGAAAACGGCAATACATTTGAAATAACCGCGAAGAATAATGTTGAAAATAATAAATATGTGCAGAAAACGTTACTCAATGGCACTCCCCATGAAAAAACATGGTTGTCATATGAGGCTGTTCAGCAAGGTGGACGACTGACTTTTGAAATGTCTGATACACCTAACGTTAATTGGGCAACAGATCTCAACGCATATCCTTATTCAATGTCATTACACGACACCACAAACGACCTAAAAGGGGCTAAATAAATGGCGGGTTCAATTCCTAATTCTGGATTAAGTAGTACAGGCGCGCCATCAAACAGGCGCTTCGCATTTATTGTTATGACCTCCTTGTTTTTTATTTGGGGATTTATTACGGCACTAAATGATGTACTGATCCCACATTTAAAAGCTGCTTTTGAGTTAAGCTATTTAGAAGCCGGACTCGTACAATTCTGCTTTTTTGGTGCCTACTTTGTGGTATCGCCCTTTGCTGGTCGTTTAATTGAAAAAGTGGGCTTCAAGAAAGGGGTGATCTTTGGGCTACTTGGTATAGCTGCAGGTTGCTGTATTTTTTATCCTGCTGCCGAGCTTGAAATTTACTTTGTGTTTTTGTTTGCATTATTTGTGTTAGCTTCAGGGATCACAATTTTGCAAGTGTCAGCCAATCCATACGTGGTTATTCTAGGTGAAGCTCGCACTGCAGCAAGCCGTCTCAACTTAGCCCAAGCGATTAATTCATTAGGTCACACTCTAGGTCCAATGTTTGGCGCGGCCTTAATCTTTGGTGGCGCAGCTGTTGTGACCGCTGAAGCCGTGCAGTTACCTTATATAATTCTCGCGGGTGTGGCATTAGCTACAGCTGGCATTTTTACGTTCTTAAAACTGCCTGTGATTGAAAATACCGAAACGACGTCTCAATCAGACACCGGTAATGACTCTGTATGGCAACACAAAAGACTAGTATTCGGTGCCATAGCCATATTTATGTATGTGGGTGCAGAAGTGTCAGTAGGTAGCTATTTGGTCAATTATTTTGCTGAATCGCATATTATGTCGATGAATAACTATGAAGCCAGTAAAATGATTTCCTATTATTGGGGTGCCGCACTTATTGGACGCTTTATTGGAGCAGCCCTTACTTATTTTATCAAACCAAACATCATTCTTGCGGTAAACAGTGTTTTAGCCATTGCCTGTATTTTTATGTCTGTCAGCAGCGAAGGTCCTGTCGCTATGTGGACCATATTAGCCGTAGGTTTGTTTAATTCTATTATGTTTCCCACCATTTTCTCTTTAGCCATCACTGGACTTGGAAAATTAACCAGTCGCGGTTCGGGTTTGTTAGTTCAGGGCATAGTTGGCGGTGCTTTATTACCTCTATTACAGGGATTAGTCGCCGACCTTAGTTCAGTACAAATGAGCTTTTTAGTGCCGGCATGCGCTTACATTTATATCAGTTGGTACGCTCTATCTGGTTCAAAAACAGATGCAGCAGATACGGCAGCAATTAACCAAGCTGAGGAACAAAAGGTATGAGACCCGTTTTATGCTTTGGCGAAGCCTTAATTGATTTTCTACACCAAGATGTGATTGAGCAAGACAAATTGACCTTACCGTCATTTCGACAATATCCTGGTGGCGCGCCTGCCAATTCGGCAGTGGCAGTCGCTAAATTAGGCGGTAGCGCTAAATTTGCAGGGCAAGTAGGTAAAGACGCATTCGGCGACTTTTTACAAAATGCTCTTTCGCAATACGCTGTCGATACCGAGTTATTAGCTCGACACCCAACTGCAAAAACCGCCTTAGCCTTTGTGATGCTTGATGACACTGGGGACCGCAGCTTTTCCTTTTACAGGGACAACAGTGCTGATGTTTTATTCACTCGCCAACAAGTAGATGCTAGGTGGTTTGTAGACTCTCCTGTCTTTCATTTTTGTAGTAACACCTTAACCACCGCAGATATTGCCTCTTGTACCCGTGAAATAGTCTCTCAGGCAAGAGCCCAGCAGTGTCTTGTAAGCTTTGATGTCAATCTGCGTCATAACCTTTGGGAAGGCGGACAGGCCAATCGAACACTAGTTAACGAATTGGTATTCCAATCACACTTAGTGAAACTCTCAAAAGATGAGTTTGATTACCTCAGTGAAGGACAATCCGAATCCTATATTGCACGGTGTTTAGCCGAGCATTGTGAATTGTTAGTCATAACCGATGGTGAAGCGCCGATTGACTATCATTATGCAGGTCATCATGGACAGGTGGTCCCACCTAAAATAAAAGCCGTAGATACCACTGCAGGCGGTGACGGATTTATTGGCGGCATGTTATTTCTGTTGAGTCATTTGAGCGACCCTATTAAAGCCCTGACTTCTAATCAGACAGTATCCGAAGTGCTCGCCTTTGCCAGTTGTTGCGGCGCCATTGCCGTCAGCCAACCAGGCGCTTTTCCAGCGTTACCCTCTTTTCAGGCCGCAAGTGATTTACATACTCAAACCGGTTTCAATGCTGATGCTATCAGCCAACTTCTCCAAGGGAAGCTATTATGAATTTTTATGATCAAACATTTTTGCTAAAACACTGTCAGGACATTTTGGATTTTTACGATCCTAATGTTATCGATCCTAATGGTGGTTACCATCAAAATTACAAAGACGATGGCACTGTGTTTGCTCCTGGTTTTAAACAATTGGTCAGCAGTACCCGAATCATAGTGAACTATGCTACAGCCGCAAAAGTGCTGAATCGCCCCGACTATATCGATGTTGCTAAACATGGTTTAGCCTTCCTTGAAAATCAACATTGGTGCGAAGAAGCCGGAGGTTATGCCTGGACCATACAAGACAACCAAGCTCAAGACATGACACAACAAGCTTACGGTTATGCCTTTGTACTGCTCGCTTACGCGGCTTGTAAAAAAGCCTATATTATCGATAACAATGATCCCTTAGATAAGGTCTATCAGCAACTAGAAGAGCGTTTCTGGTTACCTGAACATGGTCTCTACGCCGACGAAATTAGCGCAGATGGAGTGGTAAGTGACTACCGTGGCCAAAATTCCAATATGCATATGTGTGAGGCTATGCTGGCCGCATACGAAGCAAGCAACGATAAAAAGTTCCTTGAACGTGCCACTACATTGGCAGAAAACATCGCATTCAAACAAGCGGCTTTAACCGACAATCTAATTTGGGAACATTATAAAACCGACTTCCAACCCGATTGGGAATACAACAAAGACGATCCTAAAAACTTGTATCGTCCTTGGGGATTTCAGCCAGGTCACCAAACCGAGTGGAGCAAATTGTTACTCACATTGCACAAACATTCTGCGGATCCTAAATGGGTAGAACAAGCCAAACAATTGTTTGAGCGAGCTTACGAAAAGTCTTGGGACAAAGAGCATGGTGGGCTGATCTACGGCTTTGCCCCAAATGGTGAATGTTGTGACGATGATAAATATTTTTGGGTACAAGCCGAAAGTTTTGCGGCTGCATCCATGTTGTACAAAGTGACAAAAGAGCAGCAGTTTCTCGATGCTTATCAAGCGCTGTGGCAATACAGTTGGCAACATATGGTCGATCATCAATACGGTGCTTGGTTTCGGGTGCTACACAAAGACAATAGCAAATACTCAGATGAAAAAAGTGCCGCTGGTTCTAAGTGTGATTACCATACTTTAGGCGCCTGCTTTGAAGTACTTAAAACGCTAGGCTAAATAATAATGAAGAAAAATCGCACATTGAAAAAGGCCCCCCTCCCCTACTTGTTGTTTGTAGTCGCTTCGGTAGGTTTAGTAGCATGTAACCTTGTAACAAAGCCGCAGCAAGCCGCTATTGCTACTAATCAAACCGAAAACAAAGCGTTTGACCCAACGGATTTTGTTGACGTTTTTATTGGTACAGACGGAAAAGGTAAAACCTTTCCAGGTGCCACCGTTCCCCATGGAATGGTGCAACTGAGCCCAGACAATGGACGCACCGGTTGGGACTGGATAGCAGGCTATTTTTATCCAGACAATGTCATCGCGGGTTTTAGTCACACCCATCTTTCTGGCACTGGTGCGGGCGACTTGTACGATATTTCGTTTATGCCAATGACCAAGCCAGCTAAACGACTCGAATTAGAAGGAGGCCCCAAACAAGGCGTTATAGCCTCGCATTTTTCTCATCAACAAGAGTCTGCATCACCTGGATATTATCAGGTGATGCTGGACGACTACGCCATACAAGTTGAATTAACAGCCGGGTTACGTACTGGTTATCAGCGTTATAATTATGCCGCTGACACTCAAACTGGTGTCGTCAGGCTAGATCTTGGATACAGTAGAAATTGGGATAAAACCTTAGGTTCATCTATCCAAATTATTGATGAACACACCATAGCTGGCTACCGCAAATCGACGGGTTGGGCGCCTGATCAACGAGTGTATTTTTACACAAGATTCTCCGCACCAATCAAAGATTATGTCATCCACAAAGACGGCCAACCAAACGCAGGTACAAGCCATCAAGGTGTCGCTATTGCGGGGCAATTTGAATTTGACCTGAGTCAATCCAAAATAGTGGAAGTACGCACCGCTATCAGCTCAGTCAGCATAGATAACGCCAAAAATAATTTTCTGGCAGAAGGTATCAACAAAACCTTTGAGCAGACTCGAAATGAAGCCAAACAAGCTTGGAAAAACGAACTCAGCAAAGTTGAAATCCAAGCAGATACCGACAATATGCGCCAATTCTATACGGCTATGTATCACGCTTCTCTTGCTCCACGGGTATTTTCAGATTCTGACGGTCGTTATAAAGGTCCAGACGGTAATATTCATACTAGCAGTGGCTTTGCTAAAAACGGCGAGCCTAGGTACGAGTTTTTCTCTCTGTGGGATACATTCAGAGCCTTACACCCTTGGAAAACCATAGTGGATCCTGATCGCAGCAGCCAAATGATGACCTCCATTATGGATCATTATAAGGTTGCCAGTAGACTACCTGTTTGGAACTTTCAGGGCAATGAAACAGACATGATGATGGGCTACCACAGTGTGCCCGTATTAGTCGATGCCTATAAAAAAGGCTTATTAAAAGAAGATCCCAAAGACATTTTGGATGCGGCGATTCAAAGCGCAACACAACAAAAGTTTGGCCTTGCAAGTTACCAAGAACTGGGCTTTGTGCCTTTTGAAGAACGTAAATGGAATGTGTCTCTTACTCTTGAATATGCCTTTGATGATTGGGCTATTGCCGCGTTAGCCAAAGATTTGGGCGAAGACGCTTTATACCAGCAATTTACTAAACGTGCCCAAAACTATCGTAAACACTTTGATCCGCAAACGGGCTTTATGCGCGCTTTAGACCAGCAAGGTGAATTTCGACTACCCTTTGATGAAAATGCTTATCATCCTGAAGATTATTGCGAGGCCAATGCTTGGCAATATAGTTTTTTTGTGCCCCATGACATCGAAGGCCTAGTCACACTAATGGGAGGTAACACTGCCTTTACTAATAAACTAGACACTATGTTTGAAGTGGAACAAAGCATGGACGACGTACCTGAGTGGATATCAGGTTATATAGGTCAGTATGTGCATGGAAATGAGCCTAGCCATCATGTGCCCTATTTGTATTCTTTTGTAGAGCAGCCCCACAAAACACAGGCATTAGTCAGAAAAATAATGGATGATCTCTATACAACTAAGCCAGATGGACTTGCAGGTAATGAAGACGCTGGGCAAATGTCAGCTTGGTATCTTTTTAGTGCCCTGGGCTTTTACCCAGTTAACCCTGTATCAGGTCACTATGTTTTAGGTAGCCCTGAGATTAATAATGCAGTGCTCAATTTAGACAATGGCAACACCTTTAAAGTGAGGGCTGAAAATCAGTCTGATAAAAATGTCTACGTTAAAAAAGCCATACTTAATGGCCAAGAACTAAAACGGATATTTATAACCCACCAAGAAATAATGGCCGGTGGTGAATTAGTCTTCATTATGAGTCCTACACACTAGAATAAGAGCAACCTAATGCAAATATTTTCCAAACGGATCCCTATTTTCTGTATGTTATTGGCTGGCCTGTCAGTTCAGGCCAAGCAGCCTACTGACTACGTTAATCCTTTTATCGGCACCTCAAACTTTGGTGCAACCCATCCTGGTGCACAATATCCTCATGCACTAACATCAGTATCGCCTTTTAATGTCGCCCATCGTCCCGACCTAAATAAGTTCGAAAAAGATGCAGCATGGAATTCTCGGGTTTATGTCGATGACAATGCTTTTTTGACAGGTTTCAGTCATGTTAATTTAAGTGGTGTCGGGTGTCCGGACTTAGGTGTAGTCTTGCTGATGCCTACCACGGGAGAGTTAGAATTAGATCCTCAAAAATATGGTTCAAGCTATAAAAACCAACAAGCGACACCAGGTTATTACAGCAATGAATTACAAAAATATGCCATCAAGACAGAAGCCACCAGCACCCAAAGAACCGGTTTAAGTCGTTATACTTTCCCGGCAGGTCAGGCCAATATTATTCTTAATCTTGGTCTTGGTTTAAGCAATGAGACAGGTGGTGCGTTACGTATAGTGTCGGATCGTGAAATCGAAGGCAGTCGCACAATTGGCACGTTTTGTTACAACCCTGAAGATGTGCGCCCGGTATATTTTGTAGCGCAGTTTAGTCATGCTGCCAAACGCTTCGGCGGTTTTAAAAAAATGCCCAAATACACTGGTGTTGAAGGCGAATGGATAGGCCATAACGACACCATTAAACCTTATCCTAATTACCGTCAGATA
Organism: Paraglaciecola sp.; assembly: GCF_039964565.1. Taxonomy (GTDB): domain Bacteria; phylum Pseudomonadota; class Gammaproteobacteria; order Enterobacterales; family Alteromonadaceae; genus Paraglaciecola. The sequence goes on from NZ_JBDVXF010000002.1 coordinate 45,471, forward strand.
TTAGCCGGTGATGAAATTGGTGCCTACTTCAGTTTTGATACTCAAGCCGATGAAACCCTGCAAGTAAAAGTGGGAATTTCTTACGTTAGCATCGACAATGCCCGAGAAAACCTCAAAGCAGAGCAACCTAATTTTGATTTTGAAAAAACCAAAATGGCTGCCGAACATGCATGGAATAGCTTACTAAAGCGCATTCAACTCAAAGGCACTGACCAAAACAAAACCCTGTTTTATAGCGCCCTATACCACAGCCTCATTCACCCTAGTATCATTCAAGATGTCAATGGCGATTACCCGCTTATGCAGGCAAACCGCAAGACCTCTGGGCCACTATTTGGCAATATCAAAAACAGCGGAGAAAAAAACCGCTACTCGGTGTATTCACTTTGGGATAGCAATCGTAATGTTCACCCGCTACTAAGCCTGATTTATCCTGAGATACAATCGGAAATGATGGCCACAATGGTCGCGATGTATAACGAAAGTGGTTGGTTGCCTAAGTGGGAATTATTAGGCATGGAAACGCAGGTGATGGTGGGCGACCCGGCGACTGTGGTGCTAGCCGATACGTATTTGCGAGGCATTCAAGATTTCGATATCAACACTGCTTACGCTGCCATGAAAAAATCGGCTGATGCCACTTCAAATAATCCATTACGCCCAGAAAACCAAGATTATTTACACTTAGGTTACGTACCTGTTGATGATGAAGGCCCCTATGATGGCAGTGTCTCAACTAGCCTTGAATACTACTTAGCTGATTTTAATTTGGGTGTTTTGGCGCAAACATTAGGGAAAACCAAAGATGCAGAAACGTATTTAGCCAGAGCTCAGGGGTATCGCAAATTATTTGACCCACAAACAGGTATGTTACGCCCTAAAAAACACGATGGCAGTTGGTATACGCCTTACGATCCACAACTTGGACGAAACTTCGAACCCGCTCCCGGCTATATTGAAGGTAATGCTTGGAACTATCGTTTTTATGTCCCCCACGACATTCCTGGATTAATTGCCTTATTGGGCGGTGAAGACAACTTTATTGAGCAGCTAGCAGCGACTTTTACCACTAACAATTACGACATGGCTAATGAACCAGATATAACTTATCCATACTTATTTAATTATGTGCCTGAACAGGCGGCAAAATCCAGAGAAAAAGTTAGCGCACTTATCAAACAGCACTACCACAACACAGCTGGCGGCATACCTGGCAATGATGATGCAGGTACCCTTTCGTCATGGCTAATATTCAGCATGATGGGATTTTACCCAACGGCCCCTGGCATTATGGAGTATGCCCTTGTTGCCCCGGCCTTTGACGAAATTAAGATCCACTTAAGTGACAAGTATTATGCAGGAAAACCTTTAATAATAAGGCCTGTAGAAGGTGAGCAGTCACACTTCAATGGTAATAATTTAGACAAGGCATTTATTAGCCATAAGTTATTAACACAAGGTGGTGAGCTCAGACTTGCAAACTAACTTTAGACTCTAATGACTGAAGCCTCCCAATCGGAGGCTTCTTAAAAATAGCTATAGATTAGCGATTGCCGTATCCATCCATTGCATACGTTGTAACACCCAATCATCCAAATAATCGACTTCTTCCTCGTAAGTATTACCCACAAAGAAATTAGGCCATAAGTAACTACCTAAAACATCAAAAGTCTCGAAATTACGTTGAACCGCGTTTGAGTAAATTAGGTTGGCGCTATGTGCCGCAATTTTGCTTTGTACCTTTGCTTCACTTAACACATTGCCACGAAGTTCTGTCCACCTTGCCTGAAGAGCGGTAACAAAGGCAGGATCTTCAAGTAACCTTGCCCACCAAAACGGCACACGGGAAAGATCGTTCGGGCAGTACTCATTAAATTTATAAGCCCAATCATCGGTCGTTTCACCGCGGCAATAGTCGGCATTTCCAAAGGCAAGATTGAAGTCCCATATTGGCCCCATTTTTAACTTTTCGCCTTTATCCTTGTGCATAAAGGTACTGATACGGAAACCATCTACATTATGGGACAATTCGTTAAGAATAAAAAAGTCGATAAAGCTAGGTACATCAATATATTTTTGATAACCGTTAGTCGCATCGGTAAATTGATTTGACTTCAAAGCCTGCTCAAAACCATGGTAATACCCTTGAATGTAAGCTTTTTGTTGATCGCTCAAATCTTCAGCATCAGGGTATTCATATAAGAACTTTATTTTTTGGGTACCGCCACTCTCACCAAAACCGTCGTATAAAGAAGAAAATGAAAAATCGGTGCCCACAGCTTCACCTGTAGTTTTATCAATTTTGATTATGTAGCCACCAGTAATATCGTCATCCTTTAACTTACTCACATCCACCCTATTTTTGTCTCGCTTCATTTTTTCCATTAACACATACACTCCTCGGTATTCTCCGTTAATGGTTACCTCGCTAAATTCAGTTCGGGTGGCATATCGTCCCATTTCATTTGACAGTTGATAAATCAAAACATTTCTCATCAGAGATTTATCGCTGAAGGGTCCATAAAAAATCCAGTCTTCTTCTTCAGGAAAATTGGCAAGGGCAAAATTCATATCTTCGCCGTCACTATCCCAGGTCTCAAAACCATAAGATTTTTTATCAAAAGATTGTGACGAAGAACCTCGAATCTCTATACCAATGTTGCCGTCATAGATAGTCTCATTGGCAGACATCATTTGCATGCTCGCGAGAATTTTGGGTTCATCTACTATAGTGGCGCCGTGGGTATCGATGCTGACTTGCAGAAAAAGGCTATCGTTTACCACTATTACTGTCCGAGTCAAAGCTGTCGCTATATTTCCAGCTGCGTCGGACACCTTATATGTGAGTACATACTTACCTAAAACATTAGCATCAACTTCGCCTTCAACTAATACTGCAGAAGTTAAATCACCATCAACATCATCATTTGCTGTGACACCTGCATCGTTAAATGTCTCACCTTGCTGAATCGAAACAATGTCTTCACCATTTAAAATTAGCTGGGGAGGTGTGGTATCTAGCGTGACTTTTGGTTGAGAATCACCACTCCCTCCAGAACAAGAAAATAAAAATACAACTGCGACCCATAGATACACTTTCATAACGCTAAAATCCCTACAAAAAAGTACAAACATGGTATCAAATTAAGGCTTGGATTACTCTGAACTTGTGCCACTTACTCATGTCGCTAGAAAGTGAAAAACGATTATTAAGAAACTAATACTCACTAATAGTTAACAGTTTTTACTAACAGGAAAACCAAGCTCCCCCCCCCATACAAGTGCCTATTTTAAAAACTAGTTCAAAAATCAAAAAAGAATTAGGCCAGGAATCAATAAGGTTAGAGCAGTTGCCAAATGTAAAGCGCTTAAAATCCCTTGCTTAGCAAAAATTAAGTTCAACGGCTCAGCGCCCGCTGGTTAGAAACTTACCTATACACTTTTACTCGGAACGCTGCCTTGCAACAAAGGTTTTGTTGATTATGCGCCACTCATTTTCGCGTTTATACATGACGAGATAGTCGATGTAGTGAGTTTTTGGTGTATCAAAATTAAGCTTTACCATAGCCATTTGATCATCAACGATATCAACAGACAAAACCTTGGCCTCCCATTTATCTTCGGTGGCATTCTTGAAGTATCCAGAGAACTCCTTAAGTGGCACGGTTCTGATGATTTCTTTTCCAGTGTCCTTGTTAACTGTCATCATTTTCACATCACCAAACTCTTGATCAAATGCTTTGGAAAGTAGTGTTTGATCTCCATTGGCAGCCCCATTGAAATAATTATAAGCGGCAGCAACAACGGCTTGGTATTCCTTACCTGTTAGCGCCTCAGCATAACTAAGGCTTGAAACAATCAAAGTAACGGTGGCAATAATGGTTGAATATAACTTCATGATATTTGTATCCTTATTAATGTGAACGAAATTCGATTAGATAAACTCACTACAGGATCCAAAGCGAACGTTAGCGACGTCAACCCCATATTTTTTTGCGGGCGTTCTTAAATTGCTTGATTAACTGTTTAGTTCAGTAACGTGCCACAGTTCGCCCGAAGGCCCCCACAAATAAATGACCTTTCCCCAAGGTTCAGATTTGATGGGTTCATACCTAATATTGAAGCCTTCAATTTTGGAAATAACATTAAATGCCGCTTCGATATCAGCAACAATTAACTGCAACATTAGATTCTTTGCAAATTCTTCGTTGAAATGCCTTTGCAGAAAGAATGTACAGGCACCATTAGTAAAAATAGCAAGGTCGTCACCAGCAGGATCCATCTTGAACCCCATTGCTTGATAGAAAGATTGAGATGTTTGGTAATCCTTACTAGGTACAAATACTCTTATGTCATTCGCTTGCACGTTATTTCCTTCACAGTTGATGCCTTAATGCATTGTTACAATGGTTGACTAAAAAACCTGAGGTACAATAGCAATCAAAAGTCTTACCCCTATCGACTCACTTGTTGTGACTAAGCTTTATTTTCTGCTAACTCTATACCTTATTTAAACACTACAATTTAGCCGACAACATAACGTGGACCTTAAATTCGATAATATCCTCCACTATTATTCAAAGCATATTAATCGTGTCGCTCATTCGTCTTGTTTATAAGTGTATTTTCTTTATCAAGCAAAGCATTGTCGTCGAGATACCACTTAACGTCGACGACTTGCTTATTGCAACTTCTACTTACAAATGCTGCGTGAGGGCTGCTTAAATTTGTAGATAGAATACACTTCATACTATTTTACTGTGTTGATTACACTTTATTGCAAGTGGACTAAACCCCAACTTGCTGGCTTTGCGCGAAAAGTTTAGGCAGTGGTTAATTTTGACCTCTGTCCAAATTAAAGTTTATGTCACTAATTGGCCCCAATTGAATTAACTGAACATCAAAGAAAACAAATTGATTGAAGAGATGAATAATGAAATATCAACAAAACCTTATATATAGTGTTTTTCTCGCCCTACTCATCTTTTTACCAGCAAGCGCAAAAGCATCAGATAAAGACTTGCAACTACAGGTTCATGTTCACTATCAGCAAGATACAGATTCGTGGAGAGCTAACTACGAGTTACCGATTGCCGTAGATCATATTGCTTTTCTTAGACCCGGCAACTTTGACCGAAGCAAGTGGTATAAAATAGATGAGTCAAAATTTAAGTGGGTTCAAAAAGACGATACACAATTGATACGCAGTATAGATGGCAAAAAATTTACCTCTGTGAATATTCATTTTTCTTCTTACTATGACTTCATCCCAAAAGATTACACACACAACATTAAATACTCGGATGGCAGTGTGTTGTTGTATACCAATTATTTAGCCTTAGGTGCTAACGTTATTGAAGATAAGTCTATCAGCCCTATTGGTGCATCATTTAAAGGGACAAAATTTCATTTCTATGGCCCGAATCAAAATATCGTATTTTTAGGGAAAAGCTATACAAATAAAGCTTATTGGAACCTCGAAGGCGAAGGAACCTATATATATTTCGGCAATATACAACCCATTGAAAACGACAATATGATCGCTGTTGTTGACCCAGCCTTACCGAAATGGGCGTGGGATCAAACTCAGCAATACTTCCCCACGCTATTCGACTACTACCAATCAAAAACTGGGCATTCTTTAAGTTTTAAGCCGGTTGTGTTTTTTAATTATGACCAAGTCGATGGTGACTATTCAAATTATAGTGGCGGCACATTGGATGGGCTTGTTCAACTCACTATTAGTGGAAAACGTTGGAACTCCGAGAACAAAGACAAATTTAATAGCTTATTTCACTTTTTAGCTCATGAAGCTGCACATTTTTGGAATGGTCAAATGTTCTCTTTGGAAGAACAAAACAATTCTTGGATGTCAGAAGGCGGTGCCGATACATTTGCCAATTTTGCAATGATGGAGTTTGGGCTAATAAACGATGAACAAATGCTTTTGAAGTTTGAAGATGCTGCCAATAATTGTTTCTTAAAAAAGGGCAATGAGTCGTTACAGCAATCAGCTAAATTTCGACGTTATCGCAATTATTATGATTGTGGTGCGGCAATGGGCTTGGCAACTCATGTTGCGGTTAAAGCAAAAGATTCCAGCAAAACTGTTTTTGACGTGTGGAAACATATGTTTGATACAAATAGTCAGGATAGAACTTATAACCAAGAGGATTACTTTGACGCCTTAAACCGTCTTACCGAATCCGAGAAACTGTCTGTAGCATTTGAAAAATTTAGCACTAGAGGTGACTTAGATAATCAAATGGAAATTGCTTCGTGGTTTAAGCAGTCAGAAATATCAACCCAATATTCTGAAGATTACCCTCAATCGGCTCTGAAACATTGGGGAAAACAAGTTATTCACAATCTGATGAAATCCCATTGTAAAAGCGTTAGTTTCAGTAGCAATGATGACTATGTAAAAACTTATCCCATAGAGGGATGCAGTTCATTTGAACAGTCTATGGAAATCCAGTTTGTAGATGGATTGGAGATTCTTCACGATGGACTTAACGCTTATAATACGTTCAAAGCCAAATGTGAAAATGCTGGAACTATCACATTACAGAATAGGGAAAAGGTTGTGGTTGCTGAGTTGAAATGCTTAACAAAAGTGCAAAGCTCACAGCCATACTTGAAGTTTCAAGCTCAAATAAAATGAATTCAACTGCGAAGTCAAAGCAACTGAAACTTTCATTGCGCCATGAATGCAACGCTTGACTGACCGCAATCGATCAAATTCCATTACCGCTTTTAGTTAGTAGCGAACCACTTGAGTTTCAAATTATGATACACACCGTTTTGCTTTAGGGTTTTTAACGCTTCACGGATTTTCGCAATAATTTTTGCATCCATATTTTTATTTGCAGCAATGCCAAGTTCGGTGCGTTTGGTAATATACACTTGTTTAAATTGACTCGCTTCGAGCCCGTAAGATTTAACGGCATTAAAAAAGCCAACGTCATTATTGTAATTAAGCTCGACTCGATTTATCGCTAGCATCCTAATACATTGTTCTTGATGCTCGACGATATACACGTCTTCAGAAGGCTGCGATGAAATATTCAAGGTGCTTACAGATACATCACCGCGGGGCAGTGCTATTGAATATTGATGTACGTCTTCAAGGCTATCAATGTGGATGTCAGTTCTATCTTTGCGAGCAAAGACCCCTTCATTCACCATATAAATAGTATCAACCCATGTGTAGAGTTTGTCTCGCTCTGGCGTTTTCGCCATAGCAAACAATAAACTATTGCTTTGTTGAGTAACAAACTCTAATGCGCGCACCCATGGCACCGCTATGATATTCGCATCGATATCGGTTAAATCTAACACTTCCTTAAATAATTCTACCGAAAACCCAGTGTGCCCGTTTTTGTTATCTATCACCTGAAAAGGTGGATACTCTGCAATATACACGTCTAACGCGGAGCCAAACGAAGAAGGAATAAACCCCACTAAAAAACACAAAAAAATACGTATCAAACCTTTCTCTACTTAAACGGCGCTTCAAAAAGGTGAGATGGGCTCTACCTTTTCGTTTGCTTCAACTCTAATATTCAATCAAGCTGGTAACTGTACCTGAGTCCAACTGATATACCTATCAATAAAGTAACAAAAACGTATGAAAACCTTGTAGTTTGGTGCGCCACCGAGGCAGTCTAATCGAAACCTAACGCAGTAATTATGTTGAATAATGAACACATTCCCGCTAAGTAAGTTGAAAAATAAGTACCACTCACGCAATTTTTACTCAGGGACTTTTCACAAATAGGGGGATGCTATTTGCTGCCTTTCTCAAGAAACCACACCATTTGAAACGACTGTCTATTAGACACGTCAAATTACAGCAAAACTCTAATGCAGGACTCAACGTTCACAACCATCTGTTTTGAGATAACGACCAAACTCATTTCTATGTTCAACATTGGAAATTAATCATTAATTAATAAACTGGCGGTAAATCCACCTACACGCCCTTCTTTAAACTAAAAATTGATATCAAAGACCATAACGCTAATTGCAATTACAAATGATAACAATTATCATTTGCGTGATATTTCAGCATCACACACATAGGAACATAAATGATAAAAATTAAGTATTGGTGCCACTGTATTGCAGCTTCAAGCTTGCTAGTGTCGAACTTTGCATCGTCTGAACAAAATACTGAAATTGAAACCATAGAAGTCACTGGCCGTGCACAACAATTCTATTTAGAGACAGAATCAAAAATCGGAACGAAAACAAATTTAAGTTTGTTAGAGCTACCTCAATCAGCCCAAGTACTGACTGAACAACTTATAATTGATCAGGCGGCCAGAAATATTACCGACCTATATCGCTCTATCGCAGGTGTCAGCGAGTTTAGTTATTCTGGCGTCACATTTCGTGGTTTTCGAGATGATGCCAACGTATTTTATGACGGAGTACGAGGTGATCCCTATTCCGGCTTTGGAGTACCACAACTTTTTAACGTAGCTAGAGTTGAAGTACTTAAAGGGCCAGCATCGGCCTTATATGGTGGCGGCGAACCCGGAGGGATGATCAATTACGTTACCAAAAAACCAAGTTATAACGAAAGCAAAGAGCTCAAACTAACTTTAGGTAATTTTGCTACATCAGGTATATCTGTTGATCTAACCGGAGGGTTAAACAAACAAATGGCATACAGATTAGGTGGTTTTTACGAGCAACAAGACAGTTTTAGAAATAATGCTGATGCAAAAAACACTGAACTTGCAGGAGGTTTATTATTTGATTTGAGCGAAGCCACCAGATTAACCACAACGATAGATTACATTAAGCAAGATTTGGGTGGCAATCGCTTACGTGGCGTACCAGTTGATGACGAGGGTAACTTTATTGTTGATCCGTCATATAATGCCAATGAAAAGGATGATTACCAAAATTTACAAGCTTTAGTTCTACAAGCAGACCTGCAACATTACTTTAGTGATGATTTTTACGTCAACACCTCTTTGCGTTATTTAGATAACGAGCGGGATCAAGCTTACCATGAGTCTCGCAGTTGGGTTGACGTAAACGGGGATGGTGTAGCAAATATCGACGACCAAACTATTAAACGAGAATATCGAAAACAATACAGAGCAAATAAAGAAACGAGTCTAACCACAGACTTCGTTTACGAAATCCATACCCCAAATGTACAACACCAACTCTTATTTGGAGCTGACTATCACAAGGTAGAAACAGAGTATGACTATTTCCTAGCTAGGTATGAAGCTGACGGTATCGCAAATTTAAATATATTTACCCTAAATTATGGATTAACAGATCCTAGCACCTATAACTTAACTGACCTGAACCGAGATGGTGTCGACCCAGACCGTTACGGTATCTATTTACAAGACGTTGTCAAAATCAACCAAAAGTGGACGATTGTCGCTGGTCTCAGATACGACAACTTTAAAGAATACAATCAAGAAACCGGTTACAGTTATTCAGATAACGACATAACCCCTCGTGTTGCTGCCACTTATCAAGCATTCGACAATATGTCTTTTTACGCAAATTATTCTGAGAGCTTTAATCCCACATCTTCTGCGGAACAAGAAGATGTTGTTGCAGAAGGCAGTTTGCAGCCTGAAAGCGGCAAACAAACTGAAATCGGCATAAAAAATCAATGGCTCGATGGTAAAATTCTGAGTACATTTGCCATCTATCGTATTAATAAGCAAAACGTTGTAATGACCAATCCAGATGATACTGGACAAGGTGACGGCATTCCGGCTTTATTAAACATTGGTGAAGTAGAAAGTAACGGTTTTGAAGCCACACTCGTTGGCGATGTAAGTGAAAACTGGACTATGACAGCAAATTACGCATACAACGATACCCTAGTGATTCAAGGTGTGACTAATGATGTGATTACGAATACGTTTGGGGACGGTACTCGATTCGCCAATGCTCCCCGACATCAAGCTGGCTTGTGGACACGATATGCAATAGCAGATTTAAATTCGTCTATTGCATTTGGACTAAATTACGTCAGCGAACAACTCAGCTTAGCAGGTCAAAAAGTTAAACCTTTTACCATATTTGATGCCAGCTGGACGACTAAATGGCAACAAGTACTATTGAGTGTGAACGTGAATAACCTTTTTGATAAAAAGTATGCTGTAAGCGGATTTAGCGAGCGCAATGGCCATTTTCCTGGCAGTCCAAGGGAAGTAGTGGCGCAACTAACCTATCAGTTCTAAAACGGTAGTGTAGAAGCTAATTGGCATTGACTTAACTTCTAGCTTCACCTCAACCTTATGAAACAACAGAAGTGGTTTACGCTGCATCATTGGGCAGGCTTTCATTTAAGCCTGCTAATGACGTTCATATTACTCACCGGCACGTTCGCAACTATCTCTGCCGATTTGGATTGGTTGGCAAACCCCGCTATCCGCGCTAACCAGTCAGTTGCACAACAACAACATCTCAATTGGTCAGCGTTACTCTATTCTGTGCAAACTTATCGTCCTCAAACTCAAATCGATAGCATTCATCGGCCACATATGCCTTGGCATAACGTTGAAGTTATTGCTCGTGATACCCAAGGTCAACGATTTAGAATTTACCTCGACGCCTATACCCATGAAATAACAGGTCAAGGTACTTGGTTCAATTGGCAACGTTTTTTCCGGCAAGTCCATCGACATTTTATGCTTCCCATAAAAGTCGGGGTCACCCTAGTTGGTATCTTTGCCTTAGTCCTACTATTTTTACTTATCACTTCACTGTATCTTTACCGAAACTGGTGGCGATATTTCTTTGCATTTTCACGAGTCAAAAAAGCTCAGCAAACTAAATACCCTCTAAAACCACAAAAACGCGCAGCGCATAAACGGCGTTTTTGGTCAGAGTTGCATAAAATGGCTGGGTTATGGAGTCTATGGTTTATTATGGTTATTAGCCTAACAGGCCTTTGGTATTTAGCAGAACAATGGGGAGCTGCAGCAAGTTACTCCAATTTCACTCCCAAAGATCCAGCAACACAGTCAACACCTATCACTAGGTTTTCACCCCAAGTACTATCACGAAGTATCCAATATATTGCTGATCACAATCCCGAATACCTAATCAATCAAATCAGGTTTTTAGGTAAAAAAGGATTAATTGAAATAGAAGGTCAAGCACAGGCCTGGCTTGTAAGAGACAGAGCCAATAAACAAGTTTTCGAAGCCCGCACTGCTCGATGGATAGATGGTCGTAAGGGCGAAGAGTTAAACTGGCATTTTAGAATTTCTGAGGCCGCAGATCCGCTTCATTTTGGTACGTTTTCTTCCTGGGCTTTTCGTTACATTTGGTTTGTATTTGGTTTACTTCTATGCAGTTTAAGTATCACTGGGGTGTATTTGTACTTGTTGCGATTGAAACAATCAGGCTTATTGAACACAAAAACCAAAACAGCCAAGTTAGTTACCTTATGGAACAAAAGCCATTGGTTTAAATGGCCAAGTGTTATTTTGCTGGCTATTACTACTTATTTAGTACTGGAAGAGTTTGTTTTCTAACCTTTTGCCACATAGCCCCATTACTAAATATGAAAAATCATTCTAGTGAATTAGTCACTTCTTACCTAGTTATCACCCCCAATCGAAAAAACGCATCTGAAAAATCGTATATTAAATTGTTTAGCAAACTGGAACTTGTCCCGTCAGCGTTGACTTGACTACTCCAGAACATGAACTATTAACTTAAATTACGAGCTTTCAGCTCCAACTCTAAAGCTTGCTTTCGTTTAGATTTATCTAACAATTTGTATATTAGAAACAAAGGAATGAGGGTAAACAGGCCTATTGTATTTTTCCAAATACTAAAAATGATTATGCCAAACATAACCCCTATGAACAGCGCGTGAGTTATGCCTGAGGTTTTAATACTGTTCACTTCATTTAATAGTTCTTGATCGGTTAATTCGGATGGTTGTTTCACATTCATTTAGATCGCTCTGCTCTTTAATTTGATTAACCGAGTATCAAAAGATAACAAGCAAATACGCAGAATAAAAGTATTAGCCAAACTTGCATAAAACATGTGCTCGCAATTACAGGCAGGCCACAAACATAAATATCTATATTAGACACACCAACATCTCACGCCAACATAAAATCTTTAACCTTCCCCCGAACCACAAAATCAAAACAAACTACTAAAACTCCCCTTAAGTTGATCTTAAAGCGACAAAAAAGCAATGAAAACCCAATGTTGATAAGTTGTTAAAAAAATGTTTAAATCCAATATCGTTTCACATAAAGATACATCTAGGTGGTATTATGAGTTTGAAATCTGTTCTAATTAAAGGCTGTATATATCTTTTTGTAATTAACTCTGCAAAGGCTGACGTTGTGATTGAAGAAGTAGCCGACGTAGACTCAAGCAATCAAGCCGGTTGGTGGGTGCCTTTGGCTTTGCATGACGATGAATCCTACTTTTCGTTTAATTCTTCGGGCTCTATTAGCAGCAAACATAAAGTAAAAGTGGCCAAACGATCGTCGACAGGGACTTGGGTATCTGGATTCTTAAAAAATGCTGATGGTAGCGTTTGGGAACACAGCGACGACAATGGCCATGACCAACCTACTATTGCGGTAGATGGTGACGGAGATATTCATGTTTTTGCCGACCATCACAATAACAACTGGCGGTATTTTCGCTCTTCAAACCCAAAGGATGTGAGCAATTTGCTAAAGCGCTCTGATATTGTCAATAACTCTGGCATATATACCTATCCCGTAGCCGCGACAGCACCAAATGGCGATATATATTTGATTGTTAGGGACACCAAAGGATCGGATATTGGCAAGGGGCAACTACTTCATTGGAACAACAATAGCAATGTTTGGAGCCACATAAGTACATTCGCGAGTCAAACTAATACCCGTGTTTATCCTGATGATGTGGTTATTGATAATAACGGTGATGTGCACATTATATGGGAATGGGCTTATGGCCATCCTCGGGCAGATAGACACTACGGGAGTTATTTGAAGTATGAACCAAATACAGGGTTATTTAAAACGGCTAACGGAAGCACTGTGTCTGCGCCAGTAAACTTGTCTACCCCTAATCTATTTTATCAGGGACTAGAGAGCGGCGAATCTTTCTCTTCAGCTGATGTGGGTAAGGGTATTCAATCAGCGAAGTTGGCGCTTGGTAGTACTGGTCGCCCCAGCGTGGTATATCGTTTCCGTACCGATGAGACTAGTAGTGGTGGTCGGGATTATGAGGTGTTTCGAATTCGCTGGAACGGCTCTAATTGGGTGGATAAAACCAACATATACAATACCCAAGATACCATCGCAGCCCTGGGTCATACCATAGTTGGAGATCGTGTACGGGCCTACTTTGTGAGTAACGATAAACAGTTACATGTATCCCAAAAAATTGCTGGCGGCGATTGGGATACCTACACTTTGTCCGGCGACAAAGCGATTGAACGAGTGAATGTTAAAGTGAAGAGCAGTGACGAGGACGTTGTCTATGCTTCAGCTCCTACTTCTGTGAGTTCTAGCTCTGGTAAGTTGTATGGGTTATTTGTGGAAGATGATCTAACCGATATCCCTGCCCCAGTCATTCCTACAGTTTATGAAGCCGAGGATTTATATTTTAGCAACACTGCCACGGTGAACGTTATCTCAGATGTAAGTGCCAGTGAAGGCGAATATATTATGTTGCAGGATAACGGGGTGAATGATTGGGTCGAATTTACCCTACCCAATATTGACGTTGGTACCTATACAGTTAAGTACAGTTATAAGACTCATAGCATTAGAGGCATAGCGCAAACTCGATATGAAGGAACGGATTTCGCTTCGGCAGTTGACCAATATAGTGCCGCAGTAAATTGGCCATTAACAACATTAGGGACAATTAATGTGACTACCGCTGGTGATAAATTATTGAGATTCACTGTTACAGGTCAAAACCCAAGTAGCTCAGGGTTTAAAATAGCTATCGATAAAATTGTGCTTGAATAGAAACGGACACGCGAACTCGTAAGGCAACATAGAAGCGATATCATTGACCTAAAGTAAACATCACTTAGGTCATTGCCTGATCCTGCAACACTAATAACAATGTTTGATGATTTTAGTACTAGAGACAATATGCAAAATGAAATGGTTGAAACTATAGCACTATACACCGCCCAAATCCCCGGAGCCAAAGACTCTATGAATCAAGAGTCGCTGGAATCACAAGACAAAACAGGGAAATTTGTAGTAGACGTGAGTCAACCACAACTAACCGCTTACTGGCCTAGTAAAGATTTACATAATGGTTGCGCAGTAGTGATTTGCCCTGGTGGCGGTTACCGAGGCTTATCAATAGATATGGAAGGCCATGCCATTGCAAAACGCTTAGTGAAACTCGGCATTAGCGCATTTGTTCTTAAATACCGAATGCCCTCGTATAAAACGATGGACATCCCCAAATGGGGCCCGTTGCAAGACCTGCAACAAGCTCTGCATATCGTTAACTCTGGTGCAAAGGAATGGCATCTCGATCCTTTAAAAATAGGGGTCATGGGGTTTTCTGCGGGAGGGCACCTCGCATCTAGTGCTGCGGTTCATTATCAGCGCCCCGTGTTGCCAACAATCGACTCTAAATTGTTCAAACCAGCGTTTCAAATTTTGATTTATCCAGTAATCAGTATGGATCCACAGATTACTCATTTAGGCTCTAGAACATTATTATTAGGAGAGAATGCCAATTCACTAGACACAGAGTATTTTTCGAATGACACGCAAATCAACAAAAACTCTCCCCCAGCATTTATTTTGCATGCCAATGACGATGGTCACGTATCTGTAGAAAATTCCTTGCGGTATTACCATTCACTTAGGGAGTCGCAGGTACCAGTGCAACTTTTGTTATTACCCCATGGTGGGCACGGCTTTGGTATGCATCACGAATACAACTGGTTTGAATCATTTAAGATGTGGTTGAAGCTCAACCAACTTATAAATTAATCCAACCCACTAGGGTACGGAAGGTTTTATTCTATTTCTTTGGCTTTATTTTTTAATAAAGACACCAATTCTTCGGTGGCTTCTTCTGGGATCCAACCTGAAAGCGCGATAGAGCTGTGCATATTGCCTTTAACGTTAACAGCTATAGTAACCGAATGGTGCGGCAAATGGGTTTTATAGTGAGTTTGCATTTTTACATAACCTTGTTCACGATATTGATTAAGTGCGCTGATCAAACTTTCAATACCGTCAGGAAAACCAGGAATATCGCGATCTTGGTATAAGGCTCGCACTTCTTCATCTTCAAGCACAGACAATAAAGAAATACCCGTACCACACTCAGTTGCAGGGAAATACCCTAAACGCCCAAGAGGACTTTCTTCACCCATATCAGGCAGGGAATGATAAAGATAAGTGACTTTATCGTGCCATAACACCCCCATAGCCACAACCAAACCATATTTACGCAGCTCTTCTAAAGGCTTAATGGCTTTGGTAGTGACACCCGAAGCACACAAACCTTGTGCCGCCAAAACTAACATCGCTGGGCCAGTTACATACTTTCGGTCACTATTTTTTTGTACTAAACCAATATAATCCAATGTTCTTAATAGGCGATTAACTCTAGTCGTATCCAACTCCAAAAAGCGCGCTAACTCCCGGCAACCTACAGGACGTTCAAACGAAGCTAATCCTTGTAAGACGTTTATCCCCTCAATTAGACTATGGTTTAATTGACTTCCGTGTTTTTTAAGACTTGTGCTGGAGTTGAACATAATTGGCTTTAAGAAATGATTGTTATTGCCCACTATTCTACATAGAAAAACAGCAAGGCAGTACTGCAAAATGCAATGACGCTGCCACAATATGACAGCGTATTGCCAACGTCTATTTAAAAATTAACTGAAACAGATAATTTATAAGTTCTACCGAATTCAACGTTACGCTGTATCGCTTCTTGGTATGCGGCGTATTGTTTTTGTCTGGTATCGAGTAAGTTTACAGCTTGAAAGTTTAAGCTGACATTGTCATTAATTTTATAGTTCGCTGTGGCGGCTAAATCTTGATAGCTTTCATAAAAGACGCCGTTATCCCCCGCTCCTAAATAACCTAAATAACTATCGCGCCAATTATAAGCAAGCCTCATCCCAAAGGACTCAACTTCATAGTACACGACCATATTAACGTTATTTTCTGACAAACCAGGTATAGGAAGACTATTACCACGGCCATCCTCAAAAGGTGTTTCACTGTCTATGTATGAATAGGTGGCCATAACCCCGGTATCTTTGAGAAATCCCGGTAACGATGTAAACGCCTGTTGATACAGAACTTCTAAACCTTGAATCGTGCCGCTTTCACCATTGATTGGTTGTTCAACAAATACCTGCTGACTATAATTTGGCAAATCACGGGGTTGGATAGTATTCACGATGAAAGATTCAACATCTTTGTAAAATACCCCAGCAGACAAAATACTACTTTCACCAAAATACCATTCGGCAGAAAAATCTATTTGATTGATAACAAAAGGATCTAACTCTGGGTTGCCACCATTAGCGGTGAAGTCTCCGCGAACAAAAATACCACTGCTCAGATCTGAAGTATCAGGAAAAGTAAGAGTACGGGCAGCACCAAAACGCAATACCACATCATCAGTTAGGTCCATTTTAACGACAGCGGAAGGAAGCAGCTCTGAATGGGACACTTTAGTTGTGAATGGAGTAGCAACACCTGTCGTCACATCTTCAGAGTGACCTTCTGAAGTTAAATCCCTTTGTACATAACGCACTCCAAAATTACCAGAAATGGCATAGCCACCCACTTCACTAGAAAAGTTGGCTTGAGTATAAAGCGCAATCAAATCTTCAGTTATATTATAGGATGGTGAAAGATCATGAGTAGTGGCACATTCTGCTGCTTGCGCTTCATCATAATATTCACTTAGCGTGGTACACCCTTGCCATTTATTTTTATCAACAATCAAATATTGATGATTAACTGCCGGGCCATCACCAGAGAAAAAATTATTGTTATTGTACATAGTATAAATTTGTGGCAAATCAGTTAGTGCAAAATTGGGGGTGATTGCCCGAGCGACGTAGTCATGGTCAGTCTCAAAACTATTGGCACGTCCACCAAACTCAACCGACGTGAAAAAATCACCATCAAAGTAACGGGTAAAATCTAACCTAACAGCGGTATCTACGTTTTCATTGTAAGAGGTATTATCGTAGACAATGGCTAGATTTAGCCCATCTGGCGAAGTTAAATCAGCACCACCAAAAATAACGTCAGGAGCATCATCGCCGGCTAATAAATCAAAATCTACTGCGGCCGCTTCTGCAGTTTGAAAACGCATAAAATCCTGTTGCGAATTAGAAGTTGAGTCGGTGCGAGCGAGTTCACCTGCAACTTCCCAATCTTCGGCGAACCATTTAAAGCCTAACGCAGTACTAGTGAATTCCATATAGGCTGGCGCATATTCGGTATTCGCTTGGACCGGCCGGTTGATACTAGCTGACGTCAACACACCATTGTCTGAAATTTCAGTGTTTTCATACCCACAGCAGGTCCAAAACCCTGTCCAAAAGCGGTCACGATCTGAATCTACTTTGCTATAAAAACTATCAAGGTACAGCTCTAAAGAATCACTCGCTTGCCATTGGATCATGGCATTCAAACCTGTTTTTTCACGTTTGTCATTGATTTCCCAATAACGCATGTCGTTAAAAACCAAGGTTTCCTCATTTGGGTCAGCGGTTACCGATGTGTCATAACTATAACCTGAGAAGGTATTAAGTCCCTCCTCTTGAAATGTTGAGCTAGCTCTTGATGCAGCAACTTGTATACCTAAAGTATTATCTAGAAAGCTATTTGAATAATAAACAGATACTTCAGAACCATTATCCTTAGATAAGTCATTGTAAGAACCCGTTGCGCTAGCTACAATTTTTTGGCCATCATTATCGAGAGGGCGTCGCGTCTTGATGTTAACTACCCCACCCAAAGCCCCTTCAATTTGGCTGGCGCTGGGTAATTTTGACACTTCCAGACTGGAAACCAAACTAGAGGGAATAAGCGACAACATACTATAGGACGAAGACTCTAATGTATCTGGCCCTTTGTCACCGCGACCACCAGCTGTAGTGACTTGTCGGCCATTAACCAAAATGACATTTTGACTTAAGCCGCGAATAGAAATAGTACTGCCTTCTCCAATTCCTCTTTCTAACTGAACACCTGAAACCCTTTGTAACGATTCAGCTACATTAGTGTCAGGAAGCTTTCCCATATCATCTGCCGAAATCGCATCAACAAATTGTACACTGTCGCGTTTGGTAGCTACTGCTTGGGTGAGCTGACTTCTAATACCAGTTACCTGAATAAGCTCTACTTCTTCTGCACTTTGTTCAGTTTCAGCTTTTTGTTCCTGGGTATAACCAGAAAACGCCAACATGACCGCGCTCATTGCAATACATGATTTAGTTATTTTATTAAGTTTAAAATTGTGTTTTTTTAAATTATTCATTGTGCCCCCTTGATTAACAAGACATCACACCTTTCAGCATAATGTGGTTCATTACATGTTATTAGTGTATCCAGGACATTTATAAATCTATAATAGATACAGTGCAAGCTTTTGTTTTATATTTTTTACATTTATAACATTTAATCAACCTTATATGCGTTCACTGCACCCAACTAAATAACTCCATTACACCCATGCAAATTTAGATATAACAAATAGAAACACAACAAAAAGCCGAGAATGACATAAATAACACGAACAAAAATAACAATAAATTTACATTGACTTGTTTCTATTAGTGATACAAAATCCACATTATCCTGTGGTGTTAAGAGCTTTATGACTAACCACAATATATAGGTGCGCTGCTAAGGTTAAACCGATAGCCCCCTAAATGCAGCGTATTGTCGTTATCATTGGAGTTTCTGACCCCAATTAAATGAAAGAAATGTTATGAACCAATTTGATTACTATGTCGCTATCGCATTTGCGTTAATTATTCTATTTCTTGGATTAATGTTCTCTCGCAGTGGAAAGAGTATGACTTCGTTCTTTGCCGCTGGAGGTGCGGTGCCTTGGTGGATCAGTGGCCTTTCACTGTTTATGAGTTTTTTCTCGGTCGGCACCTTTGTTGTATGGGGCTCGATCGCTTATAGCGATGGGTTAGTGGCCGTTGTTATTCAATCTACTATGGCCATAGCAGGTATTATAATTGGTTGCATCATTGCCCCTGCTTGGAACAAAACTCGCGCCTTAACCGTTGCAGACTTTCTTACACATCGCGCCGGAAAATCTGTTCAAAAAATCTACTCCTCGGCATTTTTGTTCATTAATTTGTTTACTGCAGGAGCCTTTCTTTATCCAGTTGGCAAGATAATCGAGGTGTCCACGGGTATTCCGTTGAATCTAGCGATATTGGTATTGGGTTTGTTTGTGATCGCTTACACCACTGTTGGTGGCTTATGGGCGGTATTAGTGACCGATGTGTTGCAATTTGTAGTACTTACAGCTGCCGTGCTTATTATTATTCCCCTCGCGTTTGGTGAGGTTGGCGGGGTTAACACTTTTTTGAGCAAGTTACCCGAAGGTTTTCTCGCATTACAAAATGAAAACTACAGTTGGATTTTTCTAATTGCATTTGTCATTTACAACACCGTTTTCATCGGAGGTAACTGGGCGTATGTACAACGTTATACCAGTGTAGAAAATCCCAAGGAAGCTCGAAAAGTGGGCCTGCTATTTGGTAGTTTGTATTTAGTGGCACCAATCATTTGGATGCTTCCCCCCATGATTTACCGAGTAGTTAATCCGGATTTATCGGGTACGCAAGCAGAAGAAGCTTATCTGTTAATGAGCAAGTTGGTGGTACCCGAAGGACTGTTAGGTTTGATACTGGCGGCCATGGTGTTTGCGACTGCGAGTTCGGTCAATACCGCAATCAACATAGCCGCAGGTGTGTTCACCAATGATTTACTGAAGTCGTTAAGGCCGGATTACCCTGCACATCGATTAATGAAAGTAGCCCGAATATCAACTTTTGTTTTTGGTTTTTTGGCAATAGCTGTGGCTTTGGCGGTGCAGAGCATGGGCGGAATTGTTGAAGTTGTGCTGAGTATCGCGGCACTCACTGGCGCATCGCTGTATTTACCTCCTATTTGGGCGATTTTTTCAACTCGTCAAACTGGCAAAAGCCTATTGTTGACTACCATTTTTAGTTTATTGATTAATGCGTTTTTCAAGTTTGTCACGCCTAGCCTATTTGATCTAACCCTCAGCAGAGAATGGGAAATGATGCTGGGGGTGTTAACTCCAGTAATATGGTTAATTGGCTTCGAAATTTACTACTACCAATCTCGTCATACTAACCCTGATTACGACAATTATCGCGATTACCAATTGAGCCGCCAAGCGGCACAACAATCAAACAGTGAAGTACAGGCCACTGACAACGATTACAGCAAAAAAGTGCTCAGTATTGGAGTGTGCGCTATCGGTATTTTACTGATGGTTTTAAGTGCTGTAACCGATTCAGCCAATATCGAAACACTTAGTGTAGGACTTATCATTACGCTGCCGTCGCTGTGGCTGTTGATAAAACGAATAAAGTAACTTAGGAGCAAAGTAATCATGTATCACGAACTTAGCGAACCACATGGTAGGTCGTCAATCGTTGAGACGATAAAATCAGACCTAGTCGTAGTGGGAGGCGGTATCGCTGGAGTGTGCTGCGCGATATCAGCAGCGCGGGCAGGTGTAAAAGTGACGTTAGTACAAGACCGCCCAGTATTAGGTGGTAATGCTTCTAGCGAAGTACGCTTGTGGGTATTAGGTGCAACTTCCCACATGGGCAATAACAATCGTTGGTCGCGCGAAGGCGGAATAATAGGAGAGTTGTTATTAGAGAATCTGTTTCGAAATAAAGAAGGTAATGCACTGATCTTCGATACCATAATGTTAGAAAAAGTGGCGCAAGAGCGAAACATTACTTTATTGTTAAATACCTCTGTATTTGCCACACATAAGAATACAAATAACGACATTGCCGCAGTAGAGGGTTTCTGTTCTCAAAACGGTAAGTTTTATGATCTCCATGGGAGCTATTTTTGCGATGCCTCGGGAGACGGAATTGTAGCGTTTCAGGCCGGTGCTGAATTTCGTATGGGCGCCGAAGCAACTGACGAATTTTCCGAAAAAATGGCGCCACAACAGCCTGGAAAGGAGCTGTTAGGTCACTCAATATATTTCTATAGTAAAGACGTGGGTAAACCTGTGAAATTCGTTGCCCCTTCCTTTGCATCAATTGACGGCATGACCGAAGATCGTATGAAGCGTATTCGCAGTCAAGATGTTGGACCACGGCTGTGGTGGCTTGAATACGGTGGCAATAGTGAAACGATAGGTGAATCCGAAGAGATTAAATGGCAATTGTGGAAAGTTGTCTATGGGATATGGGATTACATTAAAAATAGCGGTAACTTTGAAAACGTAGATAACCTCACATTAGAGTGGGTTGGCACTATTCCGGGCAAACGCGAAAGCCGTCGTTTTATAGGCCATTCATTTATGACACAGCAAGATGTAGTAGAACAACGTCTGGTAGATGATGCGATCTCTTTTGGGGGATGGGCAATTGACCACCACCCTGGTGACGGAGTTTACAGTAACAAGCCCCCTTGTACTCAATATCACACTAAAGGGGTTTACCAGATCCCATTAGGGGCTTTTGTTAGCAAAGATATCGATAACCTGTTTTTTGCTGGGCGCATCATTAGTACCTCACATATTGCGTTTGGTTCTACCCGTGTGATGGCTACTTGCGGACATGGTGGACAAGCGGTTGGTGAAGCCATTGCCTATTGTCTAAGTCAGAACTGTTCAACTACAGATTTACTGAAGCCCCAACATATTAAAAAGTTACAGCAAAACCTTAACGAGAAAGGACATTTTATTCCTCATGTACCGATGCATCCTCAATATAACCTAGCAACTAAGGCTAAGATCAGTGCCTCAAGTGAACTACTGCTGAGTTGCTTGCCAGATAATGGCCCTTGGCGACCACTGAAGATTTCAGCTGGCCAATTGTTGCCATTACAAAAAGGCACCGCTTATGATTTCAAAGTTAAAGTACGTGCCTTAAAGAACACCACTCTTTGCGCGCAATTGCGCCGCAGTGAAAAAGTAAGCAACTACACCCCTGAGGTCATTGTTGGCCAGCAGAGTTTTGATTTACAAGTTGGCGAACATCAACTCGACATTAAATTTTCTGAAACGCTAGAGCAAGACCAATACGCTATGCTGTGCTTTTTAGCGAACCCAGACTTAGAAATTGCCTGTTCAGCAAATCGTATATCATCACTGGTAGCCGTGTTTAATGGTGTGAACAAAGCAGTGTCAAATACTGGGAAACAAACTGTTGAAGGTGACAAAGGGGTAGAAGAATTCGAATTTTGGACACCAGAAAGACGTCCAGGTGGTCATAACTTTGGCTTATCAATTAATCCGCCGCTTAATTGTTTTACTTCAACCAATCTAACAAATGGTTATACACGGCCTTTTCAACGTAGCAATGTGTGGTGCGCAGCTACGGAGTGCTCTGAAGCTGAATTAACACTGCAATGGCAACAAACACAAAGTATAAGTGAAATAATCTTACATTTTGACGCTGACTTTGACCATGCACTTGAGTCCACACTTTATGGCCACCCAGAAGATCGTGTGCCTTTTTGTGTTGAACATTTTCAAATTTTGAATAATCAAGGTGAAATTCTGTATGAGAAAACGAATAACTATCAAGCAGTAGTTGATTGTGTTTTCACATCACCCATCACGGCAGATAACCTGAAGATTAAGTTTCTGAAAACTCATAAAGATTGTCCGATTTCAGTTTATGAAATCATTGTTAAATAACCTAAACCCTGTGAGGGCGACAGTAACCATTAGCGCAAAAGTACTGGTGTTGATGGCGGTGTTTTCAGCTGATGCGAAAATCACTCTCGCCCCTCAATTTGCTAATGATATGGTGCTGCAACGAGATACCCCCAATATACTGCAGGGGTACGCCGACCAATCTGAATCTATTAGCCTCTATTTAGATGAAAAAAAGTTGCAATCCACTGAAGTCAAACAAGGTGCTTGGCAGCTTACTTTGCCAGCACACCTTGCTGGCGGCCCTCACACCTTGAAGATACAAACATCCACTCAATTGATTGAATTACAAAATGTACTGTTTGGAGATGTATGGCTTGCCTCAGGGCAATCTAACATGGAATACACCCTTGGTACCTCAGGTAGTAACTATTCAACAGAAATACTCTCAGCTAACTTGCCACATATCCGCCAATTTAGAGTAGAGCGCAATGCCGCTTATCACGGACCATTAAGTGCTGTCGCCAAAGGACAATGGACAATCGCCCAAGGACAAGACTTAAGTAAGTTTTCAGCGGTAGGCTACTTCTTTACCAAGCATGTTCACGCTCATACTGGCATACCTATTGGTATAATTAACAACGCATACGCCGGTTCACGTATTCAAGCTTGGTTGAGCGAAAGCGCATTATCGGCCTACCCTAAAGAAGTCAATCTGCTACAGCGCAATAAAAAAACGCGGGAAATAGAGAAGTTACAAACAAGCGATAAAAACCGTTACCAAAGTTGGCAACAAGAGTTAGCGGCGAAGGATCTTGGTTTACGCCATAATTGGTTTGCAGAACACCTTAACGACAGCCAATGGCCATTGGTTTCCGTTCCTGGGTATTGGACCAATCAAGGACAAGAAGCTTTTAGTGGTAGCATGTGGTTTAGGACGACCTTTTTGGTTTCTGCTGAACAAGCTACCCAAGCATCAAGCCTCAAACTTGGTCGCATTGTGGACCAAGACCAAGTTTATATTAATGGCCAAAGGGTTGGCGATACTCAGTATCAGTATCCACAACGCATATATTCTCTCGACTCAGGCGTACTTAAAATTGGCCTAAATCAAATCAGCGTACGAATTGTGTCACACCATACCGGACACGCCGGCTTTGTACCTGCAAAACCTTATCAATTAACATTCAAAGATTCATTGATTTCACTTAGTGGTTTGTGGCGCTATCAGGTGGGTCATCGGATGGCAAAAGCAATGCCTAGTCCTGAATTCAAGACCAATGAACAACCCTCGGTGTTTTATAACGCCATGTTGGCTCCACTCGCTAAGACTCAGTTAAAGGGAGTACTTTGGTATCAAGGTGAAAGCAACGCCAAGGACCCCAACGTATATCAAAAATTATTTCCAGACATGATATCGCAGTGGCGCGCACTGTTTTCTCAGCCAACATTACCTTTTTTGTACGTACAGTTAGCGAACTATTTACAGGCGCGGCACGATCCAAGCATTGCTGGTTGGGCTGATATTCGCGCAGCACAAGCTCAAGGTTTAACTGTAAGTAATACTGCTATGGTAACTGCAATTGACTTAGGTGAATGGAACGACATACATCCCCAAAATAAAGCATCTGTGGGTCAACGCTTGGCGAACGCAGCTCTACAAAAAGTCTATAACAAACCTAGTTTTTCCTACCAAGGGCCAGAGTTAACTTGCGCAGAGCGGGTGGACAAACATCAAATAAAAATACACAGCAAGTTTTCACCGTTAGCGATAAATGGGCCTGACGCCAAAGTACAAGGTTTTGCAATTAGTGCAGATAACGCTAATTACCGTTGGGTAGAAGGAGAGTTACATCCAACTTTTATAATTTTAAAAGTAAAAGAAGCCAATAAATTTGTGAGTGTTAGCTATGCATGGCAAAGCAATCCAACACGGGCAAATTTATCCAATAACCAAGGATTGCCAGCGTACCCAGCTAAATTAGTTATCAACGATCACTGTGAAATGGTTGCAAAGTAGATTAATTTTATTGTTACCGCAATTAACTCTATTATGAGCACTTTAAAGCCATAGTAAAATCGCAGTGCTGAAACATGTTTAAGAAAAAGCAGGATGCAAAGCCTAAGGAAATAACCTACGAACGAGTCAAAGGGTATTACTTGTGGCTAATTGGAAAATATGGCGATTACACGGCAAAAACCTTAATGCAAAAGGCCAACACCTTATTCAAAGAAGACACCTCTTTTAATCAGGAAGCCCTTAACTATCTTATCGAACAAGGCTTTGTTGATGATCTTCGCTATGCTCTACGTTTGACCCAAAACTACGCAGAAAAAAATATTGGCCTCAATAAAATCAAACAGAAACTTTACGCTAAGGGTTTCACATCTCACATAATCAATGAATGTCTAGATTCAATAGATAACACCGAAGACGATTATTTAGATAAAGCCCTTGCACTTAAAATTAAGAAATTCGGAGAGTCCCCTATTGACGATCAAAAACTCAAACAAAAAGCATTGCGACATTTGATTGGCCAAGGATTTTCCTATTCGGTTGCCAACAAAGTGATTCGCTATTCGGGTGAAGAATAACTGCAGAAAAGCAGCTTAGTACCATTAATCCATATTCATCACTACCCACTCAGAATGCCCCAGCCGTTATCATTACCGATTGATATAAAGTAAAAAGCCGCAAAGAATTCACGCATGCAGCAGAATTAAATAGAGTTAACCAGAAGAGTACGGCTAATCCGCTTAAGAACTGGCACCATCAGTGGGTACCTACAAAAATAAAACTAACTACACATCAACATTTTATACATTCGATTTAACTGTCATTATATTCACGTTCCTAACTAGAGAGTATTGTAAATTGCTATGCATTACCCAAATAACATCAGTATTTTCAAGCCTATTGTACTGTTCATGAATTGCGTTTACTCTAATTATTAAACAATCCAATTGGCTGAGTCAGAGTTTTACTAACGGGATTTCAGTACTGATTCAAATGTTTAATTGGAGTTGTCTGTTGCCTAATTGATTACCTTAGACTGCAAACAATTGCGTTTTTTCAGCCTTCATTAATGGAATACACGATGACATTTGATCTTCAACAAGCCAGAAAATTAAATAAATCCTTGCAATCACAACTTCTAGAAACAGAAAACTTGGTTGCGAAACTCGTCATTATTCTTAAACCAATCACTCAATTGAATGAGGTAGAAATCAACCAATTATTGAGGGCTATCGAATCAAACAATCATCAAATTTCCAGAACGCTGGTGCTTATCTCAAGAAAACTACTAGAGACTAGTCACAAAGAGGCTGACCCAGCTATCAAATCCGAATTATCCTTAGCATTGCGCAATGGCAATCAAATACGTAATTGGATGGCCATTTGGCCACAAATTGATAATTTGGTACGGATGCAAATACCTTCCAAACGTCGTAAGTTATTTCATGAAAGCAACGCGGCAAATGACATTACAATCAGCCAACTATCCGCTTTTGACAGCGCCTTTGAAGACCTGCGAATACGAATAAGCAACCAGAGTCAAAGCGCCGACTCTTTGAATCATGGGTGTTTCGCGGATATATCTTTACCAAATAGTGTATTTTTAGAAAACATCCATGCCGCTTACCGTTTACTACTTGCTCAAGGTCAAGCTGCGCAATCTCAATTCATGGATGTTGGCTGCGGAACGGGTATGAAAGTGCTACAAGCGTCCAAATTTTTCAAACAGGTAACAGGGCTAGAATACGATAAAGGTTATGCCAAGATAGCAAAAAAATTACTCACACAAATGTACGTACAAAACTCGCGTATTATTCGTGGAGATGGATTAACCTTCGACGCTTATAAAGATTTTAATCTGGTCTATTTTTATCGGCCCATGCGTGACACAAATTTACTCAAAAAACTGGAAGACCAAATCACTCACTCTGTTACACCAGGTACAATTTTGTTCGCTCCGTATAATCATTTCTACTATCGACATAAAGAGCTAAACTGCGTACCAATCGGAGGTAAGTTGTATTTAGCAAAATCCAGCCAATCGCAGGCAAATGCGTTATGTAGAAAAGCAGAACTCACTGGTACGTTTTTCAATAAACAACATCACCCCGCCCCTACAATTTGGGAGCCAATTATTGAGGTTTCAGGGGATAGAGGGTTTGGGTTAGAACCCGTAAACTGAGAAGACACACTACTTACCTTAGCTACTGAGTAAAATTCCCCCCAAATTCCGTCATCCCTTCTCGCTTCAAGCAGGGATCCACAGTGACAAAATCGAAAAACTCGGTTAAGCATAAACGTATTATCCAACCAATTTATAGGCTTAAGGGCTGATAAAAATATCAGGTTGCTAAAGCGGCACCGGGTGGCAGCTATAGCATCCTCACAAACGCTCATAATTGAGCCTCAAGCACTCCTATTTGATTTTGTGGAGCTCCTGCAGGCTCTGGGCCCATGTATTCGTATTTATAGTAACTCAACCGTTTCTTCCCTAAGAGATTGAATTTACGAAAAAAATTACGCACAATTGCAAGCATAATTTGTTAGCGAGTTGACCCTTGGTTATGAAGTTTTTTGGATTGATTTTCTTATTGTTAGGACTGATACCTAGCGCGGTCGCAAAATGGGATCCTCAAGCCCTTGACGCAACAGTAAAAAACGCCATAGATACGTTTTATACTCCTGGCATGAGCGTGTCTGTTGTGCACCAAAACCAGTTGATATATGCAAAAGGCTTTGGCCTAGCCAACATCGCAAAACAGTTACCTGTGAATGAAAACACTTACTTTCGTTTAGCCTCTACTAGCAAAGCTTTCACAGCCGCAGCCATTGGGGTACTAGTTGATCAAGAAAAGCTCAACTGGAAAGACTTGGTTATCGACCACCTACCCCATTTTAGAATGCAAGACGACTACGCCACTCAACATTTTACTATTGAAGATTTACTCACCCACAAAAGTGGCTTAGTGGGCGGTGCAGGCGACAGTATGATCTGGCCTGAGCCCAGCGGATTTAGCCGGGAAGAAGTAGTCAAAAATTTACGCTATTTAACACCTCGCTATCAATTTAGACAACGCTACGCCTACAGCAATGTGCTGTACATTACCGCAGGTGAAATTGTCGAGAAAATCTCTGGAAAGAGCTTTGAAGACTTTGTTGACCAACACGTATTTAAGCCGTTGGGAATGCAGTGTTACGCCGGCGATATGCCCAAAACAGCGCTGAGTAAAAGCGCCTTGAGCTACGGCCACAGAGACAGCGAGGGAATTTATCCTATTCCACGCAACGCCATTCAAGGTGAAGCGCTGATGTCTGCTGCCGCCGGTGGTATGGTATGCAGCGCAGCAGAAATGAGCAAGTGGGTCAGCGCACTGTTGCATGACGCTAAAATGGATGATGAGCTTAAAAACCTTGGTGAAACAAGCGAACTAATAGAGAGCAGCCAACAGTTACCGTTTTCTAACAAACAGTTAAATAAAATGTGGCAGTCTTATACGATATTGGGCGTGTCAGACACGGATACCGAATGGGATTCAACGTATTTTCGTAACTACGGCCTAGGCTGGCGTTTAAGTAACTACGAAGGCTATAAACATATTTCTCACACTGGCACACTGTCTGGCTATCAGGCTTTTGTTGCCCTTATTCCAGAATTGGAGCTGGGTGTAGTAGTGCTTAATAATGGCTCTAACTACGGCGCGCGCAGCGCCGTTATGCAAACCGTTCTGAAGATGTTTATTGATACCGAGCAAAAAGATTGGGTGGCCGAATATGTGGCTTATCAAGACGAGCGTGAGCAAGCCTATTTATCCCGTGGCGACACCACTCCAAAAGCCCTGGCCAAAGGTACCCTTAGTAATAAACAGGTAGTGGGTACCTATAGTGACCAATGGTTTGGTGACTTTATCATCACTGAACAAGCGACCAACAAAAAGAAAAATGTCCTTCGCATCACCTCCTCTCGAATGGCAAATTTACGCGGCACCCTTAGCGCCTTTCAAGATACAAGCTACAAAATTGAATGGGACAATAAAAATGCAGCTTCCGACGCATTTATGCACTTTGAGTTAGATGTTGAGCGCAAGGTTATTGGTGCTAAACTTCACCCTTTTTCTACCAAAACGTCAAACTCACATGAGTGGCGTGATATGCACTTTTTGAAGGTAGAGTGAAGCAGTTCGTTTCAGAAAAAAGCAGTGAATATATACTAGAAAAAAACAGCTACGCTGTACAGAGAATAGAAATGGCTCAACATTTTCAGAGGACATTTTAATCTTGAGTAAATTGCGTTGAATGTATTGGTAGTTACCTGCGTTTTTCACATAGCTAGAAACGAATAATGACTAAGAAATAGCAGATAAATCCCCCCCACACATTCCGTCATCCCTGCACGCTTTTAGCAGGGATCTAGAGTCGCAACATCAAAATTAAATCCAGCCCATCTTCATTCCTGTCAGTTGGTAACAGCAACCGATTCAAAGACTAAATTTAAAACATTAAAATCTAATCACCGCAGAGCGTTTCGGGCGCACCTGTTAGGGTCGTATACCAGTGTATTGTGCCTGATAGAATAGCCAGCTGCCCTGGGTTTTCTTAAAAGTAAAAGACACCCTCATAGAAAATTTCTGCTCGCTATTTGGGATAATGAACGTTTCTTTTGCGATGACGAATGCATATATTCCATCCAATTTCATCTCTAGTTCACTGACCTCAATTATCGGGCTTTTTTGCCCGTTATCTTTGTGAGACTTATCATAGAACCCCAACACCTCTTTTCTATGGTCAACTTCACCTGCTGGTGAAATTTCCACATAGTCACTATGCAATAACTCTGATAGTGCTTTGTTATCAAATTCACGCTGAGCCGACACCAATTTATCGATCAACAAATGAAACTCAGAAAGATTATCTTTAGGAGCAGCCTGGCTTAGTAATGGCAAAAATAGCGAGACAAAAAATCCGAATTTCACAAGTATCTTAAACATGAATCTACCTTTAGTTAGTTAAAAATTAATCGTTTTAAATGCCAAAGTTGTGTCTCAAAAATAACTTAGATTGACCAATAACACTTGTTATCACTTTGCTTGGTTTAGAAAAGGAGTATACGAGTGGGTTTGATTTAAAATAGAATAAGGAGAGTCCCTGTTTAATGAAACCAGTTTGATGTTTCGAGCCGAGGTTATTCGTAACAAAGCGTAACTGGAATTTCAGAATTACAGTCCCCCATCGTAATTTCTTGTTCGGCAACGCCGATGCTCTCGCACTGTACTTGCTCAAAGCTAAAAGCGTTAGTGAACGCCCTTGAGCGGCAATTGATGCGCGAATAAGAAAATGCTGCTTACGCGTATCCATATCTGACCAATCAACATGAATAATTGGTTGTTTATTTGGGCCAACAATAGCAGTACACATTTGACTGTAAACGAGCGGGATTTCTTGCTGTAAATGAACATTACCGCATAACCTGTCAACACGTTTAATGCGATGTTTTTCATAAGCTCGACTGTCAATGTTACGGCCTAATCCAGTAACAGAAAGTACCCCACCGTTATTGGTGCTTTCAATGGCCGCAAATAAACTCAATCGACAAGTTTTGTGCATGTTTGGTGTGACATTGACCAAGTACTTTGATAAAAGTTGTCTTACATTCATAGTGTTTTCCGTGATTATTTTTGTTTGGCGATAGAATTGCTGACCAAACACTATGAATGTTCACTTTGCTTTCTAATTATCTCATTGTTTTTTTATGTGTATTTCGTGGGGATTCGTCAGGATCTGACCCTATCGATTCTTATTTAGAAAATATAAAGCTAGATTGCCAATAATCTTAATGATAATTATTCTCATTTGTGGCAGTATGACTTTATCATTCTAAAATTAACTACGTTAACCATAATAGCGGTAAAGTCAAAGTGTTATGAAACCCACAGAACTCATTTTTCCTTGGCATTGTTTACATCCAGCGATCGACCAAAATTTAAGGCCTGGTCTCAACTTTCATTTTGGAGATGAAGTGGATACTCGCACCCACCGTTGGTGTGGTGATGTAGATGACCGTTTTCGTTTAATTGTAGTGTTGGAAGGCAAGTTAGATCTGCGCTTTTCTCAGCAAAAAGTTATGTTAAGTAACACAAGTGACGACCCGCTGGCACCAAGTGTTGCATTAGTTTCTATGCATTCTCCTGTCTCATTTACTCGAGAATCATACCAGGGTAATTATTGTCGTCGTATTTCAATTGGTGTCAGTGAGCAATGGTTACAATATGCATTTGCTGGAAACAGCACCGGTATAAAGATGATGCAAGAATGGCAGCATTTAGATGTGGCACTTTGGCAAGCTGACGAGAATATACTGACATTAGCAGAAAATATGCTGCAAAAATGGCAAGGTCAACCAGCGTTAAAAAATATCTACCTTGAAAGTAGAGCGATAGAATTGATGTTAAATGCTTTTACGCATAAGGCTAAGGTGCGTCAGTCAGAAAAAATGGCGCAACCACCTACATTGATAATTCCTGAGCAATGGTTGAGTTTCAGCCAATGGTTGCAAAAAAATGCGATAAACCCTCTTAACATCGAAACGTTAGCAGCACAAATGAGTACCACCGTCAGTACATTACAGCGACAATTTAAACATTATTTTGGACAAACAGTATTTGAATTCATTCAAACATGCCGTCTAGAATTAGCAATGAGAAAACTCTTATCAAATGAAGATTCAATTACACGAGTCGCTTTGGATATAGGTTATGGTAGCAGTGCAAGCTTTTGTACTGCTTTTAAACGCCATTTTGGTATGACACCAACCCAAGCAAGAATAAATAATAATTTGCCGTTTTGACAAAACAGTTTGCCGTTTTGTCAAAAGCAGATAGTTGAAAATAATTAATAATGAGAATTATTATTAATTGCAAAGGTGTCTCTCTTGAAAACAGGTCTATTTTTACCCTCCCCTCGAAAGCTTGCGTTTTCTATTTCGTTAATATTATCCGCTAATGTTTTAGCTCAAGAGTCAAAAGACGAGGCAAAACAATCATCCGATGAAATGGAAATAATAAGAGTGAATGCGTATAAGCCTGCTCATATGATTGAAGCGGCGACAAAAACAACGACACCTTTAATAGAAACACCTCAGTCTGTAGCTGTTATTGACCGTGCTGAGCTTGATGCTCGTGGTGTTAATAACTTAAATGAAGCTGCTCGTTATACTGCGGGAGTATTACCAGAAAGCCAAGGTATAGATAACCGTGTTGATGATTTATATATTCGTGGATTTAATGCGGGTAGCTTCAGTAATAACGTCATGTTAGATGGGCTTCGTGCGCCATCAGACGGTAGTAATAGTTGGAATAGAACGACATTTAATAGCTGGAACTTACAGCAAGTTGAAGTGCTTAAAGGCCCATCTGGTGTACTTTATGGTCAAATAAGTCCAGGTGGTTTTGTTAATCAAGTGAGTAAGTTACCACAGGAAGGGTTGGCTCAAGTTACCCGCTTTGGCGCAGATAATAATGGCCGTTTACAAGCCGCGTTTGATTTTAGCGGTGGTGAGACTCAAAATTCTTTATGGCGTTTAGTGGGAATGATTGGTGACGGTGACACCCAAATCGATGAAGTCGAGCATCAACAATGGTTTATTGCCCCGAGTACTAGTTTTGGATTTAATTCAGGTGACACAAAACTTACCTTGTTGGGCATTTATCAAAAAGATAATGGCGGGAGCACGTTTCAGTTTTATCCTTATCAAGGATCTGTTATTCCTGCCGCAGAAGGTTATATCGGTAATTCGACATTTTTAGGTGAACCAGACTGGAATACCTACGACCGAATGGTATGGTCGGCTGGTTGGTTATTTAGTCATAAACTCAATGATACGTGGTCATTAGAGCAAAGCGCTCGTTTTACTCATGTTGACTCTCTTTATCAAACAACCGTTGGTTATGGTGTACGCGGTGCATCCGTTGAAAACGTGAATAATTTAGTTGATGGACGTATTTTAGGACGTCGTGCGGTACAAGGTTTAGGTGACTCAGATGCGCAAACTATAGATACGCGTTTACATGGTAATTTTAATACCGGCGAACTAAAACACGCATTATTATTTGGTGTAGATTATCAAAAAACGGACTGGGATTTTCATCGAGAAATGGCCGTAGTTGATCCAGATGCTATTGCGATTGACGTTTTTGCACCTGAGTATAGTTATTTTGATTTTGCTTCGATACTACAACCACAAATTTCGACGGTAGAAACTGATAAACAAACAGGTTTATACATACAGGATCAATTAGCCTTTAATAATTGGCGTATTACGTTAGGTGGCCGTTATGATGACTATACTATTGAGTCGACTAATCGTCTAAACCAAGACTTAGCAGAAGTAGAAGAGGATGCATTTACCGGGCGTGGAGGTATATCATATTTATTAGGCAAAGAGTTTGTACCTTATGTTAGCTATTCTGAATCATTTCAACCTGCAACAGGGACTGACCGCAGTGGTAATACATTTAAACCGGTAACAGGATCTCAATGGGAGGCGGGCCTAAAATATGCGCCTGATTCGATTGAGGGTATGGTAACGGTATCGCTATTTGATTTACGTCAACAAAATATTCTCACATCAGATCCATTAAATGAATCTGATGAGATATTTCAAATACAAAGCGGTGAAGCAAAAATAGTAGGCTTTGAACTTGAAGGGCGGGTCACGCCAAAAGAAGGGATTAGTATTATTGGTGCGGCAACTCGCTTCTCTTCAAAGTTGACTAAGGATAACGATGGTAATCAAGGTAACCGCATGAGTAGAGTACCTGACTGGACTGTGTCTTTGTGGATGGATTACGAGCCTCAGTTTGATACTTTAACAGGGTTAAGCGTTGCACTTGGTGGCAGATATGTTGGCCAAAGCTATGGTGATTTAGCTAACACTCTAGATATAGATTCTTACTCACTAATAGATGCTGCATTACGCTATGACTTTGGTGAATTTAATGATGTCGACGTAAAGTTTGCTTTTAATGCGTCTAACTTAACAAATAAACGTTATGTGGCAACGTGTTCGGCACTTACTGCTTGTTATTATGGCTCAGGCCGTAAGCTTGATGCAACGTTAACATTATCTTGGTAATAAAATAGGAATATAGATGCGCGTCTCTAAAGTTATATTGTTTATTTTCACGGTTGTTATTACATTGTTGAATGGGCAGTATTCTTATGCTGACCTGTGGCCTCGAACACTGGTTGGCGCTGATGGGCAATCATTAACGTTGTCTCAAGCACCGAAGAGAATATTGTCTACGTCGGTAACGGTAACCGGTACTTTACTTGCGATAAAGGCTCCGGTTGTCGCAAGTGCGTCAGATATTAACGGTAAGTTTTTTTCTCAATGGCGTAACGTTGCAATACAGCGAAAAGTACAAAACTTATGGCCCGCAGGACGGATTAATTTAGAGGCGGCATATACCGTAGCGCCAGATCTTATTATTGTCTCTAAAACAGGCGCTGACTCAGCAATGGCTCATATTGAGTTATTGAAGGCAATTGCGCCGGTGCTTGTGGTGGATTATGGCAGTTATAATTGGCAAACATTGGCCAATTCTATCGGGCAAGCGATAGGGATGGAGGTAGAGGCAAATCAATTAATAGAAAATTTTGAACAGCAAATAAAACAAGTCAATGAAAACATTGCTGTACCGTCAGGGAAAGTTAATATTATTAGCTATAACGGTTCAGGTATGGCAAACCCTGTTGGAACAGATACAGGTAGCCACGGTAGCCTTTTAACTTCTTTAGGTTTTACCTTGGAGTCCCCCCCTAATAAATGGGATGCTAGCTTTGCTCGTTCAGGTGATTTTATTCGAGTTGAATTTGAGCAGTTAACTCAATTACAAGCCCAATCAACCTTTTTACTTCGAAGAGCGCCAGAAGATACTGCGGGGTTTTTAAGTGAACCTATTTTGCAAAATTTACCTTCAGTAAAGCAAAAACAGGTTTGGGGCTTAGGTAGTAACTCATTTAGAATTGATTATTATAGTGCAGTTGAAGTGTTAAATAACATTAAAACTATTTTTACTCCATGAGCCGTAAATACTCGCCTTCTACCATATTATACTGCGGTTTATTTGTTACATTTATTGCTTTAGTGATCAGTGTATGTGTCGGCTCTAAAGCTATTTCATTGAGTACGACCGTAGAAGCATTTACGGCATTTTCTGCTGCAAATACCGACCATTTACTGGTGCAAGAATTACGCTTGCCTAGAACATTTGTAGCTTTGTGTAGTGGTAGTGCATTAGCTATGGCGGGGTTATTAATACAAACTCTTACGCGTAACCCTTTAGCCGATCCTGGTTTATTGGGTATTAATGCTGGCGCCAGTTTGGCGATAGTGGCGAGCTTAGCTTTATTTAAAACTGCGTCAGTGTCATTACAGATGGCCGCAGGTTTTATTGGCGCCTGTGTGTGTGCTTTGTTGATTGTGGGTGTTGGTTTTAGTGGTAACCGAGCCTCTATTGCTCGATTGATTATTGCAGGTGTCGCTTTTTCAGCAGTTTTTTTGTCGATTAGCCAATTGATTTTAACATCGAGCGATTTACTTGTGTTCGAACAGTTTCGCCATTGGCTAGTTGGGACAGCCGCAGGACGAGGTTACGATGTGCTTTGGCCTTTGCTTGTGGCTTCCCTTGCTGGAATGATGATTTCACTCTATTTGGCTCCGGCACTAAATGCGTTTGTTTTAGGACAAGATATCAGCCAAGCGCTTGGTGTCAGCCTAACTCGAGTCTCTTTACTGGCATTATTAGCCATTACACTATTGGCTGGTGGGGCGACTGCCGCGATTGGACCTATAGCGTTTATTGGCTTAACCATTCCCCATTTTGCTCGTCGAGCCATGGGCAATAGGCATCATTTTCAGCTTTTGTTTTGTGCTTTGTTTGGTGGTGTTGCATTGGTGATAACAGACACGCTAGGGCGAGTTATTGCCTCGCCAGGAGAAGTCAGCACAGGTGTAATGATGGCATTACTTGGTGGTCCATTCTTTATTTATTTAGTCCGTCATAAACGGGTTACCGCGCTATGAAAAAACAAGGGATAGTGCAAGGAAAAGTTGCCGGAAAAAGCTATGCGTTTACCTTTAACTATAGAGTTGTGTATATCAGCCTTATGTTAATTGGCCTATTGACGTTACTGATGGCCATTGCGGTATCTCATGGTAGTGAAATACTTAACCAAAGTGTTTTGTATCAAGCGATATTAGGTTCATCTTTGTCATCATTACAACAGCATATATTAATTGATGTACGTTTACCTCGTTTGATAACCACAATATTTTCTGGTGCCGCTTTTGGTGCGGCGGGGGCTATTTTTCAGTCTATCTCTCGCAACCCTTTAGGCTCTCCAGATATTTTAGGTTTTACTTCTGGTGCGGCAACAGGAGCGGTATTTCATATTGTCTTTATTAGTCAGGATCCACTGGGCGTTGTTTGTTTTACGTTAATTGGAGGATTTATCAGTGCAGGCTTAATTTATGTTTTGGCTTTACGAGGCCAACATGTAAGTAGTTTGCGCTTAATACTAATTGGTATTGGTGTTGGAGCCACACTGACTTCATTAACGAGCCTGATTTTAGTAAAAGGTGATTTAGACAATGCTATGTTAGCAACCTTATGGTTGTCAGGCTCACTTGATGGTAGGCATTGGAGCCATGCTACTATTGCTTTTTATGGCTGTATCTGTGCTATTCCGGTATTACTTAGCCAGCGTCGTGCGCTGCAAATGGCAGAAATGGGTGACACCTTAGCCTCTAATTTAGGGGTTAATATTCAATTAAGCCGAAAAATTAGCTTAGCATTTTCTGTTATTTTAGTGTCATTGGCTACTGCTGCTGTTGGACCAGTGGCTTTTATCGCGCTGGTGGCACCGCATGTATCAGCTCGGCTTATTGGCCGTCATTACTTACCTATTATGACGAGTGCTTTTATAGGCGCTTTACTGCTTTTAATGGCAGATTTACTGACTCAAAAGCTCTCATTTATTGCTCAATTACCTGTTGGTAGAGTCACTGCCATTGTTGGTGGGATATACCTAATAGGTCTCTTATTATTTAATTCAAATGGAAGTAAACGGTGAGCTCTCCAGAATATAAATCAATACTTGATATACATGATCTGACATTAGGTTACGGTGATAATATCATACTTAATCAATTATTTCTGCGCATACCTGAGGGTAAAGTCAGTGTGATAATTGGTCCAAATGGCAGTGGCAAATCGACGTTATTAAAGGCGTTGTCAGGAGCTATATCGCCTGATAGTGGACAGGTTAATTTACACAATAAAAATATCAGTAAGCTCTCACCTAAAGCGCGTGCAAGATCACTAAGCTTACTACCTCAAGTCAATACCGCCCCAGATGGCATCACCGTTAGAGAGCTTGTAGAACGTGGCCGTTATGCGTATCAAACGTGGTATAGGCAATGGCACAAAGATGATCAGCATGCTGTTGATAACGCATTGCAATATACCGACCTTTCTCATCAAGCTGAACGACCCATGCAAGAATTATCTGGCGGGCAAAAACAAAGAGCATGGCTGGCGTTGGTATTAGCACAAAACACGCCTCTTTTATTATTAGATGAGCCGACCACTTACTTAGATATTGGTCATCAGATCGAGGTACTTAACGTATGTCAAAACTTAAACAAACATCAGGGACGTACCATCGTTATGGTTCTGCATGATCTTAATTTAGCGGCCCGGTATGCGGACTTTATGATCGCGATGAAAGACGGAAACATTATTGCAACAGGTACACCACAAGATGTGGTAGTAAGTAGTATTATTAATAAGTTGTTTAATTTACCCAATCTCATTATTTCTGATCCTGTTAGCCATACGCCTTTGGTTGTTCCACAACTATCACAAGCACACAAGTAGGTATAAATATGAGTCAGGTTCCAAGAAAACTCTGTATTGGTATGTCTTTGGCAACCACTTGGTTGTCGGGCAATAGTTGGCGTAATACAAGCAGCCGAGTTGATAGGCTTTATGACATTGAATATTATATTGGTCTTGCGCAACAAGCTGAGCGAGCAAAAATGGATTTTGTTTTTCGTCCAGATTCCTTGTTTATTGATCCGTCTACTTTAGCTCACTCTATTGGTTTTAGTGGCCTAGATCCTACCTTATTAATGACCGCTGTGGCAGCACATACTCAGCATATTGGTTTATTGACAACTGCGTCAACCACATTTAATTCACCTTATTTATTGGCAAGGCAAATGCAGTCTTTGCATCATATTAGCCAGGGCCGAGCCGGTTGGAATGTTGTGACCTCGTTAGATGGTCATCAAAACTTTGGTTTAGCAGACATGCCCGATACAGAATTTCGTTATGCCCGTGCAGAAGAAGTCATTGAAGCGGTTAAAGCGCTATGGCATAGCTTTCCGAAAAATTCCATTATCGAGGATAAAGCGAAAGGTCAATACGCCGATACGAATAAAATTTGTCCTATAAATTTTGATGGTCAATATGTAGCAACCAAAGGTCCTTTGTCTTTACCCACACATGAAGCAGGGGATATGCCGCTTTTTCAAGCCGGGGCGTCTGGTATAGGAAAAAGCTTCGCAGCCCAAATAGCTGATGGTGTTTTTGCCGCTACCCCAGATATGGAAGCGGCTAAAACGCTTAGACAAGAGTTGCAACAGTTGGCTGAAAAAAATGGTCGAGAAGTCGACTCAATAAAAATTCTACCGGGTTTAAGTTTGTTTCTCGCAGAGACTAAAGTGCAAGCCGAGCAGCTTTTGTTGGACGCTCGAAGTGAAGACGTTAGAGAACGACAGATACAATTCGCACTAAATTCATTAGGAATAGAGGTAAGTGAGCTTAGCCAAGATACTGTAATAGATAAAAATATGATGGGAGTTATGGGACGTGTTAGAAGTAAAACCCATAGTTTATTAATTCGTCGGTTAATTGAACGACAACCAATGCATTTGGAAGAATTATTATTACAGCCTGAAGTGTCAGGTTCTGGCCATTGGCAAATTGTTGGTACGGTAGATGACGCCTTAGCAGAAATTGTTAAGTGGGCTAAAAATGACGCCATTGACGGTTTTATCGCACTACCAGGAGGAGATGAAACGTCTTTCAATTTGGTTTGCGAACAACTTATGCCTGCCCTGACTCGAAAGGGCTGGTTTCGTCAAGATTACGCCAACAGTACGTTTAAATCCCATTTACAACAAAGGTAACCGTCACCTATGAGACCATCATTTTCAACAGCAACGAATGACAAAGCATCTACCATTACCTTTAATTTGCAAAGCAGCTTGTATGAAATCACGCCAAGAGAAGTTACTGTAAAATCAGTACAAACATTAGGTAATGACTATGTTAGGCTTATTTTTTGTGGAGAGTCGTTACATGATTTTGTTAGTTTAGGTTTTGACGATCATGTAAAGGTTATTTTTAGCAATGTAAATAATGAAACTCTAAGAAGAAATTATACCCCGAGAGCATATGATCAAAAAGAAGAAACACTAACCATAGACTTTGC
The DNA here is from genome assembly GCF_039964565.1 of Paraglaciecola sp. Taxonomy (GTDB): domain Bacteria; phylum Pseudomonadota; class Gammaproteobacteria; order Enterobacterales; family Alteromonadaceae; genus Paraglaciecola. The sequence continues at coordinate 84,931 of NZ_JBDVXF010000002.1, forward strand.
TCTTCATCCTCATGGAGATGCTGCTAACTGGGCTGAAAATGCAGCAGTTGGAACAAAAGCGATCATTGCTGGGCCGCGTATGACATTGCATATTGACGATAACTTTCCTTGCTATTATTTTATTGGCGACGCAACGGCATTACCAGCCATTAATCGAAAACTTGAAACATTAGGTGAAAATACGATCGTTAAAATCTACTTACTGGGTGAACGTTTAGCTGAACATTTAATGACAAGTTTGGCTTTGGTTGAAGTGTTTAGTTTCAGTGATGAAAGAATGTTTAAAGATAATATTATTTCTGCCTGTGAAGATGTGAGTGCAAACACATTCATTTGGGGGGCGGGTGAGTACACACTAATGCAAGAGTTCAAACAGCAACTTAACCACCCCAAACATAAAATGCGTATAGCGTCTTATTGGCGAAAAGGTGAAGAAAGCTTTCATCAAGAGCACAATAAATAGTTTTTTACCTATTTTTAAATACTGCCTGCTTAATTACATTATGTTAATAAAAAATCTGCAAGTCACTAGCGTACCTAAATTAGTTGTTTCATATTGCATAAAATAACGTGTTGTTGGTTTGGTGGAGCTTTGCATTTGTGCGGGGTAATGACATGATTAGCAATTATTATTTCAGGCTGTGATTGTTATGCGTCATATTTTCAAATTTAGAGCAACCAGATTGATATTAATAAGCCTTGTTGCTCTATTCTCTTGCGAAAATCGATAGGGTCACAAATCGATAGGGTCAGAGACGTTGATTTACAAGTAAGCATTACCATAACCATCCCTAGCGACCCGTTGAAGCGTTTACGATTATGGGCAAACTTCTCCACGGTCTGCCATACCGCTTCAAATAACGCACTGTATAGCTCAGATTGTGCATAGTGGGTGATGAAATTTAATTCATGAGGCAAGGTGAACACTAAATGAAAATGCCGCGTGTTGGTCACCTGCGATTCTTGGCTCTCAATCCATTGTTGCCGCTTTTGTCCTTGGCACCGAGGACAATGACGATCCCGACAAGAGCAATAATGTAATTGTTCATAATCGCAGCGATTGCATTGCCATTGTTGGGTGCCGAGTTTAGCGGTCCAACAGTCCATAATATGTTGGCAGCTCTTACTCTGCGATTAAGGTGACGCGATTGGGCACCTCAGTTTGAGTTCTACCTAGTCACCACCAGCAAGACTATCTTCAATGCCATAGTAGAGTTGTTTAAAAGCGGTTATACACCACTATTAATGCGCTGATTCAGCTCGTTTTCTTTTAACTATCCTCACCTGACCTCTTGTATAAAACCCACTTATTCACTTTTAAAACAAAGTTACAATGTCAGTTAAATAAAACACACAACAGTATTGATAATCATTCTCATTTAAACTAATCTGCCTGAGTAAGTTACGATAATAATAATAAGCTTACGAAATAACGCGCAACCTATTAATTTTATACTGCCTAACGGCCTAAAATGGATGATTACGTTTTGCTGACACTGCATTTTTCATTGAAGCCATTCACAGATAAACGCGACCAGTTATTTAAAAATTTAATCCCCTACTTTGCCTTATTTTTTATTTTTGTGCTCATTAGCCAAATAAATATCGCTCTGTTTCGCCTTGCCATACAAACCATAAGTGACATCTATTTAGGAGGCACCGTTTTTGTTGCAGCCACAATTTACGGTGCAATTGCTACCTTAATTATTGCCTACTTATTTTATTTGGCAGGATATTAAATGGTGTCAATAATTTACGGTGAAAAATAGACATTATGGATCACTTAGCCACAGGGGACATATTTACTAAATATGCAGGAGAAATAACCGCATTCCTTACTAAAAAGCTAGCTTGCCCAGATACTGCAGCGGATATCACTCAAGAGCTATTTATACGCCTAATGAAACCACAACAAAAAGAGGCTGAAATAGAGAATATCCGCGCCTACCTTTACAAAGCCGCTTCAAACGCGGCGATTAATCACTATCAGGCGGAGCAACGTCGACAAAAATTACGGGAAACAAGCACTACCGATGCAACAGAGCAAATCAATATCCATTCACCCGAACAGATAAACGCAGATCAACAGCGTTTACATGTGATGGCATCAGCGCTAAAAGAATTATCGCCTCTGGCCCAAAAAATATTTATTCTGGCCCGAATAAAAGGCATGAAACAGTTTGATATTGCCGCTAAACTTGATGTGCACATCACTACAGTAGAAAAAAACCTATCAAAGGCGACACGGCACTGTTACGCCAAAGTAATAGATTACGATTCACCGTCTGGTATTGTTACAACACAGTTGTCTCATAAATAATGGAACACTTGAGAGATTAAAATTATGTCAGCTGCTTTATCAGACAAAGAACTTAAACTCGAAGCAATGGATTTGATTAGTAAACTGGCTACAACATCTCCGAGTGCAAGTGAACAAATCAAAATCAATAGGTGGCGCACTCAATCTCCACAACACAGCAAAGCGTGGGAGCATGCAGAACAAACTTGGCAATTAATGGCAACATTAAACATAGATAACATCACCGCAGAGAGTGCCGATGAACATGTTATGCCCTTTGAATCAAATCCAATTAGCCACCAAGATAAATGGTTATCTCGCTCGCGCTTATCAAGGTACTGGCAGCACAGTCGCTTTCCAACAGGTATCGCAGCAAGCTTAATATTAGTGTTTTCAATGATGTATTTTACCAGCGAAAATACCTCACCCTCCCTTGTGGCCATTCACCCAAAACCAGCCGAAAAATTAATCGAAGAAAAATTCAGTAATTATAGAAATCAGCAACACAGTATTTATTTAGATGATGGTTCAACCGTTTACCTTAACTTCAATTCAGTGATTAATGTCAGCATTAACAAGACACATCGCAATATTGAACTTGTTAAAGGTGAAGCTTTTTTTGAGGTGGCAAAAGATCCTAGCAGACCTTTTATAGTCAAGGCGGGCAACACCTCTGCTGCCGCATTAGGCACTGCTTTTGCGGTAAAACGCGATGGTGAAGCGGGCTCACAAATCACCATTACCGAAGGCCGGGTTAAAGTTGAGATTCACCCCTCAACTTCATCATCTTTAGCTATATCAACCAAACAGACAGCAGTACTACAAGCCAATGAATCTATTACATCCACCGGGCGGGATTTAAGCGACATAAAAATAACCGAGGCAAGTATTGCCACTGCATGGCGCCGGGGCGTACTTGTTTTTAATAATACGCCTTTAGAAGAAGTACTGGCAGAAATAGAACGTTATACTGCTTATGCCATTCAGGCCAATCTTGGCCATCGAGCCGATGAAAAAATTACCGGCACTTTTTTTATTAATCAATTAGATGAGCAATTAAGCACACTCATTGCCAGCCTTGACTTAATCGTTATCAGTAATAAACGCGAGCAACTGCAACTTGGTCTGGCTTTTCCAGGGCATCCTTAAATTCTGCTTTTTTGAAGCACATTGACTTTCTCAAAATAATTTACGTTTCTCGTCGGGTTTTTTCTACTGACAATTGTTTTAAATGATAATAAGAATTAATACCATTTAAAACAATAACGAGGAAACACATTTAATGCGTAATAAAAGAAGGACTATTGGTCGAGTTTCATTTGCTGTAACAGCCAGTTTACTCGCTTCTCAAGGGCTGCTTACAACAGTAATCGCCGCTAGTAGTTCACAACTATCCAATGCCCAGTTAACCGACACTACCGATTTTACACTACCCGCGGGGAATTTAGCCGATACTATAACTGCCCTGTCGATTCAAACCGGTATCCAAATCATTGTCCCCAGTGATTTAATTAAAAATGAAAAAAACACTGCGTTAATCGGCAGATATACTGCTGAAGCGGCACTTAACAAACTGATTGAAAATACCCAATTAAGCGTAGGGCGTTCAGGTAATAGAGCCTTAACTTTAGTGAAGGCATCATCGCCGTCACAAGCAATGGGTGTTCAATCAAATAAAGACTTGGAACAAATAGTGGTCTATGGCTCCTACACCAACCGAGACGCAAACAGTGCTACAGGTTTGAATATGTCATTGCGTAAAACCCCGCAGGCCATAACCGTGATGACAAATTTTCGTTTGGAGGATCAAAATCTAACCGAAATTAGTGATGCGATTGCTCAGAGCGTAGGCTTAAGTTATGACGGTACCCCTTTAGGCAGTGATGGGAGTTATTTCTATTCTCGTGGTTTAGCTGTGAGTAATTACCAAATCAATGGTGTGCCCCGCCCAGCAGGTATTTATGGGTTTGAGGTAACCACGGCTGATATGGTGGTATATGACCGCATTGAAATTGTGCGCGGTGCGACCGGTTTAATGAATGGTGTGGGTAGTCCATCTGCAAGCATCAACCTTATTCGCAAACGTCCAACCGACCAGCCTCAAGCCTATATATCAGCTCAAACAGACTCGTGGGGGAAACACCGTTTAACACTCGACATAGGCGGGGAGCTCAATGAAAGTGGCTCAATTCGTGGACGTATAGCTACAGCCAAAGAACAAGGTGGCAGTCATATTGATCGGGCTGAATTGGATAAAGAGGCATTTTATGCGGTATTAGAGTTTGACCTTACTGAACAGACATTATTAACAACAGGCATTGAGTACCAGTCTATTGAAAACACGGGCGCATCCCGCAGTGGACTGCCGTTATTTTTCTCAAATGACGGTAGCCGCACAAACTTTGACCGCTCAACAAATAGTGGCGCCAACTGGAGCATCCTAAGCAACAGCAGTCTGAGTGTATTTTCTAACATACAACATACTTTTGATAATGACTGGCGGGTAAGCCTTGATTTAGAACATGCAGAACCAGAATATGACGATGCTTTTGGTTACTTTTGGGGAACCTTTGACAGAGATACCGGGGAGTCAGATGGGAGTGCTTACGGTGCTGCTCGATGGGCATCTGATTTAGAGCAGAATTTTGTGGGTCTATCATTGTTCGGCGACTTTGAACTTTTAGGCAACAAACATGAACTGGTATTAGGTATCAGCCACAGCACGAGCAAAGATGAAGGACCCAATTATTGTACCTGGTGGTGCTGGGGGGACTATCGACTACAACTCGACAATGTCTATAAATTATTTAGTACGGGCGATGTTATTCAACCAGATTTTAGCCCTACAGGGGGCTTTTACGGTGGAAAAATAATACAAAACAGCGCTTATGGTGCATTACGCTTCAAACCCTTAGATAATCTTGCCTTTGTGGTTGGTGCTCGCATCACCGATTGGAGTGAACAAGAATGGACTGAATCAGCAGAGGGTATAGTAACCAACACCCCTGATAACGATGAAAAAAACGTCACAACCCCCTATTTTGGATTAGTTTTTGACATTACAGGCAACCTCTCCGCTTATGCAAGCTTTACACAAATTTTTGAGCCTCAAAATCGTTATGATTTAAACGATAACCGTTTAGACCCGCTTGAGGGAAACAACTACGAAATGGGCATTAAAGCAGATGTTTTCGATAGTTTACTCAGCGTAAGTGCCAGTATTTTTCGCATCGAACAAGACAACTTTGCGGTTATCTTACCAGGGCTTACATCACCTTCTGGGAATTGGGTTTACCGTTCTGAAGATGGAACGACCTCGAAAGGTTTTGAAATTGAAGTGGCAGGTGAGATAATTCCGGGTTGGCAAGTGGTGGGTGGTATTAGCCGCGCGACTCCCGAAGGCCAAGACGGCGAACCATTGTTAACTGACATTGCCACGGATAGCATTAAACTATTCACTAGTTATGAAATAAATAAACTCACAATAGGCGGTAGCTTGCGCTGGCAAAGCGATGTTTATTCCACAGAAGACGGTCCAAATTTTGACCAAAGCTATACACAAGGTAGCTTTACGGTTATAGACTTATTGGTTAAATACACCGTATCTGAGGCCTTTACGGTACAACTCAACTTTGACAATATTTTTGATAAGAAATATTACGCTGGATTTTACAGTGGCACTTATGGCGAACCGAGTAACATAACAGCCTCGGTGAAGTATAATTTCTAACCAAAAAACCTCAAACTCCCCCTTATAGGAAAGGTAAGGGGGCTGTTTTATCGATGATGCTTTTTTAATATTTTTCAGCATTGTATTTCACATATTAGCTTTATTTATTGGCCGTTTTTCATCTATCAAAAAAATTCTATAAATTCAGGAGTCGGGTTTCTGCCAGTGAGAACTGTCTTACTACCAATACGTTTTAAACACGATATTAATTGGTAAAATTTAAGGAATAAAGGCAACTACGTGGTATTAAAGTTACAACTCATCACTTTATTAACAATGTCATTTTCAGTTTTTCCTGTAGAGGTAATGCTTACAACACCAGCCGCATTTATCAAAAAAAATTACCCACTCCATAACCATAAGAAACCTCCAATCATTGACGGCGCTATAGAAGAGCCCGTATGGCAAGAAGCCACAATCATTGAATTAAAGTATCAAAATGAGCCGATTCATGGCGCACCAGCTCCGGTGAAAACAATCGCCTACTTATATCAAGACGGCACAAATTTACATATTGCCATACAAGCCTTCGATCCTGAACCCAACCGCATTCGTGCTAGCTTACGCGATCACGACAATATTTTTAAAGACGATAATGTGGGCATTATTGTTGACACTTTTAACGATCAGCGTACTGGATTTGGTTTTTTTGTTAATCCCTTGGGCGCCCAGGCTGATATGACTATAAAGGAAAGTGATGACAGTGATGACGCCGAAGATTATTCCTGGAATGCCATTTGGCACAGTGCTGGCCAAATAAATAGCGCGGGTTATAGCATTGAAATGAGTATTCCTTTTCATGCCCTGCGTTTTCCTGATACCACTGAGGAACTTATTTGGAACATTGCCATACAACGCAGCTACCCAAGAGAAAATTCCGTAGAAATAGCCAATTACCAGCGAGATCGTGAGCGTAAATGCACGATTTGTCAGTATGAGTCATTAGTGGGATTTAAAGATATAAAAGCCGCTAAAAACCTACAACTAACCCCAACACTCACGCTAGGGCGCGCTGATGCAAAAGCGCCGCCCTATAGTGATGAATGGCAGCAAGGCGATGTGGAGCATGAACTAGGTTTAGATTTACGCTGGGGAGTGAATCAAAGCATGGTGCTAAATGCCACTGTCAACCCGGATTTTTCTCAAGTAGAAGCGGATGCGGTACAGCTTGATATCAACAGCACCTATGCGCTGTATTACGATGAAAAACGCCCATTTTTTCTGGATGGTGCTGACTATTTCACCACACCAATGTTTAACTTTGTGCATACACGTAATATTGCGGATCCTGAATATGGTTTAAAACTTACCGGTAAAACTGACGCCCACCTCTACGGACTTATGGTGACAGATGATAATAGAACTGACTTTTTAATCCCCGGTAATCAAGGCTCTGTTTTAGCAAGGAGTGATTTGCACAGTACCGCCTCGATTGCCCGATATCGTATTGACATAGGAGAGCAAAGTAACATTGGGGCATTAATAACTCATCGCGAAGCAGAAGGTTACAACAATCAGGTGATCTCGGTAGATGGGGAATATTGGTTAAGTAACAACAGCAGTTTTAATTATCAACTAGCCCATAGCGAGAGTACCAACCCACTACAAATTCAACAAGATTATGCTTTAGAAGCGACGCAATCGGGACAAGCCTATGTGTTGAGTTACAACCACCGTACACGGGATTTAAGCTTCTTTGCAGATGCAGAAAAAGTTACCGGGGGCTTCAGAGCTGATTTAGGTTTTCAAGAAAGAGTTGATTTTCAAAGTGTGGGATTAGGAGGCAGTAAGCACTGGTTTGCTAATGAGTACAATTGGTTATCAGCAATCGCTATGAACCAGTTCTCAATTTCTGGCGATTGGGATAAAAGTTGGGATAATGATAGTACCTTATTAGAAGACGAATGGGAGGTATATGCAGAACTGCAGGGGGATATGCAGTCCACGATAGAGCTTGGCGCTATCCATCGAAACAGCTTATATCAAGGGGTTTATTATCAAGAAAACCAAATGACGTTTTGGGGCGAGTTTACGCCATTAGCCGAGCTCACCTTATCCTCGTTTATACGTTTTGGAGATCAGATTGATTTCACCAATGAGCAACTCGGTCAACTTTTTAAAATTTCGAATGCAGTCTATTGGCAAATTAATCAATACTTACAATTTGAAGTTGAATATGAATACACCCATTTAGACGTTAACAGAAAGCAACTCTACAAAACAAATGTGCTTGCCACAAAATTGATATGGCAATTTAACCGTCAAAGTCAATTACAGTTTATTTTACAAGATACTGATATAAATAGAGATTTATCTTTATATAGGCCAGGCGAATATTCCAGTTCTGGTGATCAATCTCTCGCCACACAATTGTTATTTTCTTACAAATTGAACCCGCAAACACTTTTCTATTTAGGCTATTCAGACAACGGGTTTGCTGATGACCAGCAGGATTTTATTCGTACCGAACGTTCACTTTTCGCTAAGTTTAGCTATGCAATTTAAAGGTAATGATAATCATTATTAGGGGCATTTGAATTTAGTGATATTCACAATACTTTACGTACTATCAATCAAACTAAGGAGATTTACCATGTTTCAAAAATCACTCATTGGCATATTCATCGTTTTATGCAGCTTTTCGGCAAACGCACATGAAGTCTGGTTAGAGCGTGATCAGACAGGCACCGCTCGTGTGTATTTAGGCGAACCAGGACAACCAGATAGTGGCGATAAAATAGCTAACTTAAAAGACGCACAAGTTTTTACTGATAATCGTAATGATGTTGCGACATTGACACAAAATAATGACCACTGGGAAGCAAATGTGACTGGCGAAGGTGACGTGCGTTTGTTTACTGACAAGGTATGGTTACCTTGGAGCGTTGAGAGTGTGTCATGGTGGGAGTTCTGGAAAGATGAAAAATTGAAAGGCGCAATTTTTCAAGCACGAACAGGACGTTCAGAGACCAGTGCTAAACTCACATATGAATTAGTACCTGTTACCCAAAACGGTCATGTTTTTACAGCAATGTTTAAAGGTAAACCGCTTACAGGTCAACATATTATGCTCGTTACACCGAGTAACAAAGAAGTCGAACTGATAACGGATGAAAAAGGCCAAATTAGTGTGCCTTTAACTGAAAAAGGACAATTTTTACTGTCTAGTGAACACACCATTGAAACCAACGCTATGCACTCCGGTATAAAAGTCGCGAGCCTCATGTATATCACTAGTTTAACGTTTGTTAATGAGTAATTAATATCATTATGAATGTAGCTTTAAGGACAGTAAGCGGGTTTATGAAACATCCCGCGCTCCCTCTTTTATCCCGAATCATAGCGGCCATAGTGGGCGGGTATGTATTTGCTAATACTACAGTAATTATCTTGTCTTATTTATTACCTGGTCCTCAGTACAATGCTGTATTGAGTGGAATGTTAGCCAGTTATTTATTTTATGCCTTTGCGATAATGTGGGTATTTTACGCCAAGACAGCACGCAAAGCGTGGCTGGGCTTATTGGTCCCCATAATAATAAGTGCCGCATTTCTGTGGTTTTTAATTCCACAAGGTTTACTGGAGTAATAGAGCCATGAAAGACATGTTTCGTGAATCCATGCGTTGGCTACACACTTGGTCAGGATTAGTCCTTGGCTGGGTGCTGTTTTTCATGTTCATCACAGGGACCGTCGGCTATTTCAGTTACGAGATTGACCGCTGGATGCAACCAGAAGCCCCTTATGCAAGTAATACTTCCGACCAAGTTCATTTATTAAGCCTGGCTAAACAACGCTTAGATTTGGTTGCCCCTGACGCTATCTATTCGTCTGTTAACTTCCCAGTAGACCGGTATTCTTTTTTACGTATTAACTGGGAAAATCCTAGTAACAAAATAACCGGGGAAAAGGGCGAGCGAGGCAGAGAAATCCTCAATCCACAAACCGGTGAGCCAGTGGTTGTGCGTAAAACCGGAGGCGGAACATTGCTCTATCGCATGCACTACGCCTTGCACTATATGCCAAGAATAGTTGCCTATTGGATCACAAGTTTATGTGCCATGTTTATGTTTATTGCTCTAATTACTGGCATTGTCATTCATATTAGAATATTTAAAGATTTTTTTACCTTTCAACCAAACAAACAACAACGCTCGTGGCTAGATATGCATAATTTGATGAGCGTACTGCCGTTACCTTTTCACTTAATGATTACCTACAGCGGCCTAATATTTTTAATGTTTACCACCATGCCAGGCATTTTAACTGCATCATATGGTGATGACGATGATGCATTTTTTGACAGTGCATTCCCACTTACAACACAACAAGAGGCCTCTGGTGTCTATGCACAAAGTATTGACCTATCAACCGTTTTAGTAAGTGCACAACAACACTTTAACCAATCACAAGTTAGGTATATTCGCATACAAAATCAAAATGATACCCATGCTCAAGTTGAAGTGGCTCCACGAGGGTTTGACGGTTTAAGCCGAGCTAACACTTTGGTTTACCAAGGTGTTAGCGGTGAATTATTAAGCACACCGAACAGTAAAAATGACCAAAGTGAAAGTGGCAGTGCATTCGTGTCACTATATGATGCACTGCTCAATCTACACGAAGGTTTATTTGCCCCAACCATTTTACGTTGGATATATTTTCTCAGCGGGTTAGCGGGTGCAGGAATGATCGCTACTGGCATGATCCTGTGGGCGAGTAAACGACGTAAAAAAGCGCAAAAATCAGGGCAAGTCAGTAAAGGCCTAGTCTTAGTTGAGCACTTAAATGTGGGGACTATTGTTGGCCTACCTATCGCTATTGCGGCTTATTTTTGGGCAAACCGTTTAATTCCAATTCATCTAGTAGGAAGAGAGAATTGGGAAATAAACACACTATTTATTGTGTGGGCTATCATGCCCGTCTACTCCTTCCTTTTTGCCAAAAAACGCCCCTTATCCAAAGTATGGGCTGAACAACTTGCCCTCGCCGCATTGATGTATTTGTGCTTACCCCTATTAAATCTATTGACCACATCCCAACACTTAGGCATAAGCTTTGTTCAAGGAGACTGGATCATGGCGGGATTTGATTTAACCATGATAGTACTGGGTACGCTGTTTGCCATAGCCGCATTCAAAATGCATCGTCAGCAAGCCCAAGCTTTATCACCAACTAAAAACTCGGCGATTAAACCCGCCTTGAAAATATAAACTCATGATTATAATAAGCTTCATACTAACGTTTATTGGTTTTTTTGCTTTAAGCCTTACTATGCAAAAACATGCTAAACAAATTTTTACTAGCATTAACAAACCACGCTACAGGCTCTCTAAAATACAAATGAAGTTATTAACAACAACAGGCCACCTAGGTTTAATGTTGGCAGCCCTTATCTGTATCCAACATTCAGGCTGGGCTTTAGGCTTAGTATATTGGACTGGCTTGTTAACTATTGCCGCATTTTCTCAATCAATGTTTTTAAGCTACGGTTTGAATACCTCTCAGCGTTGACTGAACAAAAATTAGAAGAATTCAAACGAAAATCTGTCTAACAAAGTCTGGGCAATTTGAAGAACAACAATCAGAATTGTGGAATCGATAGGGTCTGAGACTGAGGGATCCCCTAATGGGTGACCCCATTGATTCACCCCATGATTCATTGCCGCAGTTTCTATTCTTATAAAACATCGGTAAAAATGATATAAATATGCCATTAATCAATTCGACAAGTCATTTAATGATTAGCGCATTTTATCACCTTCAACAAACAGTCAATCGATATCACGTTTTACCTGAAGATACATGGCAAACCTATGTTGCTTGTTGCACTGTTAAACATTTAGATAAAGGTCAAATTCTCTATGCAATAGGTGAAAAACCAATAAGTTTGGCATTTATTCACCAAGGGCTTATGCGCGCTTATATCATTGACGAACATGGTAACGAATACAATAAGAACTTTTTTTCTGAAGGGCGTTTTCCCGGCTGTATGAGTGCCCTACTTAATAATCAACCCAGCGAATTAGAGATACAAGCATTAGAGCCGTGCGAAATAATAGAAATAAATCATGCAAAGTTTCGCCTTGCGTTAATGAATAATATGGACTTAATGAAGTTTCAAATTAATTACCTTGAAACTCATTGGTTGTTAGAAAAAGAGCCTAAAGAAATTGGTTATCTACAACACGAGGCGAAAGCCCGATTTGTTACGTTTTTAGATAAGTATCAACACATATTGCCACGTTTGACTCAGTATCATATTGCCAGCTATTTAGGCATAACCCCTACCCAACTGAGCCGTATAAAAAAAGAAATCAAACAAGCGGAAAATAAAAAGGAAATAAATAATAAGAACTATCAACATATGTAAAGGAGTGACTTAGTACCTTTGAGTAAACTGCAAACATCATTACTCATTCGGAATACACCATGCCACAAAATATGCCACTCAATGACGCCCTTAATTGGCGCTATGCAGTTAATAAGTTTGATCACAACACCTTGAGTCCAGAACAAATAAACCATTTAATTGAAAGTGTGCGTTTAGCTCCTTCTGCCTATGGTATACAGCCTTACAAACTTCTTGTGATTAGCAATCCAAAAACAAAACGTGCATGTTTACCATACAGTTATGGTCAAGACAAAGTAGCAAAATGTTCGCACTTATTAGTACTTGCCCATAAAACAAAAGTAACCCAGCAAGACATTGCCGGCTTTATTGAGCAACTGGCAAAAACTCAAAATAAAACGACTCACCTGTTATCGAATTATCAAATCCAAATTCAGGCTGACTTATTATCCCGTTCATCTGCCGAACAAAATAATTGGGCACAACAACAAACTTATATCGCACTAGGCATATTACTCGCCAGTGCTGCAGCCAGTTTTGTTGATGCATGCCCTATGACTGGTTTTGAAGTAGATGGCATTAACAAGGTGCTTGAATTAAACCAAAAAGATTTAAGTGCAGCGGTTTTATGCCCTGTGGGTATACGTGCAGAGAATGACTTCGCAGCACATCGTACTAAACATCGCATTAGCCAAGATCAACTTGTAGTAAACCTATGATTAATTTTATTTTCTTAGCCTTTTTTGCTGGTGCTTGTATTGCGATACAAGCAGCCATGAATGCTCAACTTGGACAAATATTTAGCAATAGTCTATTGGCAACTACTTATGCTTTTTTCACCAGCTTTATTTTGGTGGCCTCTATCACACTCTTATATACCGTTTACAGACAAGTGCCAGTAGAGCAAACAGAGCTTGTTTTATCACTTAATGAGCGTCTGCAACGAGTGCCTTGGTACTTATGGGGTTCGTGCATATTGAGTGTTATTGGGGTGGGGAGCTTTTATTTTTTAATCCCCAAAATGGGCGTGGGAAACATGATGACTTACGCCTTAACAGGTCAAATTTTAGTGGCTATGTTCATCAGTCATTTTGGTTTTTTTGATAGCCCAATTAAAACTTTATCCGCCAGTAAACTGTTAGGCACAGCCTTACTCATTACTGGCATCGTACTCATTAACAAGGAGTAAAGAATGAACAATGCAATGAAAAAAATCCTACGTAAAAACTTAAACAATCTAAATCTTTTTTGGCAGGCGCTAAATACCCAAGAACAAGATGGTCTCTTTACGCATACAAGTTGGCCAAACAAACAATGGCGTGCTGACTTTAGTTTACCTAGCCATGTTGCTTTACCAGCAGGAAAAGTGTTTAGTACTGTATCCGCACAGCATGTCTTAGAGGGATCTAAATTCTCAATTCAAGGCCAACTAGTGGTAATGAATTTGTCTATCGACAAAGAAGCAATCACACAAAAGCCAAATAGTCAGGCACCACAGCAGATCATAACGTTAACGCATGAAGATGATGCATCAGATTGGGCTAGCGCATGTGGTTTAGCATTTGGTTATGATATTGACGCTAGGGTAATACAAGGTTTACTTGAGGATCCCAATGCCAGAGTATTGGCATACATTATTGATAATAAAATAGCAGGCACTGCAATCAGTTATTGCACAGGTGACACTTTAGGGGTTCATCAAGTTGGCACAGTGCCAAGCTACAGAAAAATGGGCGTGGCAGCGGCCTTAATGGATTACTTAATCCATCAAGCACAACTTGATGGCATTGACTCCATGAGCCTACAGGCTTCACAAGCGGGAATTAATTTATACGAAAAGTTAGGCTTTAAAGCCCTAACCAAGATAACGACTTTAATTACAGCTGAACAATAGTTTACAGCCGCAGTACTGAAGTTAACAGCAACGATAGGGTCAGAACAACATGTTGAGGTATACCCGCTAAATTCTATCTAGGTGACCTAGCCATCATCGCATCCTAAAATAAAGAATATCGTAAGTCTAGATGGCTAAATGTTAAAATCAACATCTCTGCCCCTATTGATTAGAGCGGCAAAGCCAACGCTCTTGCCCTACCCTCGACTCAAAGCTCGCCACTTATCTGCTCATTTTTGTAGGTCAATCGGCATGCGGACGCCGCGCGGGATGTCAGTATGCGAAGCATATGCTTAATAGGCGAAGAGCGTAAAACAATTTAACAAGACACGCATCGCAATTTATCTAAATATGATGTGCCATATGAAAATACTCTCAATGGGTGTTTTGGTGTTTTGGTGTTTTGGTATTTTTGATGATTTTGAGTGTTAAAAACAGATCTTAGCGGGATTTTCCCTGTGATCTATTATACGCTCGTGTAAAACCTGAGGTAAAAAATCAAACGAGTCGATCATGCTGCGTTTAACGAACAAAAAAAGACCAGACAAACAAGTCAAATGGCGAGCAGTTTTTGCCGAGTCTGGCTTCATTGGATTAAGTATCATCCTAGCGTTTGCTTTACAAGATTGGGATGAAATGAATGATATTGAAGAGCGAATGATGATTGCCTTGTGCAATGTAAAATCTGAACTTGAATTCAATAGAATACTGCTAGAAGGTGACCATCTTCCCAGGCAAAATGGAATGTTAGCAATAATCAATGGTGCACTTAAGACTCTTGGTTCTGGTGCAGCAAACTCTGCATCAGTCTCAGGACTTAAAGATATGCATTTTCAGAAATCACTACGTTACTCCGCCTGGACTCTGGCAGGAGAGTCGGGGTATTTGTTGCATGCAAATTTTGAATTAGCAACGGAGATAGGCGCTCTTTTTCACTACCAAAAGGATAGTTATCAACCTGTTATAGCCAGACTCAATGATAATCTTTTTAATAGTTCAAGTGAGTACCTTAAAAAGCCAATTGAACATTACGCCTCATTGAAAGAGCTAGTCAACGAGTCGATTGCTCAGTCTTTGTACTTAAAAACATCTTATGACGCCCTATTTGAACGTGAAGATTTCAAGCTTTTATCCTGTGAATAAATGAATTACAGAGACATATTGTAATTTCTTGATCGGCAAAGCCGGTTCTCTTTCCCTGCCCTCGGCTCAAAGCTCGCCAGTTATCTACTCATTTTTGTAGGTCAATCGCCAAGCGGACGCCGCTCGCAAAATATCGGGGGCAGAACCTGAGGTATCCCCACAAATAACCTTGAAAAAACAATAAGATAATTTAATATTTTAAGGAACATTCATGACATTTGGTGATCCGATCATTCACCAAAACTCACAAAGCATTAACGCCATGAATGTAAACACCATATTGAACAATACTCTGTCACTTGTGAGCCCAAATATGCACAAAGTTCGGCGAATAGCCTTGTCAGCTGGTGTCCAATAATTCTAATTTCGTGGGGATCCCTCAGGTTCTGACCCGATAGTTTAAAAATCACAATCGCTAGGGCGGGGGCACATAATCTTATTGTACAGGTGTCGACCGATGGTGAAACTTGTGACAATCACGAAGCTTTCCAAATGCTGGATGCCACCGATCAAATTTTTACGCTGACGACACCGATTGACGTCACTCATATTCGTTTCAATGTGGTATCAAATTACAGTGATAATAACTTTATTGAAATTGATGAAATAGAAATTTTTACCGAATAGTAAAATAAAAGATTTTTTGTTTGCTAGAAAAGGTCACGGTAAGTGGCCTTTTTATATTCTGTGGAGTTACTGTAAATCACTAATAACCATATTTATTTTATGGTCTTATGCATATTAAGTTACTAAATTTAAAATTAACGCAATTTTTATAACAAGATCGTTGCCACCGGTGGCACAATCGAGGTAACGTTATTGTTAATTTGGGGTAAATAATTAGTTTAAAGGGTAAAGAATGCTTAAGAGTTTTCTGTTTAGTGTTAAGTTTTTTAGTTTGCAGCGCTGTATTCGCTTTGCTGTTTTACTGTGTGTATTTGCGAGTTCGTCACTGCTAGCAAAGGGAAGCGATGAACTGTGGTCGGTAAGAATGGCTGATTCAGAAATGTTGCGCAATCCTCAGGCATATACTCTTGATTGGCGTGATACACCGCGCTGGAGTTATACCCATGGCTTAGAGTTAATGGCGTTTTGGCGTTTATATCAAGCCACTGATGATGAACGTTACTTTAATTATATTCAGGAGTATGTCGACACTTTGGTGAAGGACGACGGTAGCATCAAAACCTACGACATCAGCAAATACAATATCGATATGATCAACCCCGGTAAGCTGTTGTTTTTTATGTGGGATAAAACCCAAAACGACAAATACCGTAAAGCCTTAGATTTGTTGCGCTCGCAACTTAAAGATCATCCTCGTACCAGCGAAGGCGGTTTTTGGCATAAGAAACGTTATACCTCACAAATGTGGCTTGATGGCTTGTACATGGGGACGCCTTTTTATGCTGAATATGCAGTGCGTTTTGGAACTCAAGCGGACTTAGATGATGTGGTTGAACAATTTCAGCTTGTGGAAAAATACCTGTATCGCGACGACACCGGTTTACCTATTCACGGTTGGGATGAAACCAAAAAACAATATTGGGCTAACAAACAAAATGGTCAGTCACCTCATCACTGGGGGCGTTCCATTGGCTGGTACGCGATGGCCATGGTTGATGTATTAGATTGGCTTCCTAAAACACACGCTCAGCATGGATGGCTAAAAGGACGTTTGCAAAATCTGCTGGATAACATGCTGAAATTGCAACACCGCAGCGGAGTCTGGTATCAGGTGCCGGATAAGGGCGATGTTGGCGGCAATTATCTGGAGTCATCTGGTAGTGCGATGATGACCTATGTTCTGGCCCGAGCCGTTAATAAAGGTCATTTACCCGCTCGTTATCAAGCGCAGGCAGAAAAAGCCTATCAGGGTTTACTGGATAACTTTATTTATCACGATAAGGTCAACAATCAGATTCATATCACACGGGTGTGTGCTGTGGCTGGATTGGGCGGTAAACCTTATCGGGATGCTAGCTTTGAATACTACATGAGTGAAACCATTCGCTCTAATGATCCCAAAGCAGTCGGGCCGTTTATTTTGGCCAGTTTAGAATTACAGCGATAGGCACAGAGAGTTGATTATGCAAATGCTATTAAGATTATTTCGTCACACTTCAATTTTTTCCAAAGTCTTATTGGCTCTGATGATATTGGTTAATGTCAGCACTGCCCATGCCGCAGAAAATGGGGGGATCTGGCAAGCCGATTTAGGTAATGGTTTTTATAAAAACCCAGTGTTACATGCCGATTATTCCGACTTGGATGTGGTGGCCGTGAATGGCCATTATTACATGACATCATCGAGCTTTAACTCAGCACCGGGTTTACCTATTTTACATTCAACAGATTTGGTTAACTGGCAACTGATCAATTATGCGTTGCCGCAGCAGGTTCCCCTTGATCACTTTGCAACACCTCGCCATGGCGAAGGTGTTTGGGCACCGAATATTCGTTTTCATGATGGCAAGTTCTGGATCTTTTACCCTGATCCTGATTTTGGTATTTACGTTACCACTGCTACTGATCCTGCCAAAGCATGGTCAGAGCCTAAATTAATCCTTGCCGGTAAAGGTATTATCGATCCAACTCCTTTATGGGATGCCGATGGAAAATCCTATTTACTTCACGGTTGGGCTAAAAGTCGTGCGGGTTTTAACAACGTACTGAGTTTGCGGGAAATGGCCGCTGACACGTCTTGGGTAAGCGACAAGTATGTTCATATTGTCGATGGCAGTAAATTAAAAGGCTACCGTACAATCGAAGGGCCAAAGTTTTATCAGCGTAATGGCTATTACTATATCTTTGCACCTGCCGGTGGGGTGGATTTAGGCTGGCAATCCGTTTATCGCGCTAAAAATATTGAAGGTCCTTATGAGGCCAAAATAGTGATGGCTCAAGGCAATTCAGTCACCAACGGCCCACATCAAGGCACATGGGTGCATACGGAGTTTGGTGAAGACTGGTTTTTGCATTTTCAAGCCAAGAAAGCCTATGGACGTATTGTGCATCTGCAACCGATGCAATGGATCAATGACTGGCCGGTAATCGGTATCGATAAAGACGGTGATGGTATTGGTCAACCGGTACAGCAGTTCAAAAAGCCCAAGGCGGCTGGTAAACAAGCCATCACCCCATTAGTGGTGAATGATGAATTTGCACAAACTTCACTTGGTTTAACCTGGCAGTGGAATGCAAATTATCAGGACAGCTGGTATTCGTTGACCGCCCCCCCTGGACAGCTACGTTTATTTACCCAGCCGAAAATCAAAACCACCGGAGATAATTTATGGATGACACCTTCACTTATCATGCAAAAAATCCCTGCTGATCAGTTTGCCGTCGTCAGTAAAATTACTCTGAGCCAGGAGGCACTAAAGGCGCAAAGTGGTTTGGTGTTATTTGGCGAAGATTACGCGTGGATAGGCGTACAGCCAGATAAAATTACCGGTAAGGCAAATATTGTATTTGTTCATTGTAATGGCGCCCGTAAAGGCTGTGATGAGTCGGTATTAGAACAAAAAGAATTCGATGGTCAATCGGTTGAACTGCGGATGATGATGCAACCCGGTGCCAGTGCGGTATTCAGTTATCGAACCGATGCCAGTCAGCA
Source organism: Paraglaciecola sp. (assembly GCF_039964565.1). GTDB lineage: Bacteria > Pseudomonadota > Gammaproteobacteria > Enterobacterales > Alteromonadaceae > Paraglaciecola. The sequence continues at coordinate 103,964 of NZ_JBDVXF010000002.1, forward strand.
ATTTACTATTATTGGTGAGCACTTTCAGGCGGTCAGAGGACGTTGGGTAGGCGCCAAAATTGGCTTCTTTAGCGTCGCTGAGAAACCGCAGAAAAACCAATATATGGATGTCGATTACATTCGTTTTAATGAATTGGATTAATGAAATTTACGCGGCTAGGGGGATAACCCATTGTTGAACTTGAAAATACCGCTTATGGCGTGGTTTTGCCTAAGTTGTTTAAGCCCAATAGTGCATGGTTATGAGGTGGACGATAGTTACACCGTCACCTCAGCCTACGCCAAATATCATAAACAATATCCACATATCCGTCTGGTGGATGTTCAGCCGGCCGGCAAGATTCGGTTCGACCGCGTGTATGCCAATATTAATGGCCGTGAATTGCATGCTGATCTGTTTCACCCTACTTTAGAGCAGGGGCAACAACCCTTAGCGACTATTGTGATGATCCATGGTGGCGGTTGGAATTCTGGTAATAAATCGCTGTTTTATCCTCTGGCTTCAGCAATGGCGCAGCGAGGGTATTTGGCGGTTACCGTGGAATACCGTTTAGCCCCGGAGGCACAATATCCGGCAGGATTGCGAGATATCAACGCCGCCATCGTTTGGCTGAAGCAACAATCCGTTTCCTTAAACATCAATCCTGATAAGCTGGTGTTACTTGGCGGTTCGTCTGGCGGCCATATGGCAGCACTGTTGGCAAACAGTGCTGATGAGCCGTTGTTCCATGCCGATAAATCCATTACTGTTTCCACGCAAGTAAAGGCGGCTATAGATATTGATGGAGTGCTGGATGTCAGCCAAGGGGACGGGCTGAAACATGAAGATAAAAACGGCAATGCCAACAGCGCCATGGGTAAGTGGTTGGGCGGCAATTTTGCCCAACAAACCGAGCGTTGGAAAGCGGTGTCTACGGCATTACGCATTAATCAAACATCACCGCCATTGCTGTTTTTAAGTAGTGGCCAAATGCGTTTTGCGGCCGGCCATGAGTTGGTGTTTGCGAAACTCAGTCAATTGGGTATTGCCCATGAGATGGTTAATTTTGCACCGGCTCCGCATAGTTTCTGGTTGTTTCATCCCTGGTTTAATCGAGTTGTTGATAAAGTAGATCAATTCATCTTAGAAAATGTGGTTCAAATACAGGCACCGATTCAATCTCAATAGTCGTCCTATGATTTTTGATTTACAACAGCTTAAACTTGGCGCCATTTTCTTATTTTAATGCGGTCTCCAGAAGACACTAACAGTAAGAAGACACTAACAGGACATCCACGATAATTAATTGCAAAGCAACCTTTTAGTCGGCAAAGCCGATGCTCTTGACCTACCCTCGACTCAAAGCTCGCCACTTATCTACTCATTTTTGTAGGTCAATCGCCAAGGACAGGCGATTGAGTAATAGCTCGTCGGGAACGAATTATTACGACCTGCAAAAATGAGTAGATAAGTGGATGAAGAGCATTGCCCTCGAGCGGCACTTTTTGCTTACTTTTTGCTGCTGTAGGCAAAAAGTAAGTCGTACAGCAAGGATGCTGTGTGAAAAAAGCCATGGATGGCAGTGCTCGCCAGAGCATAAAAGGCATAGCCAGAAACAAAACCTGATTACTTAATAATCTTCCAATGCCCCGTCTTTTTTGAGCCAACCCGTTGTAACAGATGACTTTCTTTTAGCATTTTAATATGCCGCTCAATTGTGCTGATTGATTTAGTTAACTTTTCAGATATCGCAATATTAGTAATAAATACATCTTGAGCTATCACCGCTAAGATTGCTTTGTCTACTGACGACAAATTTAAACCTTCTTTTAAACCTTAATTTTGGCGGGAACTTGTTTCTATCGCATTAAGAATCATGCGTAACATAAATTCGATAAAAGGCGATGAATCAGTCAGTTTTGTACTTTGGCGAATAGCAGCATAATAATCATCTTGATATTGATGTACTAAACTTTCCACAGGAATATTAACAAAGACATCATGCCACTTGGATAAAATTAATGTTTGCCAAAGCCGCCCCATACGGCCGTTACCATCAGAAAATGGGTGAATAAACTCAATCGACGAGTTTTGTGCATGTTTGGTGTGACATTGACCAAGTACTTTGATAAAAGTTGTCTTACATTCATAGTGTTTTCCGTGATTATTTTTGTTTGGCGATAGAATTGATCACCAAACACTATGAATGTT
>NZ_JBDVXF010000003.1:0-33897 GCF_039964565.1 Paraglaciecola sp.
AGAAATCGTATTGCCGCAGGTCAACCCAAAACTACGTTTATCAAGGGTGCCTGCATGAGAGAAGAGTTTGAGTTAATGCATTGGGTCAAGCATCGGCTGTGGCACAATCACCGAGGGCGTTAGGATGGCAATAGTGTTTATTCATTATTGAACCACGAACATAGACTGAAGACAGGTGTCATCGGTGACCGACGCGGGACGGAATAAGTAAGGTAGGCGCTGTTCATCGAAGGTGAATAATCCACGAATATCAGCAAGACAACCGACGAATTTACTTGCTTCACTCGATGCGTTAACTCAATTTATTTGAGACAACTAAATAGGCTTACAAGATCAGGCAAGGTTGTTACGTTTTACTTGACGTGGGGAGTCATACCAACACCCAAATAAGAGGCTAAAAATATTTGACTATACTAACGAACGAAGTAAGGCGAGCCAAACATTTACAGTCCTTGTTGATTTGTTTGTTATGTTTAATTATACTTTGTTGTACAGAATAAAGTACAGGCACAGAAAAATGGAAGCAATGAGTTATACAGCTGCACGAGCAAATCTAGCGAAAACGATGGAAAAAGTATGCGATGACCATGCTCCAGTAATAATTACACGAAAGAGCGAAAGCCCTGTTGTGATGATGTCATTAGATGATTATGAAGCAATGCAAGAAACAACCTACCTACTCAGATCACCCGCGAACGCGAGAGCCTTAATAGAATCGATCGCTGAGTTAGAGGCTGGGAATGGAACCCCAAGAGAATTGCTTGAATGAAGTTAACCTTCTCAACGAAAGCATGGGAACAATATCTGTATTGGCAAACTACGGATAAAAAGATCTTAAAGCGGATTAATACATTAATAAAAGATATTCAGCGTGAACCTTACGAAGGACTTGGTAAGCCAGAACCTTTAAAACATGCCCTTTCAGGTTATTGGTCTCGCAGAATCAATGATGAACATAGGCTCGTTTATAAATATCAGGAAGATGCAATCCTAATAGCGCAACTTCGCTACCACTATTAATAACACGCAAACACCCGTGTTTAAACACGGCTAGTTTCCGTATATAAAATTTCACTTATTCTAATCACACCAGGCAAGTTATTACAACGTAAAGGTTTTTTACACATACTCAATTACATTAGTTGCAGAAATGCCGCAGTTGCACAAGATCTTGCATATATACGGACAGAGAACCAAATCTGTATATAAAAACAGTAAAGAGTGCCGAAAGGCACTCTTACTTTTATTTACAAAAGTGAGCTTTTGCCATCTATTGCCTACCAACTAAAACCTATAAACGGCAGACAAACGCACGGTTCTTGGTTCAAGTACGTGATAGTGCAAGTCTTCGGTAGCGCTATCAACTGGTTCGTTGGCAAAGCGGCTGGCGTAGTAATAATCAATATCGTGATCATTACTATCAAGGGCGTTCAATACATCTAACTTTAAGGTGAGTTGCGAGAACTTGTAACCAACATTTAGGTTCACTATTTTCGAATCGTCAGATGTCATACTGCCGTCTTCAACTAAGGGGCGGTCAGAGAAATAACGTAACCTTGCTGCGGCAAACCATCCATGTTGTGGTTGATAACTTAACCCTGTTTGCAGTACGTGTTCTAGCGCTCCTGGTATGTGATTAGCGTTTTTAGGTAGTTCATCAAACTCTGCGTGGGTATAGGCGTATTCAAAATCAAAGCTAAATGCGTCAGCAATACTGTAATAACCAGTTAACTCAACGCCGGAGCGTGTCGAAGCGTCACTGGGCTCGGTATTTCCAGCGTCACCAACAAAGAGTAGTTCACTGTCTAATTTAAGCTGCCAAATAGACATTGAAACATTTATCCGTTGGGATAAATTGCCACGCAGTCCTAGTTCGTAACCAATGGAATCAACAATAGGATCGACTGGCGCAATAGACTCTCCAGAATTAGGGTCAAGCTGCACTATGGTGCCTCTAGCGTCATTAGAGTGAAACCCTTGCCCTGCAGACAGGTACCCTTCCCAGTTTTCACTAAAAGTGTAAATAACATTGGCTTTTAACGCCACATTTCCGGCATCTTCGGTTCCTTTGTTTGTGCTTAAGTCGACATCATTGATATTGGTATCGATATTACTGCGCACATCAAAATCAAAGAAATCGTAGCGCGCACTTACAATTGTTTTAATGGAATCATTCCAAATAATATTGTTTTGCCAATAAAACCCTAGGCTGCTTTCAGTCACCGCATCATTTCTGATTGCACCTAGTCGTTGCCTTTGTTGGGTTTGAAATAAGCCTACCTCGTCAATATCGTCGATACGTGCTTGCGCACCAAATTCATTGGAAATAGGCTTTCCTCGCCAGTTTGCAAAGCTGGTATAACTTATATGGCCGCCGTAAATTTGCCGCCTGTCGACTTGTTCAAATTGATCCCCTGTTGTGGGGTTATCTAAAAAGTAGGTAAAGTTTGACCAAAGATTTAAATCATAATCAATAAGATAAGCGGAAGCCTGAAGGTTCTGGTTTTTCCATGCAGCATTGATGCTATAGCGACTACTGTTGCCCCCTAAACTAGTATCGAGGGAGCCTAGTTCATCTATAATGCCAGCGGTTACGGCCCGATGCGGAATTTGATCGGCACTGTTCCATGAGTTGTCGTACCCCATAAAAGTCAGTTTTAGGTCGCCATTATTAAGCTTAGTGTTGTAGCTTAAAAACACATTGGTTTTGCTAAGGTCTTCTTCAATGTCTGTCCAGGGGCCATCATAACGATTATATTCAATCGCGTAATTTAGATGGTCGTCGTCCATAGCTAGCCCACCAGCCAATAAATATCTTTGGAAATTGTCTTCACCCAAGGTAGTGGCAAGTTGCGTAGTTTGCCGTTGATTAACAGTATGAAAATCTGCTGCACCGGCGCCACTAAAATCACCGACTTGGCCATAATAAGCACCTTTCTTAAAGGTGATGGTATTAATCGTTTCTGGGATGATAAAATTTAAATCGGTGTAGCCTTGGCCATGCCCATGAGTACGCATGTTGATAGGCATATTGTCGATTGCTGTCGCAAAATCAGTTCCGTGGTCAAGGTTAAAACCCCGTAAAAAATATTGGTTGGCTTTGCCTGTTCCGCTGTGTTGTGTCACCACCATACCGGGCACTAGTTCTAAAATTTCGCCGCTGCGTAACATCGGCCTATTTAGGATTTCTTGTTGCCCTATTATGCCTTCAGAAGCAGAAATCGCTTCACCAATCAGGCTAGCGGCTTTGCCTTGAATCTCAATTTTTTCTATACTGGCGGCTTCTGTTGATCCGTCCCGCTCAGTTTGTTGAGCTAACACTGGAAACGAACCTAAGCCACACAAAACACTATAGATCACAGCAACATATGGCTTATTTAACTTAAAAGGAACCAGATTTGTGTTTTTCATTTATTTGCCTTTTTTATCCCGCATTGCTTCTACAAGCTACATTTAGGGCTAGTTAACCATGCAGTTTAAAAACCGATAAGGCCTCGGTGAAAAATATGAATAATAAAAATATGCCCACATCAAAAGCGCCGTTAACTGCCCCTGTGCTAGGCCAGCGCGAAATAGACACCTTGAGATTGTTTTGGCGTAGCGAAGCCACTACTTTAAGTGCCACAGATATTCACAAAATTTTGAAGGACCAATCTGAAACACCACAGGATGTTATCAGTATTAATACGATTCAAAGCACCATAGAAAGGCTTTGGAAAAAGAACTTGCTGAGTCGCAATAAACAAGGAAAGGCTTTTATTTACAAAGCAGCCTATTCAAAACAAGAAGTGATCAGTAGTTTAATAACTGAAATTAGTGACGCCTTAGGAGAAGGGGACGACAGCGCAATTATGTCGGGTATTTTTACTTTTCTAAAATCCAAAAACAATAAGGGTCACCGAGATCTGTTACACACTCTTGGTAACGAACTCAACTTAGTTCATACAAGTAATAGCAATGACGATTGAGACAATCTTCGCTTCGTTTATGCAATTTGCGTCCTTGTTCGCCATTGCATGCTGTATTTTTTTAGTGAGCTCGTTAATTACCTCTGGAATATTTTTAGCGCATCGCCGATACATCCAGCCCTATCCCTTAAAAAGTGGCTACTTATTTTTTCATGGGTTTTGTGCCGTATTGGCTACGCTAGTTGTGAGTGTTTGGTTGTCGTTGTCCCACTCGCCGAGTTTGCCGTTTGTTTTTGAGCACTGTCACAGCAGCAATTGTGCCGCGCATATTCCCGCCGTTATCGATCCCGCTTTGCTGAATTTACTGTTTGCTTTTTTTGTTATTGGGTTTATTGGGGTATGTACTGTTTTTATCAAAATTCACCAAAACAGATTGCAAGAGCGCATCGATAGTTTACTTCGACTCACACCCAATCAGGACGCTAATAACCCATATTGGGCTCAGGCTACCATTGTCGAAATACCCCAGCCAACCTTGATCAATGTTGGGCTGTTTATTCCTAAATTATTGTTATCTTCTGCCATAACCCGCTCGCTAAAAAATGATGACGCACAACTATTGTTAGGTTATGAATATGCAAAAGCTAAACAGTTTGAAAATCTCAAGGTAAAACTGCTACAAATAAGTTGCTTATTTTGGCCTGCAACAGCCAGGAGCCAATTAATTAGCGACTTACAAAGTGTCATACACGTGTGCGCTATAGAGGGCATTCGTTTACAACACGGCCATCAGCAAACTCAGATACCTCCTGACATCTTTAATAATATGTCTAATGAACTTAGAGAGTTTCTATCGAATATCTCTGGCACCGATAGCTATACTTCTCAGTCCCATAAAACAAAGCAAATGCAACCAACAGCAAACAATATTGCCTATTTTTTTAGTGGTTTGTATTTTATGTGTTTAGTGATTGTCACATCAAACTTCACACATTTTCTGTTCGAACTCATTAAGTAAATACAAACGGAAATAGCTTTACTAAACACTTATCCAGACACTTACTCTCTGCCACACAATCAAATCGGCACCACTATCTTGTATATTCAGCAAAGTCGTTATCCATGACTTTATTTTTGTATACCGAATGGTATAATTTAACTTTGAGTACTTTACTGGTGAACAATATGGCAAGTGGTCGTAAACGAGAGTTTGATTCTGAAGTAGCCTTGGATGCTGCCATGCATGTGTTTTGGCAGAAAGGTTACATCGGTACATCGCTAATGGATTTGACTCAAAGTATGGACATCAGTAAACCGAGTATGTACCGCGCTTTTGGCAATAAAGAATCTTTGTTTGTCAAAACGACTCAGCGCTATCTTGAGACAAAAATGAAGTCCCATATGGACGTATTATTTGAACAAGGGGTCCCGTTAAAGCAACGCTTAAAAAATCATATGATGTCGATACTCGAGATGCAGTGTGGTTCTGAGCAGGCTAAAGGGTGTTACTTGGTGCTATGTCAATCCGAATTGGTCAGCGGGGTGATTCCTCAAGAGGCTGAGCAGATTTTGGTTGAAGCCGAAAGTTTACCCATGAAGTTGTATACAGACTTATTCACTGAAGATCCCGAAGCAATTGAGTTAGGCTTAGATAAAAATGCACATATCAACAGCCTGAGTTTGTACACTATGCTCAAAGGCACCGCCACTATGGCACGTTCTGGTGTAAACCAATCAGAGCTTGGGCAATCAATAGATAACATTCTTACGGGCATAGGTTTGCAATAGTTTTACTTGTTTAGATGTTGTAATAAGTTATCGAGACAGTTTATTACAACATTAGGCTCGATTTCCCAAGGATCAAACACTGCATCTTCACTACGTTTTACCCATGCCGCTCTCATCCCATGAGATTTGGCACCAATCACATCAAATGCATTGCTCGATACTAACCAAGTATGTTCGGCACTTGAATTAACTCTATCTAATAAATGTTGGTAAATTTCTGGGCTAGGTTTAAACGTACTAATTTCGTCAGCGCTTACCACATCACTGAAATATTCCAAAAGACCGGCATTGTCCAAAAGGGTATTAACCGATTGCGCATCGCCGTTTGAAAACGCCACTAACTGATAATTTTCTGCTAATTGCGGCAAGGCCGTTTTGATATCACTAAAAGCGGGTAAACACAGGTAGCTGTCTAAAAGCTGTTGTTTTTGAGAATCGCTTAAGGCTACTTTTAATGCAGCACAGGTGTAATTAAGAGCGTCTTTAGTGCAAATCGAAAAGTGCTCATATCGCTTCATCAACCCTCTTCGAAAAGAATACTCCAATTGTTTGGCTCGCCATGTTTCAGAAAACAACTGTGCTTTTTTGTCGACAAAATTCGATAACAGATTTAACACACCTTGTGTGTCAATTAGCGTGCCGTAAACATCAAATGCAATATTTATTTTCATTTCAATCAATCTACTTTTATCAGTTAAAACATAAAGTTATGTCAGCCACTTAGTCGAGTTAAATACACCAACTGGATTAATTTCGACCCAGCATTGACTTTACCGTACCAATCGGTACAATGCAATCCAATAATTTGATACCGATTGGTACGGTAAGGGTTTTCAGAGATAAGATCTATTTATCATCAATAGAATTTAGTGGTCAAAAACCTTGAAGCCGCACCAGAAAATTAACTTAAAATTGAGGAAGTAAAGATGACAACATTAACTATTCAATCTATCGAATCAGCACCTGAAGCAAGTAAGCCACTTCTAGAAGGTTCTCTTAAAGCATTTGGCATGGTACCTAATTTACACGGGGTGTTAGCCAGCTCTCCACAAACCCTGGATGCCTATCAAAAGTTACATCAATTATTCATGGATACCTCATTTGATGAAGAAGAACTGACTGTAGTATGGCAAGGTATCAATGTTGAGCATGAGTGTCATTATTGTGTTCCAGCACATACCGGCATAGCACACTCTATGAAAGTTGACTCAGCGCTAATCGAAGCATTACGTAATCAAGAACCTATGCCTACCCCTAAGTTACAAGCATTGTTTGATATGACATTGAGCATAGTGCGCAATCGTGGCAATGTTTCCCAACAAGAACTAGATAGTTTTTACGCGGCTGGTTATGGTGAACAACAGGTGCTAGAAATCATATTGGGGCTTTCTCAAAAAGTGATCAGTAACTACACCAATCACATTGGAAATACCCCTGTAGATAAACCTTTTGAACAGTTTTCTTGGTCTAAAAAAGCGTAATCAATTTAAAGACTAGAAGTCGTGAATACCCAGAACTAAGCAATTACGTTCTGGGTTAACGATTCACAAGGAGGGGTAGATGCTAAAATATCAACTACCTCACTTTGAGTATTACATCTGAATAACTATTGACGTATTTCAGGGCTAAGGAATATTGCTCCTAGCCTTGTGTATATCCATCCCATTCATTGCCCATTTGAGGCCCCTATAAATAATTTGGTCCTGACAACTACCTAACTTTACGAGCTAACATTTGAGTGAGGTATCAAACCGAAAAGCACAAATTGGTTAAAATTCGATCTTTAAATTTTTTGTGCTAGTATCCGTTTCCAATAAAATACACCAACATGCCCAAAGCAAATTAAAATAATAATACGGGGATTATGTATGCGCTTTTTTGATGGATTTGACAAAAAAGACTTAATTATTGGTACCAGCGGGTTTTACGTAGCCGCGTTAGCACTCATATTCTTGAGCATGTTTTTGACAGATCATATGCTACTCAGCAAAAGTGACGAGCTGTATAAACGAAGTAATCTAACAAACGACTCATACAAAACCTCTACTACAGCGAATACGTTAATTAGCTATGAAATTCCTCTTGGATTCGGGTCTAGAGTGTTACTCGATAATAATATAACCTTATCCATGGTTGTTGACCAAGTTGAAGCAATCATGCAAAGCACTGAATTTGCTTCAATATTTATTGTTTTTAGCTGCAGCAAAATAGATTGCAAAGTGTCATTTACCGCTACTGAAGATGACAAGTTTCATCTCACAGAACTCGCCAATGAGCGCTTTGCTAGCAAAATGTCATCGCAACTCATGTTAGTGCAACCTTCAGCACAAAAAACCAAGTAAAATTGACGCAACCATCCATTGGAGTTGCAAGGGCGTTAAATTACCGCCCTGTTGTACATACGATCCAAAAACTAAGTGACCAAGATTTCGGTGACCCATTTAGCTAAAGGCTGCATCAATAATGCAGTGGGAAATGCAATACAAAAGCTCCAACCGATAGTGCGTAACCATGCAAATACAAACAGGCTTGAGAAACCTTCATTGTTGGCGGTGGCCACAAAGGATAAAACTAAAGTCATACCCATCGCCATGGTGGCCACAAACACATAGTGAGAATACTTTCTGCTTATCATGATAACCCCTTATAAGCCTATACATTGACCTAAACTATTTGTTGCTAAGTGCAATATAAAATTAACCAATCATCGTTGAAAGAAATTGGCTGGCCGCACTGTTCAGTCTTGATGAACCCGCACTGTCCAGCCTTGATGAATCCGCTCTATCAGAATATGGCAACTAGTAAATACCAGTAATGAGCTAATCCATGCATTGGAAACGCTTCTTATGTTTCACGACTTACTCAGAAATACTTCCCAACAATCCGGCCTCGTATGCGGCGCTTACCTGCTGAAGTTCATTGATGTTGCTCATCACAAACGGTCCTTTTTGAATGAACTGCTCATTGATGGGTGTACCCTGTAAAATCACAAAGTGTGCCCTTTGAGTGCTAACGAAACTTAGAAGCTGATCAACCTCTCCCACTTGTATGGCGATGGCTCGTTGTTGTGGCAGGTGAAGCGTCTGATCCCCTAGCTTGATATCAATATCGCCACTTACGGCGTATACCACTAAGGACTGCTTGCCAGCTACTTGGTGAGAATATTCAGCTTGGTCTTCCAAAAACGCATCCAATGCAGTAAAAGGTAGCGCTGGGGATGTCGCCCCGTGTATGCCATTGCTTTCTCCAAAGACCACGCGGACCCGATAACCCTCTCCGCTTATTATGGGAATAGCGTGCGAAGGCACGTGTAATGCAGCGGGTGCATCATGTTTATGAAGTTTAGGCAAATTAACGAAAATTTGCAGACCATGAGTTTTTGACCCTAGGGTGGGTTTTTCATCATGAACCGCTCCACTACCCGCTTTAAGCCAGTAGCTATCACCAGGGAGTAGGTCAATATTATTGCCGAGAGAATCGCGGTTGTTAAATACCCCCTCGCTGTCCTCAAATAGAATCGACAAAGCTGAAATACCTGCATGGGGGTGAGCACCAAAGGTAGGGCTGCTCATTGTATAGTGATCCATCATAACCAAAGGATCCATTAAGCCTTGGAATTGGTCGTGTTTAAAGCTCAGCGCATCAAATCCGCTGCCAAGAATCAGAGGCTTGCCCGTTACTTGCTGGCTAATTTGAAATTCTCCACGCTGCGTAGATTGTTGTATAGGTAGGTTCATACTTATCTCCAAGTTGTCTGTAATGTCATTGATGATTAGTATTGTTTAGAACGATAACTTTGAAAAGTAGCAAAAAATGAACTTATCGTTCTATAATTGAAACGATAAAGACAATACTATCGAGGTGACTGATGGATATGAATGGTTATTTCTTTTTCGTTCATGTGGTGGAGAAAAAGGGCTTTGCTTCAGCAGGGAGAGCGTTGAATATTCCTAAATCCCGCCTAAGCCGGCATATAAGCCAGCTCGAAGAACGGCTAGGAGTACGACTAATTCAACGCACTTCCCGCAACTTTAAAGTGACTGATGTGGGTGAAGCTTTTTATCATCATGCCCGTAAAGCGGTAGATGAAATCGAGGCAGCGAATGCAGTAATTGCACGACAATCCGCAACATTGGCAGGAAAAGTTCGAGTATCTTGTTCGGTAGGCATGGCACAGTTCGCGCTGTCTCAATTGATTGTACGTTTTCTCAAAGACAACCCCGAAGTAGAAATTATTCAGCAAGTCACCAACCAAGCAGTTGACCTGATTGAAAGTGGGTTGGACATGGCTATTCGTGGCCACAGCCAGCCGCTACCTGACTCAACCTTAATTCAAAGACGTTTAGCAACTATTACATGGGGATTACTTGCTTCACCAAGCTATCTTGAGAGCACCGGTACCCCACTCACTCCTGAAGATTTAGAAGGGCACGCAGGCTTAAAACTCGGCTGGCAGCATGAAAACGGTCATTGGGTTTTACAAGCTAACGATGGCTCAACTTTTTCGAAAACCTACCGCCCACGTTTATGCAGTGAAGACATGGTGACCCTAAAACAAGCCGCTTCATCAGGATTAGGCATTGTAGGTTTACCGCTTTACACCTGTCGAGACGATCTACGAGTTAAACGACTCGTTCGAGTTTTGCCTGATTGGACCGCAGGCAATGCAGAAATCAGTTTGCTTATGCCTACACGCCAAGGTATTCCACCTGCGGTTTCGGCTTTCGCTAATTTTCTTCGAGATGAATTGCCTAGTGTTTTTGCTACCTAGCACTACTAGCTGACGCTAATTGTCGCTAATCTACCAGCACAGAAGTGAGGTTTTAGTTGAAATGATACCGAACACCGACACCAAGTGTTTCAAGATTGAATTGCCCAAATCTGTAACCTACATATTATCCTCTAGCTACGCCTGTGTGTGCTGCTACAGTGGTTGTCAGTGAGTGTGCTCACAACCACTTAATTAGACTAAATACTTTTAACTAAATGTAACATTTCAGGTTTAAAGCCGATTTTTTCGTAAAACCCGTTGGCCTTAGAATTATTTGCAAATACTTCAAGGTGCAACAGGCGGCATCCCTGATTTTTAGTCCACTTTTCGGCAGACTCCATCAGTATTTTACCTAGCCCTAAACCTTGTGATTGTGGTGATACAGCCAAAAGAGGCACCGTGCCGCAGGTTTCACCGCTAATTCCATCTTTGTGTGTGCGCACATGAACAAAGCCTAATGGGATTTTTTTGACCTCAACAATCAAAGTAACATGTGGAACCGAGGTTTTTGCAAGCATCTCTGAAATGTAGTTGTCCTGCATTTTTTGAATATCTTCAGCGCTATGCCAATCTAACTTTGCAACCTCGGCTAAATACGGTGAAAGCTCAAAAATGAATGTTCGGTCATCTTCATTCGCTTGTCTGATTACTACTTCATTTTTCATTCTAAACGTCTACATCACTTGTTCACTATAAATTACACATAACACTTGGCAAAAAATCCTAATCTAGGCTTGGTAGATTAATGTTATGACTAAGCCTTAATTTTTGAGCCTGTATTTATGTATTTGCCTTCGTAAAATAATAACTAAACAGCTCATAAAATCGAGTGATATGTATAGGTTTTTCGCCTTCATACTTATGTAAAAAGTAAAAATGCCATGCTCTGCCTCTTAATTTTGGCAAGACCCGCTCAATGGAGCCATCAACTAAATGAGACTGAACTAAAAACTCTGGTAATAAGGCGATGCCCATATCATTCAAAACACACTCTAACGCAGCGACTAGTGTATTCACTTTGGCACTGTGTTTAACCGTGACTAAATGTTTATTTTTTAGGTTGTTATCAAACAATTGCAGCTCATCATGCTGCCAAGCAGTTGCGATAAACTTTTGCTCAGGCAAATTTTCAATCTTGCTAAGCGGGCCCTGCGCTTTATTATAACGACGAGAAGCACAGAATATTTCAGACACCTTACCAATAGACAGAGCCCTATAGTTTGAGTCTTTAATGTGACCTCCAAAAATTGCGGCATCTAGATTATGTTCTATTAAATCTAACCAATTCCCTGAGACCACAATCTCGGGTGTTAGCTGCGGAAATTCCAAACACAGCTGCCTTAACGCCGGCACCACAAAATCTTTCTCGAAAAATGGGGGAATGCAGACTTTAAAGCTACCTGAAGGTTGTGCCTTAGCGCTGCTCAATTCAGTTAGGGTCAGGCTAAGTTGCTGGCTAAGCAGCTCACTCCTCGCCAATAATGACTTACCCACAGCGGTTAATGCTAACCCTCTGGTATTACGTATCAACAACTGTTGGCCTGTTGCCTGTTCTAAACGTTTTATTTGTTGGCTAATGGCAGATTTACTTAACCCTAGCTTTTGTGCTGCAGCGGTAAACGATTCTCTTTTGGCTACTTCCACAAAAATTAAAAGTAAAGGTGCGAGTTTTACATTGTCCATATATTTAAACAAACTGTTAATTTTACGGTTATTGTTCATTTTTAACTAAGTGATTAAAGTGTGTCAACTCAATACCTAAGGAGAAAACGAAATGAAAACGTTAGTTACCGTTGACTTAAACCCAATAGATAAAACCACAATGGCTGAATACAGCCAGCTAGCATCAAAAACACTGGAAACCTATGGAGGCCATTTTATAGCAAAAGGGCCAATCGAAAACTTGCATGGCGAAACACCTTACGCGATGAAAGCTGTAATTGAATTTCCAGACAAACAAAGTGCTAAAAATTGGTACTCCAGTGAGGCTTATCAAGCCATCATTCCTTTACGAAACAAAGGCATGGATAGTCAGTTTCAGCTGGTGTAGGTAGACATTGTTAACAGCGCGCAGTTTTTGCAAACTGCGCCAATCAAGTATTAAAGCAAGTCGATAGCAACATTATCTAACAAGCTGCGATTCACGATCAGTTTTTTGGCATTTTCTATGTCTGGTGAAAAATATCTGTCTTTGTCATAAAACGGCACTTTCGAACGTAATAAAGCCTTCACCGATTTTAATCTATCGCTGGTTTCGAGTGGTGCTCTGAAGTCTAGGCCTTGGCTTGCAGCTAGCCATTCAATGGCCAGTATCCCAGCGACGTTTTCAAAGATATCCCATAAACGTCGACCAGCAAAAGTGGCCATAGAGACATGATCTTCTTGGTTCGCCGATGTGGGTAGTGAGTCTATCGATGCAGGATGAGCTAGGGTCTTGTTTTCGCTGGCAAGTGCCGCACTGGTAACTTGTGCAATCATAAAGCCCGAGTTAACGCCGCCGTTATCAACTAAAAAGGGGGGTAAGCCACTTAAGTGCGAGTCAATCAATAACGCCATTCGTCTTTCAGACAAAGCGCCGATTTCGGATAACGCTATGGCCAACATATCTGCTGTCATAGCCACTATTTCAGCATGAAAATTACCTCCTGAGAGAATGTCGCCGTTGTCGGCAAACACCAATGGATTATCTGATACACCATTGGCTTCCACCACTAGGGTTTGAGCTGCATAACGCATTTGTTGTAAACAAGCCCCCATCACTTGCGGCTGGCACCGCAGTGAATAGGGATCTTGCACTTTTTCACAGTGGTCGTGTGAGTGACCAATGGCGGATTCTTTTAATAATATTCTATAGGCGGCGGCAACATCGGTTTGCGCTTGATGACCACGGGCTTCATGAATACGTTTATCAAAAGGCACCCGCGAACCAAGTGCGGCTTCTACACTGAGCGCGCCTATAGCAATGCTGCTGTTTAATGCATTTTCGGTACAAAACAATCCTTTTAACGCAAATGCCGTTGAGGCTTGAGTGCCATTAAGCAACGCCAAGCCTTCTTTAGGTGCTAAGGCAATTTTTTCTAGGCCGGCAATTTTTAGTGCATGTTCGGCTGAAATTTTAGAGCCTTGATAAATCACTTCACCTTCCCCCAGTAACACCACACTCATGTGGGCAAGGGGCGCTAAATCGCCCGAGGCTCCTACTGAGCCTTTTTCTGGAATAGCAGGGTATATTTCTTTGTTGTAGAGCGTGATTAGCGCTTCGATAACTTGCAAACGAATGCCCGAATAGCCGCGAGATAATGAATTTATTTTGAGTAATAACAACAAACGTACCACGTCTTCAGACATAAAATCGCCAATACCTGCAGCATGGGACAACACTATGCTACGTTGTAAAAGTTCTAACTCTGACTCGGCTATTTTAGTATTCGCTAACAGACCAAAACCGGTGTTGATGCCATACACAGTGCGGTTTTCAGCAATCACGTTCAACACCACTTGTTCGGCTTTTAGGATGGCATCATGAGCATCTTCAGCTAAAGAAATAGGGATATGTTTGCGTTGCACATTCCTTAGTTGCGACAAAGTGAGTTGGCCTGGCTGAATAACGATACGTTCCATTATTGGTTTCCTTCTACGTCAGCTTCAATATCAAGCATAGGCAAGTCTAAATGATTATTTCTGGCGCATTCTTTGGCGATTTCATAACCGGCATCGGCATGACGCATTACGCCTGTGGCGGGGTCGTTGTGTAATACTCTAGCGATACGTTTATCGGCCTCTTCGGTGCCGTCGCACAAAATGACCACGCCGGAGTGTTGGCTAAAGCCCATGCCTACACCACCACCGTGATGCAGACTTACCCAAGTTGCGCCTCCCGCGGTATTGAGCAACGCATTCAGTAACGGCCAATCGGATACTGCGTCTGAACCATCTAACATATCTTCGGTTTCTCGGTTAGGTGAGGCCACAGAGCCAGAGTCTAAGTGGTCGCGACCAATCACTATGGGTGCAGAAAGTTCGCCTGTTCTGACCATTTCGTTAAAGGCTAAGCCGAGTTTTTGTCTTTCGCCTAACCCCACCCAACAAATACGCGCTGGCAAACCTTGGAACTGAATTCGTTCTTTAGCCATATCTAACCATTGATGTAAGTGAGAGTTATCGGGGATTAATTCCTTCACCTTTTTATCAGTTTTATAGATATCCTGAGGATCCCCAGATAACGCAACCCAACGAAACGGACCGATGCCCTGACAGAACAAAGGCCTTATGTAGGCGGGTACAAACCCTGGAAAATCAAAAGCGTTGCTTACGCCTTGTTCTAACGCCATTTGCCTGATGTTGTTACCGTAATCTAGGGTCACCGCGCCTTGAGTTTGCAGCGCTAACATAGCTTGCACTTGCAGCGCCATTGAGTGTTTGGCCGCTTTAACTACTTCTGACTCGTCAGTTAAACGTTTGCTGGCGGCCTGCTCTAAGCTCCAACCTTTGGGTAAGTATCCGTTCAGAGGATCATGGGCGCTAGTTTGGTCGGTCACTACATCTGGAATGATATTGCGAGTTGCCAGTTCGGGGAACACCTCTGCGGCATTGGCCAATAGACCTACAGACACAGCCTGCCCCGAGGATTTTGCTTGATTTAATAACTCAATGGCATGGTCAAGGCTTTGGGCTTTTTTGTCTAAGTAACCAGTTTTTATCCGAAAATCGATGCGACTCTCGTCAACTTCCACTGCCAACATTGAAAAGCCAGCCATTGTCGCTGCCAAAGGCTGCGCGCCTCCCATACCACCCAAACCGCCAGTCAATATCCAGCGACCTTTAGCAACACCATCAAAATGTTGTTTTGCTACACTCACAAACGTTTCGTACGTACCCTGCACGATCCCCTGAGAGCCAATGTATATCCAAGAGCCTGCCGTCATCTGCCCATACATCATCAACCCTTGTTTATCTAACTCATTAAATTGCTCCCAATTGGCCCAATGAGGTACAAGGTTAGAGTTCGCGATAATCACCCGAGGTGCATTTGGGTGAGTTGGAAATACCCCAACAGGTTTGCCGCTTTGAATTAATAACGATTCATCGTTAGTAAGGCGTTTGAGCACTTCTACAATTTTGTCATAACTTTGCCAATCTCTTGCGGCGCGCCCAATCCCTCCGTACACCACTAAACTATGAGGATGTTCGGCTACTTCCACATCAAGGTTATTCATTAACATCCTCAAAGGCGCCTCAGTTTGCCAACTTTTGGCGTTGAGCTGTGTACCTCTTGGTGCGCGGATAACGCGACTGGGATCATAACGATTCATAATAATTTCCTAAGGGGTTGGATTAAAATCAAGGTACCCGCCTATTCGATAGCGATTGCCCGGATGATATAAACGAGCATAACTGACCACACCTTTGCTTGAATAAGTACGGCGGCTAATTTTCAAACAGGGTTGCGAAGTTGCAATGTCCAATATGTTTGCCAGTTCATTGTTAGGCAATATGGCTTCAACAGAATGTTCGGCCTCAGTGAGCGGGGCAATCTTGCTTAAGTAATGATTAGCGGTAGTCAAAGTGAAGTTTTGTTGGATATATTGTGGTGCCAACTCAGGGTTTACTATGCGATCTTCCAATTGAATCGGCAGTCCATTTTCCAGATGAACAACTTTAGTGTGAAACACCACACTATTAGTGGCAACACCTAACCAAACACATTGTTGCTCAGTTGCGGTCACTGTATCCACAGTTAACACTTTATTTGCATAAAGGTGCCCACGCTGGATGATCTCGTCGTCTATACTGCGTATTTCTAAAATTGAGCTCATGGGTCTACTGTCAGAGACAAAAGTACCTAAGCCTTGGGAGCGCGCTAAAATTCCTTCAGTCACGAGTTCAGTTAGGGCGCGCCGCGCTGTCATTCGGCTCACACCAAAAAGCTCTGCCAATTGGTTTTCTGATTGAACTTTGTCGCCAGGGCGCATTTCGCCATGTTCTATTTTGTCAAGTAAAGCAGACTTAATTTGCACAAACCTAGGTTGCGCTGATGTTTTTTTATTCATGAGCAGACACTCCGCTAAATTGAGGTTTAATCTATAACAACATACTTGTATATACAAGTATGTGTAAGTAAACTATTTTGTATCGAAAATGGGGAGAAACCCAGACATGACAATTCAGTGTGATTTGGTAATAAACAACGTACGTATTGCTTCCATGCAAAACAATGGAGAAGCATACGGTCTGCTGCTACAAACCAGCATCGCCATCAAAGATGGTAAAGTGTTAGCTATTTTCGACCCATCACAAGATAGCTATCACAGTACCCACAGAGTTGATGGTGAAAATAAATGGCTGTTACCCGGCTTTGTTGATTGTCATACCCACCTTGTTTACGGAGGCAATAGAGCCAATGAGTTTGAGCAACGCTTACAAGGTAAAAGCTACGCTGAAATTGCCCAACAAGGCGGCGGGATTTTAGGAACAGTACTTGCCACTCGACAAGCTTCAGAGCAAAGTTTGCTTGCTAGCGCAATTAAACGAGCAACAAGATTACTTGAAGAAGGCGTAACTTGTATCGAGGTGAAGTCAGGCTACGGCTTAGACATGGATACTGAGATAAAAATGCTTAAAGTAGCGAAACAAATCGCAGAATATTTACCGGTGACAATAGAAACCACTTACCTAGGCGCACACACTGTGCCTGAGGAGTTTCGCAGTAACCCAGACGATTATGTGCAATTTGTGTGTGAGCAAGTAATACCCATTGTTGCACAGCAAAAACTAGCGGGATGTGTAGATGTTTTCTGCGAAAGTATTGGATTCTCATATGAGCAATGTCGCAAAATATTTAGCGCCGCTCAAAACCATCAATTACATATCAAGGCCCATGTTGAACAGCTCTCAGATTTAAAAGGGGCTAAGTTGGCAGCGCAATTCCAAGCGTTGTCGGTTGATCATATTGAGTATTTAGATCCACAGGATATTTCAGCTATTAAACAGGCAGGCTCGGTAGCGGTGTTATTGCCAGGGGCATTTTATTACCTCAACGAAACCCAGAAACCACCAATAGCAGAATTACGAGCTCATGGGGTGCCTATGGCCATTGCCACTGATTTAAACCCCGGCAGTTCACCTGTTGCGTCCTTATTAACCGTAATGAATATGGCCAGCGTGTTATTTGGTTTAACGCCAGAAGAAGTACTTTACGGAGTAACGGTTCATGCTGCGCAAGCTTTGGGCCTTGAAAACAAAGGGCAAATAAAACCAGGCTTAGATGCTGACTTGTGCTTATGGGATATCGAACACCCTGCCGAATTAGTATATGGGATCAACCAACATAGACCAGATGCTAAATGGTTTGCTGGTAAGGCGTGTAAATCAATATGACTCTCGCAAAAACTCATTTTTGGCAAGGCCGCGTAGATACTGAAGAGCAACAAAACGGGCTGCGCTGGCATCAAGTGATGGATCATAAAAAACGCAATACGAGTATAGCCTTGTTAGGCTTTGAATGTGATTTAGGGGTAGCGGCAAATAAAGGCAGAATTGGAGCGGCAAAAGGACCAGATGTTATCCGCAATGCGCTTTCAAATTTAGCTTGGCATGCAAATTGTGGCCTATTTGATTTAGGTAATATTGCGGCTACGACAAATTTGACCGACTCGCAAAATCACTATGCCCAGTACATCACTCAAAACCTCAATAAACACTCATTGGTTATCGGCTTAGGAGGCGGTCACGAAATCGCTTGGGGCAGCTATCAAGGTTTAGATAAATATCTTGGCGATGATACAAATAGAAAAATCGGTATCGTTAATTTTGACGCACATTTTGATTTGCGTAATCCTGCGCAAGTCACCAGTTCAGGTACGCCTTTTAGGCAGATTGCAGAATATTGCCAAACTCAAAACCAGCCGTTTCATTATGCTTGTTTAGGTATTGCCGAACCTGCAAATACTTCCGCATTATTTAGCTATGCTGAACAAACTCATACCCGATATTTGCTGGATCGTGATTGCAACATAGATGCAGCTAAACAGTTACTTGAACCTATGTTATTGGAGGTAGATGAGTTATATCTCACTCTTTGTTTAGACGCGTTTCCAGCAAGCGTGGCACCGGGTGTCAGTGCTCCTAGTGCTTATGGAATTAGCGTAGATTTTGTAATTCACATGCTTCAGTGGATAGCCGAATCACAAACCACTTTCGGCTATAAATGGCGAATAGCAGATATTGCTGAGATGAACCCCAATTACGATATTGATAACGCAACGGCTAGACTGGCGGCAAGGCTAATCTATGAAATAGTAAACTGCAAATTCAAGGCATAGAAAAAGTTAGCCAGCAATAGCTGGCTAACTTTTTAATGTATCAACAACATAACCCACATCGTGCTTTGGTACATTATAATCTGGGTTATTCAGATTTCTGACTACCCACTTTTGAAAGTATCAACGCTCCGATAAAGGCCGACAGCAGTGACCCAACCAATACCCCCACTTTCACACTCACTTGGTACGCGAGTGGTTGTTCTTCAAACGCAAGCGAACCAATAAACAGACTCATTGTAAAACCAATACCACACAACAGAGTCACGCCATATAGCTGTGCCCAGGTAGCGTGTTCTGGTAACTTGGCCAATCCAGATTTTACAGTTAACCAACAGATCCCAAAAATTCCCACTTGTTTACCAACAAATAGCCCAGCCGCTATGCCCAAAGTAATTGGATTAAATATATGCTCCAAACTCGCCCCCCAAAATGACACTCCAGCATTAGCAAAGGCAAAAATAGGTAAAACGAAAAAGCCGACCCAATGATGTAGTTTGTGTTCCATGTGTTCGAGCATAGGGTGACCATCTTCATTTTTGACTGTCATTGGGATAAACCAAGCTAGAGCAAACCCCGCTAAAGTGGCGTGTACACCAGATTTTAGCACGGCCGCCCAAACCACCACTCCCACTAACACGTAAGCCGCTTGGGTACGTATTTTAAAGCGATTTAAAGCAAACAACACGACTAGGCCCGAAACGGCTACTATCAATGAGGTGGCCGACAAATCTTGTGAGTAAAACAAAGCGATAATAACAATCGCCCCGATATCATCGAATATAGCCACGCTAAGTAAGAATAATTTCAAACTTAATGGCAAGTATTTACCAAATATTGTGAACACACCGACAGCAAAAGCGATATCAGTTGCTGAGGGAATAGCCCAACCACGGATCGCCACTGGATCGTCAGCATTGAACCAAACGTAAATTAATGCAGGAAAAGCGATCCCTGCTATGGCCGCTACGGCTGGTAGGGTGATTTGAGCGGGCGAGGATAAATTACCGGCGAAAATTTCACGTTTAATCTCTAGACCTACCAAAAAAAAGAAAATAGCCATTAAACCATCGTTGACCCACAAAATAAGTGGCTTAGCGATTTCAAATGCGCCAAAACGTATGCTTACTGGAACTTCCAATAAACCGTTGTAAAAACCGTGTAGGGGGCTGTTTGCCATTATCATGGCTATGACTGCAGCGAAAACTAAAACAAATCCGCTTGCAGCTTCGTGCTGAAAGAATTTCTGGATGAGGCTTGGTTGTTTTTGCATAGATGCTCCTTTAAAAACGTGAAAACTGACAATGTTTAAGATTGAAATTGACTGAATATCAGTACGTTTCAAAACGTGTACGAGTTCAATACCTCAGTAAACAAACTAGGTTAATACTACCTAATATTTGTGGCATTTTTACGATTATCTGCTAATTCTTAGAAACAATATCTGAACAATAATTAAACAATGGAACATGACATGATGTTGTGCAATATTTTTGCTCCCTTGCTAGAAGGACTAAAAGGAATAGGTCTATGTTAGGTGCAGTTTCGACTTCACTACTCAATGTTCGTAGTATGCCAACCTCCAGTGGCGCTATTTTGGGACAGCTAACAGAAGGTATGGTAATCAAAGGCGAAGGGCCTTTTGATAATTGGCTGCAACTTAATTACAAGGATTCTTTTGGTTTTGTATCAGCCCACTACCTCAAACCAGTTAACGACTTAGCTAGACTCACAGGTACAGTTAACACTAATAGATTAAACGTACGTCAAGCCCCCTCTTCTAGCGCGCAACACTTAGCCACAATTAGCCGCGGCGCTTCAATAAAAACTTTAGCTTTTTTAGACGATTGGCTAGAAATCGAATTTAACGGTGAGACCGCCTATGTTGCAGCCCAATATGTGGATTTGGTTTATGTATCCAAAGGATATTACGCCAAAGTCAGTGCAGATATTCTCAATGTCCGCAGTGCCCCCTATTCTAGCGCTAGCTTATTTGGTCAGCTTAATTTTGGCGCGCAAATTTGGGTAGAAGGGCAACAACTAAGCTGGAGTCAAATCCGCTTTAATGGCAACCGCGGCTACGTGGCGACTCGATACCTTACAGCGGTCGATGTTGATAATAGCAACAACCAACAACTAGACCCTATCCCATTAGCTGAACATGAAAACGACACTGCCATCCCGATTGCAGAATTAGGTCAAGAACTATCTCGCCTCACTCCGAACACTATCCTGACAGTAACCGGTTCCAATGAACAACGTAATGCCGCAACGACATGGAACCGATGGGGTGCGTTATTAACTGACTTGAGCGAAAAGAAACAATTAGACGTGGCCTGTGCTTTAGCAGTGCTTTGTGTTGAGAGTTCTGGCAAAGGATTCGAACAAAACAACAGTGATCGCATGATCATCCGTTTTGAAAACCATAAGTTTTGGAAATTTTGGGGTAAACATCATCCGCAACAGTATCGACAACATTTCAGATACAGTACCGACAAAGTGTGGCGAGGTCACGAATGGCGCAGAGAGCCCAGCGGTGAATGGCGTACTTTCCACGGCTTACAAGTCAATGAATGGCAGGTGTTTGAATTTGCTAGGCAGCTAGATGAAAAAGCCGCCATATTATCAATTAGCATGGGAGCACCACAAATTATGGGCTTTCATTACGAGCGTATTGGCTATCAATCAGCAATTGAAATGTTTACTGCCTTTGCTGGCAGTATCCAAGGCCAAGTTAACGGACTATTCGATTTTTTCTCACCAAGAATGCTGCAATACCTAAAAGATCTCGCCTTTGAAGATTTTGCTGGCATGTACAACGGCAGCGGTCAGAAAAAAGTCTATGGCGACAAAATACAGCAACATTATGAGGCATTTAAAAAGATGATGCCTAACTCAGAACAAAACCATTCCTAGGAGGGAATATGAACGTTTTTTCTTTTATCAGCAATATCTTTGAGCCCGCCGTAAAGTTAATAGATGAAATACATACCAGTGACGAAGAAAAACTTAAACTCCAAGCACAAATTAAAGCGGTGGAGAATGAACTACTATCCAAAGTCATTGACTACGAAAGTAAACTACTAGAAAGCAAAACGGCTATTATTACAGCCGAAGCAACCGGTCAGTCGTGGATGCAGCGTAATTGGCGACCTATCACTATGCTAACGTTTTTAGCTTTAGTGGTTTTTGATAGTTTCGGATGGTTGCCTAATCCGCTAGCAGGTGACGCTTGGACGTTGTTACAGATAGGGTTGGGTGGTTATGTCGCGGGCCGTTCAGCAGAAAAAATGACGCAACAGTATTTACAAGCGCGTCCCGCGGACAAAAAAGGTAATGATATGGCTAAGGGTTAGTCCTAACCCTAAATCTCCAAAAGGCAATTCAACTAGACTCAGGATAAATAAGCTATCCTGAGTCTAATCGTTTAACAATTGACTGTTATCCCAATTACTTTCGACTGCCTGGTGTGTATCTTTCCACAGCGCGCTTAAGCACATCCTCTTTATAAAACGCCACGTCTTTGAATTCCCTGTCAGCATAACGCTGAGCTTGGTCATAAAAATGTGGAGATTTAGGATCGCCACTTTGGCCACCTGCCAATAGCGATTTTGCAGTAACTTTGTCTCCAAACTCGACAACAGCTACAAAACTATTCCCTCTGTAACCATAGAGTTTTTTACTGCCATTCACACTGCGAGCCCCAAAAGCCGCTAATGCCCCCCATCTCCCCGATGCGAGTCCAATTGGAATACTCGGTTTTTGATCATCAACGGGCAAGTTGATATCACCTGTCAGCCTTTGTAGTCGATTGATGTCACCCCAAGGGGTATTCCATGTTCCAAAGTCGGTGATTAATTTTGCTACTGCCTGTTCAAAAATGCTTAACCTTTCTGAACGTAATGAGTTGGTACCAAAATGTTCGATGGTTTGCATCATGCTTTTACCTTGAGGCCGAGTGCCATCCCTTAAATATTGCATGCCATAATAATGGGCAAGCGACATAGCAACCGAGTCCAATGCAACGCGGTAATCCCATTGGCGTAACTGATTAATCGGCTCTTCTAACTCCCTTGGAGGATTCCTTGATGAGTCGTAGGCTTCAATAAGACCGCTTAATAGGGTTTTAAATCCCGGTAAATAGGGGTCGTAAGCGACTTCGATTAACTTGTCCAAGGTAAAGTTGGACTCACCAGATAATACCTGTACTGCGTGAATGCCTCTAAAATTTTCGGGATCTGGAGCCATATAGGTTGGATAGTCTTCTGCCTTGGGGCTAAATTCAGCGGCTGCAGTGAAAGGCGTTGAGTTGGCATTTTGAATCCAGCCATTAGCAGGATTAAGAATACTGATTGTTTCATCTACTGTGTGGAGGCCTTTCCAGTCGGTGTTTTTAATCGACCCATTAACAGCTGATGAATAGTCAAAACTTGGATCTCGCTTAGGAATAAAATTTCCGTGATAGTAGGCGATGTTACCGTCAGCATCAGCATACACTGTATTGTTTGAAGAATTAGTGCGCATATTCATCATGGTACGAAATCCCTCATGACTTGAGGTTTTGGTTCGAATAAATGACTGCTGCAATGCCCTAACAGGATCCCAATTAATCCGTGTTGTCACCCATTGTCCATTTTCCATATGCGTAACTGGCCCATGATGGGTATGAAAAGTAGGAAATGTTTTATACTTAAAGGTGTCGCCATCACGATATCTCAAAGAGACAACTGACTTTTTGACTGCTAACTCGTCTCCATCATATAAGTAAAATAAGTCATTACCGCGCTCAACAATAGTTTCAAGATATTCATCCATAAAATCCACGTAGGTTGAGGTATGCATCCATCCATTTTTTTCATTAAATCCCTGATAAACAAAAAACTGCCCCCATGTCACGGCGCCATAGGCATTCAAACCTTCTTCGCTGACAACATGCACTTCTGGTCGAAAGTAAAACGAGGTATGCGGATTGATGAGCAACATGGCATTGCCCGATTGGGTTAACTTGCCTGCTATCGCAAAACCGTTAGAGCCACTGGGCTCTGCCATGACTACATCTTGGGTTTCGGGGTTATTGGTCTTACTACCATAAAAAGCCCTTATACCTGATATCGAAATTTGTTCAATATCACCACCAATCGAGCCTTCAGAGAAAAACATCGGCATCCATGGTTCAAATTTGGTTATTAACGCAGGCTTCACATTTGGGTGTGTTGCCAGATAATAATTGAGACCATCTGCAAAGGCTTCACATAAAGCTTTAAGTGATTCCGGTGAATCTTCGTAAATTAATTTTGCTTGTTTAATGGTCATAAACAAGCGAGCTCGCAGATCGCTATATAACGCTTTTTCACCTTCAACTTCTGCCAGCCTGCCCATAGCCCAAATGTAATTCCGTTCCACTCGTTTAAAGTCGTCTTCTGCTTGTGCATATAACAACCCGAATACGGCATCGGCATCTGACTTACCGTAAATATGCGGCACACCAAAATCGTCACGAATAATTTCTACCCGTTGTGCTCGCGCAGTTAAACGGTCGATTTCACTGATAGGAGGCACAGAGGCACATGCACTGATAAAAAGTGTCAGCAAAACAACGATAAGTAATTTGAAATCAAAGCGAATAAGCATAAATAATCCGTTAAAAATTAGCAGGCCTAATAATGCTACCAAGCAGATTATAAGAAGTACAATGATACTAAGCTGATTAAAAAAACATCAGCCAGACTCGACTTTGGGAGTTGATTTCCGTATGATGCGCGGCCTTTGTTTGTCGAGTGTTAGCGCGCTTGTTAAGCATATCGATTAATTTTCATTTTCTGGACGACCTACTTTTGATTTCTACTGCAAATATCACCATGCAATTTGGCGCTGAGCCTTTGTTTGAAAACATCTCGGCTAAATTTGGGCATGGCAACCGCTATGGACTAATTGGTGCTAATGGCTGTGGAAAATCCACATTTATGAAAATTCTAAGTGGTGACCTTGTGCCAAGCGCTGGCAATGTTTCTATTACACCTGGCGAAAAAGTGGGCACGCTAAGTCAAGATCAATTTGCTTTTGAAGAATATACAGTGGTCGACACCGTTATTATGGGTGATGTGAATCTGTGGAAGATCAAAAAAGAGCGTGATGCGATTTACTCCAAGCCTGAAATGAGCGAAGCAGATGGCATGCACGTGGCAGAACTTGAAACCCAATTTGCAGAAATGGATGGTTACACGGCAGAATCTAGAGCCGGCGAAATACTATTACAAGCCGGTATTGCCGAGCACTATCATTTTGGTTTAATGTCACAAGTTGCTCCCGGATGGAAATTACGGGTGCTGTTAGCGCAAGCTTTGTTTTCTAATCCAGATATTTTGTTACTCGATGAGCCCACCAACAACCTTGATATCTATACCATCAATTGGTTAGGTGAAGTGCTAAACGAAAGAAAATGCACCATGATTATTATTTCCCATGATAGGCACTTTTTAAATTCAGTGTGTACTCATATGGCAGATATAGATTACGGTGAATTGCGTATTTATCCTGGTAACTATGAAGCTTACCAGGCAGCTTCGTCGTTAATTCAAGAGCAATTACTCACAGAAAATGCCAAGAAAAGTGCTGAAATTGATGAGTTACAAGCCTTTGTAAATCGTTTCTCCGCCAACGCATCAAAAGCGAAACAAGCGTCATCCCGCGCGAAGAAAATGGAAAAAATCACCTTAGACGAAGTGAAATCTTCCAGTCGACGCACACCTAGAATAGTACTTAAACAGCATAAAAAATTACATCGCCAAGCGTTAATTCTTGAACATATGACTCATGGTTTTGATGAACAACCACTTTTTAATGACGCCAACTTAATTCTAGAAGCTGGCGCAAAGTTGGCGATAATCGGAGAAAATGGCGTAGGAAAAACCACCTTTCTACGATGCTTGATTAATGATTTGCAAGCTACCAGCGGCGTAGTTAAATGGTCTGAGAATGCCAGTATTGGGTATTGCCCACAAGATAGTACCGCCGACTTCGACACTGACCTCACCTTGTTTGACTGGATGTCACAATGGCGAACCCCAAAACATGACGATTTAGCAGTTCGCGCACTATTGGGCAGCTTATTATTCAGCGCCGACGATTTTAATAAAAAAGCTAAGGTATGCTCGGGTGGGGAAAAAAACCGTTTATTATTTGGCAAATTAATGATGTCAGATATCAATGTGTTAATAATGGACGAACCAACTAACCACATGGATATGGAAGCCATTGAAGCATTAAACAACGCTCTCGAAAAGTTTGATGGCACGCTAATTTTTGTGAGCCACGATAGGGAGTTTGTTTCCTCTTTGGCTAAACGAGTCATTGAAATTAATGATCATAATGTTATTAATTTTCTAGGCACTTATGATGAATATTTGGCGAGCCGAGAGGCTGCTCAGAAAGTGGCCTAACCTTAAACTCTGGAAAAACCTAGTTCAATAAAATACAGTGAACAAAAAACAACAAGAGACCGCCATGCAACAACATGATGCTTTACCACTCACTGATTTTATTGAATACCCAGCAGCAGAAATGTTGGAGCGATCTCAGCAATTTTATGCTGACATAAAACGTCGCCATAGTATCCGCAATTTTAGTGATCGCCCTGTTGACAAACGCATTATCGAAAATTGCATCAAAGCAGCAGGCACAGCGCCAAATGGTGCAAATCATCAACCTTGGCATTTTGTGGCGATTCATTCTCAAGAGATTAAGGCTCAGGTGCGACAGCAGGCAGAAGCCCATGAACAAGGCTTTTACCAAGGTCGAGGTGGTGATGAATGGTTAGACGCCTTAAAACCCTTGGGTACTGATGCAAACAAACCCTATCTAGAACACGCACCATGGTTAATCGCTATTTTTAGTCAAAAGAACACTGAACTGGAAGATGGCAATAAACAAACCAATTATTACGTACACGAATCTGTAGGCATTGCGACTGGGTTTCTTATCAACGCTTTGCACCATAGTGGCTTAGTTACCCTTACTCATACACCTAAACCCATGAGTTTTTTGTCGAAAATATGTGACCGTCCAGATAACGAACGACCCTATATGTTATTGATTGTGGGTTACCCCGCTGAAGATGCCACTGTGCCTCAACATGCTTTGAATAAAAAAGATTTAGGTTCGATCGCTAGTTTTATGTAGATAACCTGAGCTCGGGTTAAGACGTGCCGCGCCCTATGAAATAAACCTAATAAAAACAATAGGTTACAATCTTACTATTTATCTAGCCGCCATTTTAATGCATCCAGTGCTGATATTATTGTGTTTATCAAGGCGAGCTTGTGAAGCAATAGCCAGCTATTGAGAGCAAGTTCAACGAAGATAGGCGCAATAATGGTATGGCTTATCGCGAGTTCAGGTTAGATAGCCTGAGGGCAGCTAATTATTATCTTGGTAAACTATCGTTGTAGAAGTGATATCCATCACTGTATTTCATATCATACTTTTGCAGTAGGCTATCGTATTCTGGCGTATCAAAATAGTTAAGCAGTTCTCGATTAAATGCTTTACGTAATTTGGGATCGTGAATTGCTGCACCGTAACGGGTTGATGTAAATAGATTATGTACCTGCATTTTTTCCATTTGACTTACGCCTGTTATCAACTTTGCAAAGTATTTGAAAATGTTGATATCCAAAACCGCCACATCCGCTCTACCAGTTAATAATAATTCAACTTGTCTACGTTGTTCTGGCAGCTCTAAATATAATGGGCGTTGTTTTGTGGCTTTCGCAAACGCCGAACCTAATACTCTGTTTGCATTCTGAAAAGCAACGATTACCAAAGGTTGAAGATCTTGAAACTCGCCCAGTTTAATGGATTTATCCTTTAAACTAACCGCTACATTTTGGTAAGTTACGTAAGGTAGACTTAATATTTCGGCTTTGACTCCACCTTTCTCGGATTGCGTTAGTCCGATATCTGCGTTGACTTGTTTCATGGTCTCGTAGGTACGACCGTAAGGCACATATAACATTGAAATGTTATGACCCAGTTTGCCTAAAACATCTCGCATCAGGTCTACTTCAAAACCAGAATCTTGCTCAGGAATGACGTAAGGAGGCTTTGCCAAACCGGCAACCAAAACTAACTCTTTAGCCTTAAGATCCTGAACTAGAAGAATTAAGAAGACAAAACAAGATTTCATTACTGAATTCAAACGAGTTAACTCCGAGCCAAATAAACGATTGCTATAAGTAAAATCAAATATTTCACACCTAAGGGCTATAGTGTACCCTTTCCTACCTTATTATTATCAAGTTTGTTGACATTGGGGCTTTT
This sequence comes from Paraglaciecola sp., assembly GCF_039964565.1. Lineage (GTDB taxonomy): Bacteria > Pseudomonadota > Gammaproteobacteria > Enterobacterales > Alteromonadaceae > Paraglaciecola. The sequence continues at coordinate 28,104 of NZ_JBDVXF010000003.1, forward strand.
AAAATTGCTAAAGATTTTGCTGTTATTGTTATTGCCTTTATGTGCCAGCGCTTGTCCTAACTGGCAGCCTACTATAAACGACAACCAAGCTCTTGGGTGGGACTACCAGCTAAACCCTCATAACATTTCTATAGTTAAAGACCCTATCAATAACCTATCTCAAGTCATCAAACTGGTCCTTTCTCCAGACTCAACTTGGCCAAACGGTCACACTAGAACTGAAGTCAAACACAATGGATGTGCTACCAACGAAGGTGACAGTACATTTTTTTCATGGGAATTTTTATTAGATAATCCGATAAAAACAAGCAATGACATGGCTTATTGGGAAACAGACAACAGCTACCTGCAAAGCATGGGATTTTATCTTACCCCTAATCGACATAACAACAAAATCAGCACTGAACTCACTTTTTTTAGCAGCTTACCTAAACGCAAAATACATTGGCAAGATACAGTCACTATCGGCGAATGGAATAAAATCGCAATGGCCATTACATGGTCGGAATCACAGAAAAGTGGACGTATCAGTGTATGGTATAACAACCGAGCAATACTCACCGAATTGCAAGTAAAAACCAAACCTGATACTAATAAATTGTTCGTACAACTTGGCTTACATCGAAACCAAGCGGAACGTGTCATTGACAATATATATTTGCGAAACATCAAAGAAACAGCCAATTTATCAACTCTGTTAAAAAGGTAACGCACTTTAACTTTACGACAGTTTTTTAGGTCCTATTTGCCTCATATTTTAACAAGTAAAAACGTGCCACTTAGTGAAACGTTTTTTTACGGAAACAATGAATGAACCTCAATTTTCATAAATCTTTTTGGGAAGCACCTTGCAACAGCGAGAAAGCGCTCAATGAATTAGTCAAACGTAGTAGTGACGATAATTATAAAGGTACCGAGTTATTTTTACCTTTCTTCGAATTTGATGCAGAGTTGACGCTTAAAATCCATGCCAAATTTGACCTTAATATTATAACGGGAATAGCCACTGAAGGTGACAACGTTCAGGCGCATTTGAATAGTATGAATGCCCAAGTTGCTCGCGCAATCGAGTTTTCACCGGTTCTGATTAATTCACATACAGGAAGGGATATATTCAGCTTAGACGATAATTTACGACTTTTTGAAAACGCCTTAGAACTCGAACACAAACATAAGGTTATGATCGCCCATGAGACCCATCGATTCAGACCTACATTTAGTACATTCGATACTGAAAAAATACTCAAAGCCCTGCCAGAGTTAAAACTAAATTTGGATATTAGCCATTGGATGGTGGTGCACGAATCTGACCTAAGTGATCAAATGTCTCGCTTAGAGTCTATTTTTGCACATGTGCATCATATACACGCTCGAGTAGGTTTTGAAGAAGGGCCACAGGTTACTGACCCTCAAGACAAAATTTGGGCAAGCCACTTAGAAAACCATGTGAACCTATGGCAAAAAGTGATTGATTTGGCAAAAAGCAGGGTCCAAAAAAACTTCACTATTACCCCAGAATTCGGCCCATTTCCCTATGCACATGTACAGCCCAATTCCCAGCAACCTTTGACCGATGTATGGACGGCCAATAATTTTATGCAACAACACTTAAAAACAATGCTGATTTAAAACCGTTTGAACTGCTAAGGCAGTTCAAAAACCAAAGCTTTAAGTACCTCTTCTCCTACTGACCTAAAAACAAGCTTTGCTTCATCAGTAATTTTTAATCCGTCACCGGGAGACATTTCAACGCCATTAACCATGAGGCGACCACTTACTAGTTGCACATATTGGTTTGGCAACAAAGTGGTTAAATCGGTTTGTTGCCCTTCATTCAAAATCAATTGATGTAAGTGCATCTCTTGCTTGATCTGCAAAGTACCGTTTACTCCTGTTGGGCTAATAATGTGTGTCATGCCTTCACCTTGCCCAAAGGCTTTTTGCTGATAACCTGGAGCTCGCCCTTTTACATTAGGCTCAATCCAAATCTGTAAAAACTTCAGTGGTGATTGGTCTGAATAGTTGAATTCGCTATGCATAATGCCGCTGCCGGCTGACATTAGTTGGAACTCACCGGCGGGTAAAGTTTTGATGTTTCCCTGGCTATCTTTATGGGCGATATTGCCTTCGAGCACATAACTGATAATTTCCATATCTCGATGACCATGAGTACCAAAGCCTTTACTAGGCTCGATAATATCTTCATTGATCACTCTGAGTTTTGAAAAACCCATATGCTCAGGATCATAATACTCTGCGAAAGAGAAACTATGCCGGCTCTTTAGCCAACCATGATCTGCGTTACCACGCTGTGAAGATTTTCGTAAAACTAACATAATACTTTCCGGTTATAATTTGATGAGGAAAGTCTATATGCGTTACCTGAGAAAAAATAACGCAATGTTTAGCTTAGAATGTTCTAATTTTTAGAACATTCTAAGCTAAAGTAACTGTTAGTTAGGCAATACCTTAAAAGGCTGGCGGGTTTTATAGGTCAAAGAACGCCACAACCATTCCAAAGGCCCAAACTGGTAACGCTTTAACCACCAGCTAGACAGTAGAATTTGTATAATAACTATCACTAATACAATTAACATTTGCGAAGTACGAGAAACGTCACCGTACAAGCCACCAGCATAGCCATAAAACAAACTAGATAATATAACTGATTGCATGATGTAATTAGTTAACGCCATACGTCCCATGGGTGCTAATTTGGCTAGCATTTTTTGCCATTTAGATGAGTCGAGCAATCTAATTAAGAGCCCAAGATAACCCGCAGCCATAAAGTACTGGCCACCATTAAAAAGGATATTACCAACAGCCTGCATAGGCATAATATGCTCAACCGCTGGATGCCCCAAAATCACTAAACCCGCTACAGTGACAAATATTCCTACACCTAAACCAATTCTGGCCATATAACCAAAGAGCCTAGGATGTTGGCTGTGATCTTTAATTGCACCCGAAACAACTAACCAATATCCAAGTAAAAATATCGGTAATAACAACGTCAGTGCAAATACTGGTGTAAACATTAACCAAACAATCAATGCCTCGGATCTAAACACTGTCGCCTGCCAATAACTACCCTCTTTGAGGGCTGTTATCTCTTCCAACTGCTTCTCATCACTTTCTTGTTGAGAGTCAAAAATCTGCTGTGCTTGTTGTTGTGGTGTGGGTTCTTCTTCTTGGGATTCAGAAACGTCTTGTGCAACAGTATCTAAGTTGGATTGTGAAGATTTATCATCAGAAGACTCTACTAACGCATCCTCTGCTTCATCTGCACTACCTGACCCTTCAGGTAACAACTCTGTTACTTTGTCAGCTTCAACTTCTAGCTGTGAAACTAATGTCGAAACCTCCTGAGATTCTTGCCATTGTTCATGAAGCGATTGGCGGTCAAATGACACCCCAAAAACAACACCTACTAAACAAGTAATCAGCATTGGGATGGTTAACCACCATAGCGCTAATCTTAGAATTGATTTGGGGTTATTAAATTTCTGAAAACGTGGTTTACGCAATAGATAGATAAAAGCCAACATGAGCAGCCCAGAAATAGCATAGTCATGCAAAATATCACCCTGCCAAATAAACACCGCGTGTATTAATCCAATCACAAAAAGTACTAACATTCTGCGGACAAACCACGCGCCGAATGGCCTGTCTTTGCGCATGGCTTGGGTCAACATCACCGCAAACCCCATTCCAAACAGCAGGGCAAAAAGTTTATAAAATTTGCCTTCAACAAAACACCTAATAAGCCAACCAATTGCATGGTCAACCCCAGTTAAGTCAGGATTAAAGCTACCAAGGTTAGAAATGGGCCGTCCAAACCACTCTATATTCATCAATAAAATACCAATCAGAGCGAAGCCTCGTAAAATATCTAAGGCGTTAATCCTTTTTTCAGGTGCTACTGGCGCAAGAAGTGGAGCTGGAGCAGTTATTTGTGAAGGTGGAGCTATGTCATGTTGTTCAGGAAGATCCTTGTCTGACATCATGTTTCCTTATATTTGAATATTCAATTAGAGTAAGCCGACCTTAATAGATTGTCTAGATAACAATGTTACAGGCTGTGTATGGCAATGCCAAATTCCCTAAACTAGCCGTCAATTAGAGAAACATGGATATCAACAAACAACTGGTTAATCCTGTCAACGAAATCAGCGTTGTCATTACAGTCCAACTCTTTAACGTATCTTTTTCGTTCATTCCTAAATAACGACTTACTAGCCAAAAGCCTGAATCGTTAACGTGAGAAAGAATGGTTGCGCCTGACGAAATCGCCACCACCAATAAACCTAAAGTAGCAGCAGACAAAGGTTGCAATTCTATAATCGGTGAAATTAAGCCCGCAGCGGTAATCATGGCAACAGTAGCCGAGCCTTGGGCAATGCGCGTCACTGCAGCAATTAGGAATCCTAAAAGAAGTACTGAAAATTGCGCCTCGATAAATACAGAGGCCAACATTTGACCTACTCCTGAATCTATCAAGACTTGTTTGAACGCTCCTCCAGCTCCGGTAATCAGAATAACCACTCCTGCAGGTTCTAATCCTTTATTGGCGATATTGAGCAATGACTGTCTACTTATATTGCATTTAGTATGGGCCACTATCATTGCCAATAAAGTCGCAATGGTTAAAGCAACAAACGGATGCCCTAGAAAATCGAATATGACTAATAATTGATTACCACGTGGCACAACAAAAGGCATAGTTGTGTCTAACATAATTAACAACAGCGGTAATATGATAATAGAGGCCACCCAAGCAAAACTGGGTGACCCGTCAACACTAAGTTTGCCAGGTGTTTGATAAGCACTAGGTACTGCCACCATTATTTTTTTCGCAATATACTTCCCGAATAAAGGCCCAGCTATAATCATCGCAGGGATCCCTGTTATTGCCCCAAATAAGATAACCCAACCTAGGTCAGCTTTCACCAATTCGGCCACAGCAATAGGACCAGGTGTAGGTGGGATGAAGCTATGGGTGATGGCCAATCCAGCTAAAAGTGGCATCGCATAATATAAAAGTGAGCGTCCAGAACGATTCGCTAAACCATACAACAAGGGGGCCAAAATAATAAATGCCACATCAAAAAATACTGGTATAGCAACAATGAATCCGGTTACACCTAAACTCCATTGCACCTTTTGCGGCCCAAACGAACGGACTAGACTTCCTGCAATTTGTTCGACACCGCCAGAGCTTTCCAATATCTGACCTAGAATTGCTCCAAGCCCCACCACTACTGCTACAAACCCTAAGGTGCCTCCCATCCCACTTTGAATAGAGTTGATCACTTTTTCTGGTGGCAAGCCTGCCCCCAGTCCAACCAATAAACTGCTTATTAATAGAGCCAAAAACGCAGGTATACGAACTATGATAATTAGAAAAAGTAATAGGGCTATTCCTGCCCCAGCTACAAAAATTAAGCCAATATCCATAATGATTTCCAGCCGTTAGTAGGTGTTGTGCACACTAACAGCTATCGAACCATTTAGTTGCGAATGCATAACATCCAGTTGTGTTTTCGTTGTTAATCCCACTCTAGATAAAAGCACGAATAGTTACAACGGTTAAATTGGTTAGGGTAACAAGCTCTGACTGCCGAAGCATTCATACCAACTCATCTTATCAATTAGTCGCTGGTGTTCTCCCTTTGGGCGAGGTTTAAAAGCACCTACTCTGCGTTGCTCGAACTTACAATAGAATAACTATTGCTTCATTCGAACGCCTTGATTAGGTGATTTTAAACCTCGCTGAGCGATCAATTGTTAGGAT
>NZ_JBDVXF010000004.1:0-146757 GCF_039964565.1 Paraglaciecola sp.
CAGCGACTTTCACTCTTCGTTCTAGTGCTTTGAAAGGGGGTAGCCATTCCTGCAGGACTACGCCTCGATTGAAAGTCGCTGGTGTTCTCTGAGTGACTAATTGATAAGATGAATTGGTATTAAAGTAAAATAAACACCACACAACCTATAACGCCCAATAAATTTGGGCGTTTTCCATAAGATGTTGGCTTAGGTTGTGACTTTAAATCAAAACTATTTGAGCTATAGCTCGTTAATCTACCAGTAACCTATGAGTGTAAATTGAGCTTTCTATATGCTGTGTTTGCAACCAATTAGTAAGCTTGGTTTGGGTGAGTTGTTGTGGTTTGGGCATGGTTTCGCGGTAAAGCCTTAACGATTCGATTTTTTCTTCACTAAGGGCATCAGCAAGTGTCACCAAAAAATAATTGCGGTTAGATAAGCGGTGTTTGGGTAGAGGGATTCGCCAACCTTTAGTTGTTTGAAAAAGTGGTAATACAGTGTAGGCATCTTGCGCTATAAGCAGCACCTGAACCTGAGATGGTGGTGCAACTAGGTACAATTCACAGAGCTGTTTTAATTCTAAATTAGCAAAGCTTTTATTAGAGGAAGGCAGTGTTTTGCTGGTGGTTGTTTCACAGCTTTTATTCTGTCTGAGCAAGGCTTGCAATTGTATTTGGAGAGAGTTTGTTCCTCGGGATGTCTGTGCGAGGTTAATGGTATCTTGATGTTGGGTATCTTCAGGCAATATGACTGCTTTGAATCCGTATAACAAAACACAAAATAAAATTATGCTTAAAATTATAATAGTATGTCGATAGTAGGTACTTACTAATTTTTTTGTGCTTGTAGTGGGTTTCGATTGTGGTGTTGCGGTACTAGGCAGAGCTAAGGCTGCATCTTCGAGATTGTTTACAACCATTGTATAGTCATTTTTACCCAGTTGCTCTTGATTCCCTTGGGGCACTAAAAATTGTACTTTGGCTCCTAATGCCTTCCATTGTTGTAACTCGGGTAATGCTAGCTTAAATTTAAGTGCGACTTTGTTAACGGCTAATACTTGATGGTTAGTTGTATTCACTTCACCCGTTGCACAAATGACGTTGTCGCCAGATGCCACTTCGCCATTGCCAAGCATACCTTTTGACTGCGCTAAATGACCTAAATACATGGCCAATTGCCAACTATTTCCTTGGTCGATACGGGCACTGATATCAACACGGTAACTACATGCACCGAACGTTTGTTGAATTATCCCCACTCCTTTTTTCACAAAGTTGTGATAACTGCTGCTGATATTGGCTGTGGTAGAGGTGCCATTAATCGATACCACTGAACTGATATCTTCATCATCAATGGCGGCGATATTTTGTATGGCCACTAAGCCTTGGGTAGTTGCAATAAAAACGTGAGTTTTCATCTAAGGCGCGCCCATGTCATCACTATAGAAACAAAGCGTAAAGATGTTGCAACGCTAAAATTGGGGTTATGAAAGGTATATCGCAAACTCAGTATCAAACATGTTTATAAATTTCTGGTCTGATTCTTCCATTAATAGCTGCGTTTTACCATCCACAATAGGAGGGAAGTGTAACGACGAGATTAATTTTTCAGAGCAACAATTGACGCGTACTCCCTTATTGTGGTGATTTTGGGCTGAATGAGGAATTTTAAGAATCACATATACTTGCCCAGAAAATTGTTTGTCGCGTTTAAAAAGCAGCTCAAATTGTGGCGTTTTACGGCTACTGATTTGGGTATCGGAACTGGCAGCTGCTTGCACTGGGCTGATGGCAAACGCAATGCTTTGCAGTAATAGCATATATTGACGTCGCAAAGTCAGAGACTGATTAACTTGACGCATTATCGATTTTTCATCAATCTTAGGATTGCCTTGGGCGAGCTGCACAAGATCGTTAAATACCAATGAGTTAGTTTCTTGATTAACTTCTGATAAAGGCTGATGTAACTCACGATACAAGTTTTTGGCAGTAAATATTTGCTCCTTTAGGTGATCGAGATGTTCAGGCATTAGACGCTCCATAAATTTGCTTAAATCTATTACTGAATATGCATAGGTCAGAGCGAAAAATCGCCTCGAGTTCAGTATTTTTGTGATTTAATTTTTCTAATCTCAATAAATAACCAGCCACTATCTGTTGGCACTGTTGTAGCGCGTCGCTGCCGTCTTGGTAGGTTTCTAATTCAGTTTTAGAGGGCAGTGTTTTAAATCCGTCCTTGTTATTAAGGGTAAATGCTCTGTTTGCCTCAGCTAACCATGTCTGAGTACTTCCGTATTGAGATAACCAATGTTGGATCTCAGTAAACATATTGCCCTTGAAGTTATCTGATTCTTGGATTTTTTCTCGCATCCAAATTTTGAGTATTTGTTGCAGTTCTACCGGTATTTGTTTCAACATGATACCAACAAACAACGGGCTTTTTAGCGCGTAAAATATATGGCCTATGGCTTTTTGTACTTGTTTACATTGGGTTTCAGAATCATTTAATTGTTCGACAAAAGTTTGATAATCATGCTCGGGGCGTTGCTCTAATTTGTCTGCCAACACCTGAGGGGATTTTCGTTTGGCTTGCACTAGCACCGACTGCCATCCAGAAAATACCTTTAACCGTAAAAATGATAAAGGTAACTGCCTTGCTAACTTACTATGACTCAAAATTGCACTCATAGCGTGATATTGTGCCAATGATAAAAATTTGGGGGATTGGCACAACCAACTTAAATCTGTGTCACTTTGAGTCTGTTCAAACACAGTGTTTTGCACCCAATCTGCGGGAATTTCTCCAGACTCACCATTAGAATCATTAACTAAGCTCAACCCATGCTCTGCATTAAAGGCGTTTTCTACCACTTCCATGGCGCTGATAGCATCGAGTAAGTCATCTAATACTGTGGAAAACTTGATATAGCTAGGCTGTTCTGGAGGATGTAGCCAAAAATTGAGTACGTCTTGATCGGATATATTTTTGGTGCTTAAACCATGCTGTTTTAACCAACTGCTTATTGCCCGAAAACGTTCTTGGGTACTGGCTTCAGGTAGATGCTGTTTTAAGTAGGCGTATATGAGTCTTTGTAACTTAGACGATATCTTTTTTACGGTTTGTGCGTTGGCATTCAACAAGTTTTTTTCAATATTATCCAACTGGGCCGGATCAATGCTGGCGATCAATTCTAACATCACCGCTAATACACCTACTCGGGTAGGGGAAATGCTAAATTCTATGTCGCCTAGTTGCAGCGTTAAATACTCCTTACCCATAGAGGCTTTACCTGAAGTTGTTTGCAACGGCTCTGCAAATGCTTGCCGGAAACGTTTAGGTTGGATGTTTTCTTGTAACCAAAAAAAGCTCAGTAGGGGAGAAGAAGAATATTGTGGATGGTTGACAACTGCCCAACAAAGAAAGCTCAGTTCGTAACACACTGAGCCATAGTTGCGACAAATAATATGTCTGGAAAGTAGCTCAACATCTTTATGATGATATTTGTAGCCGTTAAGGCCCGGGGTTTCTTTTAGTTGTGCAAATAGCGCCTTTAAGGTTTCACTAATTCCATAGTTAATAATACTGGTCATTCGGCCTGACTAAGGTTGCTACTGATATAGTTATGAGGCTAATTTAACGGATTAGCAGACTCTAATCTAGATAAATAGATTCCCACTGTCTGACCTTGGCTATTTTTGCATCGCGAGAAACATCATTACGCTGAGAATTGACTGACCCAGTGTTTTTTTTGTATCTCGGAGTGTTTGTTTTACTTTGGTAGTTGCGGGTTATGTTGTGCAATCGTAATGCCCGTAAGGTTTCAATTTGTGGATTTTCGGTAGGCGTATCAGCCATAGACAGGTCCATTGCTACATTAGTATCGAATAATTCAGATTTTACATAACGAGAGCGTTCATCATCTATATAACTCGCTTCTAAAAACAACTGTGACTTGTCATAATTTAAAAATGATTGTTGGGTACTTAATACTTTTTCCACATAATTTTTTGTGGAGGGCATCACCCTTAGTTTGCCATCTCGGCTTTTTACACCAGAGCCACCATTGTAGTGCGATAGCGCAATGTCGACTCGATTTTCATAGCGATCCAGTAATTTTTTAATAAATTTAATCCCTAGCTTTATATTAATATCAGGTTCAAATAATCGCTCTCTGGATACTCCGAATGTTTGTTCCGCGGTACGTGGCATAATTTGCATGACACCTTTGGCTCCAGAGAGACTTAGTGCTTCAGGGTTAAAGTTCGACTCGACCTTAGCAATGGCTAAAACCAATGACGGCGCAATGTTTTGGTGTTTCGCTTCTGCAATGATCCGTTGCTGAATATCTTCGACGTGGTAGTCATAGCTCGCAAAAGCCTGTGGCGATAAAAATATCACTAAAAAGCTTAACAACTTAAAAATTACATAGGATTTCATTGCATTTTCTCCAACTGATTTTGCCAGCTTTGATTGAGCATAGTGATGGAAAGGTCAGGGTGATCGATTTGTTGGCGCAACGCCATAACTTGCATTAAGGGTAAGGTATCTTGCACGGCAAGTATCAATGGTTGCGTAGCTTCAAATCCAAGAAGTTGACGGTTAGCTAACGGATTGAGTTGCTGGTCGTAAAATTTTCCATTGAAATAAAAAGCATATTGCTGGTGTTGATTGGCAGCTGTTTTATTGGATGGTGCTTTACCGCTACTATTCGCCAGTTTCAGTTGTTGCTCGATGTCTAACGATAGTGGGGTTGGTTTCACCGCTTCGACCTTTTGTTGTTCGGGCAGACCAATAGAAAATAAAGCCAAAATTAACAAAGAAAAAAACGCCATTGAGAGCCCTAAGGCAACTTCTGTCATGGCTTGGGTGCTAGTGTCGTGATTGTTATGTTGATGCATAAATACCTCCACTAGAGGTTATGCAACACTTAGAGAGATTAAATGTTTAGTGCTTTAACATTTGCAAATTAATACGAGCGATTTGATTGCCTTGGTCTGCAGCTTGTTGGTATAGGCTTTTAGCTTTAGTTAAGTTTTTATTTACGCCTAAGCCTCTTTCATAGAGTTTACCTAAACTATTCTGCGCATCCGCGTCACCCTGGATAGCGGCTTTGTCATACCAGTACGCGGCTTGTTGATAGTTTTTTACTATGCCCTGGCCGTATGTATATTGATAAGCCAAATTGCGTTGTGCTTCCTTATGTCCTTGTTCTGCAGCTTTTTTGTACCAAAAGGCTGCCTGTGCATAATTCTGATTGATACCCTTACCTGTTGAGTACATCAACCCAAGAGTCGCTTGCGCTTTTATGTGGCCTTGCTCGCCCGCCAAAGCATACCAATTGGCTGCTTGGCGCAGGTTTTTTTGTGTACCTTTGGCATTTTCATACATTTTTCCTAATAAGTATTGTGAACTAGCGTCACCTAAGTTCGCCCCTTGTTCGTAGTAATATAGCGCCTCAGGATAATTTTGATGTTGATGATAATAATCATCTGCTAAGGCTTTGTTTTCTTGCTGTTTAAGGAGTAATTGTTGCCGTTGCCTTAGCCGCGTTAATTGCTGTTTCGCTTGGTTTCTATATTTGCCGTTGGGTTTGCCCCCTAGGTACTGCTGAAAACCTTGAATAGTGTTAAGAGTTAATGTTTGTTGCCAACTATTTTCATCATCTTGAAAGCCTTTAATGGCTGCCTGCGCTTCCATAAAGTGTTGTCCTTGAGGCCATAGATTCAGGTATTGTTGGTAACTTTCGAGGGTGTTGACTCCTTTGGCTTGGACCCACGTTTGTTGGTCTAGTCTCGCCTGTTTTTCCTCATCAGTTTCGAGCTGAGGTTCCTCTAGAGCATCGGGCTCTGCTTTAGCTGAGTCAGACTCAGGTAGTTGCGGCTCTTGCTGTGGTGGCTGATTAAACAGCCCACTGAAAAACTCATTGAGTGTATCCCATGAGTCAGAGTGCTCTTTAGGCGAGATAGTAAACTGGCGCTGCAGATTATTGTATTCAAACTGAAGTGCGAGGGTAGCGTGGTTATCTAAGTTAGCCAGTTGCGTTCCAAGTTCCGATGCGCTCAATTCAGAGGTATATTGGTAGGAGCGATTAATATTTAGAGCGACTTCTTGATTGAGGTCTTGGTTTTCACTGGGTATATCTCCTAATAAAACGTCAGCCACGTAACCCTGAAGATTTTTTAAATAATCATCGATTTGTTGCAACTGCGCACTAGTGAAGTGGTTTAGATTTAGCTGATAGTCAAATCGTCTTGGCAAAGCCGCTAGTTTTTCACTGAGTACCGCGCCAAGATCCTGCGCTAATAATCCTAAGTTTTGCTGCAACCAACTGCTTAGACAATCCGCAATACAGTTTTTAGCAGGAGTCATTACCCAAATATCCACCGCAAACGCATCCTGTTGTGCGCCACTTTGTAAGTCTAATAAACGTCCAGACAAACTAAAGTACCATTTTTGTGTTATTGCCTGACGTTGTTTAAATGCATTGAGTTGATATAACAAAGCGAGATTGACTTCTTTACCTGAACGTTTTGCACCTTGTCTGATGGCACGATCGGTTAAGGTGGAGCAGTCTTCTAACATACAATTAGGTAAGTCTAAATAATGTAAATTAAGCACATCAAAGTCAGCATTTCCAAGGGCGGTAGTCAGTGCCTGGGAAATTGTACTGTGAATATTAGCCGTTCTAGGTAATTCGGTCGGCGTATGGTAGGTTTTGTCGGGTAACACCACAATTTTCCAACGTTCAGCGGCAAAACTTGTCTGCCCACACAAGTACATAAGGCCAAAAACGTAACCTATCAGTGATTGTATTGTGCTTTTTTTAAAGAAGTTGGGCATAGGTGTTTTTTATTACTTATGTAAGCTAAGTTGTTTCAAATTGCTTTATTTTTGTCAGGCATAATTAAAGTAAAAATAAAGCAAATATCTTACCAACCTTCAGCAATATCTCGATTAGGGTTCTCACCTCTAAAAGTAATACGTTTTACGTTAAAGTTATTATCATAAAAATTAATGGTGGCGCGCATTGTTAATTCTTCAAGCAATTTTAGAATATTTCTACTCAGTTTTGCCGTGCCAGAAGTAGATCGATACAACAAGGTTGTGCGGGTATGGCGCTGTTGCGTGGGGCGATGCGATATGTAACCTGAAAAGAGTAATAAGTACTCTTCAATATTTGCCATGTCTTGAGGGCTAAAACCGTCAAATTCTAAATAGTAGTCATTCACTATTAGGGTGTCATCCGTTGTTTTTTGAACGGGCGTATCACCATTAATTAACCAGTTTAATTTTTCAGCTAAAACTAACCCTAGTTCGTCTCCTAACACTTTTGCTTCATCACCTATTTCTTCAAGGATACAACTTTGTTTATTACATGCGTAAGGAATGGACCAAGTGCGAGGGCTTTGCACTTCAAAATTATCTAAAAGCTGTCCAGACTTGGGGTTTAATATTTTAGCCGCGACCCGAGCCCGAGCATTCTTAGCATACTGGTTTGTTGTGACCGATGCATAAGTATTCAACACCACGACTAAGTCTATGGGAGGGCGAGTAATTGAGCGAGCAATATCGATAAGTTCAGCATCAGTTCGATACTTGCGACTCTGCTTAAGGTTGCCTAGGGTAAGGCTCGTTTCGTCATAAACATCAGCAACTTGATTGAGTTGCTGGCTAATGCTTGCATGGACTCGCTTATTAATTTGACTATTTCTGGGGATCGAATTTTTATCAGCGTCTTCTATCATTATCAACAGATTAACACTGTCTGCCCCTTGAGCACTGGCAAGCACGGCAAAGGTTAAACAAAACACCACAATTTTTAGTAACCCACTCATGGACAGTTCCTTGGTTTATAGCAGTTAACTATGATTGCTATAGGTTATGCAAAACTTTGGGATTGTTTTACAACGAATTCAGGAAAGAGTCTCATTTAAACATATTTTTAAAAATCGGTGTAATCCCAAAATACACCGGCTAGTGGTTGATGCTGTAGATTCAGGGATCTCAAAATGCTGTTTATTAGGCACTATGATTCACCGTTAGAGATCTAGCAACATAGTAAACTACAAAACTGGTTCTGAGTTGCGCCTTTGACATTGCCAAATATCAAACAAACCACTAACACAAATTTGTTTCACTTCAATATGTTGTGTCATTTGCTAAAGTAATCAAAATTTAATAACTGAGTCGTCATCATGAGTGCCTATTTGATAATCCAAGCGACGGTTCACGATTGGGAAAAGTTCACTGTGTACACCCAAGTCGTTCCACCTTTAATTAAAAAATTTGGTGGGGAATATATCGCTATGGGTGCGCCAGAGTTAATTGAAGGGGAGAGCGCGCCTAAGAGCCTAGTCATTTCACAATGGCCAAATACACAAGCAGCCCATGCGTTTTGGGATTCAGCTGAATACGCCGCCGCCAAAAAACATCGCGAAGGCACAGGCCAATTTAATATCATGCTTATTGACGGCATGACACAGACCCCTTTGGAGTAAATTATGTCAATAGCCTATACCGCAGTTGCACTGCAAACTCGTTGTTTTGCCGTTAATAAATTAAATGTAGCCGATGCTCGGCAAAAAATTTATGACAATATTCTCCGCATCGGTGGCCAAGTACAAGGCACTAAGGGGTTTGTAGGACCCAGTGTAAAAATGGTGGTATTGCCAGAATATTTTTTAACGAGTTTTCCTATGGGAGAATCGTTTGCTCAATGGAAAGAAAAAGCCGCGATAGCCCAAGACGGTAAAGAATATGAAATGCTCGGTGAAATTGCCCAGAAAAATCAAATTTATCTGTCTGGCAATGTCTACGAACTAGATCCGCATTTCAGTGATCTGTATTTTCAAACGTCTTTTATATTAGGTCCAAGTGGTGACTGCATTTTACGTTACCGACGTTTGGTATCGATGTTTGCACCTACGCCCCATGATGTATTGGATAAATATTTAGATGTATATGGAGCGGATTCTTTATTTCCTGTGGTTAAAACTGAGTTAGGTAATTTAGCCTGTGTGGCATCAGAAGAAATACTTTACCCAGAAATTAGTCGCTGTTTGGTGATGAATGGAGCAGAAGTGTTGTTACACAGTAGTTCTGAAGTGGGTTCAGTTGAATTAACCCCTAAGGACATAGCTAAACGCGCTCGCGCTATTGAAAATTTAGCGTATGTAGTTTCGGCCAACTCGGCTGGAATAGCCGATATCGATTTCCCCGCCGAGTCGACCGATGGCATGTCTAAGCTAGTAGATTTTAAGGGCCGCGTGATGGCTGAAGCTGGCATGGGAGAAACCATGGTGGCTAATGCCGAACTAGACATTACCGCACTGCGCCGCTATCGCAATAAACCTGGTATGGGCAATATATTATCGCGGCAACGTAATGAGTTATTCAGTGCTCATTACAATCAAACTGTGTATCCCGCCAATACTATGCTCAACGAAAACAAAGAGGTCAATTTGCCAGATCGTAGTCACTTTATTGCCACGCAAATGCAAACCATCAAGAACCTACAAACAACTGGGGTGATTGCAGCGGAGCAAAGCGATGAATAATTCTCAGCAAACTATGGCAATAGTTAATCCCCGCAACGGAATCGAAGATTTCGAATTAACACTTTCTAGTGCTTCACAAGTGACAGACTTAGCGTCAAGTTTGAAACAACAGCAAGCTCACTGGTGGGACATAGGTTTACAAAGCCGAATCGCGACTTTGCAAGAACTGGCAAACAGTATCGCACAACATAAACCCCAATTACTTGATGCTTTGGTAAATGATACGGGGCGCTACAATGAGTCTGAATTAGAAATTGATGTCACTATTAACAGTATTCATCGTTGGTGCAAGCAAGCACCAGATTTACTGACCAATAAGGAGGCGTGGAAAGCAGAAATTCCTTTCATCGAGTTGCAGCAGGATTACTTGCCTTACCCGCTCGTGGGCGTGATTAGTCCATGGAATTTTCCGTTATTGTTATCCTTAGTTGACGCAATACCCGCTCTTTTGGCTGGTAGCGCAGTATTGATTAAACCCAGTGAAGTCACGTCTCGTTTTGTTGTGCCTTTTAATCAGATACTTAAAACCGTACCGCAATTAGACAAGGTGTTGGCATTAGTCAGTGGGGCGGGTGAAACCGGCCAAGGGGTTATTAATGCGGTTGATTCATTATGTTTTACTGGCAGCGTGGCAACAGGGCGCCAAGTAGGACAACTATGTGCACAACGATTTATTCCTGCATTCTTAGAGTTGGGTGGTAAGGATGCAGCCCTGGTTTGCCAAGACGCAGATCCACAACTTGCCGCGAAATCCCTGTGTTGGGGCAGTATGGTCAACGCTGGGCAGTCCTGTATGTCAATAGAACGGGTATACGTGCATAGTGATATTGCCGCTGCGTTTTTAACCAAGTTGGTGGAAAACGTCAAGGAACTTGAACATAACTATCCGGATATTCAACAGGGCCAAATAGGTCCGATTATTTCTGCCAAACAAGTGACTATTGTAGAGACACAGCTACAAGATGCTAAAGACAAAGGAGCAAAAATTTTATGTGGTGGTGAAGTACTCAATTTAGGTGGTGGCCGCTATTGTATGCCTACAGTGTTGACCGATGTTACCGCTGACATGAAGATTATTAGCCAAGAAACCTTTGCCGCAATTTTGCCTGTGACTGTAGTCGACAGCGATGAGCAAGCTATTGCGCTGGCTAACGATTCAGAATTTGGTTTATCGGCAGCAGTATTCAGTCAAAATATTGAACACGCTCAAAAGGTTGCTAGCCGATTGGAAGCGGGGGCCATTAGCATTAATGATTCGTCGTTAACTGCGCTCATTCACGAAGCTGAGAAACAATCCTTTAAATATTCTGGATTAGGCGGTTCGCGTATGGGCGCAGAGTCAATTCGACGCTTTATTCGTAAAAAAGCTTATATCCGTAACACTGGCGTGCCGTCACCTTGGTGGTTCTAAAGCTTTCATTCTTTGGCTAACCGCCAAAGAATCTGGGGTCTAAAAAATACAAAACGAGTCTTTAGGGCTCGTTTCGTGTTTTAGGTGTGGGTTAATTTAAGTGTTTGGGAGATAACCAATGAATATCAACTGTGAGCTTATTTAAGTCATTTGCTTAAGATTTGCTATAGATGGAATAGACGGGTTGATATAGGTGACTGGCTATAACCGCCTTGATAAAAGCAAGGAGATACTGCACGCAGCCTTAATAACCCAAGGCTGCGTGTTAATGGGTATTAAACGTGTTTTTTCACTTGAGTTATTAGAACCACAGATAAGGTAACCAACACGCAGAATATTAAAAAGGCATTGTTGTAACTACCGTAGGCATCATAAATGGCACTAGTCGCCCAAATACCTAACCCACCACCAAAGGCATCTAATACCGTAATCGTACCCAGTAATTTGCCTGAGGCTTTTAAACCAAAGTTATTGACTGCATTGATTTGCAATAGGGTGTAAAAGCCGCCCCACATAAATCCAACTAATCCAATGGGAATGAGCACGTTGTCTTTGTCGGCGACTAACATGCCAGCTAAGCCTATTAACATCAGGATTAGGTTGCTGTACAACACACGTTTGCCTGAAATTTTATCGGCGATTAAACCAAACAAAAATTTGCCAATTAGTGCAGGAATAAACAACACGCTCAAGCCGGCTGCGGCAGATTGTAAGTCAAATCCTAGATCCATTAGGTGTAATACTAAATTGGCTTGAAAACCCATGATGGTATAAAACGTAAACATGGCGATAAAGGCAATTGACCAAAATGAGCGGGTTTTTATTGCTTGTTTATAGGTTAATCCATGTTGTGATAAATCAGCACTCGATTCTTCGGCGTTATCGTCAAATCCATAGGGTTTAAGTTTCATATCGGTAGGGCGATTGCGCAGTAAAAACAAGGCGAGTAAAAACAATACCGAGGGGATCACTGCCCCTAATTGCATGGCATCGCGCCAATCCATGCCGTCTGCTAACCAAGAGGCAAACAAAGGGGCTAACACAGCGCCACCTAGTGAGGTACCTACCACAGCAATACCTATAGCTGTACCTCGTAACTTTACAAACCAATTAGAAACTAAAATTACCGCCACATTAAGACCACAAGCGAGTAGCACAATTGCGAATGCTGCATGGATCATATACAGGTCAGAAAGATCATTGATATTGCCATAAGCATAAAAACTTACGCCAAGTACCACTGAGCCAACCACCACTAAAAATTTCACCCCAATTTTGTCAATTAATATGCCAAATAGGGGCGCCATTAATCCCGTAAGTGCAAGCGTAATTAATCCCCGCAGTTTTAAGTCTCCCCGAGACCAATCACTAAATTCTGCAAGTATTGCGCTGTCAAATGCGGTGATCCCGGTAATCACCATGCCGTTTGAAACTAACAAACACATCATGGCGATAAACACCGTTATCCAGTGCATAGGATGCCCCATATTTTTGCCCGCTTTGGATGCTGGGCTTTCACTTGTTGCTGATACTGATTGCATGGGGTACTCCTGGTTTTATTGTTGTTTTAGGAAAACTAATTAGAAGCTTGGGTAGGCCAATTTTTACCACCGACCCAACTTCCTGCGTAAGCGTTAAATTCAAATATGTCTATTGACGCCCAAATATTTGCTGTGTAATAAGGGTCACTGTGCAATAAGCTCTCTGCCTGTTTCACATCTTCGGCCTCAATAATGTAAAGAGAGCCAATGATTTTGGCGTTATCTTTAAGAGGCCCTGCCACACAAATATGTGTCATATGTTCTTCCACCCACGCTAGGTGCGCAGCCAAATGTTGCATTCGTACATCTTGCATACTGGGGTGTTTATCAAGGCAGTTAAATTGCACTAACATGACATTCCTGACTATTTACTGGGATACAAAACAGAGCTAAAACTAAAACGTTTGGCTGGATAAGTGCTTTCTGCAGCTAGGATCAAGTCGTCATCCTTGAGTCCAAAATAACGACGTGTAATCTTCATTGCCGCTGAATTAACCGGTGCGTCTAACTGAGCTGCCAAGGCTTCTGTGAGTAAGCAGGCTGATATCTGTTGTTCAATCTTGCCTATTTTTCTATCGTCAAGGGCTTCGATAACAGCGTAAATCGCAGTTTTGGTATCTTTAAGTTTTTCGTCTACCTCATCTTGGTGGGGCCGACGGTAAATATTGGAGTAACAAATCGTTTTTTTATCATGGGGTTCAAATCTTACTCCGCCTACGTGAATGCACTCTTGGCCTTTAGTGGCATTGAGTAATGCAGCGATTGATTCATCAGGGATGATCATATCGCTGACTTGCACTTCAAAACGAGTATTTTGTCCAAAGGCCAATAGATCTTTAACTGAGTTAATAAACTGATTAATTTGTTCTGGCATAGTGTTGCGTTTAACCAAGGTGCCAGACCCTTGTTTACGTTCTACTAAGCCTGTTTTATCCACATAACGCAGCGCTTCACGGGCGGTATGGCGACTAATTGAAAATTGTTCACATAACTGTTTTTCGGTCGGCAACAACGTATTGACTGCAAAATCACCAGATAGTATCTGGGTAATCAGCGTTTCACCAATGTCCTGATATTTAGGGAGCGGGTGTTTAGTTGATAACAATTTGATTTTAGTCATTTATGCTCAATGCTTAGTCGAATAACAGAAAAATACCTGTTATAAATATGTCCGGACAAATTAAAGAGTATAGGAATAAAGTTAAGTTGCCAACTAGTCATTCACTTACCAAACAGTTGTTAATTGACATTAATCAAATGCCTATTACCCAAGCTGACCTAACTCGCGCGGGCCAACATGTACTCGATTGGGTAGCCTGTGCTAGCGCGGCGAAATTATCAGAGGCAGAGCGTGCCTACCAAGCCTTGTTGTTGCTTGATGACGCAGGTAAATGTACTGCGATTGATGGCCAGAAAGTTAACATGCAAAACGCCGCTCAGTACAATGGTGCCCTAGGCAATGTGTTAGAGATGGACGATATACATCGTACCTCTATCTTACATCCAGGGCCTGTGGTGATCCCAGCGGCCTTGGCAGCGGCTGAGCAATCTGAGTGCTCTTTGGAAGCTTTTCTAACCGCAATCATCAAAGGTTATGAAGTCACTATTCGAATGGGGGAAGCGATTGGGCGTAGTCATTATCGCTATTTCCACAACACAGCAACTTGTGGGGTTTTAGGTTCAGCAATGGCCGCGGCGTCGGTGTTTGAGTTGTCACTGCAGCAAACAGTTTCGGCATTAGGCAACGCCGGTAGTACAACCGGTGGGCTATGGCAAATGCGTAACGAAAAAGTCTTAACCAAACAATGGCATAACGCAGAAGCCAGTCGCTCGGGTTTGATGGCGGCTTTTATGAGCAAACAAAACTTAACCGGGCCAGAATATATTCTAGAAGGGCCACAGGGCATATTTAACGCACTGTCAGACGACCCTTCAATTGAAAACTTTATTAAAGCACACCCTATCTGGCGTATTTACGATTGTAGTTTTAAACCTTGGCCGGCTTGTCGTCATGCCCATGGGGCCATGGATGTGTTGTTAGAAATACTAAACAAACATAGCATTGACGCAGATGACATCGAACGTATTGAAGTAGGGGTTTATCAAGATGCCCAATTGTTCTGTGATCGCGTCACACCAGAAACGAGTTTGGAGGCTAAATTTAGTATTCAACATGCTCTTGCCGCCATTTTACTTTGGGGCGAACCTCTACTCGAACACTACGCAGTGAATGCAATTGTAGAAGCCGCGTCTTTCGAGTTACGTCAACGTATTCATGTTTATATTGATGAGGATATCGAGTCTCAATACCCGCAACATTTTGGTGCTAAATGTTCAGTGGTGCTAAAAAACGGCCAGCGTATTGAACATCAGCAACAAGATACCTTAGGGGATCCAGAAAAACCTCTGTCTCAAAAACAACGGCATCATAAAGCGCAGATGTTGTTAAGACATGGAGGCATGAGCCAACACAAGATTGAGCAATTGTGTGCGTTTGATTGGTTGCAAACGGCACCTATTTCCACATTTTCAGGCTTACTTAGCCCAGAACTGAGCATTTAATTTATGAGTCATTCACCCGACGCCATCAAGTTGTTGATAGAACACATTGAAAATAGTACCTATGAAGGTTTACCCGAGTCGGCAGTGAGCGCTTGCAAAACCTTTATTCTTGATTCAATAGGCGTAGGCATCAGCGGTTCGCGCGTGCCCAATGTCGCTAAAATTAAACAAGCGATAAGTCAGTGGGGAGAAGCACATCAAGCCCAAGTTTGGGTAACCGGCGAATGGATGCCTGCAGTATCGGCTGCGGCGATAAACGGCTATCAAATACATAATCAAGAATGGGATTGTGTACACGAACCCGCCGTAGTGCACCCAATGGCAGTAATTTTGTCGTCTTTAGTCGCTTATGCCCAGCAACATAATTTATCGGGCCAGCAACTGATATTAGGAGTGGTGATTGCGGTGGATGTGGCGACGTTAATTGGTCAGTGTGTCACTTCTAGTTTAAAGTTTTTTCGGCCTTCAATTTGTGGCTGCTTAGGTGCAACCGCTGGTATATGTGCGATGCAATCAATACAAGGCGAAACCCTACACAACGCCTTAGGTATCGCCTATAGCCAACTTAGCGGCACCATGCAATCTCATGTAGAAGGATCGCCAATGTTAGCCATGCAAATAGGTATTAATTCCTCGGCGGGTATTCGCGCGGTAGATATGGCAGTAGCCGGCTTCGCTGGCCCTAAAGACATACTGCAAGGACCTTACGGTTATTTTCAGTTATTCGAAGACAGCTTTGATCTCACGCCATTAGTGCAAAAAATTGGTATTGAATATCAAATAGAACAAGTGAGCCATAAACCTTTTCCTACCGGTCGAGCCGGCCACGGCACGGTTGATGGTTTACAGCAATTGCAAACACAACATGGCTTTAGTGCGCAAGACATCGCCAGAATCGATGTGTATGCAACGCCATTAATCAATAAATTGGTAGGGCGGCCTATTAAAGACGACATGGACGCCAGTTATGCCAAGTTGTGCAATGGTTACATTGCAGCCAGTGTGTTGTTGGCAGGTAGTGTTGCAGTGGCTGATTTTGAACAGGAATTTTTAAGCGATAACACGCGCCTAGAACTGGGCGCTAAAGTGTTTACTCATTTAAATGATACTCAAGATTTGAATGCCCTAGCACCAGTGACTGTGATGGTTACCTTAAACTCAGGGGAAGAATTAACAGTTAATTTGCAACATGTCTTGGGCAGTCCACAAAATCCTCTTAGTCGCGAGGCACAACTTGCTAAGTTTAAAGCGGCTTATCACAGCGCAATTTTAGCATTTGATGAGTTTAACCTTGAGCATTTGATAAATAGCATAGACCAACTCGAGCAAATCCCGAATATTAATAGTCTAGTAGCAGCACTTGTCAGAAGTAGGTAAAACAATGGAAAATTTGGTCGATATGCCATCAAACACACCCAGTAAATCAAAAAAGACAACCACATACCCGACCTATTTCGAGTCCTTTGACTATGAGCAGATGTTAAAAGACTATCCATTAGGTGATGATGTATTTGAGCAGTTTGCGGGCATGAGCCGCAGAACCTTAGAAGAATTGCAGAATGTACGTTTTATGCAAGTCGTAAAACGAGCGTGGGACATTCCTTTCTATCAGCGTATCTGGGGTAAGGCTGGAGTCAAACCAGAAGATATTCAAAGCCTTAAGGATATTGAAAAACTGCCGTTGATTTCAAAGTCAGATATCATGGAAAGTGTTGAGCAATATCCACCCATAGGTGATTTTCACGGCCTTGACGGTATTCCACCTGAGCAACGCCCGCCTTTAGTGTTTCATACCACTAGTGGAACCACTGGCACGCCGCAACCCTTATTATTCGGTCCTAAAAGTCGCGAAGTACAATCCTTGCTGGTGGCGCGTTCGTATCGATTTATGGGGCTAAAACCTGCAGCGACTATTCAGTCTTGCTATGGCCACGGTATGATTAACGGTGGACATTATATTCGTGAAGCTGTGACTAAATATACTAACTCGATGTTTTTGTCGGCAGGTACTGGGGTAGAAACTCGCTCGGTGCAGCAAGTGAATTTGATGAAAACCTTTGGGGTTAATGTACTGGTTGGTTTTGTGGACTATATCAAGCGTCTTGCCGATGTTGCCAAAGAAGAAGGTTTAGTACCGGGTCAAGACATTAAAATCGATATGATCATTGGTCACTTAGGCATGGAAAGCCGCGAAAGCATTGCCAAAACCTGGGGTAATCCAGAATTATTCGATTGGTATGGCGTAGGTGATACCGGCACCATTGCCGCTGAAGGCCCCGACCATAATGGCATGTATGTATGGGAAGACGCACAATTTTTAGAATTACTGGATACCGATACTAACGAACGAGTCACTCCCGGAACCACAGGAAATATGGTGGTGACCTGTTTATACAAAGATGATGTGTACCCGATTATTCGTTTTAACACCCATGATATTAGCCAAGAAGTGTTAGGCGACAATTCCCTAAATATGCCTTTTAAACGTATCAAAGGTTTTATGGGGCGTTCTGACAACATGGTCAAACTCCGCGGCATCAACATTTATCCTCAAGGAATCGGTCCTATGCTCGACGAGCGCAGCGAATTCTTGGGTGAATTTATCTGTGAAGCGGTGCGCGAAGCAAACGGACGCGACGAAATGATAGTGCGGGTCGAAGTATCAACACCAGAAGCAGATCGCGATAACTTGTTACCAGCCTATATCGAATTGTTAAAACGTAAGATAGGCATAGAAGTTAAAGTGGTGTTGGTGGGTGAAGGTGAATTAACACCTTTGACACAAGTAGACATTAGGCAGAAACCAATTCGCTTGATAGACAAAAGGTTTAAATAATGGATATCGCGCTGCTAAGCCAAGATGTGAGCACACATATTGCGCTAATTAAGGATAAACAAATTTCGGCTAAAGAGTTGGCTACTGAGCAATTTGCATTGATTGAATCGCTCAATCCGACAATTAATGCTTTTATTGAATACCAAATGCCAGCGTTTTCATCTAAGGAATCTTTTTCGGGGTCTACCACATCTTTAAAGTCGTTGTTCCAAGGAATATGTTTTGGAGTCAAAGACAATATTGATGTATTGGGGTTTGCTACCACCGCAGGCATGGCCACCCGAGTAGGACGCCAAGCGGTTCAGGACGCATTTGTGGTTAACCGTTTGCGCCAGACTGGGGCGCAGTTTATGGGTAAACTCAATATGCACGAAGGTGCACTGGGTGCCACCAATCAAAATGAACATTTTGGTAATTGCCATAATCCATATAAACAAGGATTTACCCCAGGAGGTTCATCCGGCGGATCAGCGGCCGCGGTTGCCTCGGGTATGGTAGGTTTGGCGCTAGGTACCGATACTATGGGCTCGGTTCGTATTCCGGCCGCATATTGCGGTATTTTTGGTTTCAAACCCAGCCGAGGAGCAGTGAGTAATAGCGGTTCGGTCACTTGTAGTCGCGTTATGGACTGTATTGGTCCAATGGCCCGCTCGGCAAAAGATTTAACCTTAGCCATGAATGTACTGAAGGCATTTGACCAAGACTCGGCTGCTTCATTCGATTTTGGTGTCTTTGATAGTTATTCCTACCCAGATAATAAAATACTCTTGGTACCACGAAATTTAGAACAGTTAGGCGTAGCGGCAGATATAGTCGCTGACTTTAATGCCAATTTAAGTGCGTTTACAGACCTTGGTTTTACATTGCAGTATTTTGATTTTTCCGAGTACAACTTTGCTGCGGCGCGGCGCGCGGGATTATTACTATGTGAAGCCGATATGCGTATTGAGCACCAAGCTGACTGGCAAGATAACCAGCATTTATTCTCGGACTATATGCGCGGTATGTTGTCGTATATCGAACGTAAATCCCCTATGGATATTATGGGATCCGAACGCGTATTGGATAAGGCCAAAGTGTTAGCGCGGCAGCTATTTAAGCAAGGTAATGCGATTCTTATGCCCACTAACTTACAGCGGGCATTTTCTTTTGATGATCCAGTACCAGCCAACCAAGCTGACTTAACAAGTTTTGCCAATCAAGCAGGATTACCAGCAGTGTCATTACCGATGTTAAGCACTCAGTCGTTACCAGCAGGTATGCAAATTGTTGGACCCTTAGGCAGCGATAACTACTTATTAGATTTAGCAGAAAGTTGGCAACAACACACTGAGTTTAAATGTGAGTTGCCAAAGAGCATGCTCTAACACTGCATCTGCATCTGCATCTGCATCCATACAGTTAATTTCCCGACCCCCTTCGAGCTAGATACTCTTTTTCAATAGCAAAAAAGAGTATCTAGACAATGCCGCTCGCCAATGCTCTTTATAGGAAATTATCTGAGAATTTAAACTTTTATCTGACATTTATACTCACTTCGATCATAACCCTAAGTTACACCTGATACCTGAAAAACTACAAATGCTTACCGGTCGCATTTAATCCCAGGGTAGGTGTTTATAACATTGAAAATACTTTGGGCCTAGTTTGTCTCAAGTGAATTTATCGGATAATCCCTATTAATATTGTGCGTCTGGCAAGGTACCAAGTTTAGGTTTTGTGGTGTAGACAACGATTACAGGCAAATAGGGGCAAAAAGCTGCGTATTGTTGATTATGGTTGGCGAGTATTTCAGATACTGAACTACGACTAATTACCCCACAAATTTAGTTCTACATAGACATGTTAGATATTAAGTTATTTGCCACCACACAAGCCAAAATTGAATGAAGCGATAAATAAAGTGTGATACTGCTATGCCAATTAATATAACCATCGACTTTAAAGCGCTGAGCAATATGGTGTTTTGGTACATTTGAACTTGAAAAAAAAAGCTATAAACATAATAACTTGTCAGTAACAGGCCTAAACCAGTGATCCCAAACGGCGATAAATCAATGGACGACCAACTAAGTAGCGACATAATTCCGCCGAGTATAATTGGCCAAACTAAAACAAATGAGTATAAATAAAGAGCGCTGACACAGTGATCTAGTAGGTAATACTTTCTACTTGGATTAACGATCCATATAAAAGGAACCAAAAACGGAATGCTCAGTATGACCAATGATTTCGCCAATGCTGAGCTAATCGCATCATACTGTATGGCCAGTTTTTCAAAGGTTATTTCTGTATTGGCTAGATAGCTATCAATAGTTGGCTGAACCCACTCACTATAAGGTTGCATCGCTTGATTATGCAGTGGCAAAGCAAAATCGGTCATGGGTGAAAAAAGAAAATAAATGACGTTGATGATTAAGAAAAAAGACACTGGCGACATATAAGACATGCGCACACCACGCCAATGTTGATATGCTAAATAGCCAGGTTTAGTTATAAACAGCCGAATTGACGTTAAGAGTTTACCGTCGACATTGAAGAGTGATTCGATAAGGTTTGTGGCTAACACCGAAATCTGCCGCTGTTTATTGTCAAATAATCGTTCGCCACACCAATTGCAATAATAGCCTTGATATTGTTTACCGCAATTTTGGCATGTATGAATCTGTGACATGAGACTTTGCTAAGATGTAAAACTTATCATTAGCATAGGATTTTCATTTGCCTACGTCCACGGCAAACATAGTCAAATAACTGGTTAATCTATTAATGTATGGGTAACTTTTTCCTATGGAGACTATCTGATTTTGTTCTCCAACAGGTTATAAGGGGCTACCAAAATAAACTAGCGCTCCCTACTTTTGTTCAAATTGCCATCGCCATTGCTTTGATGCTGGTGGATTTAAAGTACATAACATCTACAAATTGATATTCATCATTCTGCATTAAAAGACCCTAGCGTAAAGTTTTACTCAGGGTGGTAATCAAGTACCAAGCAGGTAAACAGGTAGCGATTACCCCAGCTAAAAATAATTAAATATAACAAGGGTCAATTTATGTCTTTTATTGAAATGTATCAGTTACCCATTCTAAGGTGGTTGCACATTGTGGCAATGGTGTATTGGTTAGGTGGTGAGTGGGGAGTGTTTCAAACTTCGTTCAATGTTATCAACCGAAAATTGTCGATGGATGAACGTCGACGCCACATGGAAACGGCGTATCGTATCGATATTCTGGCACGTACTGGCATCATCATGTTATTGCCGCTTGGCTTACACATGGGGCACTTTTGGGGAGTTCAACCCCTTGGCGGAAACTGGTTAGTTGGTATGTGGATTGTATTCGCTATGTGGTTAGGCTTGTGTTGGTCTGCTTATTATTATCGCGATACAGAAAAGGGTATTCGTTTAACTAAGTTCGACGAGAGTATTCGTTTTGTCGTGATACCTGCATTGTTAATCACTAGCCTTTGGTCATTATTTGGTGATGGACCTTTGATGGCTGAAACCGGACAAAAATGGTTTTCAATTAAGATGTTCTTTTATGGTTGTACCTTGATGATTGGCCTTAAGTTGCGCTTTATCATGCGAGAGTGGAGTGAGTTGTTTATTGTTTTGGCAAAAGGAGAAAATGCTGAGGTGGAAGCCACATTGGATCGCTCAATTCGTTTCGGGCGTAAACTTGCTTACCTATACTGGGTATTGATTCTAACTGTTGCTTTCTTTGGGGCAGTTAAACCATTGTAATTTACCGAAAGGTTGATTGAATCAAAAGAAAACGCCATTTTAAATGGCGTTTTTTTATGGAACGCCAGTCAGTCTATTTAACATTGGATTCCCGATAAAAACATTCGGGAATGACAAGAGGGACTACGGTCATTCCGGCAGCCGTTACTGCCATCCCTCAGCTTCGTCATTCCGGCGATCTTTTGGCCGGAATCCACTTTTATTGTTTTACATCAATAGATTACCAATCGAGTATTAAAAGTTTTCTCTACTAATTGGCATTGACTTTAAATGGCGTTTTTTTATGGAACGCCAGTCAGTCTATTTAACATTGGATTCCCGATAAAAGCATTCGGGAATGACAAGAGGGACTACGGTCATTCCGGCAGCCGTTACTGCCATCCCTCAGCTTCGTCATTCCGGCGATCTTTTGGCCGGAATCCACTTTTATTGTTTTACATCAATAAATTACCAATCGAGTATTAAAAGTTTTCTCTACTAATTGGCATGGATTTTAAATGGCGTTTTTTTATGTAACGCCAGTCAGTCTATTTAACATTGGATTCCCAATAAAAGCATTCGGGAATGACAAGGGGGATTACGGTCATTCCGGCAGCCCTTACTGCCATCCCTCTGCTTCGTCATTCCGGCGATCTTTTGGCCGGAACCCACTTTTATTGTTTTACATCAATAAATTACCAATCGAGTATTAAAAGTTTTCTCTACTAATTGGCATGGATTTTAAATGGCGTTTTTTTATGGGGTCTTTTCTCTAAAAATCAGTCTAGATTAACAGTTAACACTTTAAAAAAAGCGCTTTAAGTAAGCAATTAACCTGCGGAATCTGGCGTTAAGTCCATGCGATATTGGAAACGGTCGGGGTGATACAAAGCGTTTAAATAATCAACTAAGTTTTCGTTTTCATCATAAGACTGGCGCGTTAGGTTAAGCAGCGGAAAGCCCACATCAACTCCCAACTCTTTGGCTACTTCAGGTGTGGCCGCTGATGCACTGAGTATTTGTTTTACATGTTTGATTTCGATACCGTTTTCACGAAATATTTCGAGCCTAGTAAGGGATTCGATACTGGCTTTATCATTGAGCTTATGTAGTCCTTTACTCCAGCTTGAGTAATATCCAAATGCCTCATGTTGACGACTACGCACGCGGGTCATCTTTAATAAAGTTTCACCCTCACCTAAATCAAATTCCTTAGCAATGTTTGCGGGAGGTCGAGTGTTGAGTAATTCAATTACTTTAGCATCAGAATGCTGACCCATAAATTCCAGTTCTTGCAACATGCCAACAAGGGGGGCTTTTATCGGATTAGGCTGATATTGGTGGGTAACATGTGTTCCTTTGGCTCTACGTCTTGCTACTAGCCCATCGGCAGCTAATTCGTCTAGGGCGCGTTTCGCGGTTATCCGTGAAATGTTAAATGTCTCGGATAAATTGAGCTCAGTTGGGAGTTGCGATCCATCCTCTAGACTTCCGTTCAAGATATTTTTTTTGAGCAAACTGTATAGCTGGAAATATAGAGGAGTAGGGGAGCCATTATCTAATTGAGATTGTGCCAAAGACGCGAATTGAGAATCAAATGACATGATTTATCCTTCTCAGTTTTGTATTGCTATGGTTTTCCAAAATGATATATCAATATGGCATAAGCCGCAAAGAATCAATTGTCGTGAATTCAATTCGATGTTATAAAGACTTATTGATAGGTCATTAGTGTTTTGGTGGCATTTACATTAACTTAATGCGCATTTTGTAAAAAGTGCTAAGGAAATGACATTGGATAAAAATATACATTCTAAACAAGACGTATTGACTGCTATGGAAGCGGTTTTGGGTAAAGATAATGTCTTGGTCGACGATTATTCTACCAGTCTGTTTGCACAGGATGTGTTTACCAAAGACATTCCAGCACAGATAGTGGTGAGTCCCGATAACAAACAACAGTTGAGCGAAATTCTAAAAATTGCCGCCGCATTTGATATGTTTGTGGTGCCTCGCGGTGGTGGCATGTCTTACACAAAAGGTTATGTACCTGCTAAAAAGAACAGTGTTTTGGTAGATTTGAGCCGTATGAATAGAGTGCTCGAAATTAACATTCAAGATATGTACGTAACAGTTGAATGTGGCTGTAGCTGGAAAAAACTGCATGAGTCCCTGAAAGGCTCGGGGTTTCGTACTCCGTATTGGGGAACACTTTCAGGCAGCAAAGCCACGGTTGGCGGAGGTCTGTCGCAAAATTCGATTTTTTGGGGATCGGGGCAATTTGGCACTGCAGTCGACTCAGTATTGGGTTTAGAAGTGGCCTTAGGTGATGGTACCTTAGTGACCACAGGCTCAGCTGCACAAGTGAATAGCACGCCGTTTTTTCGCCATTATGGTCCTGATCTTACCGGCCTTTTTACCTGTGACAATGGTGCGTTTGGCTTTAAGGCAACAGCCACGTTTCGCTTAATACCTGAATTACCCGCTAAAGGCTTTTTAGCTTTCGATTTCAAACAAGCAGATGATTGTATAGCTGCCATGAGCGAGATTTCACGGCAAGGTTTAGCCATGGAATGTTTTGGTTTTGACCCTTTTTTACAAGCGCAACGTCTAAAAAGAGAAAGCTTAGGTAAAGATGTCAAAGCCTTAGCTGGCGTGATGAAATCTTCAGGTTCAATTCTCGGAGCCATTAAAGATGGTGCGAAACTGGCGATGGCAGGGCGCAGCTATATGAAAGACGTGGCTTATTCGGTGCAAATCATTGTGGAAGATCGTATCGACGCAGCGGTCGATGCGCGCATCAGTGATATTCGTGCAATCGCAAAACAATTCAACGGTAACGAAATTGAAAATAGTATTCCAAAAATAACCCGCTCTAATCCATTTGGACCGGTCAATAATATGCTGGGTCCACAAGGTGAGCGTTGGGTACCTGTGCACGGTTTATTTTCCCATTCAAAAATTAAACAAGCCCATGACGGGGTGGAAGCCATTTTTGCCAAACATGCTGCCGACATGGAAAAATTTGAGATAGGCGTGGGTTATTTATTTGCCACCGTCGCCACTAATTGTTTTGTATTAGAGCCGGTTTTTTTCTGGCCTGATGCTTATACCGAAATCCATGAAAAAAGTGTAGAAGCTGACTATCTGGCAAAAATCACTAAGTTTGAAGAAAACTTGCCAGCTAGAGAAAAAGTCCATGAAATCCGCAGCGAGCTCAGTACCTTCTTCAAGGATCTAGGCGGGGTGCATTTACAGATTGGCAAAGCATATTCTTTCAAAGAGGGCTTACAGACAGATACCTATAAAATCATTCAAGGTATTAAGGCGTTAGTGGATCCCGAAGCGCGGGTTAATCCACAAACGTTAGGTTTGGAGTAGCCGTCATGTCCAGTATGCCAGTTCTTAAACATTATGTGACTTTGGGTGACGCTACACCCTGGCAAATTCATTATCGCAGCCAAGGCCAAAGAGAGCTGCCCACTGTTATTTTGTTGCATGCTTCACCTATGTCATCCGCCATGATGGTGCCTATGATGAACGCGTTATCCGACTCGTTTCACGTGATTGCCATAGATACCCCGGGCTACGGCCAGTCTGATCCTTTACCTCAAAGTGATAATGATTCAGAGCAACAACCCAACACCAGTTTGCAGCCTTATGTTGCAGCCTTGCATGCTTTTATAGAAAAGCTTGAGGTCCACAAACCGATAATTTATGGCTCAGCTACCGGAGCTCAAATTGCCATAGAGTTTGCTAAAGTTTACCCAACCGTTATCAAGGGGATTGTGCTAGAAAACGCCGCGTGGTTTAAAGACCAAGAACGTGATGCCATAGTGAAACACTATTTTCCAGACATTAAACCCAAAAAAGATGGTTCACATTTAACACTGGTATGGAAAATGGCGAGTCAGCTATTTCATTACTTCCCGTGGTTTGATACCACGGAACAAGCCAGAGTGAGCCAAGCCGAAATCCCACCTGAAGCAGTGCACGATACGTTAATGGCTTATTTCAATGCCGGAGAAAATTACCACTTAGCCTATAGGGCCGCCTTTATGAATGAGCGCCCCGAACAGTTGCGCCCAGTCACTGTGCCCACTCATATCATTCGCTGGTCTTCCAGTGTTTTAAAGCAATATGTGGACAGACTAGACGACGCAAATTTACCAGAAAACATCCAGATGTGTGTTGCCCAAAACGGTATAGAAGGGCGTTTCGCAGCGATTAAGGCGTCGATGCGAAGTCTTAGTCAAACAGGAAGTGAGTAAATATTGTGCAAAGAACATTATTTGAAAAAATTTGGCAGCGGCACTTAGTGACTGAATTAGACGATGGTGCTGCATTGATTTATATCGATAGGGTATTTTTACACGAACGTACCGGCTCTATCGCCCTCAAAAGTTTGCAAGCCGATGGCAGAGCGGTAGTGTCGCCAGAACATGTGTTTTGTACTATGGACCACATAGTAGACACCGTTATTGGTAGAGATGACAACACTAAAGTGCCAAGCGGCAAGGACTTTATTTTGGCCACGCGGCAAGCTTGTGTGGATGCCAATATCAAACTATTTGATGTGAATGATCCACAGCAAGGCATAGTACATGTCGTTTCTCCGGAACTCGGAATAGTGCAACCCGGCGCTACTTTAGTGTGTCCCGATAGTCATACCTGCTCTCAAGGTGCGCTGGGAGCATTAGCTTGGGGCATAGGTTCAAGTGAGGCAGAACATGCACTGGCTACCAAAACACTTCGGGTAAGCAAACCTAAAACCATGAAGGTCAATTTTAATGGTGAACTAGGGTTTGGTGTGAGCGCAAAAGATATGATTTTACACCTTATCGGCGCTTATGGAGCGGCGGGTGGTGCAGGTTATGTTATCGAATTTAGTGGCAGCGCCGTGACTGATTTAGAGATTGAAGGGCGTTTAACCTTGTGCAACATGGCGGTTGAGTTTTCGGCGTTTACAGGCTTAGTTGCGCCTGATGCGAAGGCCATAGAATACCTGCAAGGGCGAGAATATTCTCCTAAGGGCGAGTTGTGGGATCAAGCGGTTAATTCTTGGCAAACTCTGTTTAGTGATGAACAAGCCGAATTTGACAAAATTATTGATATCGATTGCGCCGATATTAGCCCAACCATAACTTGGGGAAACAGCCCGCAACATGCTTGTGGCGTGGACTCGGTGGTACCTGAAATACACAATAGCGCCACCGAAAACCAAGTTAAAGCCATGAGTCGTGCCTTCGAATATATGGATTTGCAACCGGGTACAGCCTTAAAAGGTTTGCCGATTGGCGCAGCGTTTATTGGGTCATGCACCAACAGCCGATTGTCGGATTTACGCTTAGCGGCAAAGGTACTAAAAGGACGTAAAGTAGCAGCGGGTATTAACGCTATATGTGTACCCGGTTCGTCAACAGTTAAACGTGAAGCTGAAGCCGAAGGTCTCGACAAAATTTTTATCGATGCCGGTTTCCAGTGGCGTGAATCAGGTTGTTCGATGTGTTTTTTTGCGGGTGGTGAAAGTTTTGGATATCAGCAAAGAGTAGTGACTAGCACCAATCGCAACTTTGAAAGCCGTCAAGGCCCAGAAACCCGTTCACATTTAGCCAGTCCAGCCACCGTTGCCGCTTCGGCCATTGCTGGGTGTATCGCTGATGTGAGGGAGTATTTGTAATGGAAAAGTTCACTATTCATCAAGGTGTGGCAGCACCTATGCTGCAAATAAATATCGATACAGACGCGATCATCCCTTCACGGGAAATGAAACTGGTCTCAAAACAAGGCCTAGGCGAAGGGCTCTTTGCAGGGTGGCGCTATACGTTGCCTAATGGCCGCGAGCCTAATCCTGAGTTTGTACTGAATCAACCTCAGTACTCTCGCACCAGTATTTTGTTGGCAGGGGATAATTTTGGCTGTGGTTCGTCTCGTGAACACGCGGTTTGGGCTTTAAAAGAATATGGCATTAAAGCGGTTATTGCGCCGGGTTTTGGTTCGATTTTTTATCATAATTGTATTAGAAATGGCATCTTGCCCGTGGTCTTAGAAAACCAACAGGTGTTGATGTTAGCAAAACATGTACAGCAAGATCCTCAGAACCATCAGCTCAACATCAATTTGCTCGAATCGTATGTCAGCGCCGTTTCATTAAACGACAATCTTGAAATCCAGCGTTTTGAATTTACTATTTTAGCGGCGCAACAAGCGATGTTACTAGAAGGATTAGATGGCATAGCTTTGACCCTTAAATCTCAATCGAAAATAGAGACGTTTAAAGAGTGTTATCAAGCTCAATATCCATGGTTAACTTAGGATGGAATCCGCGCTGAGTTAGTGTTGAGTCAGCCCGAGACTGAATTAAGCCGAACTTCAGGGAGTTTCAAGAGAGTATTGTGACTTTAAAATAGATTGACGAAAAAAGCCGCTTGTTATTAACCGTAACAGCGGCTTTTTTCGTAGAGGTAACACTATGAGGCTAGTGCTCTCTAAGCGTCGATAATGCCTAGCGACAGTAATTTTTGAATGTCGTCTTCACTAAATCCAGCAGCCTGTAAGGTCGCGACCGAGTTACCTTGGTCTTTTGGAATGTCGTGGCGCAGTGGCATACGTTGGTTATTCATTTCCAGAGGTAATCCAGGTAATTTGGTTTTAGTGCCATCTGGTAAGGTTACCTCTACTAAACCACCGGCGTTTAAGTGAGGATCGTCAAATAAGTCAGAAGGTTTATTGATAGGGGCGAACGGCAAGCCGGATTTTTCTAATTTAGCCATAAGTTGTTCTTTGCTCAGTGTTGCAAAGACTTCATTAATGACAGGTAAAATACGCTCTCGCTGTGCAACCCGACCGTTGTTGAGTGCTAAGCTTTGGTCTTGTGCAAAGTCTTCAAGCCCAAATGCGTCACAAAAAATACGCCATTGGCTATCGCTTACTACACCAATGAATACTTGTTCATTGTTAGCACAATGAAAAATATCGTAAATTGCCCACGCTGAGCGGCGCACCGACATTGGAGGTGGTGCTTCTCCTGTGACTACCTGCTGCGCCATATGTTGGCCCACCATAAAGGCAGTGGTTTCGTATAATGAGCAAGTGACATTTTTACCTTGTTGAGTGCGGTGACGTTCTTCAAGCGCTGCCATAATGCCGATTACACCGAACATGCCACCGGTAATATCAATCACCGATGATCCAGCGCGCATCGGTTTGTCGGGTAATCCTGTCATGTAGGCTAATCCACCCATCATTTGCGTGACTTCATCGAGTGCGGTGCGGTGCGCATAAGGTCCACTTAAAAAACCTTTGAGAGAACAGTAGATTAAACGTGGATTCAGAGTGTTAAGTTGTTCGTATCCTAGGCCTAATTTCTCCATCGCCCCAGGTCGAAAGTTTTCAAGTAATATGTCTGCTTCTTTTATTAGAGACTTCGCCACATCTTTGCCTTCAGCAGATTTAATATCGATAAACACACTTTGTTTGTTGCGGTTATACATAGAAAAATAACCCGAGCCTGAACCTTTTAAGCGCCGAGTGTTGTCGCCCCCTAAGGGTTCAATTTTAATCACTTCAGCCCCTAAGTCAGCCAGAATTACTCCTGCTGTTGGCCCCATGACCATGTGCGTAAATTCAATCACTTTTATGCCACTTAAGGGCAGACGTTCTGAATTTGTCATTAAATTTTGTTCCCTGTATTTCTGAAAGCTTGCAATGTAATTTTGTGAAAAGACTACTTTTTGTCTTTATGTTATAATATTATAACAATAGAGTTTGAATGTAAAAGTAGCGAATTAACATTTGTCAATTTGAGGGCAGTGTTGCCATCAAACAGCATTGCATGAGATGGCTGATGACGTGTATTTTATTTTTCGTCTTTGGATCTCAAGATACTAATGAGATCTCGTTATTTCGCCTTATGAATTCGCAAGGCATAAATTTGGAAAAAACATGGCAAAATTTGACATAGAAATCAGCGAAGTTGGCCCCAGAGATGGTCTGCAAAGCATTAGTACTATTATGCCCACGGCTGATAAGTTGCGGTGGATTGATGCGTTAGCTGCGGCTGGCATTCCTGAAATAGAGGTGGGCTCCTTTGTACCAGCCAAAGTCTTACCACAACTTGCAGATACCGCAGAAGTTGCCCGTTATGCTAAAGAAATTGCGGGTTTATCAATTGCAGTCTTGGTACCTAATTTACGCGGTGCACAAAATGCGATTGAAGTGGGTCCAACCAAAATGAGTATTCCTTTTTCAGTGAGTGAAACCCATAGCGTACGAAACGTAAAGCGTACTCATCAGCAAATGTTGGAAGAAGTAAAACGAATTGCAGAACTACTAAAAACCCTACCTCAGGGGCAACGCCCTAAATTTGAAGGCGGTTTAGCTACTGCATTTGGTTGCACCATTGAAGGAGCAATTAGCGAAGATAAAGTGGTAGAGCTGGCAGTCGCATTAATGGAAGCAGGTTGCGATGAAGTGGGGCTATCGGATACCACAGGCTCGGGCAACCCGGCTCAAGTGAAACGTTTAGTTAAAAAAGTGTGGGCCGCTGTGGGTAAAGAAAACCTCACAGGCATTCATTTACATAATACTCGAGGTCAAGGTTTGGCTAACGCTTTGGCTGCGGTAGAAGTGGGTATCACTACAGTTGATTCTTCTATGGGAGGCATTGGCGGTTGCCCTGCAGCTCCAGGGGCCAGT
Source organism: Paraglaciecola sp. (assembly GCF_039964565.1). GTDB lineage: Bacteria > Pseudomonadota > Gammaproteobacteria > Enterobacterales > Alteromonadaceae > Paraglaciecola. The sequence continues at coordinate 30,312 of NZ_JBDVXF010000004.1, forward strand.
GGTAACATAGTCACAGAAGATTTGGTGTTTATGTTAGAAGCTATGGGCTTAAAAACCGGAATTGATTTTGAACGAATGTTTGAGGCCCGCAAGATTTTGGCTAGTTTACTACCAAATGAACCCTTATACGGATTTACTCCGGATGCGGGGGTTCCTAAAGGCTTTCAACGAGCCTAGTAACTATAATCGTCCTAAAGGATAACTGATGTCGCGACTTTCCGCTTTACCCATAGATTCATTGCCTGATGAGCTTCAAAGCATTATGGCGCAAGGTGAAAACATCATGGGGTTTACTCCGAACGATGGACTGATCATGGCGCGCTCGCCGCAGGTGCTCAATGCGTTTTTAGCTTTGGTGCAGTCTATCTATCAACCAAGTGAGCTGGATAACGAACTTAAAAAACTCTTAGGTTTGATGACCAGCAGCGCCAGCAGTTGCCAATATTGCCAAGCGCATACCCAATACGGGGCGTTAAAGCATGGTATTACCGAGCAAAAAATCGCTGCGATTTGGGAGTATCAAAGTAGCGACTTGTTTAGCCCTGCTGAACGAGAAGCCTTAGATGTTGCACGTAACGCGGCTCTGGTGCCTAACGCGGTCACAGACCAACAATTCACCCGGCTCAAAACCTATTTTAGCGAAGTACAGATAGTAGAAATTGTGGCAGTGATTTCACTATTTGGTTTTCTAAACCGTTGGAATGCCACCTTTAAAACCGATATTGAAGCGGCACCTGCCATGGCCAGTGCCAAGTTTGCCGGCAATGTTGAATGACAGTGATAAAAGGTAAGCGATAAAAGATAAGTGAGGGGCTGCGATCTGCAACATTAGTGTTTGGGCTAGCAAGCTGGCAATTCATGGGCAATTACAAAAAGTGAAATTACGATGCAATTAATCAATCTAGATCATTCTCCTTACGCCACCCGAGTGCGTATATTGATCCGTAAAAAGAAGTTAGAAGTCGAGTTTGTTGCCCCTACGCTAGCACTAAAAACGCCAGAGTTTTTGGCACGTTTTCCATTAGGTAAAATTCCATTGTTAGCCCTTGATAATGGCCAATACCTAGCGGAATCAGTGGCAATAATGGAGTATCTAGAAGACTGTTATCCAGAGCAGCCGTTTAGACCTAAAGCTCCTTTAGAGGCAGCTAATTCTAGGGTTATGGCGAGCTTTACCGATACCCATTTAGCGCCAGCTTTGCTGCCGTACTTTAAAGCAATGATGCTGCCTGATTTTAAATTTGACCAAAATGAGCAACAGCAGCTAGTTAGAACTGTACTCGAAAAACTCGATCGCTGGCTTAGTTGCAATATTGAACTTGATAATCATCAGTTAACTTTAGGCGATATTATACTTGCTCCAACTTTTTGGTGGGTAGATGTCACTGTTGGTTCAGATGCCAATAGTAAAATAACCGAAGGCTTGCATACACTGAATCAATGGTGGGATTGGGTGCGCAGCGACACAGAAGTGCAACTTGGTATCGATGAAATGGCCAGTGCATTTGCTGCGTTTCAACAGCAGCAGTCGTAAGCGAATTTTATTGAACCGACGAATAGATAAATAGACGAAAAGACAAATAAATAAGCAAACAAATAAATAAGAATGGGAAAGGTAAATATGAAAGATAATATGCAGGTTCAACTAGTCTCAACCCCAGAATCAGAACCGCAACCAGAAAACTTTACCTTGGTAAAAGGCCCAATGCCTGTAGCCAAAAACCAACAAGTGTTATGTGAAACGCAATACTTATCCCTTGACCCGTATATGCGCAGTCAGATAGCTGGGCGGCATTTGTCTGGGTCGGTTAATCCAGGAGATGTGCTACGGGGTGAAACCGTAAGTAAGGTGATTGAGTCAAATCATTCTGACTTTCAGCCTGGAGACCTTGTGCGCTGTTTTGGAGGTTGGCAAAATTATTCAGTACATGATGGTGACGAAATCTTCAAAGTACAAAAAGAAATTGGAAATCCTTCATATGCACTATCAGCGCTAGGTATGCCAGGGTTAACCGCATACGCCGGTCTAATTTGGCAGGCGCAACCTAAAGCCGGTGATGTGGTGGTGATCCCGGCAGCAATTGGTGGAGTAGGCTCTGTCGCGGGGCAGTTAGCAAAAATACACGGTTGCACCGTGATTGGAATTGCTGGCTCTGACGAAAAATGTGAGTACGCAGTAGCAAATTTGGGGTACGACGCCTGTATCAACCGAAAGAACGGTAACTTAGCTGAACAATTAGACGAACTTTGCCCCAATGGAATTGATATCTTTTTTGATTTGGTAGGTGGCGACATGCTGAACACCGTTTCAGAGCGGCTAGCAGTGGGCGCACGGGTAATCTTATGTGGTTTGATGGCTGATTATAATAAAACCACTCGTAGCATGGGGCCACCGCCTGCTATGTGGATCAAAGCCAGAGCCATAGTATATGGTTTGGTAGTTTATGATTTTGAACCACGGCGCGCTGAATTTGTAGAGGCTTGTTTGGAGTACCTCAAACAAGGCAAACTTGTTGTACGTGAAGATGTTGCCCAAGGCTTAGCTGCGGCACCTGAAGCATTTTGTCGTTTAATGCGCGGCGAAAATATGGGTAAATCAGTAGTAAAAGTGTAAACAAGGTGAATGAATAAAATGGGAAGTGTTGCTTCTCCAAATATTCATAAACCGCAAGAAACTATGAACCCGTGTAACAGCGGGTTTTGTTTTTTACGCAACTGAATATGTAAATAGTAATGTTGGTAACGCTTGCATTTTTACTGATAGGTGAATATTTAAAGATAGAATTTTTACACTTAAAAATCCCCCAACTCAAATCAACACCCCATTTCAATAGATCTAAGTTGTCTTAAAAACCTACAAGTCCTCGATATTTAATCTTAAAAAAGTGTGACTAATAATCGCCTTCTTTTCTTACCGGTTAGTCGCTAATAGCCAATTAAGTTTATATAAAACATATGGTTAGGTTTTTTCTTTGCGGCCTATTCTTTGACCAATTCATCTCTTGACTTTGTTTAATGTTATAATAATATGTCATTAAAACGATATAACATTAATTTAAAGTTTATTCATCTTTAAGGGGAAATCCATGAGTACGTTTTTTAAGAAGCAGAAACTAGCTACTTTAATAAGTGGAGTGTTGGCGTTATCCGTGGCTCCAGCAATGGCACAGGACGCCGAACAGGATGAAAGTGCTAAGCAAAAAGAAGTAGAAAAAATCCTAGTTACTGCACAAAGACGTGTTCAGTCTATTCAAGAAGTCCCTGTGGCTGTTACTTCAATTGGTGCCGCTGATTTGGAATTAAAACAAGTCAGTAATGTGTTAGATCTACAATACGAAATCCCCAATATCAGTATTGCCACAAACACCGGCACAGCAAGTGGTGCGCGTTTATTCTTGCGTGGTGTAGGTGAAGATGAATCACGAGTGTCGGCGGACCCTGCTGTGGGAGTCTATGTTGACGGTGTGTATGTAGGACGTCAAGTGGGTGCCCTTTTCGATTTGGTAGATTTAGAACGAGTAGAAGTATTACGTGGCCCTCAAGGTACACTTTATGGACGTAACTCTAACGGCGGAGCGATTAAACTGATCAGCAAGGCCCCTGAAGTAAACGAAAACTACGGCGTGGTGAAAGCCACTATGGGTAGTGACGGCCGCTTAGATGCAAGATTAACCGGTAATGTTGGGATTTCGGATTCATCAGCAATTCGAGCAACCGTTTTAACTAAATCACGTGACGGATTGCATACCGTTAATCCAAATGGGGATTTCGCTAGTCAGGCAGGTACTGAAGCTGGTGAGAAAGACACCAAGGCCTTACGTATCGCTTTATTCACAGAGTTCAACGATGACTGGACCATGAACTTAGCGATTGATTACACCAAGGATAACTCAGATCCGGTGCCAGACAGTGTCGCACTAGAAGAAGATGCAGACGACAATTTATTCACCATTGAGCCTGTGCCTGGAGTCACCTGTTCGGCTGCAACACCTGCCACATTTCTAAGCATTGGTTGTTTTAATGATTATCATAGTCAAGTTGAAACCAGTGGTATTACGTTAAATATTCAAGGCAGCATCGATGAGTATGATCTTAGTTTCTTAAGTGGCTATCGAGAGCTGGAGGATGATTTGTCGAGTCGTATTGGCTTTCCTTACACTCAGCAAACTGATCAAGACCAATTCAGTCAAGAAATTACCTTATCTTCAAATTATGACGGTGCATTTAACTTTGTATCAGGCTTGTATTACTTCAACGAAAACGTACAAATGGACTCGGTGTTTGTTTTTCCTGGTGAGTTAGGTATTGAAACTGAAGCCTATGCAGCGTTTGTGCAGAGCACTTACGACTTTAATGAATCGTTGACCTTAACCACTGGACTTAGGTTTACTGACGAAACTAAAGAAATCGATGGTTTTATACCGGGCACTGGTAATGGTCGTAACGAAGAACTCGGCTTCGACAATACCACTTATAACATAGCGTTAAACAATCAATTCACCAAAGATGTCATGGCGTATGTGTCATATTCTACGGGATTCAAGAGTGGTGGTTGGTCACCAGATTGTTTCTCTGAAGCGGCGTGTTTTGTGGCAGTTGATGAAGAAGAGCTTGATGCCTTTGAGATCGGGGTACGAAGTGATTTATTGGATAACAGCCTGCGATTAAATGCGACGTACTTTTACAATATGTATGACAACCTACAAATTGCTTCAACTGTACCAGGGTTAGGTTTTACCCGTTTTAATGTCGATGAAACCGAAATCAGTGGTATTGAGTTAGAAGCAATATACCAAGTGTCTGATAGTCTGACGATTAATATTACCCTTGGCACTATAGACGGTGAATATACTGAATTAACGCTGGCGCAAGCTGGTGGTTTAACTAACAACGGTGTCAGCCCAGGTTGCAATGACGTAGTGTCGATAGAGTGCGCCAAAGATTTACAATTGAAAAATGCGCCAGATTACAAAGGTACGATAGGTTTTACTCATAGAATGGCGTTGGGAGACGGTGAGTTAACGAGTCGTATTGATTTTTCATCTGAGGGTGACTCTTATAGCTTAGTGGCGAATGCACCCACACACTCGCTTACTTCAGTAGACACTCTTGTTAATGCGCGCATTGCTTATGAGCCTAATAATGGCAAATGGGCGCTAGCGCTGTGGGGTAAAAACCTCACTGATGAACACTACGCGCGCGCCGCTGCAGCCGCTGATTTTTCCCAGTATGCTGCCGATCCGTTAATGTGGGGTGTTGACGCCGAATATCGCTTTTAGTTGGCGCTATTATGAACCCTATTATCGTGACACGACATTTTACTGACGGCGAATTCGGGCAACTCCATTATCGCATAGCAGGTGAGGCATCGGCCAAACCTGCCATTGTGTGTTTACATATGGTGTCTAAATCTAGCCGCTCATTTCAGCATATTTTGCCCATACTCGGCCAAGATAGATTGGCTATTGCCATTGATTACCCTGGTTATGGCGAGTCATCGCCTCCGTTTAGTGAATCTCAAGCAAACATCGAAAATTATGCAACCGCTGTGTGGCAAGTGTTAATACATTTGGGGATCACTAAGGTTGATTTTGTGGGTTATCATACTGGATGTATGGTGTCGGTTTGTGCGGCGCACCAGCAACCCCAGTGGGTCAATAAAGTGATCAATATCGCCGCTCCAATATTTCTACCCAGCGAAGTACAAACATTCTGCGATATGTTTGCACCTATTCCCCTTGATGAACAAGGGAATAGGTTTCGAATTATGTGGGAGCGTATCATTCACCACCGTGGCCCTGGAATGACCTTAGAAATGTGCGCTGATTCTATGGCTGAAAACTTGCGGGCAGGTGATGCCTACGAGTGGGGGCATATGGCGGCGTTTAATCACGCTTCTCAATATATTGAAGACATCAAAACCTTATCACATCGACTCTTAGTGATGAACTTAGACGATGATATGCGTGAACAAAGTGAGCGGGTGGATAGGTATTTGAATAACGGGTTGCGCAAAGACTATTTTCAGTGGGCCGCAGGTTTTTTAGATGCCTTTCCTGAAGATGTAGCTGCTGAACTGTTAAGTTTTTTTGATGCGTAGTCTCCTTTTTATTTGGCACACCTAATTTTATGACATCTAAATTGCAGTTATTGATGCCGGCGGTTCTAGAGCATGCAGGCACTTGGCAAGGTACCTATCGACATATAGATAATCAGGGTGAAACCCTTGATTGCCATCAAAGCTTGGTTGAATGTGTTTTCCCAGTTGAAGGCCCTGTTGTGTATACCCAGCGTAATCAGTTTAGCTGGGATGATGGGCGTGTTTTCAAAGTGGCATTTGACGGTATTATTCAAAACAACAAAATTTATTGGGATACAGAAACCTTCAAAGGTTACGGTTGGGTCGCCAGCCCATCCATATTTTTACTGGAACTAGAACGCAAAGATGATCCAGGTGCATGGTTTTATGAAAGCATTGTGATGGGCCCAGACAAGAAACACCGCGCCAGAACTTGGCATTGGTTCAAAAATGGCGAGTGTTTTAAGCGTACATTATGCGACGAACGTTTAATCTCATAATCGCTGCTATTGATTAGATTGTTCAACCAGCTCTAGCAGTTCACCAGATGGCCCTTTAGCTAAAATTACTTTTTGACCGGGGTAGTAGTGGTCACTTGTGTGGCTTACTGTTGTATTAAGTTGTTTCGCAGCGGCGTCAATGTCTTCGACAACACAAGTGATCATTGCAATGCCAGAGGGCAGAGAGCCTGAATTGACAATATTCGACTGGGCATCGGGAACTTGATCAATTTCGAACAAACAGTTGCCTGCCAATTGTAATGTCGCTACTGGGTATTGATGTTCAATATCCTTACCCCAGGCGTTGTTGAGTACTGTTACTTTGGTTTCAAACTTTAATCCGCCATGCTGGTTTAAGGTCTCGTAAAATGCCAGGCTAGTATCGCGATTTTGGGTGCACAGTACCGGAATAAACAAACTACCAGTACGTGATTGGGTCATAGGTAGATTAAATGGAGGCACGGCTTTGTCTACTTGGGTGATGTAACTGACTTCGTTACACGGACCTATGACTTGCATCGCTTTAATTGCATCACTGATTTGCAAATACGCTGGCTCACCTATGATTTTGAACACGTCGACGTCGATTTCATTGCGTATTAAGTCGACATCGGCCACATTCACCTCAAGTGCCATCCAGCCTTGGGTTTTAAGAGGTATGACGCTGCTACAATTGCAGTCTTCTACAATTCGTAACCAAGCATGGCCATTGGCTGCAGCTAAAATATGCATAGGGTTGTTAAGTAGATTAGGAGTATTCCACAAATCACAAAGTGCTTGGCTTACCACATTGTCACTAATTAAGGTGTAACCCATGCTAGCTTGATAGGATTTACTGGCAAATTTAAGGTTGTTTGTTAACAGCGTAGCGCCGACTATTGGACCTAAAAAGGGGTCGCTCATATTGTTTTCTCTGTTAGATTGCTAAATCGCAATTTAAAATTGGGATGAATAGCTGATAATTTGGCGCATCACACCTCACAACGCAACCTAGTGCTAAACCGACACCGGAGCTTATTGATTTATGTCAACGATCATCTTGAATATTAAGGGAAAAGTCGCCTATCTGCGCATCAACAGGCCAGAAAAATACAATGCGTTAACCCAAGATATGTGGCAAGCCATCGCTGACGCTTGCGATACTTTAGCTGACCACAAAACTGTGCGAGTGTTAGTGCTAAGTGCCACAGGTGAAAAAGCCTTTTGCGCAGGTGCAGATATAAACGAATTGCATGAAATGATTAGTCATCCCGACAGGTTCGCCGCAAGCAATGAAATAGTGCAACTGGCTCAAAAAAAATTAGCGGCGCTGCCTTTTGCCACTATCGCGCAAATAAACGGTGTCTGTGTAGGTGGTGGTATGGGATTGATGATGTGTTGTGATTTTAGAGTAACGGTTAAGCAAGCGAGTTTTGCGATTACACCATCGAAATTGGGTTTGTTATATAGCCTAGAAGACACCAAAAGGTTAGTTGGCTTAGTAGGATTAGCTCGCGCCAAAGAATTGCTTTATTTAGGTAGAAAAATTGACGCTGCCACCGCTGAGCGCTGGGCTTTGGTTAATCAAATTGTGGCACCAGAGGAATTGCAAGCGGCCGTAGACTCCTTAGTGCAATCGATACTCAGTGTCAGTGGTTATTCGGTTAGCGGCACTAAACGTTCTTTGGCACACCTAAGCGAAGTGATGCCCAGCGAAGCTGACACTTTGGCAATTCAAGGCTTATTTGATGAAGCGTTTCACGGTGATGACTTTAAAGAAGGCGCCGCAGCCTTTACCGAAAAACGACCTGGGAGATTTGTATAATGGTAAAAGCACCGGCAAGCACCAATGCAGAGCTTCACTTTGATAGCAGTTTTACTCAATGTGAAAAGCAGCAGGGGTTTTCACAGCATATTGGGCCATTTTTTGAAAAAAACGTTAATGGTGTGATGCATCGTGCGTTAGAAATCAAAGCTCACCACCTTAATCCCGAAGGGGTAGTGCACGGTGGTGTCACTTTGTCATTTGCCGACTACATAATTTATCGCGGCATTGGTGATGAAATAGGCCATGATATTCGTTTTGCCACCATCAACTTAAACAGCAATTTAATTGCTGCGGCTAAGGAGGGCGACGTGCTGTTTGGAACAGGTAACATAGTCCGCAAAACTAAAAGTGTGATTTTTGCTGAGGGGCGAATTTTCACCACTAAACATACGATTTTACAAGCTAGCGGAGTCTGGAAAATCTTGGGTGTTAATTGATAATTCTCAATGCACCCTAACTGCATTCATCTAGTCTAGATACGGTCAATAATAAGAGAATAAATATATGATAAAACTTAAACTTGCGTCACTGTTACTACTTGCTAGTACTTCAGTTGGCAGCGCATTTGCGGCCGCTGAGCTGGATTTAAACACCCCTGAAGGTGCCAAAGAGGCTTCACGAAAAATCCAATGTTCTACTGTAGATGGTGAGCCTGTCTATTATTGGTGGAAAGGGCAGGCGTATTCTCGCAGACAAGGTGAGCCAGATATGCGTTTATTTAATGTTGAAGGAATGAATGTTAGAACCTGCGTCACAATTGATGGTGGAATACAGGGCAAATCTTACCGAATAATCTCACGTGAAATTTTATTATATACCGATAAAAAGACGGGGAAACCCTTGGAAAAATGGACAAATCCTTGGACTGACGAGGAGCTAGAAGTGCATCATGTATTAAATGATCCGGTCAATAATACCTCTGGTTTCCCTTTTGACAAAAACGGTAAGGCCTTTCCTTGGACTAAGAGTTTTGGTGGGCAAATCTCAGATAATATGTGGTCGACGTCATTTGCCATTCCTTTGTTTTATCACAATGTCTTAGCTGGCGATTATCAAAAGCAAGTAGGCGGCGTTTATCACGCCACAGAAATGTTTACGTGGTCTGGAAGTGTGGACAATTTAGTGAGTTCTGACACCAAAACCGCAGACGCTCATATCGGTTGGGTTCGTATCTCTGATTGGTTGCCTTGGATGATGATGTCAGGCAGAGAAGGTTCAATCTATTTTAATACATCAGGTTTTAAAGTCGCTGGGTTTGATGACATGGGTGAAGTGATGAAAGAGTATATTAATACTCATGCTCCTCTTTATAAAAATCCACCTCCTTTAGATGATAAACGTGCAAATGAAACCAGCTGGATTGGTTATAAAAATGACGTGGAAGGCGGTAAATTCAGTAAAAATAAGAGCCATTAGTTGCTAAAGCTATCTCCCTAAAGGGCGGCCCAGAGGCCGCCCTTTTTTATAAAAGCCGTAATTATGCTTAGTCAATTTTTACTGAACACCCTAAATCGGTTAAGGCAACTTATTGACAGCACTTTTTAGATGTAATGAAGTTTTTGATGAAACTGTTTAAAGCTGTGACCCTTTGCTTTGTTCACGCATTAATTCCAGTTGCAAATATCACCACGGGAAGTCGGTTAACAACTGAACTGTACCAGGAAATGGTACTTTAAGGGTAGAAGGCTAAAATAAGGGGTCCAAAAACTTGGCTAAATCTGATGCTAAGGAGTATATGATTTAAGCCAATCTAGATGTGTATGTTTCATTTTGCTAGCGAGAATCTTGGGTGGTTAAGTCAGGTTGTTTTCTACCTATCCACGCTATAGCAAATGCTAAGACAAAAGGTACCACTCTTTCTAAAACGTCACCCGGTGTGTTTTCTAACCAATTGAATATTACCGTTAGGGTAAAACCGCTAAGAATGGCGGCAAAGCGATACGGCCCATTGACGTTATATCCCATTAACATCACGATCAGTAGCGGAGCAAATGCTGAACCAATTGCAGCCCATGCAAATAGCACTCTTGAGAATATAGCCTGCGGGGCATACAGTGCAATAAGCAAAGAAATCGAACACATCACAAATACGCTAAAACGAGAAAAGAGTAAGCTCTTTTTTTGTGATAATGTTTTGTTGAGGTCGTATGATAACGATGAGGCGGATACTAACAATTGACTATCAGCAGTAGACATAATGGCTGATAACACCGCTGCGATAATCACGCCTGCAACTATAGGGTGAAACAACCTATTGGTGACTTCAAACAATACTTTCTCATTGTCTTCGCTACTAGGCATCAATACTCTGGCACATAATCCTAAAATTAACATACCGCCGTACACAATCACCGGCCAGGCAATGCCAATATACTTACCAATCCTCATTGAGCGTTCATCTTTGATCGCCATAAAGCGATTGACAACATGCGGTTGGCCGGGGTTTCCAAGGCCTACACCCAAAAGGCCAATTACAAAAGCCACTGCAGAATAGCCAAAAAATGAACTGGATATGGAGAGTTGATCTTGGTCGAATACCTGAGTCATACTTTCTACGAGCTCAGCTGGACCGCCAACCTCATATAGTGCGGCAGCGGGTAAGACAATAGCAACAACCGCCATCAACATACCTTGTATAGTATCTGTCACACTGACAGCCCAAAATCCACCGAGCAAAGTATAAATTAGGATAATAGCGGTACCTGTGATGATGGCATTTTCTACAGAAATACCAAAACTACTGGAAAAGGTACTACCAGCAGCCTGAAATTGAGCGGCAATATAGAACGCGAATGAAAACACAATGGCAAAACTACAGATAAACACTATTAGCCGAGTCCAATTGTCTTTGCCTGCTAATAATTCGGTCAATGTCACCGCGCCTGATTTGTTCCCTCTATTGCGAATTCGCGGAGCAAGCCACAACCAGTTGAAGACGTAACCTCCCACTACTGCTGGAAAAAGTAACAATGAAGATAACCCCATAGCGCAGGCTGCACCGCTGACACCTAACAAACTCCATGCCGACGATGCACTGGCCGATGAACTTACTGCGGCAACCCACGGACCGAGAGTCTTCCCTCCAATAAAGAAATCTTCGGTAGTTTGTGTGCGACGACTTGCCCAAAAACCAATCCCAATAAGTATCAACTTATACGCAACTAGTGTAACCAGTATCACAGACTCTCGACTCACTTCGCTCCCTTATATTTTTCCTAGTCACTAATATTAAGCATTTTGTTGTGCCTTAAATGTCGACAAAATATTGCCTGCAGAAGCGCTCCATACATCTTGCGCCATTACATATTCAAGCACACGCTCTAAAGCGGCAATACGATGAGGTTGGCCTAACATCCAAGGATGAATATTTAAGCTTAGAATCCGTCCACCTTGTTCGTTGGCCTCTTTAAGTAAATAATCACATGCATCAATGATTTGATCGGCGTATGAGTCTTCACTGTGTAAGTTATTGAGCATAATAAAGGCGTCATCTAACTCGTTAGATAGCGGCATCGCCCATAAGTTACCTTGCTGGGTTTTGAAGGTGTAGGGCATGTCGTCATTTACCCAATCACAGCAATATTCGATGCCGTTGTTGACTAATAACTCTGGGGTATTTTCGCTTTCGTTACGCCCCGGACTTAACCAACCTGTCACTTTTTGCCCCGTTAAGTCTCGTAATTGATTTAACGAATCTTGTACTAATTGGGATTCAACTTGTTTGTCTTGCCCTCCAAAGTGCAACGCATCCATGTGCATGCCATGACAAATCACTTCGTTGCCACGCTCTTTAATGGTGTTGAGTAGATAAGGGGTGCGTTTTGCCAGTTCGGTGTTCATGGCAAAGGTGGGTGTCACGCCGTATTTATCAAAGGCTTTCAAAAAGCGATAAATGCCCACGCGGTTTCCGTAATCTCGTAAGCTAAAATGCCTTAAATCTGGGTAGGGCATAGTCATGCCACCTTGAATTTTAAAAGGCTCTCCTTTTTGGTCGAGTGGAAAAAACTGCAAAGGTACATTGACCCATAAAGCTAACTTTTTGCCACCGGGCCAGGTTACTTGAGGCCGGTCGGTCAACATTGACCAATCGTATCTGTCATGATCCATACCATACTGACGTTTGGTATATTCTAAGTAAGATTTATCAAGTGCCATTATTTGTCACTCCCTATCAGTGCCGCGCTTTTTTGTGCAATATCCACTTTGGCTTGCTCGTAATAGTGTTCAAGGTAGTATTCAGCAATTTCTTTACCTGTGGTCACCCAAACATCATCGTGACTAGTAATGTAATCAAGGGCTTCTTCGAAGGCTTTCATTCGATGAGGGCAAGACACCTGATAATTATGGGTGGGAATACACATGATAGTGCCAGACTCGTCACCTTCAGCGTAGAGGCGGTCAAAGTTGTTTTTTAACATTTGACCATAACGTCTCGGCTCAATTTTATTGACTACATAAGCGATAGTGTCATTCATTTCTAGTGAATACGGGATTGATACAAAGGGTTTATTACTGCGAGTGTGGATTGGGGTCGGCTGATCATCATGAAATAAATCACAGGTGTAAATACCGCCTTCGTTACCAAATAGTTCAGTGCCCACTTCTGCGAATAGGTCTAAGGTTAGTTCGGAATGGGACAAAGCGGGTGCTAAATAACCGCCACATTTTTGGCCGGTGTGCTGATAAATAGTTTCCATAGAATCTTTTATCATGTCGCGTTCTTGCTGTTCAGACATGCCATAGGTATAGCGCGTATTGTAAATGCCGTGGCTGAAAAATTCCCAATTGCGCTCTTTACACATTTGAATGATTTCAGGGTGGTGTTCACAAAGCGCTGTCGACAAAGAAATCGAACCACGAATGCCGTATTTATCCAGCAAATCCATTTGACGTTTGTGTCCCACACGGTTGCCGTAATCGCGGATACTGTACCCTTGAGTCGCAGGGTAGGGTTGCGGCCACGCTTTGCGAGAAGGATTCGCTGGTGGATTGAGCTCATAAAATTCTATATTGGGCGCTACCCAGAAAGCCATTTTTTTGCCACCGGGCCAGCGAATTTTGGGACGATTTTCATAGGGCCAATAATCGTAAAAACCAGGATCACTTTTCATTTAACCTTACCTTTTTGATGCTGTTGATTGTTTAGCGTTACTTAACGTTACGTAGGATTGTGTTGGGATAACCATTGATTGACTTCATCAAGGCTAAGAACATCAGCATATTTCAAAGATAAATCCGTTAAATTGGCATAGTGATAACTTTCATGTTTGTCCGCCACACATTCTTCCGGAACAATAGTGCGATAGCCACGAGATAAAGAATCCACAGCTGTAGCTCGAATACACCCAGAAGTAGATCCACCGGTGAGGATAACTGTATCGACCTGGTGCCATACCAACAATGATTGTAATTGGGTTTCAAAAAATGCTGACGGCATCTTTTTCAAATACACCACGTCTTTGACGTAGTCGATTTCTAAGCGGTCATCAAATTCACTGCGTCGTGAGTCAAATTTGATATTTTGTAAAGAGTCAGGTGTATCGGTACGGGTTCCCCAAATTCCGGCGTCTTCGGCGCTTTCCATGTAAGCAACATGAGTCCAAACCACTGGCCAACCTAGTGCACGAAAGGACTTTGACATCTCGTTAATATATTCCATCTGACGGGGATCAGTTTCATAGGCTGTCGCAAATTCGTCGGTGCAGGTATAGGCTTTTTGTGGATCGATATTAACTAACACTGCCTTGTTACCAAATCCAAAACGCTTTCGAGCTGGATTGTTTTTTATGTCGTAATAAATTTCTTTTGCGGTTTTAGAGCTTGTTTGCATGGGTTTTCCTTCAAATCTTTGATAATTGTCATAGGTTTTTTGTTGGATTGTGATCACAATTTAACCTAGAAATTTCTTAACTTTTACGGCAATTGATTATTAATGTTCTATTGATATAACAATTTAGTTATATCCTAGTTTTAGCATAGCTTGCAAATAAAAATAGCGACAATTTGCTTAATGTTAATTTGCCGACAAAAGCCAAACGATTATAAGAGATTGGCAAGACCCACATTTAAGATACAGATAAGGCGGTCAACTAAATGAAGCACAGAACTATCCGCGGCGTAATTCAATACACCAGTAAAAAACCAGAAAGATTTGGTATGGAAAGAGGTCGTGAGTTTTTCACTCTGACCACTCAATCAGATGGAATACAGGTGATGCATGCTCATTGCGAAATTGACGATGAACCGAATGTAATTCGGGATGTGGTGCAATCCATGCGTCAAGATTGTAGTCCCATTGATTGCAGCGTGCGTTTAAGTGTGGGCGATAAATACGAAGGCAGTGGTTGGATCCGTTTTACTGATAGTTATGCAGAATGTGAAACCCATAACCAGCGAGATGGTCGCATTACCCAGCGGATTGAAATAGAGCAACCTGTTAAGTGGTTACAAGCTCATCCCATAGTCGGTGATGGCTTATTGATGAAACTTTATGATTTATCAAACGGGCCGGGTAAAACTTTCTTCCCAGACATTATGCTTACCTCACCCGACCATCGCGGTGCCACTGGACCGTTATTATTCAAAATGAATGGTTTAGGCATTCAATATGTAGGTGAAGAGGAAATTGAAGTACAAGCAGGTAAATTCCATTCACGGCATTTTCAGGTAGTGGATACTGCGGGTAATTTACCTGAAGAACACCCTCCTTATAATCTATGGGTCACCGCTGATGACGATTATCTTTTGCTAAAAGCGGGTGTCGACGGTTATATGCAAACCCATTACGAATTAACTGAATATCAAATCATTGGAGATGAGTCATGAGTAATAGTAACGCTTTACCATCATGGGATGTTCTCACTAAACACGACGTTTTTCCGGTGGCTAATCATGATGAATTGGCCCGCTTAAATTTTTTAACTCATTTAAATGTGCATTTAAGTAGTCAAATATTACCTGGCGTAAAGACGGCTTACGAAACACAAGTCAAGCCTGAAATTATGGCTGAAACGGGAAAAGACCCCAGTTCTCGTCACCAAGTGCGCCAACATATGTTAAACAATGGTTATTTTCAAATGTGGAGTGCGCTGCGTCGTAATACCATGGAAATGCGTCATCAAGCCGCTCGCGCTCAAGTGTTGGGGCAAATTGAAAATATAGTAGATAAGGTCGATAAGGCCTGCCACAACGACGCTAATCTACAACTTGATGATAATGTTGTGGTGCCACCTAATGTTGCAATGGTAGACATTCATTGTCAGCCAGGTTGTTATTATCAAGAGTACTTCGAAAATGATGTGACTGTTGCGGCAAGCTATGATTTGGGATTGTTTGTTACCACAGCCGGTTTGCTCGGTGCCCTCAGTGATGGTGGTGGTCAAGGTATTGCCAATTGGCTGAAAACCCAACATCCAGATTTTAAACCAAAACGTATTTTGGATATTGGTTGTACTGTGGGTCACAATGCTTTGCCTTTGGCAGAACATTTCCCTGATGCCCAAGTGATAGCTGTAGATGTGGCGCGCCCTAGTTTGCGATATGCTCATGCGCGGGCTAAGTCATTGGGATTAACCAATATTCAGTTCGTTCAAGCCAATGCCGAAGACCTGAGACAATATGAAGATGGTTCGTTTGATTTAATCACTACTTCGATGTTTTTGCATGAACTGTCCCACCAATCGATGCCAAAAATCCTTAAAAATATTAACCGGTTGTTAGCTGACGGTGGTCTTAACTTACACCTAGAGCAGCCACAATACGCAGGAATGGATGTATACCAGCAGTTCATTCGAGATTGGGATACCTACTTCAACAATGAACCCTATTGGGGGCCGATGCATGAACTCGAGCTAAAGCAAGTATTTGCGGATTGTGGTTTTGATCCTCAAGACATGTTTGATGTGGGAGTGGTATCCAAAGTAGATGAGAAAATATTTGGTAAACCTAAGAGTGAAGGCGAAGACTACGGTCGTTCACCGGTTTGGAATGCCCTAGGTTTATGGAAAGGGCAAAACGCAAAAATAAGTGAGAAAGTGGCATGAGTGAACTAAACACACAGCTATCTGATGCTGAAAAAATTAATTTAGCAGGTACTAAGGCGAAAGGGCAACGGCCGTATTTTTTAGCTGATAAACAAACCGAGCAGGCCTTATCTGTGGCTATGACTTTGGCTATGGAACTGTCGGTTACCAAAGAACGTTTGGCATCACTTGAATGTCTCTTGGTCGATAAAGGGGTGATTGCGAAGGGCGAGATAGATAATTACCAACCAAGTAAAGAAGAAGTGGCAAAACGCAGTTTGGACACGCAAGCTTATTTAGCAAGAGTGTTGCGCATTATGCAGCAAGATAAAGAAGAGTTAGAAGCTAATGATCCTGACATGCAAAGTGTTCAGGATGAGTTGACCAAAAGTTAATGTTAGCTATGCAGTTTACTGCATAGCTATAGGGTTGTTGCCAGTGTTAATAAGGAAAACCTTGAACATTGAGCTTAGCGCTGTAAATGCCGGCACTTTGACAAACTGTGTCACCACATAAGCGTGGTTTGTCACCATCCATTGGAGCGGTTAAACCTGTTACAAATAAGGTGCGACCGCCTTGTGCGCCAAAGGCGATGTTAGTGACTATATGGATCCCCGGCACTTCCAATGCACCAATTTCTTGATATTGCTTATCCAAAATCACTACAAATTGTCCATCATTTCGACTGGCTGATTTACGAGAGGTCGTAACATAAATATTGCCCGTACAATCCTTGCCTAAACCGTCGATTGGGGTATTGAGGATTTGTTTGGGGTTTGCTACTCGCCCAGAGCTAAGTTCAAATGCCCACAGTCCGGCTAGGCCGCCCACTAGCAGTTGCGTTTGATCCAATGACAAAGCAATGCCATTAGGCTTATCCCGCAAAGCGGGCACGAGTTCAGTGACTAAGGTGGGGTAGACTTTTCCATCAGCACTGACCCGATAAATCCGCTGGCCTGGCGTTTGCGAGCCAGGATTTCCGCCACCTTGTGTGGTCGCCGGGTCAATATTGGATGGCACATTCCAGTTAGGATCAGTGAAATATATGCTGTTGTCAGAAGCAATAGTTAAGTCATTAGGTGAGTTAAAACGTTTATCTTCATATTGACTCACTATGGTGGTAAGTTTTTTAGTGTGCCAATCTATATTCACAAGTGAACCATCAAGCTGCCGCGTTGCTACTAAATATCCGTTGTTATCGACAGCTAAACCATTGGTTCCTGCTACAGTATCATCTAACCAAATTTCAGGTTTTGTGCCCGGAACCCAACGCCAAATAGTGGTTTGGTTCGTTAACACAAAACCTTGTTCGTCGGCTTGATGTGAGCCCATATTGGTATAGAACAATGCGCCGTCATGCCACAAAGGTCCTTCGACATTATTTGCTCCTTGATACATCAGTGGAATACCAGATTCACGTTTTAAGGTAACGTTAGTCAAATCAAGTTGTGCTTGTTTGGGCGTTTGTGAACAATACTTAGCATTAATTAACGCTGTTTTATTTTCATCGGCTGCAACACTTGGTACCACTAAAAGCAAAGTTAGTAAGGATGATAATGCCAATCTGGTGTTGTAAAACAGGCCTAAACTGGCTGTGGTTTTCCTTGGCCTTGACTGATTATGGAGTCTACAGATTTCCATTCAATTTCCTTCAATAATGTTTATCTTAATATGTGGTGTAAAGCTACCGCGTTGACCAACATATGACCAGTTCAATTAAAAAAATAGTAACGGCAAGCTAAAATTTAAGAATCACTCTTAAGGTGTTAATCCACAAAACAGTCTCGATTTTATTGCTTTTCTGCTGCTTGTGTCTAACCCAAATTGCTTTTTGTCAAATACCTCAGAGCTAATTTCGGCAATGATTGACTTGTGATATGAGGCACTCTAAATTTGTCCGTACAAATTAATTGAGTCGAGCCAATCTAATGACCACTATAGTTGTATTATTTAATCTACAAGCCGGTGTTGACGAAAGTGTGTATCAACAATGGGCCACAGAAACTGATATCCCAACCGCTGGCGGACTTGCGTCGGTTGATTCCTTTGACGTGTTAAAAGCTGAGGGGATATTGATGAGTGAGGCGACGCCGCCCTATCAATATATCGAAATACTCAAAATCAATGACATGGATAAGTTTGGTCAAGAGGTAGCCAGCGAAACAATGCAAAAAGTGGCCATTGAGTTTCAAAAGTTTGCTGACAACCCTACCTTCATTATGACTTCAAAACTCTAGAGGATCCTATGTCTCAATATCCAGAACTAAAAGGCAAAGTGGCAGTGATTACCGGAGCTGGGCGACAAGCTGGGCTGGGTGAAGCAATGGCAAAACGCCTAGCTGCGGAAGGTTGTAAAGTTATCATAACCGATATTGGTAAATCCGTTAGCGAACATACGCCTGATGACGCCATTGGTCACACTGATGAAATGCATCAAATAGTGGAAGACATCAAAAAAGCAGGTGGCGAGGCCAGTGCTTTTGTGTGCAACGTTTTAAATGAACATGAAGTCCAAGGCGCGGTGGATTTTGCAGTAGCCACATACGGCTCAGTGGATATCTGGGTTAACAATGCCGGTATTGGATATTTGATGAAGTCTATCTTAGAAATGCAAGTGGACGAATGGGACGCCGTACTTGGCGTCAACCTACGTGGTGCGTTTTTGGGGGTGAAATACGCCGCCGCTCAAATGGTGAAACAAGGTCAAGGTGGCAAAATTATCAATATCGGCTCCCAAGCTTCTAAGTCAGCCTTTGGTCATGCTTCTGCTTACACCACTTCAAAACACGGTATGAACGGTCTTACCCGTGTTGCCGCAATTGAGCTGGGCAGTCATAAAATTAACGTTAATGAAATTTGTCCCAACCACGTCACAACAGGTTTAGGCGCTTGGCAAAATGCGCATTTTTCAGAGGTAACAGGTAAAGGTTACGAACAATATATGCAGGATATGCGCGATCGTATCCCCATGGGGCGACCGGGCTTACAAGAAGACATAGCCAAAGCCTGCGCTTTCTTATGCTCAGAACAAGCCAGTTACATCACGGGCGAGTGTATGAACGTGTCTGGCGGCGAAGAATATCATTAAAGTTAAGAGAGCAAATTGATGTCAAATTATAAGTGGCCACAAGATAAAAGACTTGCCATGTCCATAGTGGTAAATGTCGAAGAAGGCTCAGAGTACAGCATAAAAGAAGGCGACAAAGGCATGGAGCCTGTGGACGAATTACAAGTTCACTTAAAAAAGCCAATGCGTAACTACGGTAACGAGTCTAATTACCAATATGGCATAAACGAAGGCGCGCCGCGCATTATTAAGTTGCTCGATAAATACCAAATGCCAGCTACATGGACAGCGGCAGCGTTGAGTCTAGAACGCGCGCCACAAATAGCTGAAGCGATCCGCCGTCGAAATGATGAAACCTGTTCTCATGGTTATCGCTGGGTATTTCAATTTCGAATGGATGAAACAGAAGAACGTCAGTTTATAAAAGATGCGGTTACCAGTATTCAAAAAACGACAGGTAAACGACCTCTAGGTTGGTTGTCTCGTTATTTACTGACCGAAAATACGCGCCGTTTGCTGCAAGAAGAAGGCTTTTTGTACCACATGGACGACTATAGCGCAGATGCGCCATTTTGGGATGCAGTTACCGGATCAGATGAACCTATGGTTATCGTACCTTATGCGCTGGATTCAAATGATATGAAAATGTGGGTCGCACCCTCACTGACGCCTGATGCATGGCTAAAATATGCCATCGACACCTTTGATGTTTTATACGAGGAAGGCGCAGAGCAACCGCGAATGATGAGCTTAGGCTTGCACCTTCGCATTATTGGTCGTCCGGGTCGAATTGGCGCGCTTGAGGCTTTTCTTAAGTATGTCAGTGAAAAGCCTGGTGTCTGGTTTACTACTCGCCAAGCCATTGCTGAAACCTTCCAAGACCAAGTTCCAGCCTCAGATTTTGTCTCTGCAAGCAGTGAAGGTGAATGATCTTAATGAATGTTTTACGCTCTTTACTGTTTGTTCCGGGATCAAGGCCTGAACGTTTCGAGAAAGCCTTGGCAGCCGGCGCAGATTTGGTCTGTATCGATTTAGAAGATGCCGTGCTACCACAAGATAAAGATACCGCCCGAGAGGCAGTACTAGCTTGCTTACAAAGCAATAAAAATCTCTGCGTACGAATCAATCCAGTGGCGACTGAGGTAGGGGAAAAAGACTTACAAACCTTTGCAAATGCTTCAGCAGTTCCTGACGTTATTATGCTCGCCAAATGTGAGTCAGCCGCAGATGTATTGCATGCGCAACGCGTAATTGACAAGCCAGATACCCGATTTATTCCACTAATCGAAACGCTGACTGGGCTTGAAAATGCCTATCAAATAGCCAGCGCCTGTGAACAAGTTGAGCACATTATGTTTGGCGGGGCTGATATGGCGGCTGAACTACGCTGCGAATTTAGTTATGAACCCCTGCTATTTGTGCGCAGCCAGTTGGTATTTGCCGCTGCAAAAGCCAATGTTGGCTTAATCGATGTGCCCTTTGTGGATATTAAAAACGAGGCGGGTTTACTCGATGAAACAAGTAAAGTTAAAGCGTTAGGTTTTAGTGGGAAAGCGGCCATTCATCCTGTTCAAATTGCAGCTATTCACCAAACCTTTATGCCCACAGATGAACAAGTTGCCTATGCGCAAGCAGTGATGGCAATGGTCGATAGCCCCGATGCGGGCGTAGTAGTAGTCAACAATAAAATGGTCGATCGGCCTATTATTTTAGCTTGTCAGCGCATTCTAGCGCTAGTCAAAAGTACGTCTTCAAATCCATAACCGAGAGAGAATACTTATGGTACAAAATGTAAAAAAAGTCGGTGAAAACCGTTATCGCGAAACCTTCGGTAGATGTTTTGAAGAGTTCACTGTGGGTGACATATACGAACATCGCCCGGGACGCACCATTACAAAAACCGATAATACCTGGTTTACCTTATTAACCATGAATACTCATCCCATGCATTTTGATGACGAATACGCTAAAGCCAGTGAATTTGGTAAATGTATTGTGTGCTCACCTTTTACTGTTGCCTTAATGGTGGGGATGAGTGTGACTGATGTGAGTCAAAAAGCCATTGCCAATTTAGGTTGGGAAGACATCAAGATGACCTACCCACTATTTGAAGATGACACTTTGTATGCCGAGTCAGAAGTGCTCGACAAACGTGAATCTAAATCTCGTCCGGGTGCCGGAATAGTGACAGTGAAAACCTTAGGATATAACCAAGACGGCAAAATGGTGTGTAGTTTTGTGCGTAAAATGTTGATCGCCAAGATAGGCCATTCGGTCGAAGAAAAAGTTAATTATTAATCATTAGAGGTTTGTTATGTCTGACGTCTGGTCAAAAGAAGATGAGATGGCGATCATAGATATGATCGATAAATGGGTAGAGAACGATGTTCGCCCTATTGCCAAAGAATATGATCAAGAAGACAAATACCCCCATGCACTTGCTGAGCAAATGAAAGAGCTGGGACTATTTGGTGCAACTATAGGCCAAGAGTTTGGTGGCTTAGGCCTACCAGCTTCTATTTACGCCAAAATTGTCATGAAAGTCGCCTCTGCATGGATGGCACCAAGTGGCATATTTAACTCTCATTTGATTCAAGCATCAGCAATCGAGCGCTGTGGCACTGAGCAGCAAAAGAAACGTTTTTTACCACGCATGGCAATAGGTGAATTGCGCGGAGGTGTGGCGTTAACCGAACCTAATGCTGGTACCGATTTACAAGCGATTCGAACCACTGCGGTGCGAGACGGTGACGATTATATTATCAATGGTGCCAAGACCTGGATCACTAACTCCTTAAACGGTAATTCACTTGCGGTTCTGGTCAAAACTGACCTCAATGCGGTTC
Source organism: Paraglaciecola sp. (assembly GCF_039964565.1). Classification (GTDB taxonomy): domain Bacteria; phylum Pseudomonadota; class Gammaproteobacteria; order Enterobacterales; family Alteromonadaceae; genus Paraglaciecola. The sequence goes on from NZ_JBDVXF010000004.1 coordinate 52,632, forward strand.
CGGCCCATAGAGGTACTAGTATGTTCATCGTTGAAACGAAAGATGAAAACGGTGAGTTCAAACCAGGCATCAGTGTGTCCAAAATGAAAAAGCTCGGTTACCGCTCAATCGATACCTGCGAAGTAGTATTCGAAAACGTGCGGGTGCCTGCGGCTAATTTAGTGGGTGAAAAAGAGGGCTCTGGTTTTATACATGCTATTGGCGGACTCGAGTTAGGACGCATTAACGTGGCCGCTCGTGGTGCTGGCATAGCAAGAGGTGCAACTGAACTTGCAGTGCGCTACGCCCAAGAGCGTGAAACCTTTGGTAAAGCTATCTGTGAGCATCAGGCCATTCAGCTCAAAATCGGTGAAATGGCGACTCAAGTAGAAGCCGCGCGTCTATTAATTGAACAAGCCGCCGCTAAATACGATGCCAACGAACGTTGCGACATGGAAGCGGGTATGGCGAAGTATTTTGGCTCAGAAGCCGGGGTATTTTGTGCCAACGAAGCCATGCGTATATTCGGCGGTTACAGTTATTCGGTGGAGTACGATATTGAGCGTTATTACCGAGATGCCATGCTGATGTGTATTGGTGAAGGTACCAACGAAATGCAGCGCATCATTATCTCAAAACAAGTTATCGAAAAAAATAAAATTTAATTCACTGCTAAGCCTGCAAAGGTTTAGCAGCAAGACAAAAAGGACACAGCCATGGCACATCTTCCTCTTGATGGCGTTCGCATTATTGCAGTTGAACAATATGGAGCCGGTCCGTATGGATCGATGTATTTGGCCGACTTAGGCGCCGAAGTGATTAAAATTGAAAACCCTGCAATAGGTGGGGATGTGTCTCGACAAACTGGGCCTTTTTTCTTGGGCGAAAACGACAGTTATTTTTATCAAACTTTTAACGTAAATAAAAAAAGTTTGACCTTAAATCTAAAATCTCCCGAAGGGCGTGAAGTTTTTGAAAAACTGGTAAAAACCGCTGATGCGGTAACCAATAATTTACGCGGTGATCAGCCTAAAAAGTTAGGCATTACCTATGAGCAACTCAAACACATTAATCCCAAGATAGTATGTGGTCACTTATCTGCCTACGGTAGAGACAATGACCGCGCTAGCTGGCCCGGTTATGACTATTTAATGCAAGCCGAAGCAGGGTTAATGTCATTAACCGGCGAGCCTGATCAAGCGCCGACTCGATTTGGGGTATCCATGGTTGACTTCATGACAGGCGCAGTTGCTTCGTTAGGGTTAACTGCTGCTATGTTAGGTGCTCATCGTACCGGTCAAGGCCGAGATGTAGATGTATCTTTGTTTGATGTGGCACTGCATCAATTGTCGTATCCCGCCACTTGGTATTTAAACGAAAAGCACGTAGTTGAGCGTGTGGCACGTTCGGCTCACCCGGCAACTGTACCCTGCCAACTATATAAAACCCAAGATAGTTTTGTGTTTCTTATGGCCATGACAGACAAGTTTTGGGATGTGTTAGTAGACATTCTCGATGATGAGGTTTTAAAAGAATCGCGCTTTGCAAAAGTAGCGGGTCGCCGGGAAAATCGAGACTTGTTGACTCAAGAAATTGACAGAGTGTTAGCGGCACACCCAACTGCTCATTGGCTAGAAGTACTCAAGGGACGCATTCCTTGTGCACCGGTTTATGATCTGCCAGAAGCCCTTAATAATCAATATATCCGTGATATTGGGATGGTGCAAAATGTGCCTCATCCAGATAACAAAGAAATGGAAATATTAGCTAATCCGATAAAGCTTGATGGTAAACGCCTGCAAGGTAAATCAGCGGTTCCTATGGGAACGGATACCCAAAATATTCTAAAAGAACTAGGCTACAACGAAGCGCAAATTGCTGATCTAAATGCCAGCAAAGCGGTGTGATTTTGGTGGTGTTTAGATTGCAGAATATTAGGGGGATGGAATGAAACTAGACGGAATTCGAGTGCTGGACCTGTCGCTTTTTTTACCCGGCCCACACTTTACTATGATGATGGCAGACCACGGCGCTGAGGTCATCAGTTTAGAACCGCCAACCGGCGAGCCAGTGCGTGAGATTGGCCTCAAACAAAATGGCCAATCCGTATGGTTTAGGAACGTATTTCGCGGTAAAAAAAGTATCAACCTAAACTTAAAAAGCGCTGCGGGTAAAGAAGCATTTTACAAGTTGTGTGAAACCGTTGATGTAGTGGTTGAAGCCTTTCGCCCCGGCGTAGTGAGCCGTTTAGGTATCGACTACGACAGTATCAAAAAAATCAATCCAAAGATTGTTTATTGTTCGATTTCCGCTTACGGGCAAACCGGACCTAAACGTTTAAATCCTGCCCACGATTTAAGTATTCAAGCTGACTCTGGGGCACTGCAGATTAATCAAGGTAAAGACGGTCAACCTGCGCAACCCGCTATGCCAGTAGCCGACATGGCAGGCAGCTTAATGGCATTTTCAGGTGTATTAATGGCACTATTGCGTAGCCAAAAAACTGGTCAAGGTGATTATATCGATATATCGATGCAAGATTCACTGGTTGCCTGGTATGCCAATGTAATGGGGCCTCCTTTTGCTGAGAATCGTTCACCTGTGCCGCAGCAAGAACGTAGCTGGGGCGGGGCGGCAATGTATAACATTTATCAAACCAGTGATGGTCAACATCTAACACTTGGTGGCAGCGAAATTAAATTTGCCAAAAACCTTCTTACAGCACTGGACCGCGAAGACCTAATCACCCTTTGCCAGCAACCTCCAGGGCAAGCTCAACTGCCAGTTAAAGCCTTTTTTGAGACTACCTTTGCTTCACAAACCTTGGAATATTGGTGTGGATTTTTAGCCAATATTGATGTGTGTTGGTCACCGGTGCGCAGCTTAAATGACGCAATCCATGATGAACACTTGATGCAGCGAGATATGTTACTAACAGACGATGATGGCAATTTGCATTTAGGGGTGCCAGTAAAATATCAGCAAGAGCCCGCTCAACCGAAATTTAGGTTACCCAAATTTAGCGAAGATACTGAAACGCTATTACGTGAGTTGGGGTACAGCGAGCAACAAATTACAACCATGCGCAAAGACAATGCGTTTATCTAACCTAATAGAGAGTGATATGAAAAAAATAATCGCAGCCTTATGTGTAACGGCTAGCTTGGCAGGGTGCGCCAATCAAAATAATACAACTCAAGCATCAACCCCTAAAGTAGACACCATTCAGGAAGCGCTATTTCATAAGTGGTTTGCTGCTGAGTTTGATAATCACGAACAACACTGGCAAGACAATATCGAAAAAGAAAAGAACCCAGATATACAAGTACACGAACATATTCACCATGTGTTTGCACCTTTGGCCACCCCTGCGCTTGAAGGTACGACTTATTTTGTGAAGCAATATATGGATGGCGACCCAAGCAAGGTGTACCGTCAACGCTTGTATCAATTTGTTCAAAATCAAGAAAAAGGCGCATTACAACTTAATATTTATCGCTTTAACGATGATGCCAAATATGCCGATGCCCACTTACAACCAGAACTTTATCAAAATCTAAAAAAAGAAGAACTTACTACCTACCCAGGATGTGAAGTGTATTGGACCTTCAATGGTGAATATTTCGACGGCAACATGGGTATTAACACTTGCAGCATAGTCTCAAAACGCAGTGGTAAAAAAATATTCTTTAATGACACTTTACGTTTAACAGACAATGAAATTTGGATTGCCGATAAAGCCTCAGATGAAGATGGCAATTATATCTTTGGCAACAAAGCGGGCATCCCACATATCAATCGCAAAGTGGTGTATTTTACTGGTTGGGGCGGTGCTCGTATTGGCGGTAAAGACGCTCCTGAAGATGCGAAGTGGGCTTTTAGCCGAGATTTGTTATTACACAATGAAGGGCAAATCGTCGCACTACAAGATGCCAAAACCGGCGAAAAATCAGGCTACTCAATTCAGCTTGCGTTGTTAACCTATCAAAATACCTCAGACCCGATTTTTAAACTCGGTTTGATTGATGATGCCACCGGTAAAACCATTACCTATATTTGGAGTGATCGCACTAATCCAACCACAGGAATGAATCTACGTTGGATGCAAGCAGGCTTAAAAGTGAAACAAACCCAACCACACTTTGGTTTTTAATCTGGCGGTAGTGCGAATCAAAAAACAAAGGCGGGTTAATTATTAATCCGCCTTTTTTATTACCTATGAAGTAAGTCAAATTTATCTCAATAAAAAGAATCCGATTTGTGTGACAACAAATCCACTAACACCCCGACACATTGACATTTATCAATCAAAATCCCTTGATAAATGTCAATCGTGGAATTCTTGGACAAATTTGTCCGTGCAAATTTGGATAGAGTGATATCTGTCAACTCGATACATTAATGTTTTCGGGGATGCACAAAAACCCAATTATTATAATAATGTTAGAGGGAACAACCATGAACATGCATTACAGTCCCAACAAATTAGCAAAAATGATTAAGTTAGCCTTAGTTGCACCTTTTTTACTAACGCCAATAAGTACTTTTGCACAACAGGCCGAGTCGGATTCTAAAACTGAATTAGACAAAGAGGCCATCGAGTTAATTGAGGTGACCTCTCGTTACCGTAAAGAAACCTTAAACAAAATTCCAATTTCAGTGACTACCTTTGATTCTAAAGATATTGAGAAAGCTGGGTTACAAAATATTAATGATATCGCTACTAGTGCAGTTGGCATGTCGATGGAGAAAACCTTTGGTCGTCAATCGGATATTCCGGTTATTCGTGGTGTGTCTTGGATCCCTGGATTTGGTTCACAAAAAGCCTCGTATTTTATAGACGGCGTTTATTTTGGCGGGTCGATTCAAAGTTTACCGCTCGACTTAGTTGAGCGTGTAGAAATAGTGAAAGGACCTCAAAGTGCTCAGTACGGTCGTCGAACCTTTTCTGGTGCAATCAACTTTATTTCTCGTAAACCTACAGATGAATTAACTGGTTATGTCAATTTGACTCTAGGTCAATACGGTAACCGTAAAATCGCTGCTGGTGCATCAAGCAAGATAAATGACATGCTGGCTTTTAGAGCATCTATCTCGGCTGATAACTACGATGGCGACTGGGTTAATACTAAAGAAGATGGCCCAGAAGTTGGCGGTGAAAAAACCAAATCAGGCATGTTTGGATTGTATATCACACCAACAAGTGACACCGATATTGCGTTGAATTACATCTACAATGAAAATGACGATGAAGCTCAACCTTTTGGCTCTCAAGGCGCAGAATACAATAACTGTTTCTTAGAAACCCGCCCTTACTACTGTGGTGAAGCTCTTAGAAATCAACCTATCAGCATAGGTGGTGGCGGTTTCATAGATAACGAAGACTACGGTCTACGTACTACTAGTGAACATCTTAGCTTTAATCTAAAACACCACTTTGAGTTTGGTACGGTATCGGTCATTAGCGGCTGGAATTCATATGATGGAGAAACGGGCTTAGACCAAACTTATCATGGTGATGAAGAGTCCTTTAGTTTTGGTTATTTCGCCGGAGGTCCGTTCCTGACCCCAGCAGACGCTTGGTATACCCTGGATGAATCAGGCTCGGAAGAATACAGCCATGAGATTCGCTTTAATTCAAGTGCATTTGATGACAGATTATATTGGTCAGTCGGCGCCTATGTTTGGCATTCAGAGCGCGATCCTTCGGCAGTTGATAACTTCTCAGAAGAGTTAGACAACACCGCCTTTATGGCCATGGCAACTTACGAATTTACTGATACGTTCCGCTTATCTGCCGAGGTGCGTCGTTCTAGCGATGAAGTCACAACAGAAGCTTACGATACGCTAATTCAAAACGAAGGGTTTTCAGATATCAGTAACGAGTTTGACAGCACTACAACACGTTTTATTGGTGAATATGACGTCAACGACGATACTCTAGTTTACTTAACACGGTCTGAAGGCAATAGCCCTGGTTCGTTTAATACCAGTACTCAGCTTCCGGCAGAGTTAGTGGTCGTCGATGAAGAAGATATGGTGATGTATGAAGTGGGTGTTAAGTCCACCATGCTTGACGGTAAGTTTTATGTGTCAGCCGCCGCTTACACCATGGACTGGACTAAACAACAGCTAACAGATAGCTATGATGAGGTTGAAGGCCCACCTGTATCTTATACTTCAAACGCGGGTTCAACCGAAATCAATGGTGTTGAAATTCAGGCTAGATGGCTAATCAATGAAGAATTCAACTTAGATTTTGGTATTTCACGCACCGATGCCAAGTTTACTGAATTATTTGATAGTAATCATTGCCGATTCTACGCTCCAGGTGGTGCTTCAAGTTTTTGTGTAGGGGATAACCTACGAGAATTTGGTAGCGTGAAGGGTAATACGCCACCACAAGTACCAAAGAATGAAATGACTTTGGCGTTGAATTATTCAACCACTATCAAAGACGATATGGAATTGTTTGGTCGTATGGACTTTAGCTATGACTCAAGCCGCTTCGCCCATGTTCATAATTTGATTGAAACCGGCTCGCGTAAGTTAGTGAACCTTAAAGCGGGTGTGCAATTAGAAGATTGGCGAGTTACTGCATGGATGAACAATGCCACTGATGACGACACTCCTACTTATGTATTTAGATATGTTGACGTGCAAAGTTTTGCTTATGGCTCCCGAGCTTTCCCTATCGCGCCAAGCCGCGGTCGTGAAGTGGGTGTGACAGCGTCATACAAATTCTAAAACCTTCATAACACGGTTTTAGTCACCAATCAGGCTAATCAAAAAAGCGAGTTATCTCGCTTTTTTATTGCCTGACGTTTATTTTAAAGTCTAAAAAGTAGGTAATATCATGCATCGTAGAGACATTATTAAAGGCCTTGCAGCTAGTACCTTGTTACTAGGGGGAAGCGCAATTAGCACGCCTCTTTTTGCTGCGAATAACAATTCTTTTGACGTGATCATTATAGGGGCAGGGCTTGCCGGTTTAACGAGTGCAGAGTATCTCAAAAATCAGGGATATAAAGTGTTTGTGCTTGAAGCTCGAGAGCGAGTAGGGGGGCGGATTTTAACCCTTAATAATCAGCTTAATAAGCCTGAAGTAGGTGGACTTCAGATAGGCCAAGGTTATGGACTGATGCGCACTTACGCACAGCGATTAGGCTTGCCTTTGGTGTCATTGGGAAAATACGCTAAACAAACCACCTATGTGGTAAATGAACAAATTATCAATGCTGCTGATTGGCCCTCCCACATTGCTAATCAGTTATCCAAAGTGGAAAAAAACACGTTACCTTCGGCTTTGTATTTTAAAACCGTGGCTAAAGGCCCTGCCTTTAGTTTGCCCACTGATTGGACATCACCAAAATATGCCCATTTAGATATTCCGTTGTTGGAATATTTTAAACAACAGCAAGTATCTGACGAAGCTTTACGTTTAATCAATGCCAATCTCAACGCCCAAAGTTTGCAAAATTTGTCAGCCGCCGATGCCTTTTATCGTTTGAGCTTGGCACGTGCTGGTGGCAGAGGTGCTCACCGAGTTGAAGGTGGTAATGGCCGATTTACAGACGCCTTAGCCAATAACTTACAAGGTGAATTGCAAACCCAAAAAGAAGTCACTCATATCAACCAGCAAGGCCAAAAAGTTAAGATTCGTTGTAGTGATGGCAGTGAATACAACGCCAAGCGAGCGATTATCACCACACCTTTTAGTGTATTAAAATACGTTGAGCTAAGTGGTGCAATTAGTAACTCAAAACGTAAAGCCATAAATGAAGCGCTTTATACACCAGTTACTCAAGTGCATTTTTCAGTTAAAAAACAAGCTGATATGTCAATGTTAGAGTCAAACAATTTATGGACGGATAATGCCTTAGGTAGGGTGTTCAGCCAAACCAATGATAAAGGTGAATTGACTTATCTGACGAGTTGGATAAATGGTCAACAAGCACAACAGTTGGATACATTGCCAGAGGTAGACGCCATCAAAATTGTGCAACAGTCGTTACACAAATATTATCCGGGCCTGAAAGGTAAAGTTGAAGTGGTGCATCACCAATCTTGGGCTAACGAAAAGTTCTCTAAAGGCGCTTATATTCAGTTTGCCGCCGGCCAAGTGCAATCGCTAGTACCGCATATGGCAACAGTTGAAGACAATTTACATTTTGCTGGAGAACATACTGAGTTTATGAATTCGGGTATGGAATCGGCTATGGTCTCAGGGTTACGGGCCGCCCAAGAGGTAGTAGCGCGGTTGTAAATAAAATTTAGGTTTGATTGAAAAGATGAAATCGCCAGTTAATGTTTGTTAACTGGCGATATCCTATCTAGAAACTAGAAACTAGAAACTAGAAACTAGTCGCTAGCTTTAGCTGGCGCATCAAGTAATTGGTTTATTTCTATCCAGTAACCGTCTGGATCGCGGATCATCGATACCATTACGGCAATTTTACCACCACCGGCTCGAGGGTATTCCACAAGGTGGGGGGCTTCAATCACGTTGACTTTTGGTGAGACGGCTACGGCTTGCCAGCGTGTGTCCAAGTCTGAAACGTTCATCACAACTATGGGATCGCCAGGTACAGGTTCGTCGAACTTTTCTTGGCGCTGCGGCTTTTCAGGGTAAATATATTGCAACAAACCTAAGGCCCCAATAAAAGTATCGTTTGCTTGCATCAACACTAAGCGGCGTTTGCGGGTTTCACCGTTTTCCATTGGGCTGTTGATCATTTGGTCATAAATAACTTTTAAGCCTAACGCGTCGCGGTATAACTTAAGTGAGTTGTCGATGTCATTAACGATATAAGTGGTGCGCCTGATATCGACGGAAATACGTTGCTCTGCGTCAACAGGCTCAGCCAAAATCGACATAGATGGCATGGCACATAGCAACAGCAAAAAAAGCGGAAGTTTGATTTTCATTGGGTTATCCATTATTTATTATTAGCGTTATTTAGCAGCTATTAATATCTACGCCTTAGTAAAAAGGCGCATTGATAATAATCAAGTGTGTAGCAGTATTTAAAAGCTAGTCGGCGTAAGCTTTGAGTTTCTCTTTGTCTAAAACCGTAATTTGGTAGTTGCTTTCTATGGTGATCAGGCCGTCTTTTTTTAGTTTGCTAAATCCGCGGCTCGCGGTTTCTAAACTCATTCCCAGATAATCAGCTATGTCCTGGCGGCTCATAGGTAGAAAAAACTTATGGGTGCCACGACCTAAACGATGTTCCATATCTAATAAGAAATGCCCTAATCGCTGGTGAGCAGATTTTTGACCCATGATAAATAATTGGTCAAGGATCAAAGATAAGATGTGTCCAGTCACGTCATGGTAACGTTTAGCCACTGCAGGGTATTTATCAAAAATATCTTGCATCAATTGGCGACTGATCCTAATAACCACACAATTGGTTAATGCTTTTGCGCTAAAACTGTAGCTAACGTTTTCAGATAACCCCGCCAGATTACCTGTAAATAAAAACGCAAATACTTGCCTTGACCCAGAGGCAGTAGAACGCTCTAACATTAATGAGCCTGACTCCGGGATATAAATGTATTCTGGAACGTCCTTCTCCTTAAATACATACTCACCTTGCGCTAAAGATATTTCTTCGGCGTCTTCTGCCAGCTCATCGATAAATGCACTGGCCCCTTCAACTTCTTTAAAATGATTGCCAAAACAAGAGGTAAGAGAGGTTTTAATAACTACTTTATTGATATCGAGTGACATATATTCAGCCTACTTTTATTTTTTTGTACGTTCCTGATAAAACTCGATCCATGTTAGGTCTGGCGTTCTAATTGCCAGCATATCCACTTGTTCGTATGGAGGTAACTCCAGAGTCGCCCGAGACACTATTTTGACATTATTTTGTTGCAAATGTTTACTTAGCGCTGACAAATTGTCTACTGGAAAACGTAAGGTGACAATACCTAAATTAGGTGGAGAGGCAAGTTCACTCACATTTTTTCCCTGAGCACCATGAAATTGCAATAACTCTACCGACCCTTCATTTATTTTTTGAGGGTGCAAAATGTACACTGAACGAGGAATCTCTGTAGTGAGATTGTAAGGCAAGCCCAATACATTTGGTCCCGCCTCTTTACTGGCTCCTTTGTGTTCTAGGTACACCTGAAAGCCTAATACATCTCGATAAAACGCCAATGAAGTATCAATGTCATTGACGACTTGAGTCGAATTAAATACTCGGCTCATGTTTTTTACGTTGGGCCAGCCAGTTAAGGTAGGTTTGATTCGTTCAATCATTGCAAAACTAATACCGTCGAATCCAGTGGTAATCCATTCAGTCACTTCATAAGGTCCAAAAGTAAAAGAAACCGGATCACTGGTGCCGCGCCAACCTGCGCTTTGTAACGCTTGGCGCTTTTTAACCATGTCGGCTACACGTACATTCACGTCAAATATGCCACCTACGTCCCATGACTGGGTGTTTGCGCGAATGACTTTTTGAGGCACGTTGGCAATTTCAATTAAGCGCACATAACCGCGCTGCTCACCTTTGTTTGCAAGCAATACTTGAGTGATTTTAGCCTTTTCAGGAAGTTGCCAAAGTTGCTTTAAATTAGGATCAACTGGCGCCGAAGAGCGCACTTCCCAACCAGCATGGTCAATGTAAAATTGACTGGCTTTTTGAATATCCGAAACAATAAAGACTGTTTCTGTGAAGCCTTTGATATTAAAGCCTTGAGCATGAGACTGTAGGCTGAGAAGTAACAGTACTGCTAGCAAAACACGCATTATTTTAATTCCTCAAACACTTCGATTAAAAAGCCATTGGGAGCGCGCATAGTGGCGACTTTTTTATTACCAATTATGGGATCTTCAATAAGAACCGGACCACTAACAATTTCTGAACCATAAGTTTTAGCGTTGCTTAAGACTTGTTGTAGTGAACGCACAGGAAAGCTCCACATGCCTAAACCAATGTTGGGCAGGCTTGGGGCGTTTTTAGGTTTAATTGGCTGTATATTTTTAAAGTCTACAAACAACATGTGACCGGTTGTCGCGCCTTTACTGTAAACAATCGCAAATCTGAATTCAGTACCATTAGGTAGGTTCATGGCACCTTTGTCGCCGGCCGACTTAAATAACCTGTCTGAACGGATCTCAAGACCCAACACCTCGGTATAAAACTTTAAATGATTTTCGGAATCTGTGATTACTTGCGCCGAATAAGCTGGGCCCCCTTTACCGTTTTTGTCAGTTGGACCCAGTTGCGGCATACCATTACCTCGCGTGATCGCCACACCATGATTAAAATCAGGGGCGTTAAAAATGGTTTCGTCAATTTGATAAATGCTGCCATCGGTGCGAGGTATTGGGTAGCTTTCAAGTGCATTCAAAGCGCCAAAACCCACTATACGAATGTGTTTGTCTAATGCCACAGTATTGTTGTTAGGAAAACCTAAAGAGAACGGACCTAACTCCCGAGAATTCCAGCTATCGTGGATCGTTGGCATAGGTTTGTTTAACACTAATAAACGAATCTGAATCGCGCTATCAATACCTTTTCGATACAAGTGATAGGTCTGCCAGTCTAAATCATCTGGCATGTTCCATAACTTGCGTTGCGACGCTTTGAGTGAAGCAGAAACAGTTAATGGACCTTCAGCTGTCATCCCCATGCCGTCGCGGTAAAAAAGTAAACTTTGTTCAAGGGATACCGTTGCAATAGTCACTGTGTGTAAGGGCAGGGCAAGTGCATCTTGTACCTGACTTTTAGGTGCCAACGCATCTTTCGATGCGCCATAGGCATTTCCCATGGCAATTACGCTGCTTAACAACGCTCCCATGACTAATATCAAAAAGTGCTTGTTCAATTTCAAACTCATTTAAAATTTGTCCGTACAAATGTTAGTGTCGATAAATCATATACAACTAGACTAGAAAAGGTAACTAGATGCGGGTAATTACTGGTTTGTGGGTTTTGGGGCTGTTATTGAGCATTTCGTTGGGTAGCCGAGCCGCGTCAGGATCTCTTCCAGATACTGGTGTCAGTGGCGTTTACGAAGTAATGATAGGTACTGATGATGCCGAAACCTTACTCGAATATTTGCGTCAATTTGGGTTTCGGCAAATTGACAAAGGTCAAATAGTGGCAGAAAAATCCTTAGCGCTTTATGGAGTAGATAGTGGGTTAACTTCCTATCGCATGCAAAATGGTGACACCGATAGCCATGGCTTAATACGTGTTTTGGAGTGGGAAAACCTTTTAGGCATAGGGGTAGGGTATGCACAACCTGAAACGGTTGGGCAACGAATGATGGTGATGCGCACATTAGATATTTTTCGGATGTATGATGCATTTTCAGACGCCAGAAAAGCAGGGCAAAAGTGGTTACCCACCTCTCCGGTTTATGCTGACTTGTATGCCATGACTGAAGGTAAACCTGATGCTCTTAACCGCCGTGTTGGCGTGCGTGAAATGGCCATATATGGTGAGCTATTTAATCTAGTGTTGTTTCAGCGTTATGGTTACGTGATTGAAGGATATGGTTCAATTAAGCCTGACAGTCCATTGCAAACCAGCGAAATTACTCACAATGACTTTATTCTTGCGGGCAACACAGAAGCTGATATGCATTCACAAACTGATTATTACCGTGATGTGCTGGGTTTTAAACCAGAGGGCCCCGTTGTTCTTGATGGTGATTGGCAAGACGGCCCCAAAGTAGTTTTTAACATGGCCGAAGGAACTAGCCATTATTATCGTGGATTTGTTAGCCCTAACAATATTTCAGGCAAACTCAAATTTTTCGTTAATCCGGATCAACGACCAGATCGCAGTGCGTTTCAAAAACCGGGATATACAGGTATTACCTTGCATTCATTGTTTGCTGAAAAACCTGAATTGATTAAGCAGTTGGCGCAACAACAGGGTATTAACACTACTAGCGTGCAAACAAACGAGTTTGGTGAAGAAAGTTTTGTATTGCGGGGCCCTGATGGTTCAAGTTGGCAAATATTGCCTAAGCCAAAACTGTCCACACCAGCGGTAACTGAACTAAATTTTACTACCACCATTCATTAGATAATATTAAGCGCTTTTTACGGTAATGCCGCTCAGTTAAGAAAACTTTTAATTATCGATTGATAAATTATTTTTGTAAAAACAATAAAAGTGGATTCCGGCCAAAAGACCGCCGGAATGACGAAGCTGAGGGATGGCAGTAGAGGCTGCCGGAATAATGGTAATCCCTCCTCCCACTTGTCATTCCCGAATGCTTTTATCGGGAATCCAAGGTTAAATAGATTGACTGGCGTTCCATCAAAAAAATCTGCTGCACACCTTAAGTGAACAGCATTAAATTTTACGGCGCTCAGTTTGCGCTTAGACTAAAGCTCAGGGGTAACCTTAGGTTGTAGTTATATCTGGTGCTTGCTCTCATTGGCGGCTTTTATTCTACCGACGTTCCGAACAGGGTAATTGCGAGCCCCAAAATACCAAGACATGTAAAACCCGCTCCTTTGAACGACAAACCACTCTCTGCATAGCGCCCTTTGGCTGCAATGAAAGCTTGAAGTGCATAATAAAATGCAAACGCTCGAGATGCGTAACTGATAATCTCAAATATACTCATCGCCCAAGTTAATACTAATCCAGTGGTAACCAAAAGTGCATAACCAGCTCTTGGTGAAATCCGACCTTTAGTGAGCTCAGTAATCAAACCGCCAGAGCCTCCCGTGTCTGCCACTGCGGCGCTAAATTGTGCGCTGATAGCGGCAATAATCAACAGTACAGGTAAAATAGGCGCCACTACTGCCATGAGTTCAATGATGGCAGTTTCACTTATGGGTAGGTTTTCAGGAATAAAAAGATAGCTTAAAAACACTATGTATATCATATAGATAGCTGTAGAGGTCCATTGCGCAAACTGCATGGAACGAACCCTTGTAAGTGGCTGGTATTCGTCGCCAATGTACCTTGATGTTTCAAATCCCTGGACTGTAACTAATAACCCTGCAGCCAATACAACAGCTTGCCAACCTGTTACCGTCGCCGAACCTCGGACTAATTCACTGGCAATAGCCTTGTCGATGAAAAACCACCCAAGTCCAAATAAAAGCCCCGCGATGATAGACAGTTTTATTCCTACAGTGATCTGTTCCATACGCTCTAATGCATGAAATCCACGTGTCCAACCCACTATCAGTATTATTGCAAAGACGGCAGAGGTAACGAGTTGCCCATGGAAGGCGTCATTTACTGACGTCATACTTACCGCAAATGAGCCGAGCAAATTTAAGTAATACGCAACCGAAATAATATAAGCAAAGGCTAAGGCCCACGATGCAATGGTTTCAAGTTTATCCTCAAGTTTCGTGCGGACGCCGCTAAGTGACGCGAGTCTGATTATATTGAAGCGGATTGCCGCACCAAAAAGGTAAGCAACAGTGCACAATGTGACCATTAGCAAGGCTGCGTATTGTCCAAAGGATGCCACCAATATTGGACCTAAAACTAAAAAACCACTGCCAATAATGGACGCTAAAGGGGTAATTGCTGCGCGCCATAATAAGTTGTTGGCTACTTTGGGATACAGTAATAAGGCAGCGGCAGTGATAGCCACCAAAAATATTAGATAATTAAGCATTCATTCTTTGAGTTATTGTTGTTTAGCGCACTGGTATTAAGCCATACACGAAAATGGCCATTAGATTCATTGTGAATCCGTCGTCTTTATGGAAGAGAATTTTATGGTATGCGTCAGTGAAATACTAGCGCTATGGCGCACTGCCGTATTTATTGGTTGTTTTCAAAGAGTGGATTAATTGTGCTGAGTTATGTTGCGAATACCCATTAGAAAGGACAAATTTAATGTCAATCTAAATAGACTAAGACTAAGACTAAGACTAAGACTAAGACCAAGCTTCTTTATCTAATTCGGGAAAACTTACTTTGCATTCCCCTGGCTTTACACCGTCGACTCTAGCAAAACCATTTCCGTCTAAGGTACCTTTAGCAATAGACCCATCTGGTAATTCAATTTCGTATTTTTCACCAGAGACAGGGGCGTCTTCTTCATCTAACATTTCGATTTCGATCCAACTGGTATTCTCTTTTTGTTGCTCTGGTGTTTGGTTTTCAATTGCTTTATGAGCAGGAGCAACGGTTGAACCATACTTACCTTTTTGGGTATCGACTTGTTTAGCTTTGGTCTCTGCCACCTTTCCTGGATCGGCTACATCTGCCTCAAAAGCTTCAACTGGAGTGGTGGGCGCTACACCAGTGACTTTTTTTCCACCTTTGGCTTTCATATATCAATGCTCTATTTTTCACTCTGTTTGATAATCTACTACCTCGCTCTAATCTTAAAAACTATGAGTAGGTAACCGAATAATTGGAGGATTAACTGAATTAGTCTTGAGGTTATAATAACAAATGGCGTTGCCATTTATTGATATTCCTTATCACGAAAACTCCGTCTAAACAGTAGTAAATACCCCTAAATTTTGCAAGGGGTATCTGTGATTCAATCGGTTCCATGAGCGAATTTATCAATACTCTAGTGGCATCAGTTTTGATGTTAAGGGCAGGGTAAATGTATATTGTGAAAATCTAGTGCGACGGTTTTCAATTTTTGTTGGATGTCTTCAGTTACATCTATTTGCGGTAAATACCCCAGCACATTTGCCGGTTTTGAGGTGACAATTTGGAAAAACACATAGGCGGTCAAAAGTGCGCCGTTAAGGTTTGAGTGATTGCCATCTGCTGCATGTAACTTTATGTCTGGGTGTCGCAACTGAAATTCATCCCAAACGGGCCCGACGGGTGCGACACATGCAGCTTCGTTGTTTGCTATTTGAAGGTGTAATTCGTAAATGCGCTGCCCCTCAGTTTTATTTTGATAACGTGGCCATTCAGGAAACATTATCGGTGTTCCACCCAGTTTTTTTATCTGCTTAATCCAGTTTTGCGCGGCGGAAGTGGAATAGAAGTAACGCCCAGAGGTGGAGTATTTTTGTGCTTGAAGAAAAACATGGGTCCAGTTGCGAGCATTTAATGTTTCTAAGGTGACGCCGTCATTCACTCTTTCATCTAAAAAACGGTAACCTGGAGCGAGCACTGTATTTGCCGATTTTTCAGGTTCAGCGGCCGCAATTAAAGTGCTTACTAAATTGGGTAAACCGTTGGCTGAACTGTGGCTATTGCCAATAAATAACAATTCATAATTTGCTTCAGGCATTGTGCTTAATTGAGATATCTTGGCGCTATGACTTGTGCCATCAGAACTGCAGCCATTCAGGCCTAACACTAGTAATAACGTTAGGCAAATTAGCCATTGAAAACCTTTATTCATCATTTACTCCTTTTTATAAAGTGGGGTTTTTGGCTTTTGGTTTATGCACGGTTTTAAATAATCGATAAACAAAGGTGCCGCCAGCTAAATCACCACTGCCACTTTGCACGATTTTTTTATATTCACTGCCATCATTGAGTACTCTATATACCGCATTTGAAGTATTGAAAATAAAATGTGAGTCGCCGTCTTTTTGCATTCCAGTAGGCCTGCCAACATCTGCCAATACGTCTTTAAAATTACCTTCAAGATCAAAGATCATGATTTTATTGCTACGCTCTGCTGTGACTAGCATTTCTTGGTCCCGTAGCAGTATGCTTCTTGGTGCATCTAATCCTTCAGTGCCAGCCGAAACCACAGTTGTGGCGGTTTTATCTGTTAAATTGAGTTTAATAATATTGTCACTGTCGTAGCCTGGCAGATACAAGAATCCATCATTACTGATGGTCATACCCACATCTATGCCTTTGATTAGACCGTTGTCAGGTGGCAATATTTGCTCAACTATGGTCCATGTTTGGGGATCGATTTTTACCACTTCATTGGTTCCGTAGCTTGCTGCATACATTTGCCCATTTGCGCCCATTAACGCGCCTACAGGGTTTTTAATAAAGTTGTTTTCGACAATTTCTGTGGTGGGATCATCACCCATTACCACTTGTGCGACACTTAGTGTGTTGTAATCAAATTTGAGTAACCTGCCATTGGTTTCGCTGATCACCAAAACGTCACCGTCTGGTGCTTGTAATATGCCAAGTGGGCCGTCGATCAGATTTTGACTATCCAGATCACGAATAAAGTCACCGCTACAGCCGTCATAGATTTTTACGTTGTTACGTTTCCAACTGCTCACCAATAAAAGTGAGTCGCAGCTGTTATCACCTAGTTTAGGTGTATTCGAAAATGCAGAGGTGGACGCCAATAAAAAGCTACAAAATATGCTTGCCAGTGATACTGAGGTAAGTGGGTACATTTTAGTTCCTTAAAGGATTAACTAAGAGAGTTGCATGGATACAATGGAACTTTAGACATTAACCAGCAAAAAACCTTCGGGGAGCTTCTTAAAACCCTCCTGAAAACCTCCTGATGTTTAATTTTGTAGACTAAATACTGATAACTATTTGTTTTAATGTACAATATTCGGATGATGACTGATTCCAATTCAACGCCCAAGTTAATCTATCATTTTGCAGATTGGCACTTTAATCCTGTGGATGGACTGTTAAGTTCCAAGCAAAAATCACTGCGATTACAGCCAAGACTGTCGCAGTTATTGCAATTATTATTGAGCAATCAAGGTAATTTGCTCAGCAGAAATGAATTGATAGAGGTAATTTGGAAAGACAAGTTAGTCAATGAGGATGCACTTTCAAGGTGTATTGCCGAGTTACGAGCAGCGTTAGGCGATAACACAGCTAAGCCTATTTACATTGAGACTTTGCCTAAAAAGGGATATCGGTTTATTCACGAGGTACAGACACAGTCAAATAATCCTTCTGTTAAAAGTGTTACTCAGTCTGTCATCAATTATAAATACGCATTAATAATGGGAATTTGTTTCTTAAGCTTAATTTATATTGTTAGTCAGTTTGCTAAAACTAACACTCCTTCAGCGGCGCTTAAATCGGCTTTAATCACAGCGCAAAGACTCACCACTGATAGCGAATTTGAACACCAACCGGCCTTGTCTAGTTTAGGGGATAAGATCGCGTTTTCTGTCACCCAGCAGCAAAGAGTTATTGTTAAGGTACTGGATCTCGATGGGGAAACGCTGTTCGAAATACGCGATCCTAAACAGCATTTAGTTTCTGCTACGTTTTCTCCCGACGATAAACAATTGTTAGTGGCAGCTCTTTCAGATAAAAGCTGCACTGTGTATGTGTATCAATTACCGTCCTTGCAACGAGAACCTTTAACTTCCTGTCTTTCACCGAACTCTGCGGGGATAATTGATTGGTCAGCAGACGGTCAACTTATCGCCTATGTTAATCGCGATGCTAGTACCAAAGATGATGATGCTTCTGAGGTCGCCGCTATTTGGCAATATAATGTTCAAAGCAAGCAACATCGACAAATAACCTTTCCACAGCAACAACATATTTTTGATACCCGTCCACGGTTTTCACCTGATGGAAAATACTTAGCCTTCACCCGTGGTAACGATTCGATTCGTAATTTACACCTTACTCAGCTAGGCAAACCAGAGACCACTACGGTCGCAACAAACTTGACCCAAGAAGCCGCGTTTATTACCAGTTTTAGCTGGCTGAAAGGTAGCCAAGGGCTGCTTTACGATAGTAATGTGTTAGGAGATAGAAACCTGTGGTTAGTAGATATTAATCAACAGCAAAAAGAACTACTTGGGGCGAGGGATGCTAAATATCCAAGCCTTGATAGCCAAAACACGCGATTGGCATTTCACGAAGTGCGTTATAACGCCAATATTTGGCAGCTTGATTTAACCGTTGATAATCCTAGCTCTGAACCTATTATTCAGTCGATAAAATATAACAATTTCCCACGCTATTCTCCCGATGGTAAACAGATAGCCTTTGTGAGTAATAGAAAAGGCAAAGCCGCTATTTGGTTATATTCCCTCGAGACAAAAAAGCAAAGGCAAATATTGGCGATAGAAGACGCTGACCTAGTGTTACCCAATTGGTCATTTGATGGCAGTCATTTACTGGTGAGTAGTCGCAGTGCTACAGGGTATCGCTGTTATCAAATCAACCTAGCCAGCAAATTGTATCAACCTCTTTATGGCATGTCTGGGCAATACCATGGTTGTCACTATGCCGCTGATGGCAATATCTTTGCTATTTCGAAACAGCCAGAGGAAACCTCATTCTTAATTAAAATTACTCAGCAGGGGCAGGTCACACAACTAAGTGATTTTAGTGTCGAACGGTTACACATTTCCAAGAATAATCAAATAGTCTATTCTCGAACAGATAGTAACGCCCTGTATTCTATGGAATTCAATGGTAACAATCAGCAAGTGCTTATTGATCATTTAGATTCACAAGTGAAGGACTTCTGGAGTGTGCAGGGCAACTATTTATATTACGCTAAACTCGGCGCTGACAAAGGCATCTGGCGAAGTAGTTTAGTAAAAAATGATGACCTAAAAATCACCGATATATTACCCACAGCAATAGGGGTGCCATTAGCCGTCAGCCCTGACCACAACTATTTGATTTATAGCCAAACAGATAGTCGACAAGCCGATATTTATCTAGCTGAAATCCCTAACAGTTAATAAACCCGTTTTTATCTAAAGATTGCAGGCTCTCGAAAGCGACTCGTTTCAGGGGCGTCTTAATTTTTGCTGAAAAAGTTTTAGTAAAGTATCTAACACTTTGGCAGATAACGTTTGATGAGGGGTATTGTTATGATGCAAATTTCTAGTCAAGAGACTCATGTTAATCATGAGTTCGAGCGTTCTCACGAGCGTGAAATTATTGCGGTTAAAAATGTCAGTCAAACAGATGGTTCTGCCGCGCGAAGCGAACAAACACAGTCCACAACCTTGGAAGATGAGGCTTATAGCGTTAGCTTATCGCCAGAACAAGAGGTTCAGAAAAGAGCCATCGAAAATCTAAGTGGTAGAAAAATCACTATTTACGGCGAAAACCAACAACTTAGTCATACATCTACTAGTGAATCCAACACATTCTCTTTTTGGCAGCAATTCAGCAGCCAAGAGACAAGGTTGCAAGGTCATTTAGTTAACGAAAGCAGTGTGTTATCGGTAAGTGAAAGGCTCTATGAGTATGAACGAATGGACTACAATACCACTTTGCAACTAGAGGATGCGCAAGGTGCAGTCACTTCAATGAGCTTGTCGCTGAGCTATACCAGAGAGCTAGACATCGAACAACAGTTAACTTTGACGGCTGCCGAGTTTACTGATCCGTTAGTGTTAAACATTGGCAACAAAGCACAGTTATATGCCGAAGATAAACAGGCGTTTGACTTAGATGCTGATGGACAAAAAGAATTGATCCCAGAATTGGCATCAGGGGTTTGGTATCTAGCCTATGATCGAAACCAAAATGGTGAGATTGACAACGGAACAGAGCTTTTTGGCGCGCAAACGGGACAGGGGTTTACTGAATTAGCCGAGCTTGACGATGATAACAATGGTTTGATTGAAGCAGACGACGATTTATATAAAGCGCTTAGTCTATGGGACGGAAAAAACTCATTGATGTCCTTAGCCGATGGCGGGATCCGAGCCATTTCACTCAACGCGGCAAATACCCCATTCACATTTACCGATGATCGTGGAAATGCTATTGCGCAAATACGCCAAACCAGTGTATTTATGACCGACAACAACAGCCTAGGCGCAATACATCAGGT
Source organism: Paraglaciecola sp. (assembly GCF_039964565.1). GTDB lineage: Bacteria > Pseudomonadota > Gammaproteobacteria > Enterobacterales > Alteromonadaceae > Paraglaciecola. The sequence goes on from NZ_JBDVXF010000004.1 coordinate 73,302, forward strand.
AGATATCGCTGTTTGAGCATTGATCTAATCACAGTTTGTAGATTTAGATGCCCACAAAAGACCTCGAAATCCAATCAAATGTCATAATTGTCCTAGGCTTGTCAAAACTGTCATTAACTTTACGGTGTGAAGTATTAACCTCTTATTTATCAGTTGTTTAGGTCTCTCCTAATTAAGGCCCGACTTTTGCTTTGTATCAATTTTAATGATTTCTAAACCCCATTGCCTTTAAGAGTGATAATAAAATGCGAAAACTACTACTAATAACTTTGACATTCACGTCAATAAATCTCGCCTATGCGCAACAAACATTAGAGAAAGCGGCATTAATCAAAGTAAAGCAGTACTCAACAGAGCTAAAAGCCGCTTTGCTCGGCGCGATTCAACAAGGAGGGCTGGAAAATGCAGTTGAGGTTTGCCAATCGCAAGCTCCACAAATAGCTAAAAATCTATCGTCCGATGGCTGGCAAATTAACAGAACTAGTCTAAAGGCAAGAAATGAAAACAATCAACCCGATGCATGGGAAACCCAAATGTTGATGCAGCTTGATAAAACCTATAAAGAGATAGGCAAAAGCAAACCTGTAATCGTAAGTAAGATAGAGGAAAATACATTTCGCTACATGCAAGCTATACCTACCGGCCCTTTATGTTTGAGTTGTCACGGCCAATCGGTTGCCCCGGAGTTGCTCGAAAAAATCCAACAACACTATCCAACCGACTTAGCAGTAGGGTTTACATTAGAAGATATTAGAGGCGCATTTACGTTAAGTAAAAATATGCAGTAGAAGGGCATAAGAGACCTCCAAATCTAGCCATCAATCCATAACTATTTGATGCTGCCTTATACCTTTTCCACTAAGGTTCGTAATCTAGTTTGAGTATTCAATATACTAGGAGTAATGGATAGACTGCTGGGTAGTCAGAGTTTAATTGTCCTGTGTTTGGTTTTATCATGGTTGGTAGCGTTTAGGATAACGAATACCGTTAGTGCTTACTTATATACTATACCGATAGTGGCGCAAGTAGTGTGAAGTGGTCTTGCATTAAGAGGTAGGCCAACGGTTCGGTAAGGTTTTCAGAATAACGAGTAATCGCATCTAACTGATTTTACAGTTGTTATCTTGGATATTTTGTTAATTGTTCTCGCTGAAGTACCACTTATCTATTACATTGGCAATATTTTTAACATCAATTGATGTATTACTGCACATAATTATTAGACATAGCGACATTCAATTCAGCGTTCGCTAATCCGTAACCTTTTTTGATCAACGCCTTTCCATTTTCAAAAACACCGACCGAACATCCCGGTTCATTCGCTGGAATAAGTGATTTGAGTTTACCGTCTAAGGAAATAACTTTAGGTGGGACAGCAAAAGCATGAATGTTCAGAGTGAAAAGAAGACAAACAAAAACTAACCGAGTGAAATTTTTCATAGAAGAGGCTTTCCTTAGATTTTTCAATGAAGATTGATTTTAAATTTATAAATTGCTAAATGATATTACCTTAGTTTAAACCGCATAAAAATTAAATCGCAAAGTCAGCGATCTTGGAATAAGAAGGGGCAAGTCTAAATTAAATACTAGACTCAATATGTTTATCACATTACCAACTGCGCGATGATTTCTAAAAAGCGACTTTGCATCTGTGTCGGACGCCATGTCTTGCGCATGGTTATACCTATCTCTCTATCCGTATCTGGTAAGGTCATGGGGCAAACAACAAGTAAACCGGCGCGTACTTCCACTTCTACTTGTCGGGCGGGTAACAAAGCGGCGCGTTCGCTGTTGAGCAAAATTCCACGCACTGCTACTAAAGAGCTACATTCAATCACATGGGATGGCGGCGCTAAACCACGACTCACAAATATCTGACTGAATACGTGGCGAGCTGGTGTGCTTTTAGCTGGCGCTACCCAATCGAGTTGCTGTAATTCGGCGGCTGTGATGGATTGGCGCGTTGCCAGCGGATGATTGGCTTTCACTACTATACTTAGTTGATCTTTAAACAACTGGCGCTGCACTGTATCTGGATTTGGGGAGCGTAGGGCACCCACTATTAATTCAAGTTGCCCATGCAACAGGCTATTAAATTGCTCACCGTAGGGTCCATCTACAATGGATATACTTGCTTCGGGGAACTCATCATTAAGTTGTAACACGGCTAAGGGTACAAGCCCTGATCTAGCTAAAGGCAAACTACCTATGCGCAATGAACCGTTTACTTGACCATTAAACTCATGCATTTCGTCGATGCCTTGCTGTAATTCTGCAAAAAACAAACTGGCGTAACGGCGCAGTTGTTTGGCGCGCCAAGTGGGTTCTACGCCTGTCGGCGAGCGTTGTAATAACGCTTGTTCACAAAACTGTTCAAGATCTTTGATGGTGCGGTGCAAAGTAGGTTGCGACAGTCCTAGGTGTTGGGCGGCGGCAGTATAGCTTTGTAATTCTACAATATGGATCAATGCTGTCAGTTGCCTACTAGTGATTGCGCGCAGAAACGTTTGGCGTTTCGCCTTGTCGTTGGCAAATAAAATGCTGACAAATTCGTGTAAGTGTTCAAAGGCGCGCTCTATTCGCAACAAAAATAGTTCACCGACTTCAGTAGGTCGCATACCTGCATGGGAGCGACTAAAAATTGCATGGCCAAGTTCTGACTCTAACTTATTAATACCTTGGGTGAGAGCAGATTGAGTCAAATGGATTTGATTCGCAGCCTGACTCAATGTGCCACATTCTTTTATTTTCATGGCACAAAGTAAATGCCGTGTATTGATATGCATAGCAAGGTATCTAACAAGTTTTAAATGAGTAATTATTCCATTATAGAAAAAATTAATGATCTAAGACAGCTTTCTAAAGTTATTTATACGTAGGCTTGGGCCATACTCTCTATCGTTAAATGACTTTACTAGGTGAATTTATGGCAATTTGTGTAACTGATATTCCTCGTCCAGACAAAACAGTGGTGGCTAAGTATCAAGCTGCCGAAGTCGCTACAGTGCATGAAGCGCAAGGGCGAAAAGGCCTACTAGCTGAATATATGCGACCTATTTATAAACCAGCAAAAATTGCCGGCCCAGCAGTCACATGCGAAGTGGCACCTGGCGATAACTGGATGATCCATGTTGCGGTTGAACAATGTCAGCCAGGTGATGTACTAGTAGTTAAACCAACCAGCCCTAGTGTTGACGGTTTTTTTGGCGATTTATTAGCGACCTCCCTTAAAGCGCGGGGTGTACTCGGTTTGATCATAGAAGGTGGGGTGCGTGACACAGCCACCCTTACAGAGATGAATTTCCCTGTCTGGTCAAAAGCCATTTTCTCCCAAGGTTGTGTTAAAGAAACCATTGCCAATGTCAATGTACCTATGACTTGTGCTGGGGCTTATATCCGTCCTGGCGACATGATTATTGCCGATGAAGACGGCGTGGTTGTGGTGCAACGGGAAGAAGCAGAGAGTGTCATGTCGAAAGTAGAGCAACGTATTGCTAATGAAGAGTCGAAACGACTGCGATTTGAAAAGGGGGAGTTAGGCCTAGATATTTATAACATGCGTGAACGTCTTGCTGCCAAAGGTTTGGTTTACGTTAAGTACGACGAGCAATAGTGATGCATGCAAACCATGACCAGCAAGTTATTCCCTGTTATATCATGCGTGGTGGCACGTCTAAGGGCTTGTATTTTCTTGCCTCTGACTTGCCTTCTGAGCCTGCTTTACGTGACCCACTATTACTGAGTTTAATGGGCTCACCAGATGATCGCCAAATTGATGGTTTGGGAGGCGCCCATCCGCTTACCAGTAAAGTGGCTATTGTGAGTAAATCGACTCGCGCCGATGCCGATGTGGATTATCTGTTTCTTCAAGTGGTGGTGGATAAAGCTCAGATCAGTGACGCGCAAAATTGCGGGAATATTCTTGCCGGGGTCGGTCCTTTTGCCATAGAGCAAGGTTTAGTGGCAGCGGATGAAAATTATACCGATGTGCGTATTCATATGCTCAATACTGGCTCTAATGCCGTGGCACGAGTGCAAACCCCACAAGGTAAAGTGACCTATACTGGTGAAGCTAAAATAGACGGCGTTCCCGGTGCTAGTGCACCAATATTAATCGACTTTTTAAATATCGCTGGTTCTAGTTGTGGCAGCTTGTTCCCTAGTGGAAATAGCCAAGATCTGATAAATGATATTGCTGTGACTTGTATCGATAATGGCATGCCAGTGGTATTGCTCAAGGCCGCCGATTTCGGCTTGTTAGGTCATGAATCGCCCGCTGAATTAGAGGCCAATCAAAGCCTCAAAGAAAAAATTGAAGCTATCCGTTTAAAAGCGGGGGAGTTAATGAATTTAGGTGATGTCAGTAAAAAAACCGTTCCCAAAATGACCTTAATTTCTAAACCTTTGCATGGTGGTTTACTGAATACTCGTAGCTTTATTCCCCATAGGGTACATGATGCCATAGGTGTCTTAGGATCGGTCAGTGTCGCTACTGCCTGTGTGCTGAAGGGCACTGTTGTCCACGATTTATTACAACAAAACTTTGCCGACGGCAGCGTAGAAATAGTGGTCGAACATCCTACTGGTCAATTTAATGTAGAAATGGAAGTGAGCGGCAGTGCCGATATCAATCACTTCAAAATTCATCGCGCCGCTTTATTACGTACCGCCCGGTTGTTGATGCGTGGCGAAGCCATGGCGAATTAGCAAGCCATGGCTGAAAATTATTAATGTTATTACGGACAAACAAATCAGTCTCCGAATCAAGAGGAATATAATATGATCATTGATTGCCACGGCCATTACACAACAGCGCCTGAGCCATTACAGCTTTTTCGTGAAGCGCAAATTAAGGCGTTTAAGGCAGGTACAGCATTACCTGAAGTACCGTTTATTAGCGATGACCAAATCCGTGAGAGCATAGAAAAGAATCAAATTAAATTGCTTGATGAACGTGGTTTAGACATGACAATCTTTTCGCCGAGAGCGTCTGCTATGGCTCATCATATTGGTGACGAAGCTGTATCTAAGCAATGGACCAGTGCTTGTAATGATTTAATTGCACGAGTTGTAGATTTGTACCCTGAACGCTTTATTGGTGTTTGCCAATTGCCACAATCGGTAGGTGTACCCATTAAAAACTCTATTGAAGAATTAGAACGTTGCGTGACTGAAAAAGGTTTTGTCGGTTGTAATTTGAACCCTGATCCATCTGGTGGGCATTGGAATTCGGCACCATTAACAGACCCTAGTTGGTATCCGTTTTACGAAAAAATGGTTGAGCTAGATGTGCCAGCGATGATCCATGTATCAGGTTCATGTAATGCTAATTTTCACGCTACTGGTGCTCACTACATGAATGCCGATACCACAGCATTTATGCAGTTTTTGGAAGGAAATTTATTCAAAGATTTCCCAGAATTACGTTTTATTATTCCTCATGGTGGTGGCGCTGTACCTTACCATTGGGGCCGTTATCGTGGGTTAGCGGATATGCTTAAACAGCCACCTTTGCGAGAACATGTAATGAATAACGTGTATTTTGATACTTGTGTTTATCATCAGCCGGGCATCGATTTACTGTTTAAAGTTATCGACCTTAAAAATATATTGTTTGGTTCAGAAATGATAGGTGCCGTGCGGGGCATAGATCCAGAAACGGGTCACTATTTTGATGATACCAAACGTTATGTAGACGGTTTAGATCTGACTGAGGCACAACGTACACAAATATATTCAGGTAATGCCCGTCGAGTGTATCCGGGGTTAGATAAAAAATTAAAGGGGATGGGATTATGAGTGAATTTGTAATGGATGCCAATTGGCTGCATTGGCATCAATCACCGTCAAAACCTAGTTTTCAGGTACCAGCAGGTGCAGTTGACGCTCATTGTCATGTATTTGGTCCCGGTAGTGAATTTGGTTTTGCTCCTGAACGTAAATACACTCCATGTGATGCATCAAAACAGCAACTTTGGGACCTACGCCAATATTTAGGCTTTAGCCGTAATGTCATCGTGCAGGCGACTTGCCATGGAGCTGATAATAGTGCTTTGGTTGACGCCTTAGAAGCCTCGAATGGTTTGGCCCGCGGCGTAGCGACCATAAAAGAAGATATTTCAGAAGCTGAGCTTGATAAATTGCACGCAGCTGGTGTGCGAGGTGTACGCTTTAATTTCGTAAAGCGTTTAGTTGATGCATTGCCTTTTGATTCCTTAAAGCGTATTGCCGATAGAATTGTTACCCGAGATTGGCACATAGTGATCTACTTTGAAAGTCAAGATTTACCTGAGCTTTATGACTTCTTTACGAGTTTGCCTACCACCTTAGTTGTTGACCATATGGGGCGTCCAGATGTGAGTAAACCTGTAGATGGTGATGACTTCGCATTATTCATAAAATTTATGCAAGAAAATGACAATGTATGGTCAAAGGTCAGTTGTCCTGAACGCATCTCTATTGTAGGTCCTGACAATAATTATTTAGACGTTGTGCCTTTTGCTCGTAAAGTGGTTGAACACTTCCCCGACCGTGTTTTATGGGGGACTGACTGGCCTCACCCAAATATGAAAAGTCATATGCCAGATGACGGTAAATTAGTGGACATGATCCCACTTTTTGCACCCACTGCTGAGTTACAGCAAAAGCTATTAATCGATAATCCAATGCGTTTGTATTGGTCGAAATAAGGAATACATATGGCTATTGATAAACCTTATAAAAATGTGCCGGGTACCACCATATTTGATGCCGATATGGCACGTTTAGGGTTTCACTTAAACCAGTTTTGCATGTCATTAATGAAAGCGCCTAATCGCGAAAAATTCAAGCAGAATGAAAAAGCCTATCTTGATGAATGGCCAATGAGTGAAGCACAAAAAGAAGCGGTCATGGCGCGAGATTACAATCAAATGATGAGCCTTGGAGGCAATATCTATTTTCTGGCAAAAATATTCTCAAGTGACGGTATTAGTTTTCAAGCTGCAGCATCAACTATGACGGGTATGACGCAAGAAGAATATGCGCAAATGATGTTATCAGGAGGACGAGTTCCCGATAGCAGCAACACATTACAGAAGGATAGTTAATTATGGCTAAAATTAAAGCAGGTGTGGCGACATCTCATGTACCAGCTATTGGGGCCGCTATCGATAATGGTTTGACACAAAATGATTATTGGAAACCTCTGTTTGATGGTTATGAATACGCTAAAGAATGGATAAAACTACAAAAACCTGATGTGGTTTTACTTGTTTATAACGACCATGCTACCGCCTTCGATTCTAATTTGGTGCCGACTTTTGCTATAGCAACGGGCGAAGAATTTAAACCCGCCGATGAAGGCTGGGGGCCGCGTCCAGTGCCCAATGTTAAGGGTTACCCTGAATTTGCTTCCCATATTGCGCAGTCGGTAATCCAAGATGATTTTGATTTAACAGTGGTGAATACCTTAGATGTTGATCATGGATTAACGGTGCCATTGTCACTCATGTTTGGGCAGCCAGAAAACTGGCCTTGTAAAGTCATTCCTATAGCAGTGAATGTGGTGCTTTACCCTACACCATCAGGTCAACGTTGCTACAACCTAGGTAAAGCATTGCGTAAAGCGGTAGAAAGTTTTGATGAAAACCTAAATGTACAAATTTGGGGGACGGGCGGGATGAGCCATCAATTACAAGGCCCACGGGCAGGTTTAATCAATAAAGAATTTGATAATGCATTTTTAGATGACATTGTGAATGACCCTGAAAATCTAGCTTTAAAACCCCATCTTGATTACATCAATTTGGCGGGTTCTGAAGGCATAGAGTTAATCATGTGGCTTATTATGCGTGGTGCTTTGAATGACAATGTTGACGTAAAACAGCGCTTTTATCATGTGCCCGCCTCAAACACGGCTGTTGGCCACCTGGTGTTAGAAAATAAATAGATTTGGAGAGTTAACATGAAAGTAATAGTAGTAGGCCCAGGTGCCTTTGGTATAAAACATTTAAACGGTATAAAAAATATCGACGGTGTTGAAGTCGTCGCCTTAGTAGGCCGCACACCAGACAAGACTCAAAAAGTCGCTGATGAATACAGTATTGCACAAACTTTTACCAGTTTAGAAGAGGCATTAAAAATAGAGGCTGATGCAGTCATTCTATGTACGCCTACCCAGCAACATGCCGAGCAATCTATTCTTTGTATGCAAGCGGGCAAACATGTACAAGTTGAAATCCCCTTGGCTGATAGCTGGGCTGACTCTCAAGCGGTAGTCAAAACCCAACAAGAAACCGGCTTAACGTGCATGGTGGGTCATACTCGTCGTTTTAATCCTTCCCATCAGTGGGTTAATCAAAAAATTACCGCTGGTGAACTCAATATCCAACAAATGGATGTGCAAACTTATTTTTTCCGTCGTAAAAATATCAATGCCAAAGGGGAAGCCCGTTCTTGGACAGATCATTTGTTATGGCACCATGCCGCTCATACCGTGGATTTATTTGCATATCAGGCTGGCAGCAAAATTGTTAAAGCCAATGCAGTGCAAGGGCCAATTCATCCCGAGTTAGGCATAGCGCTGGATATGTCGATTCAGTTGCAAGCTGAAAATGGGGCGATTTGTACTTTGTCATTATCGTTTAATAATGATGGTCCGCTGGGCACCTTTTTCCGCTATATCTGTGACAACGGTACCTACATAGCCCGTTATGATGATTTAGAGGATGGTAAAGGCACAGCCATAGATGTATCAAACGTGGATGTATCTATGGACGGTATTGAATTGCAAGATCGTGAGTTTTTTAGCGCAATTAAAGAAGGCCGTGAGCCTAATTCAAGTGTCGGCCAAGTATTGGCTTGTTATAAGGTGCTGCACGATTTGGAGCAGCAGCTTAATAGTTAAAAAAGCAGGAGCTTGATCATGTCACCTCGAAGTATTGCCCATCAAAAGCTCAAACCAATAGGTTTGGGCTGCATGAATTTGAGCCACGCCTATGGTACGCCTCCTTCTGAAAAAGAGGCAATTCAGCTGTTGCATCAAGGGATTGATTTAGGCGTGGATCACTTTGATACTGCTGCCCTTTACGGATTTGGCAATAACGAAAAGCTACTTGGAAAAGCCTTAAAATCCCATAGGCACAAATTCTTTTTAGCCAGTAAATGTGGCATGACGGGCGTGGATGGCAAACGTGTGATTGATGGTCGCCCTGTCACGTTAAGAGCAACTATTGAGCAGTCTTTAAGTAATCTGCAAACCGATGTGATTGATCTCTATTATTTACATCGCTGGGACAAAAATGTGCCTATTGAAGACAGTATAGGTGAGTTAGCACTGCTCGTGGCCGAAGGTAAAATCAAGTCCATTGGTTTGTCTGAAGTATCCGCTGCTACTTTACGAAAAGCACATCAAGTGCATGCCATTGCTGCAGTACAAACCGAATATTCACTGTGGACTCGTAATGCAGAAATATCAGTGCTTGATACCTGTCAAGAATTAGGTGCTGCTTTTGTGGCATTTTCGCCCCTAGCACGTGGTTTTTTAAGCGGTCAGGTAACAGGTAAAAATGCCCTAGTTGAAGGTGATATCCGCAGGGGCATGCCGCGTTTTCAAGCAGAACATATGCAGCGTAACTTACCTTTAATAACCGAGTTGAAATCCTTGAGTAAAGAGCTGCAATGTACTTTGGCTCAGCTCAGTTTGGCGTGGTTACTTCATCAAGGTAAACATGTCATCCCCATTCCTGGAACAACTCAACTGTCTCATTTAACCGAAAATATGGCGGCCAGTGAGATTAGCTTAACTGATAAGCAGTTAGCCTTATTAGATAAGGTATTTGATTACAAAAAGATTAGCGGTCCACGTTATCCCGCAGCGACGCAAGTGGAAATTGATACTGAAGAGTTTTAGTCAATTTTGATTAATCCAAACACATAAACAACAAACACTTACTTATTTAATGCAACTACAGCAAGGAATATTATCAATATGGGCGCTTCACAAAAATCAGTAGTGAATAATGAGGAAACTGCTATTGATTTGTCTAGTTTAGGCATAAGCAATACGACTGAAATACTTTATAACCCTAGCTATGAACAATTATTTATTGAAGAAACCGCTCCTACATTAAGTGGTTTTGAAAAAGGATTGGTTACTGAACTTGGTGCTATTTCAGTGGATACGGGGATATTTACCGGTCGCTCTCCCAAAGATAAATATATTGTTTTAGATGACACTACCCGCGATACGATTTGGTGGTCTGATCAAGGTAAGAATGATAACAAAGCTATGTCTGTTGAGACTTGGTCTCATTTAAAAGGTTTAGTCACCAAGCAGTTATCTAACAAACGTTTATTTGTTGTGGATGCTTATTGTGGAGCGAACCAAGATACCCGCTTGAGCGTGCGCTTTGTCACTGAGGTGGCTTGGCAAGCACACTTTGTCAAAAACATGTTTATTCGCCCTAGCAATGAGGAACTTGCTACCTTTGATGCTGATTTTATTGTAATGAATGGCGCTAAAGTGGTAAACAATAAATGGCAAGAGCAAGGGCTAAATTCAGAGAATTTTGTCGCTTTTAATCTCACTGAAAAAATCCAGATTATTGGTGGCACTTGGTACGGCGGTGAAATGAAAAAAGGTATGTTCTCAATGATGAACTACTTTTTACCGCTGCAAGGTATCGCGTCGATGCACTGCAGTGCCAATGTGGGTAAAAAGGGTGATGTAGCGATCTTTTTTGGTTTGTCTGGTACAGGAAAAACCACTTTGTCTACCGATCCTAAACGTCAACTTATTGGTGACGATGAACATGGCTGGGATGATAACGGCATATTTAATTTCGAAGGCGGCTGTTATGCAAAAACAATCAACCTCAGTCAAGAAAACGAACCTGATATTTATCAAGCCATTCGCCGTGATGCATTATTAGAAAATGTCGCAGTTGACGACAGCGGAAAGATTGATTTTGAGGATAACTCTAAAACTGAAAACACCCGTGTATCCTACCCAATCCATCATATCGATAATATTGTCAGCCCCATTTCTCGCGCTGGGCATGCTAATAAAGTTATCTTTTTAACCGCAGATGCGTTTGGTGTATTGCCGCCTGTGGCTAAACTCACTCCCGAACAAGCTGAATACTATTTTTTATCGGGCTTTACGGCAAAACTGGCGGGAACAGAGCGTGGTATCACTGAACCTAGTCCCACCTTTTCGAGTTGTTTTGGCGCGGCGTTTTTAAGTTTACATCCTACAAAATATGCAGAAGTCCTGCGGCAACGTATGCAGGCTGCAAACGCCCAAGCTTACTTAGTTAACACTGGTTGGAATGGCTCTGGTAAGCGAATTTCTATTAAGGATACTCGTGCCATTATTGACGCCATACTAGATGACTCTATAGAACAGCATGCTAGCTGTAATTTACCCATTTTTAATTTGCAGATACCCAAGTCCATTGAAGGTGTGGATGCAAAGGTATTGGATCCACGCAATACTTACACCAGCACTGCAAACTGGGAAGTCAAAGCCCAAAACCTTGCTGAACAATTTATTAGTAATTTTGTTAAGTTTACCGATGTCAGTAATGGTAAATCACTGGTTGCTGTGGGCCCCCAGTTAAACGGCTGACACACTATTGTAGATTGGTACGTTTGTTAGCATAAAGTTTGGAGGATGAATAAAGTGAAAGTGTCCTTTCAATACAAGGCTTTATACTTTTAGATGGAGTTTTTCAGCAACGAAATGTTAAGCCCAACCGTGGCCTTCGCCTTTGTCATGCTTGCAGGTTTAACTTCGTTTATCACTGCCGCGTTTGGGGCTGGTGGTGGTTTATTGTTGTTAGTGGTGATGGCCTCTATGTTGCCAATGGCTGTGGTGATCCCCGTGCACGGATTAGTACAACTGGGATCTAACGCGAATAGAGCGGTAATGACCTTTAAACATATTGATTTTAAACTATTAGCTTATTTTTCGTTAGGAAGCGTGGTTGGAGCGCTGCTATCCTCGCAATTGGTCATGATGATCCCTCTAGACACCATGAAAATATTTATCGCATTGTTTGTGCTGTATCTACTTTGGATCAAGCCAACTGCTACTAAACAAAGCTCTTATGTCGCCGATAGTCTATATGGTTTATTTACTACGTTTTTGTCGATGTTTGTCGGCGCTAGTGGGCCACTTGTTGGTAGTTATATTTATTCAAAAGGTTACGATAAGTTGCGTTTTACCGCTTCTTTTTCTAGCTGCTTAACTTTTCAGCATAGTTTAAAAGCTATTGTTTATACTGCAGTAGGTTTTTCGTTTTGGCAGTGGTTACCCTTAATTGCCGCTATGATAATAAGCGGAACTCTTGGTACTTGGCTGGGGTTAAAACTGTTAAAAAAATTAGCGAATGAAAAATTTAAGTTAATATTTAAAGTGATTTTAACCCTGCTATCTCTGCAGTTGGGTTGGCAATTTGTAGCAAGCTTGTAGAGCCATAAATTTGAATGAAAACGGACTTGTCGGATAAGTGGTTAACTCACTGAAAAAAGTCATGAGTCATTTTAAGTAACAGAACGACAGATGACTAACTCAATTTTGATTAATTTACCCTAAATCTATTCAGGAAGTGATGATGCATAATAAAGGCGAATACGGTACCGCATGTAATCACTATATAAGCGCCTTGTACCACTTAGCCAACAAGATTGGATTAGATGGCGACGCCTTACTTGTTGCCGCGAATATCGCCAAGGAAGTGATCGACAAGCCTGATGTCCGGGTGAGGACGGAAGACTTATCGGTCTTTCAAAAGTCCTGTTGGGACAAGTCAAAAGAAGAAAGTATGGGGTTATCTCCGGTCAGGTTAGAGCTCGGTACTTATTTTATGATGGGTAAATTAACCGTCAATCAACCCACCCTACAAAAAGCCTTGGAATTAGGTGTGCGGTTTTACAACCTAGTGACCCGATTTGAATTTATAAGCTTAGACATTGGGCCAGAACATACTGTGATATCTGTTAATAGCGTTACACCAGCAGAGGATTTTGGTCATCTATTTGCAGAAATGTGTTTGTTAGCTTGGCATCGTTATGCATCTTGGTTAATTGCTGATTCCTTGCCGTTAACAGAGACTCGTTTTAATTATCCTAGTCCGCAACATGCCAGAGAATACAGTTATTTATTTCCGGGTAGTCATAAATTTGATTGCAGAACGCTTAGTTTAGTCTTCCCCACTCAATATTTGTCTCGTCAAGTGAAACAGAGTGAAGGTTCACTTAAGTCTTTTATGCATCATTGCCCCTTAGAGTTATTTCGCCAATATAAAGCCGACTATAGTGTATCTGCTGAAGTAAAACGTATATTGAAAAACACAATATGCAATGGCAATACCTCAATTGATGACGTAGCGAAACAGTTGTATATGACAACCCGTACGATTATGCGCCGGTTAAAAGATGAGGGAGCGTCATTTCAACAAATTAAAGATATTGTGCGGCGCGACAAATCCACCAGTTTATTGACTCTATATTCTTTGCCTATTAAAGAGGTGGCTGAAAAAGTAGGCTTTTCTGATCCTGCTGTATTTACTCGCGCCTTCCGAGGCTGGACTGGCCTTTCCCCTCGTCAATATCGTGATAATTTTAATCGCAGTCTGGATGAATAAATCGTAAACGTCAGTCACCAATGAACTCATAAACCTTTTTATGAGTGTATTTTTACAGTTTTTAATTTTGATTCTTTAATGTTTCTAAACATCTTCCCGTTAGGTATTCACTGCATAACGCTTTAATTTAACCTTACTTTAAAGCAAATATATCGTAATTTTAGGCCTTTCTAATTGTCAGATATTACGCTCTATTTTTGTTTACTACCTTTTATTATCCATTTTTACAAATCAATTGTTTGGTAAATAACGTTTGTTCTCCACTACTGTCTAGCCCAGAATCTGTTTCAATATTGTAAATAAAGCACTGTTTAATTGTTAATTATAAGTGTGCTTTTACCCTCTGAATCTTTCAAGGAATTTGATTAATGAGTGAATTTATCAAAATTAATGAGATAAATATTTCATCGGATCATTACATTGCTGGGCAGCGTGTAGCGGCAAAACATTATCTTGATGTGTTTTCTCCTATTGACGGTCGACTTCTAGGTAAAGTAGCCAATGGCAGCCCAGAAATTATCAATCAAGCGATTGAAGCCGCCGAGCAGGCTTTTCCTGCTTGGTCAGCCCTATCAGCCGCGGAACGAAAAGTATATTTGGATAAATTTGCTGATGAAATTGGCAAACGTAATGATGACTTTGCTTTGGTTGAAAGTAACGATGCGGGTGTCCTGTTGTCACGCATGCAGCACGGTGTCGTAAAAAGAGTCCAGTTAAACATTCGGCATTTTGCTGAGCAAGCGTTGACCTTGCAAGATCACACAATAAATACTAATCAAGCTGAACATTTGGTTCGTCATGATCCCGCCGGTGTAGTGGTTATCATTACCCCTTGGAATGCGCCACTGATGTTATCAACCTGGAAACTAGGACCGGCACTGGCATCAGGCAATACCTGTATTTTAAAGCCACCAGAATGGGCACCCTGTACCAGTTCATTATTGGCAGATGCCGCACAAGCGGCTGGTCTACCTCCAGGCGTACTCAATATTGTGCAAGGAAACGGCGCTGAATCTGGTTCAGGGTTAGTAGCCGATCCAAGGGTTGCCAGAATTTCATTCACTGGCTCTGTGCCAACGGCCAAGTTGATTGCACAGTCTGCCGCCCAAAATCTCGTGCCGTGCAGTTTGGAGCTAGGCGGTAAAAGTCCATTCATAGTGTTAGCGGGGGCGGATATTGACAACGCCGCTGCCACCGCCGCGTTGATGTATCGCAATGCCGGACAGGTTTGCCTAGCGGGCACACGCTTATTGGTGCATGAATCTATAAAAAGTGACTTTGTTAAAGCGATGCGCGGCTATGTGGAGGCGCTCACAGTGGGCGACCCCCGTGATCCTGCTACTGAAGTTGGGCCTATCATTCATCAGCGTCAAGTTGAGCGGGTCGCCGGTTTTATCGAACGGGCTAAATCGGCCGGTGCCACGGTACTTTGGGGCGGAGCTAAACATGAATACGGTGAGTTGTATTTTCAACCAACCTTAGTGACCAATCTTAAGCAAGACGACGAAATTGTCCAAAATGAAGTCTTTGGTCCTGTGTTGACCCTACAAACTTTCAGTAGTGATGACCAAGTTATCGCTATGGCCAATGGTACTGATTATGGTTTGGGTGGGGTGTGTTATGGCGAACAAAGTCATGCAACAGAAATATCTAAGCGCATCAGAACGGGTTTTATTTGGGTGAATAGTTTTGGGATCCGTGATTTAGAAGCGCCCTTTGGCGGAATTAAACGTTCGGGAATTGGTAGAGAAGGGGGCAATTGGAGCTTCGAGTTTTTCTGTGACATCAAAGATGTAGTTGTCCCTAAAAAACCGTTTAGAGCAAGTTTTAGTCAACGCTAATGTTCATTGTAATGTTAAGAATAAAGGAAAAATAAAATGGGTAAAATCGTTGGAGCGGCATTTCTATCTCATCACCCAGGATTAATGCAAAATGAAGAATTACGCAAATTAATGGGCGCCGGTGAAGACTCTGATTTGATCCCTGGCTACGCAAAAATACGTCAAAAAATTGCAGAAGTGAAACCTGATACTGTGATCATTTTTGATACCCATTGGTTTACCACTGGGTTTCACTTAGTTGAGGCCAGCGCCCGTATAAAGGGTAATTTTGTTAGTGCAGAAATGCCTTGGTACCTGTTTGGTGTTGATTATGATTATAAAGGCAATCCGGAACTTGCCCACCATATCAACGATGCAGGTATAGCGTCAGGAGTGAGAGTGCGCTCCACCGCGAATGAAGGCATGCATCAAGAATATGCCACGATAAATATCATCAAACATCTGCATTTAGAAAGGCTCGGCATTTCTGTGGTTTCCGCCAGTTGTTGTCAAAACTGTCGTTGGGATCAATTTCTTCCGGCAGGAAAAACCATCGCACAAGGCATTGAAAATAGTGACGCACGAGTTTTGTTAATTGCTTCTGGTGCACTGAGTCATCGCTTTAATAATATTGACTGGCAGCCGGTTAACCCAAGAATCTTCCATGAGTCCAATGTGTCTAGCCCAGAAAACGTAGCAAGTGACAAGGGTGCTATACGATTAATGGAGCAAGGTAAACACGGTGAGATCATTAACAACTGGGAAAGTGAATACAAAAAACGCAATTGGGAAGCCTTTGGTGGTCACTATTTGCAGATGATTGGAGCTTTAGGCGGTGCCCATTGCACAGCAAAAGGCACAGTGATGTCTGATTATGAGAATGCCCGAGGCACAGGTAATGTGCATATTTGGTTTGATGTGGAGCAGCAATAAATGAACTTTGAATTCCCTTTAAAAAATACGCCTGCAGTGATGATTGGCCCACGGGTCGAAAGAAGACGGGTACTTATAGGTGGTAGTGCTTATTGGGGCACTATGATTGAAAGTGGTGAGGAGCAGGGCAAACTCAGACTTGATGATGGTAGAGTGCTCGAAACTGCGGACTTAGTTTATTTGCCGCCTGTCGCCCCGAGTAAAATTATTGCTATACACATTTCTTATACCTCAAGAAGTATGGAAACTCGCAAACTCCCTAAGCCTACAGCGTATCCAACCTATTTTACTAAACCGCCTACCGCGCTTAATGGTCACAATGGTGAAATCCTTAAACCTGATGATTGCCAATATTTAAATTATGAAGGCGAGTACGCTGTGGTGATCAGTAAAACCTGCCGTAATGTATTGCCAGATGAAGCTTGGGATTATATTGAAGGATTCTGTCCTGCTCTGGATATGGGGCTGCAAAACTTTCGAGATACTGACCAAGGTTCAATGTTACGTGTTAAAGGTGCCGATACTTTATTACCCATTGGTCCTGGCATAGTAAGGGGGGTGAATTTATTTGAACAAACCTTAACCACTTATGTTAATGGCCAAGTAGTACAGCAAGCTCATGTAGGTGACGAAACTATTTGGGGGCCACATTATGCCATTGCTGATATTGCACGGCATATTACTCTTAATGCGGGTGACGTGATTTTGATGGGCACGCCTTGTCATTCACGTTCGGTTGACCCAGGTGATGTGGTGGAGTGTGAAATCACTAATATCGGTCGCATTAAAGGCACAGTAAAAGCCATCCCTGCACCACGTGCTTCAGGGCTCAATTGTGGTCATCAACCTACAGACAGTGATGAAGTTAGACGTGTCGCTTTAGGGTTTGATGAAAATGTGGAGCCTAGGTTTACTCAAGGGTTAAAAAAAGCCCATCAGCTGAAATAGCCAATTGAATAAGCAAAGCGAAATACAAACGGAGAATGGATAATGTTGTCGCAAAGTATCATTAATGAATTAGCCCTGCAGCTTTATTCAGCCCGCAAAAATCGCACGCAAGTGCGCCATATTTCTAAGCAATATCCTGATATGAGCATAGAAGATGGTTATGCCATTCAGCGTGCATGGGTAAAACTTGAGCTGGCAGACGGGCGTAAAATAAAAGGCCGTAAAATTGGTTTAACGTCAAGAGCAATGCAACTTTCGGCGCAGATCACCGAGCCAGATTATGCTCCCTTAATGGACGATATGTTTTTTGATTCCGGTACTGATATCGATATTAAGCAGTTTATATTGCCTCGTCTCGAAGTCGAATTGGCGTTTATTTTAAAGGCTCCCCTTAAAGGACCTGATGTGACATTATTTGATGTGTTAAGGGCGACGGAATATGTGGTTCCTGCACTAGAAATAATCGATGCGCGTATTGAGCAACTTGACCGTGATACCAAAGAGCCCCGTAAAGTTTTCGATACCATTTCCGATTTTGCCGCTAATGCTGGCATTATCATGGGCGGGCAACCGGTCAAACCCGATGCTGTGGACTTGCGCTGGGTGGGGGCCTTGTTATACAAAAATGCCGTCATTGAAGAGACGGGATTGGCGGCTGGTGTGTTAAATCACCCAGCTATGGGGGTTGCTTGGTTAGCGAATAAAATTGCGCCTCATGATGAACAATTAAATCAGGGGGATGTGGTGCTTAGTGGCTCTTTTACCCGACCGGTTGCCGCTGAAGCGGGCGATACATTTGTCGTTGATTATGGCCCATTGGGCAATGTTTCCTGTCGATTTATTTGATTGTAATGATTAGAAAAGAAGCAAGCAGATGAAAATGTCGAAAAACCTCTTTAAACAACAGCTAGCCGATGGCCAACAGCAAATAGGTCTTTGGGCTGCACTTGCAAGCCCTTACAGTGCCGAACTTTTAGCAACTACCGATTTTGATTGGCTGTTAATTGACAGCGAACACGCACCTAATGATCCGCCGAGCGTATTAACTCAACTTCAAGCAGTGGCGGCTTACCCCATTCAGGCAATTGTACGACCTCCAATAGGTGATACCGTATTGATAAAACAGTATCTGGACTTAGGTGTGCAAACCTTATTAATTCCCATGGTTGATGATGCCGAGCAGGCAAAACAGATCGTAGCGGCTACCCGTTATCCTCCTCAAGGGGTCCGCGGTGTTGGCGCCGGTTTAGCCAGAGCATCTCGCTGGAATCAAGTTAACAACTATCTCGATGACTGTCAGGCAGAAATATGTGTCATTGTGCAGGTGGAGTCATTACAAGGTTTGCAGAATCTTAATGCTATAGCCGCGGTTGACGGTGTTGACGGAATATTTTTTGGCCCCGCAGATTTGTCCGCATCAATGGGTCTTTTAGGTAAGCAAAACGCTAAGCAGGTCAAGGATGCCATCAAGGAAGGCATTCAGCTTGTCAAAAAAATGGGCAAAGCCGCCGGTGTATTAGCTACCGATCCCACTGTTGCAAAGGAATATTTGGCCGAGGGTGCCTTATTTGTAGCGGTGGGAGTGGATACTACATTATTGGTTAATGGTGCAAAAAACCTGTGCGCACGATTCAAAGGTGAAACCTCCACTCAATCAACCTCATCCTCAGCTTATTAATTTTGAGCGTAGTAAGCACGAGTAATAGATCCAGAAGGCGTAAATATGCAAAGTAACACTCATCAAAAAACAAACTGGCTAACCTTAGGCTTATGCTTTGTTACAACAATATTAGAAGGCTTAGATTTACAATCAATGGGAGTTGCGGCAACTGGGTTAGTTGCCGAATTTAATTTACAGTCTGACGAAATGGGCTTAATAGCCAGTGCTAGTTCCGTTGGTTTACTTATAGGTGCCTTGGTAGGCGGCATGATCTCTGATCGTATCGGTCGTAAACAAGTCATGATCATTTCTGTGGCTTTGTTTGGCCTTTGTTCACTTCTCACGCCTTTTGCATGGGATGTAAACTCTCTAATTGGCATTCGATTAATCACAGGTTTAGGTATGGGCGGCGCTTTACCAATGATTATCGCCATAGCCGCAGAAGCGGTTAAGCCTTCACAACGCGCAGGTGCCGTTACCATGATGTACTGCGCTACACCAATTGGCGGCTTTATCGCTACGGCAGTCGTTATGTTAACCGATGATTGGCGACAAATATTTTATGTTGGTGGCATCGCGCCTTTACTTTTGGTACCAGTATTAATTAAATTCTTGACCGAATCAGAAGCCTTTAAAAACGTTAAAGAAACTGCGCTACAAGATAATGTTGCATCCAATAACAGTCTAGGGCATTCACTATTTGCAGAAAGGCGAGCAGTGCCAACTTTTATGTTGTGGCTCGGCTTTTTATGTTCCGTTGGCGTTTTATATTTATTGCTTAATTGGTTGCCATTACTACTAGTGGGTAAAGGCTTTACCAGCGATGAAGCGAGTACAGTGCAATTGATGTTTAATGTTGGTGGTTCTACGGGGGCATTAATATTAGGCTGGTTAATTTCACGTATTAATCAACGTTTGTTATTTGCCGGCGTTTGTATTGCTATTGCCGGCGCTTTATTGGCGCTAGCAGCATTACAACACAATATGACAGGTGCAATGATCGCCGGGTTAGTGGTCGGGATTTTTGCCAATGGCTTAGTATTCTTACTCTATGGACAAGCGGGTAGCTATTATCCTACAGCTATCCGAGGTACCGGGGTAGGTTGGAGTGTAGCGCTAGGGCGAATGGGAGCAATAGTCGGGCCTCTATTAGCTGGCATTTTATTGGTTGGCACAAATGATTCAAGTGATGTTTTGATGAGTATTTTACCTATAGTGCTAATCGCGGCTATTTCTGTTCAGGTCTTGCTTAGCTGGCCAAAAGCAAAAGATTAAATAAAGAGAAAAATGATGCAATGCCAATACAAACACCTAATTAACGGCCAATGGGAAAGCAGTGAAACCCTAGGAGCGAATATCAACCCATCGGATCTAGACGATCTTGTTGGTAATTATGCGCAAGGGGATCAACAGCAAACAATCAATGCCATTGAAGCGGCGAAAACAGCGTTTCAAAGTTGGTCTTGTAGTCCTATTCAGCAACGTTTTGATATGCTTGATGCCGTAGGCTCTGAAATTCTGGCTCGCAAAGATGAATTAGCTAAGTTACTTGCTCGTGAAGAGGGGAAAGCCTTAAGCGATGCGCTAGGTGAAGTCATTCGAGCAGGACAAATTTTCAAATTTTTTGCCGGAGAATGTGTTCGCCAAACTGGTGATAAACTCGCATCCACACGGCAAGGAATGGAAGTCGAAGTCACCCGTGAGCCAGTAGGGGTTGTTGGCTTGATAACGCCTTGGAATTTTCCGATTGCAATTCCAGCCTGGAAAATAGCGCCAGCCTTGGCCTATGGTAATACAGTGGTGTTTAAACCTGCTGAACTTGTGCCAGCTTCAGCTTGGGCCTTGGCTGATATTATTCATCGGGCGGGGGCACCAGCAGGGGTATTTAACCTTGTATTGGGTAAAGGTTCTATTGTTGGTGAAACCCTGGTAAATCACCTTGATGTCGCGGCAATTAGTTTTACTGGCTCTGAAGGAACTGGCCGCAATATTGCGTCGAAAGTGGTTGCCCGTATGGGTAAGGTTCAGTTGGAAATGGGGGGTAAAAACCCCCTAGTAGTGCTGGATGATGCTGACTTAGAGGTAGCTGCAGAAGTCGCAGTAAACGGAGCTTTTTACGCCACTGGACAACGCTGTACTGCTTCGTCACGTTTTATTGTAACTAAGGGAATTCATGATCGTTTTGTGGCTGCTGTAGTGAATAAAATGGGCAAGTTAGAAGTGGGGCACGCACTTGATACAAATACAAAAATAGGCCCAGTAGTTGATAAGAAACAATTAGACAATGTGTGTCAATATATACGAGTTGGCAAAGACGAGGGAGCCAAACTCGCTTTTGGAGGAGAAATTTTACAACGAAAAACCAAGGGTTTTTTCCTGCAACCAACACTTTTTACCCAAGCCAATTCAAGTATGCGCATTGCTAAAGAAGAGATTTTTGGTCCAGTAGCCTGTGTAATCAAAGTGGCAGACTATGAAGAAGCACTGGCGGTGGCTAACGATACGGTATTTGGACTTTCGAGTGGCATAGTCACGACCTCCCTTAAATATGCCAATCACTTTAAGCGTCATGCTCACTCCGGTATGGTAATGGTCAACGCACCTACAGCAGGGGTCGATTATCATGTGCCTTTTGGTGGACGTAACGGTTCAAGTTATGGATCTAGAGAACAAGGACGTTATGCTGCAGAGTTTTATACAACAGTAAAAACGGTTTATATTGCCTCCTGACATTTTTGTTATTAGTCTGAATGTGATATTTGTTAATGCCGTTCTGGACTTTTAAATACTCTGGAGTTAAGCGTTATTTATGATCTTTATTTTCGAACTCATTATTAAAGTAGCGAATTAGTATGGCTAGGTTTTCATTGAGACAATTAGAAGCCTTGGTTGCCGTGGCTGATACTAAAAACTTTAACCGTGCTGCTGATTATATGTACCTCAGTTCGTCGACTATTAGTAATCTTATCGCAGAATTAGAAGATCGTTTGGGTTTTCCTGTGTTTGATCGAACGACACGTAAAGTGTCGCTAACAGTCGCAGGCAGGGAGTTTTTAGCCTATGCCGTGTCTGTGCTGCAACAAATGAAAGTGGCTGAAGCAGCTGCCATAGTATTAAAAGAAGATAATGTAAGGATTGTACGGGTAGCGGCCCCACAGGTGGTGGCAGCCACTTTACTGCCTGAAATTATTGCCGCGTATCGCGTGACTCATCCTGATGTTCGAGTGCATATAGTCGATTCTTCGGTCATATCATTATCGGATCAAATTGTTAATGGCACGGCTGATATAGCGATTGGCCCGGAACAACAAGTTAATCAGGGCATTTCTGTCCGCCCATTGTTTGAGAGTCGTTGGATCTTGTGGTGCCATCCAGAACATCCCATGTCAACTCAGTCAGAAGTGAGTTGGTCGGAGCTGAGGCCCCATGATATTTGTGCGCCAGGATCAGACCATGAACAAAGTTTTGCAAACATATTAAACACTTTGGAGCCCAGCGCCCGCTTTCAGGTTTCAGAAATTGTGGATAGCGTGACCACGGCTCTGGGCTTAGTGTCGCAAAATATTGCCTTAGCCATCACCCCAGAATTTGTTAATCAATTGGGCTTACACAAACATTTGCTGCAACTGCCGCTGGTGCAGCCAACCCAATCTAGGCGTTATGTTCTATATAGTCAAAGCGACCTGTGGGTGTCAGATCCGGTACAAGGTTTTGCTGATTTTATTGAACAATTTGTTGCCGCCAAAAAGCTTTCCTAAAGACATTGAATAAAGCGAGCCAAATAAAGTAGCCTGCTTAAGGATAATAAAATGATTACTTCTACTCATGTCAGGCGACTGCAAACCTTAGTGGGCGCCAATGCAATGATACTCGATGAGGACATTCTCAAGGGTTACAGCAGTGATTGGAGTGCTATTGCTGATCAAATTCCTTTGGCTGTAATCAAACCTAGCTCAAGCGAGCAAGTATCCCAAGTGCTGAAATATTGCAATGAGCAAGGTATCAAGATTGTTATTCAAGGAGGCAGAACGGGCCTGTGTGGCGGAGCAACACCTAAAGCTAATGAAGTGGCACTGAGTTTAGAGCGTATGAACCATATAGTTGATATAGATGAACATGCCATGACGATGACAGTGGAAGCGGGGGCGACTCTGGAGCAAGTACAAAACAAAGCGAAAGAGCTTGGCTTGCAATTTCCTTTGGATTTGAGTGCTAGGGGGAACTGCACCATAGGTGGAAATGCGGCCACCAATGCAGGCGGCAATCGAGTGATAAAATACGGCATGATGCGTGATCTCGTGCTGGGTATTGAAGCAGTCATCCCCAATGGCGACATAGTAGGGGGTATGAACACTATGATGAAGAATAATGCCGGTTTTGATCTAAAACATTTGTTTATTGGCTCAGAAGGTACTTTGGGTATTATCACCCGTCTCGTTCTGAAATTGGTTCCCCGTGCAGATGAGACTATGGTGATGCTGTGCGGCGCTGAAAATTTAGAAAAGTTGACTCTGTTATTGGCTAAATTTCGTCATCAAGCATCGCAAACCATGTCTGCATTTGAAGTGATGTGGGCTGACTATTTTGACGAAGTGATTAATACACAAAAGCTCGCTCGAAAGCCCTTTTCTGATAATCACGCAATATATGCATTAGTGGAGTTCCAAGGAACAGATAAGTCGGTACTGCAGACTATAAGCGAAACCTTATTAGGCGAAGCCTTAGAGCAGGATTTAATAAAAGACGTTATCCTTGGCCAATCTTTGCAAGACAATATTGATATTTGGGGCATCAGAGAGGCCATTGCTGAACTATTAAGTATTGTAAAACCCTTTATTGCCTTTGATATCAGTATGCCGTTGGGGCAAATGCAGCACTTTGTCGATACCAGCAAACAACTGGTTGCTGACAAGTATCCCCAAGCCAGATACTTTGCCTTTGGTCATCTAGGTGACGGTAATTTACACTTAACCATTAGTTATCCGCAGCAAGATAAATTGCACGCTATTGAAGACGATGTACTGCAGATTGCTGGAAAAATTGGCGCGTCGATTTCAGGTGAACATGGTATAGGAGTGATCAAAAAAGACTTTTTAAAGTATTCAAGAAGCGACAGTGAAATAGCATTAATGAAAACCCTAAAAGAAATAATAGACCCGAATCACATTCTTAATTGTGGACGAGTTGTAGACCTGCACTAATCGATATTTTGCTCACAATTTTCGCAAATCAATAATCATAAACAAGTCACCTATGTCTGGCTGATTAAAATTCCTTTAATCAGGCTTCAACTTTAATTAGATAGAAATACAATTAACATTTATTGCTTTGTAAATCTGTCCAATCGATTGGATAATATCACTTGTTGCTCTAATGGGGCCATGCGAGGATTTGTTATGGTTAATATTTAATTAACAAATATAACAAATAATTAATAAGGGCCCGCACATGAAAAACACACATATTCCATTTTTGACCAGCCGTTGCTGTGCAAATGTTTTACTCGCGCTTGGCATAGCCTCTGCTCTGCCTTTGTCAGTGGTTTCTGCTCAAGAGAATAGTGGCACTAACAAAATTGCAGAAGAGGAGGCCGTTGAATTAATTGTTGTTTCAGCATCTCGTCTTAAGTCTCGTCCTGGTTATGAAGCGCCTACTCCTACTACTGTTTTAGATTCTGCATTTATTAATGATGTTGGTGTAGTGAATGTTGCTGATGCACTCAATCGTATGCCCTCTATGGGCTCTGCCACTTCGCCTCGAAGTTCTGGTAATGATGTAGGCTCTGGAGTTCAGGGCGCAAACTTTTTAAACCTAAGAGGTATCGGCAGTAACCGTACCTTAGTTCTATTAGATGGACGACGTGTCGTTAGCGCAGCCAGCACCGGGCAAGTTGATATCAACATGTTGCCAAGTACCTTATTAAAGCGCACTGAGATCGTTTCCGGTGGCGCATCCGCTGCTTGGGGCTCTGATGCCGTAGCGGGGGTAGTTAACCTAGTATTAGATAAACAATTTACCGGCGTAAAAGGTTCGGTTCAAGCTGGTCGTTCTGGTTATGATGATGCAGATGAATTTAAAGCAAATTTAGCCGCTGGCTTTGAGTTTGCAGATGGTCGTGGACATGTCATTGGTAGTTTGAACTATACTAGCGCCGATGGTGTGGATAGAGCTGACTCTCGTGATTGGTTTCGTAGCACAAAGCTGGTTAATAACCCGGATTATGCTGAAGGAAATGGTCAACCACAGCGCTTAGTATTGGATAACGTAGGTAATTTTATTGGCTCTGATGCAGGGCATACTTTTTTAAGTGCTGGTCCTTTAGCGGGTATCACTTTTTCTCCTGATGGTGCTTTGCTGCCTTTCAATTTTGGCACTCGTTATTCTGGTGGTCCGTTAGGGAGCAGCATTACTGGCGATGGTCAACTGAATGATTTCTCGGCGCGTACACAAATATTGGCTGAGTATGAACAAGTCACCAGCTTTTTACATGCCACTTATGATGTAACAGAGGACTTAACTGTTTACGGCGAGTATATGTATGGCACGACTGAGGGTGAGTCACTTTCCGTTCCTTATTACCGCTTTGCTGGTGCGCTTACCATTGCCAGAGACAACCCGTACTTACCTGCTGAATTGGCGACACAGATGGATAACTTTGGTATGACCTCCATTCCACTAGGTCGTTCGAACGTGGATTTTGGCCGAGCTAATCCTTATAACGAAAGAGATATGACACGCTATTTAGTAGGGGCTGATTTAGAAATTAACGATAATTGGTCAATGGCGGCTTATTATCAAAGAGGTAGTATTGATGTCGTAAATGAAACCAGAAGCGATGCAAATACCGCTAAATATGCCTTGGCAGTTGATGCAATATCAGATGGCAACGGCAATGCCATTTGTCGTTCAAGCCTAACCGATCCATCTAATGGTTGTGTAGCTGCCAATATTTTTGGTTTAGGTGCACCTAGCCAAGCTTCTATTGATTATGTAATCGGTACCGCACGTCAAGATCTTGAACTGACCCAAGATGTATTATCTATTACTTTTAGTGGTGATTTAGCGGAGTTGGATGCAGGCGCAGTTTCTACATCCTTTGGGTATGAATACCGTAAAGAGCAATTTACTGGTAAGGCCGACCCTATTTCACAAGTCAGTGGTTGGTGGGTGGGGAATTATAAAGATGCTGGTGGTGAATATGATGTAAATGAGGTATTTGCTGAAGTATTAGTACCTATTTTTTATGATTCTCCTCTAGGTAATTCTTTAGACTTTAATGCAGCTGTAAGGTTAACGGATTACAGTACCAGCGGTAACGTTACCACTTGGAAGGGTGGTTTAACCTATGAAATTGGTGCAGGTGTATCGCTACGCGGTACACAATCTCGTGACATCAGAGCGCCAAATTTAAACGAATATTACAGTGGTGGACAAACCAACAGTTTGTATTTTAACGATCCCTTTGTTGAAAACCCTCTTGGTGAGGGAGTAGCAAACTACCTAGTTACTCGCACTATTAGAGGGAATCCTGAACTGTCGCCAGAAGAAGCAGACACCACCACTTTTGGTATTGTTTACGAGCCCGAATTTATTGAAGACTTGTCCTTATCATTGGATTACTTTCATATCAATGTTGATGGTGCAATTGATACGGTTCTAGACCAAGACATTGTTGATCGTTGTTATAACAATGAAACTTCTTTTTGTAGTTTCATTCAACGTGATTCTGCTACAGGATTGATGAGTAATATTTTTAACTCTCCAGTTAATTTAACCGAAGAGGTGCTAACTGCTTATGACGTTGAAGCGACTTATCGCTTTGATTTGGCGGATGGTAATGTGGATATTCGTTCATTTTGGACTTATACCAAAGAACATTATGTAGAAGACCGTGGTGTACGTGATGATTTACTAGGCGAATTCGCTGGTGGTAATGGCGCAGTAAATGGTGGTCCACAAAAATGGGCGAGTTTAACCTCTATTCGCTTTACCGACTATGAAAATACTATCTCATTGCGCCATCGTTATATTGGAGAAGGTGTGATAGACGCGGAGTGGACCTCAGGGGTTGATGTAGACAACAACAAAGTTGATGCGGTGAGTTATTTCGATTTGACTGCTAGCCGTCGTTTTGACATGGGTGATATAAGATTTGAAGTCTTCGCTAGCATCGATAATTTATTGGATAAAGAACCGCCAAGAGTTGGATTTGATGGTGGTACTGCACTTGATGATCTTGGTGTGTCGAATACCAGACACGATTTAATTGGAAGATATTTCCGCTTAGGGCTGAGATTTGATTATTAATACTGTTGGATAATAAGGATGCTAGATATCCAGATCCACTGTATCTAGCAGCCATGTATTTATGCACAACAATCTGCAATGAAAATTCGATATAAAAGGATTAACCTAATGAAGACTAGAAATAAATTTGCCCTATCCGCTTTCAGTTTGCTTTGTCTATCTTGCAGTTACGCGACTTACAGTGAGCTGAATTTAGCACAAAAGCATGTTGATAAAGCTTATGCATTAGCCGGCGACACTTTTATGCGTACCACCGCTGAATTGCAGTGCAGCACGGATAACCGCGCCATGAAATATTTTAGTGACAAAAGTGTGCCACCTGCAACCAAGATTTTTGACAACCTTTATTATGTGGGAGTCACTCCGGTAGGGGCTTATGCCCTGCAAACCAGTGACGGAATTATTTTAATCGATGCATTGGATAATACTGAATTAGCACAAAACGTGATTGAGACTGGTATGCGTTCTTTAGGTTTAGATCCGGCAGAAATTAAGATGATAGTCGTCACGCATGGTCACGGTGATCACTATGGCGGCGCACGCTATTTAGCCGAGAAGTATAAAGCTTCTGTCATTATGAGCGAAGTAGACTGGGAACTGGCAATTAATCCGCCGCCAAGGCTTGCTCGCCCGGGTATGCCTGCACCTAAATGGTCTGCTGCACCAGATAAAGATCTGGTGGCGACCGATGGTCAGGAACTTACCTTAGGTGATACCAATGTCAAGCTTGTGCTTACTCCAGGTCATACTCCAGGGACCTTGTCACTTATTTTCCCAGTTACAGAGAATGGGAAAACCCATACTGCTGCTTTATGGGGAGGAACCGGTATACCTAAAGATATGGCATTGGTTAAAGAATATGTTAAATCGGCTAGCAAGTTCGCTAAGCTCGAAAGAGAATATGCTGTCGATGTGGCCCTAAGCAATCATCCATTTGTAGATGATTCTCTGAATCGTATGCAGGTTTTGCGTGAAAACCCTGATAAAGCGAATCCATTTATCATCGGCCAACAGATGGTACAAGATTATACCAAAGTGATTGAAGAGTGCGCGGCAGCAGCAGTTGCAAGAATGACAACCAATTAGACTGGTTTAAAAGTGACAGTTGATAATTGTCTTTAAAAATAGAGGTATACAGCGGGTTTGACGTTTCTCATTAAGTTGTATCAATTTGGGGAAATCCGCTGTTTGTCGTTGAATTTCGCTCGGTAATTTGAGTACTAAGGCTTCTTTGAATAAACGGCTGTTCTCTAATTTGATATGATTTTCTGCAGAAAATAATCGATGTCATTATTTGCATGGTATTTAGTCGTCTTCTGCCATTTAAGCTTTTTCAACATACTTTAACATTCCTACCAAGTGTTCACTTAAAGCAAGTTGTTCATTATCACCTCAAAGATATGTAAACGCAGTGACAAAGCGTTAGATATGCAACTAGGCTATTGATAACAAAAGTTCACCTAAGAGGTTGTTATAAATGAACAAAAATCCGGCCAGTATTATTAATGCATCACCTATGAGCAGTTTGCAAATCATGGCTGTGGTGATTTGTATCGCTCTTAATGCGTTAGATGGATTTGATGTATTGGCCATTAGTTTTGCTTCACCTGGCATCGCGCAAGAGTGGGGCATTAATCGCGCCCAGTTAGGCATCGTTTTAGCCATGGAAATGTTTGGCATGGCCGTCGGCTCTGTCTTGTTAGGAGGGGCCGCTGACCGTTTTGGAAGAAAGCCAACTATTCAGTTTTGTTTATTGTTGATGACACTGGGAATGTTTCTTGCGGCTTATGTAATGACTGTCAATCAGCTTCTCATAGTGCGTTTTTTAACAGGTTTGGGCATTGGTGGCATGTTGGCTTCAACTAACGCTATGGTCGCCGAATTTGCAAATCAACGTTTTCGACATTTTTGCGTGATCATGATGGCAACCGGTTATCCCATAGGGGCCATTATTGGTGGCAGTGTTGTATCAGTATTACTTGAAACCCACACTTGGCGCGCAATCTTTATTTTTGGCGGAGTTGTCAGTGGACTATTTTTGTTTGTGGTAGCGTTTTTGTTACCTGAGTCTGTTGAGTATTTATCCAACAAACGGCCACCTAATGCACTCAAGCGCCTGAACAAAATCCTCTTAAAAATGGGATCTACAGCAATTAACGAGCTGCCCCCTCAAGTTCAAACAGTTAAGCAGTCAAGTTTCAGGATTTTAGCTTCTGAAAAACTTAGGGGACTTACTTTGTTACTGTTACTTGCCTATTTTACGCAAATTATGACCTTTTATTTTATTTTGAAATGGATCCCTAAATTTGTAGTTGATATGGGGTTCGAAGCTTCACAGGCTGGACAGGTGTTGGTTTGGGCTAATGTAGGCGGAGCCATAGGTGCCATTTTGTTGGGCTTATTATCCAGCAAAATTAAATTACGCAACTTATTGGTAACTGTACTGGTTATATCATTTTTTATGGTTTCAGCCTTTGGTCTTGGTTATGAATCTTTAAGCAGCTTGGCTTGGATTTCTGCAGCTACCGGATTTTTTACTAACGCAGGGGTAGTGGGGTTGTATGCACTCATGGCGCAATCATTTCCTTCTGATGTGCGAGCGAGTGGTACAGGCGTAGTTATCGGTTTTGGCCGAGGTGGCGCAGCATTAAGCCCGATTATTGCTGGTTATTTATTTACTGCTGGCGTGGGCTTGCAAGGTGTATCTATTGCCATGGGAGCAGGTGCTTTAGTGGCGGCAGTCGCAGTCGTTCTTATTGGGATCCGACAAACCAACTTAGGTAATCAGGTTTCACCTTAACAGGCGCCAAGATTTACCTATTTGACATTAACTTATACAAAGAGGCGTTTTTATGAAATTCAGTCGAATTAATCCACTTACAGGCGCGGTTGCTAGTGAAGCTCTAGCAATGAAAAGTACTGATATTCACCCTATAGCTGTAAAAGCACAGGCAGGTTTTAAGCTTTGGTCTGCAGTGGGGCCTAATGGTAGACGTGCAGTACTTAACGCTGCTGCTGTCGCTCTTGAATCTCGTCAAGACGCCTTTGTTGAAGCCATGATGAACGAAACTGGCTCAACTGCCGGTTGGGCAATGTTTAACTTAGGTTTGGCTGCATCTATGTTGCGCGAAGCGGCTTCACTCACAACACAAATTAGTGGTGAGGTCATTCCATCTGATAAGCCTGGTTGTTTGGCTATGGCTCAGCGAGTGCCTGTTGGAGTGATTGTGGGTATTGCACCTTGGAATGCCCCGATTATCTTAGGCGTGCGTGCTATTTCAACTGCTTTAGCATGTGGTAACGCGGTTATTTTAAAGGCCTCGGAAATTTGTCCGCAAACTCACTCATTGATCATTGAAGCTTTATCTGAAGCAGGTTTCCCTGACGGTACTGTGAATATAGTGACTAACGCCCCTGAAGATGCAGCTGATGTGGTGGGCGCGCTAGTTGATCACCCTGTTATTAAACGTATTAATTTTACAGGCTCCACCTCTGTGGGTCGCATTATTGCCAAACGCGCGGCTGAAAATCTGAAGCCTTGTTTGCTCGAATTAGGAGGCAAAGCCCCGATGCTAGTACTGGCCGATGCCAACCTAGATGAAGCTGTCAAAGCTGCTGCTTTTGGTGCGTTTATGAATCAGGGGCAAATTTGTATGTCCACAGAACGCTTGATTGTGGTTGATGATGTCGCCGAACAATTTGCTGAACAGTTTAAACAAAAAGTGCAAACCATGGCTACTGGAGATCCCCGTGAAGGTAAAACGCCACTAGGCGCCGTGGTCGACGAAACAACCGTAACTAAGGTGAATAGTTTGATTGAAGACGCTGTAGCAAAAGGCGCAAACATATTAGTCGGCGGCACCAGTACCTCTGTATTGATGCAAGCTACGGTATTGGACAAGGTCACTAAAGAAATGGCGATATACAGTGAAGAGAGTTTTGGACCTGTGGTCGCTATTATGCGAGCAAAGGACGAGCAACAAGCTATTGAGATCGCCAATGACTCTATTTATGGCCTCAGTGCTGCGGTATTTACCCAAGACGTGGCCAGAGGAATGACAGTGGCGGCACAAATCAACAGCGGTATCTGTCACGTGAATGGCCCCACTGTGCACGATGAAGCTCAAATGCCTTTTGGTGGGGTGGGCGCTTCTGGTTATGGCCGTTTTGGAGGCAAAGCCGGCATTGAGCAATTTAGTGAATTACGTTGGATCACGGTTGAAACTCAGCCGGGTCATTATCCTATTTAATCCAAGAATAAGTGGCAGACACTTAATTACTTTAAAGTACATAAATTTATACAAGGGGAAGTCCTGTGAGTACAGAAAAAACAGAAAGAACAGAACAAGAAACAGTCGCATGTGTGGTAGAGAATAATGTTGCTTGGGTGAAGTTTAATCGTCCTGAAAAACGCAATTGTATGAGTCCAAAATTAAACCGACAGATGCAGCGTGTATTAGACGACTTGGAATATCGAGATGATGTAGGTGTAGTCGTGCTAACAGGTGAGGGCACTTCTTGGTCTGCAGGTATGGATTTAAAAGAATATTTTCGTGAAAACGAAGGCAAAGGTTTAGGTGCTACACGTCAAGCTCAACGTGAAGCTTATGGTTGGTGGCGTAGTTTACGTTGGTATCAAAAACCTACTGTAGCCATGGTAAACGGCTGGTGTTTTGGTGGTGGTTATGGGCCTTTGTTTGGCTGTGATTTGGCTTTTGCCGCTGAAGATGCAACTTTCGGTTTAAGTGAAATTAATTGGGGCATATTACCTGGTGGTGGTGCCAGTAAAGTTGTGGCTGATTTAATGCCGCTGCGCAAAGCCATGTATCACGCCATGATGGGCGAAAATATCAATGGGACCACAGCGGTTGAGTGGGGCTTGATCAATGAAGCTTTGCCTGCAGAGCAACTTAAAGCGCGAGTTGAAGCTGTCTGTAAAGTCTTATTAGAGAAAAATCCGGTTGCCCTTAAAGCGACCAAAGACGCGATTCGCCGCGTGAAAGAAATGACTTACGATAATGCCGAAGACTATTTGATTAGAGCGCAAGAAGCAGCTAACAGCTTTGATAATGAAGGGCGTAAAGAAGGCATTAAACAGTTCATTGATGATAAATCTTATAAGCCTGGTTTAGGGGCTTATGACAAAAACAAACAAGATGCATAAGGGGGTTTAGCCACGATGGACTTTCTGACATATCAGGCAAAATTTCGACCTGACAGCTTAGCGGTACAAGACCTTACTTTTGAACGCACATGGAGCTTCAGCGAATTTAACCAACTCGTCGGTAAGTTTGCGTCTTATTTACTGCAACGGGGCATTAAGCGCGGTGATAGAATTGCCTGTATCAGTAAAAATAGAGCAGAAGTCCTTGCCTTACATTTTGCTTGCGCTCGAACTAAGGCCATTTTTGTGCCCTTGAACTGGCGTCTGGCGTTATTTGAAATAGAAAGTTTACTTGCAGATTGTGAACCTACTATCGTTTTCGGTGACGACAAAGCTGCGGAGATAGGCATTGCTTTTGAGCCTATTGGAAACCTCATTGAGGATACTGAAAACCTTGCTGTTAATGATGCGCTAGAGTTTGATAACGACGCAGCTTGCTTAATTTTGTATAGCTCTGGAACCACAGGGCAGCCCAAAGGGGCTATTCATACTGAAGCAACGTTGATGGAAACAATTTTGAATTCAACGTTATTATATGAAGTGGATCAGCATAGTGCGTTTTTGAACGAATCGCCTATGTTTCACATCATAGGTTTAATTTCCTCGGTGCGTCCAGTGTTATACAACGGCGGAAAGCTGGTTATCTCTGACGGGTTTATTCCTGAGCGTACCTTAGATAGGCTTTCTGATCCTACTTTAAGTATTACCCATTATTTTTGTATACCGCAAATGGCTAATTCGCTTCGCCAAGTCAGTTCTTTTGATCCCTCAAGGTTGAAAAATTTAAAGGCGTTGCTGACCGGTGGTGCACCACATCCAGAAGTGCAGATCAGACGATGGCTTAATGATGGCATTGCTATTGTCGATGGTTATGGCATGAGTGAGGCTGGTACCTTGTTAGGTATGCCACATAAACTTGATTTGATCGACAAAAATGCGGGTTGTGTTGGTATCAATCCACCAAGAATATCGATACGTTTGCACGACGCTCAGGGAAAGACAGTAAAAGTTGGGGTGCCAGGGGAAGTTCAGTTAAAAGGACCTAATCTGTTTGTTGGTTATTGGGGAAAAGAGACCTTGTTTGAAAACAGCTTTACTGCTGATGGCTGGTTCGAAACAGGCGATATTGCAGTGCAAAATGCGCAAGGTTATTACCGTATCGTTGACAGAAAAAAAGACATGTTTATTTCTGGGGGAGAAAATGTTTATCCCGCAGAGGTTGAAGCTATCGCTTTAAAACATCCCCATGTGTTGGAATGCGCCATGATTGGTGTGCCCGATGATAAATGGGGCGAAGTAGGTCGTCTATTCATTGTTTGTCAAACGAATATAAACGCTTTGGATCACGACGGCTTAATGCATTATTTATCAGCGCATATTGCTAAATATAAGGTACCTAAATCACTCGTTGTGTTAGAGGCATTGCCTCGTAATGGCAGTGGTAAAGTGCTGAAACATGCATTGTATTCTAGCGCGGTTGAGAGCTGAGTTAGCACTAGCGAGGATGGTACTCCTCGCTTTTTTATACAAGGAATTCATTTTGAATATTGAATTTTTTAAAAAATCGGAATGGTTTAAACCAATAAGCATGGCTTTATATTTATTGGTATTTCCGGCCATAGGTCAACAAGGTCCATCTGCCCCCACCCCAAAACTTAGCTATGCTTTTTCGGTGAATGTTGAGGTGGCTAAACCTGTTGAACAGGGGCAAGTGGACGGTGGTCAAAGACGTTTTATTGAAATAACCGGTGGTACAGTTTACGGGCCTTTGCTCCAAGGTGAGGTTATGCACGGCGGCGGCGATTGGCAAACGGTTTTTAGTGGCGGCTTTACCGATATCCTGGCTCGTTATTTTTTAAAACTAGAAGATGGTACAGTGGTTGAAGTCACCAATCCTGGGGTGCGAGTCGCGTCTGAAAAGGTGATAACTCAATTGTCAAAAGGTGAAGTCGTTGACCCTTCAAAGTACTATTTTCGCACCACACCTACTTTTAAAGTGACAGGTGACAAATACAATTGGATGACCCGACACGTTTTTGTCGCTCGAGGTATCCGTAATCCAAAAGATGTGATTATCGATTACTACATGGTTGAATAAGCGTTATTCGATGTTGGGTATTGGCTTATCACCAGCCTGTATTTTCAACAAGTGACCGTAGACTTGGGGTAATAGGTAATCAAAGTAGTATTGCCCGGTCTGTTTCTTTTTAGCTAAATATTGGTTCTGATTGTTAGTAGTCAATCGAATGGTTTTTAGCCAAGCATAGGCCAGTAGTGTGTAACCCATCACTTGCATAAAGTCTGGTGCCACTTTGGCCGCGTACTCGTTATCATCTAACTTTGCATGATCAATTAAGGTTTTCACAGTTAATTGCACCTCAGTTATTAATAATTCCAATTGGCGTTTTTCATCAGCATCATCAGGATGTTGTTTTATTTCGACCAAGATCTCGTTGATAATGAAAGTAAAACCTTGTCCTTGGTCACCGAGTATTTTACGTAGTACTAAGTCATTCGCTTGAATTTCATTTGTGCCTTCATAAATCATGGCGATGCGACTGTCTCTTAATGTTTGCCCAATAGGGTACTCATTAACGTAGCCATAACCGCCAAACACTTGTAATGCCGAACTGGCTAATCTAAACCCATGATCAGTTGAGAACGCTTTGATGACCGGAGTAAGCAAGGCTAGTAACTGTTTAAGTCGACCCTTTTCATCACTATCTGTACTAACAGATTGCTGATCGATTAAGTGAGCAATCCAGTAGGCCATCATGCGCGAACCTTCGGTAAATGCTTTAAGTTCATTGAGTTTATGTTTGATTGCTGGGTGTTGCTTTATCGCCACTGACTTGGGATCTTTGTCTATAGAAAAGGCATTACGACTTTGAAAACGTTCATTGGCATATTCAATGGCTTGTTGAGTCGCTGACTCCATATGCCCAATGCCATGTAACCCGACTTGTAATCTGGCGGCGTTCATCATGACAAACATATGCGCCAATCCGCGATTGAGTTCTCCAACCAACAAACCTGTGGCGTTTTCGAAGGAGACAGAGCAAGTGGCGCTGCCTTTTATACCTAATTTATGCTCTATGCCGGTAATTTCAATGGCATTTTTGTTGCCTAAACTTCCATCGGCATTAACAAGATATTTTGAAACTAAAAAGAGCGACAAACCACGAGTACCCCTTGGAGCATCTTGCGTGCGCGCTAATACTAAATGTAGGCTGTTGTCAGTGAGATCATGATCGGCTCCTGAGATGAAAATTTTATTACCAGTTAATATATAACTACCGTCCTGTTGCTTAACGGCTTTGGTTTTTATCTGACCCACATCACTACCCGCTTGTGGTTCGGTAATATCCATACTTACTAGCCATTCACCGCTTACTACTTTAGGCAAATAGGTGTTTTTGATTTCTTCACAGGCATGTTCATGCAAACATTCATAGGCCCCATGGGCAATACCTGGGTACATAAACCAGGCATGATTGGCAGCGGCCATCATTTCCATTAGGACTGTATTGAGCAATAGCGGTAAACCTTGTCCACCATAGCTTTCATCACAAGCCAGTGCCGGCCAACCACCATCAATAAAAGCTTGATAGGCTGCAGGAAAACCATCGGGAGTGATAACTTGGCCATTATTCAAGCGACAACCTTGGTTATCACCAGAAGCATTAAGTGGTGCGAGCTCACCGTTAACAAAACGACCCGCTTCAATAATAATTTGTTCTAATAACTCGTCATCAATATCCCGCCATTTCTCATAGGATTGCCAATCATCAGAGGCGCCTAACCAAGTATTTATAACAAAAAGTGCATCATCTACTGGGGCTTTAAACTGCCACATGGTTAACTCCTATCATTGATCGTTGGTGAGTGCCGTAAGCGTGAAGTAGGCGTAATGGCAATGGATCTATTTTTGATATTAACGAATTGAGCACAGGGCTGGAATGGCATAAAGTGACTAAATGCTTGGCATAAATTGCCACAAAATATATTTTGCAAGTAATTGAATGCCTTTGGTTTTAATCACCGATTGGGGGCCTTCAAACTAAAGTAGCTTTCATTACTTTTTAAGAGAGGCTTCGATGTACTCTCAACACAGGCATCTAGCCTAGGAAGGATGCTAGTCGATATTTTTTCCGCCGTCTTCTAGTAGGCCTCGCAACCAAAGTAAGCCAGGATCCAAATTTCTGACTTTATGCCACTGCATGCCCTCTATGATTTCAGGAAAGGGCTCCCACGTTTGGTGAAGTTTGATTGGATATAATTTAGCAAAGTGCAGGGCATAGCGGCGATGCATGGTAGCCAAACGTTTGGTGCCTACTATTCCTTGGCAAAGTGCGCCAAATTCTGGCAATTGCACCTCAACCCGTCTTTTCCAGCCTTTTTGATCAACATGTTTGTCTGCAATTGAGGCTCTGTGTTCAAGACCAAAGGTAGCAACGGCGTGTCCACAAGCAAAAAAAGTGTCTTCATCAATTTTCTCAAAGCCCGCTTCTTGACAACTAATGATCACCTCTTCGTCTCGCCACAGCTCGGTAAACGTGTGCCCTGGTAAGGCAAACCTATCAACTGTTACCAAAAGGTCAATTTCAGCTCGTTCGAAACGTTCATTGACTTGTTCGTTGGGAGGCATGATTTCAAAGGTG
Source organism: Paraglaciecola sp. (assembly GCF_039964565.1). Taxonomy (GTDB): domain Bacteria; phylum Pseudomonadota; class Gammaproteobacteria; order Enterobacterales; family Alteromonadaceae; genus Paraglaciecola. Next base: position 110,426 of record NZ_JBDVXF010000004.1, read on the forward strand.
ACAAAGGGAGCAAGCGTTGCGGCTTTGGCTATCACCTTAGCTAGTAATATTGTATAGGCGTAATCAGAGACTGAAATTACAAAATGCCTGGCCGTGGTGGCGGGATCAAAGCTGCCAGCTCGGGTAATTTCACCTCTTATCTGAAATAGTGCTCTGCGAACCGGGCCTGCTAGTGCTTCAGCTTTAGGAGTAAGAAACATGCGGCGCCCGCTTTGTTCTAAAAGCTCATCGTTGAAATATTCCCGTAAGCGTTTTAGGGCACCGGTGACAGCTGGTTGGCTTAAATGTATACGTCTAGCTGCCGCTGACACATTTCGTTCTTCTATTAACGCTTCAAGAGCAACTAGGAGGTTTAAATCCAATCCGTCAAATCGCATGGTAAATCTAACTCGTCAAGTTATATGCGATAAATCTATCAGCCCCACTTATAGCTTACAAGGTTAATTGTGATTGGACGCTTATAGGTTTTAGAGGGAAAGTAGAGTATTGGCCCATTAGTCGCTATGTGTATTTATTAACAAACGGTGATGCACCAAGATTTTGCTATTTGTGGGCTGAGGATATTGGTCATTGTTAGGCAAATTTAATGTCCTCTAGTTGAGTTGAATATCACACTTTGTTTTTATTTTTGAAATGAGAATTAGATAAAACAAACATGAGTCGTGTGTATGTTGGATATTGCACATAAGTCTGTCGTTAAAAGATAATTTTTTATTAGGTTTAGTTTATGAATGCTGATTGCTGTACAGGTAAAAATTTAATTTCGGTAAGTAAAAAAGGGCAACATTTAGTGGTGGATATTCATTGTCACCTTAATGTGAAAGCGGCGGATCAAATTGTACAAGCTAAATACCCTGGGCCACCACCAGGTATTCACGAATTTTCTAGTGACAAGTCTAACGAGGTCAATAAGGCCCAATTTTGCAGCATAGGCGCGACCCTAAACAATATCGATTTACGTATTGCAGATATGGATAGACTGGGTGTTGATGTTCAAGTGATATCGCCCAATCCCGGTCAGTATTTTTATTATACCGACGATGAAACTGGTCTGGCTGCTTCACAAGCGGTGAATAATGGTATTGCTGAAGCTGTCGCTTCTAATCCAGAAAGGTTTGTGGGTATGGGCACAGTTCCAATGCAAAACATTGCTTTGGCGATCTCAGAAATGAGACGCTGCGCTCAAGAATTGGACCTGCGTGGTATTGAGATAAGCACCAATGTAAATGGCAAAGATTTACATCATGAAGAGTTGCAGCCTTTTTTTGCTGCAGCTGAAGAACTTGGCATCTTGTTATTTATACATCCACTGGGTTTTACCGATGCACACCGTATGAAAGAGTATTATTTTAACAACCTGATTGGTAACCCATTGGAGTCGACACTTGCCGTAGGCCATTTGATTTTTGGCGGAGTGCTAGACCGTTATCCAGGATTGAAAATCTGTGTCGCACATGGCGGAGGCTATATTCCTGGTTATTGGGGGCGTATGGATCACGGTTGGCGTGCCCGTCCTGATTGCAGTGAGCATTGTGAGCACTTGCCCTCAAGTTATCTGCGCAAACTATGGTTCGACACCTTAGTGTTTGACAAAGAGCAGCTAGATTCTCTAGTGCGCACCCACGGTTCTGATCGCTTATGTTTGGGTAGTGATTATCCATTTGATATGGCTGAACCCAACCCAGTGGAATTTCATGAGCAACTTGCTGAAAACGATAAGGCCAAGATACTCGGTTTGAACGCAGCAGATCTATTGGGATTAGCACTGAAAGTTTGATTAACTGAAATTAATAGCGAACGTATAGTTTTTTTAACCTATAAGTTTCACGAATACCTAAGTGGGTAATTTGTCATTAGACGCTGATAGGTTGAAGCTTTATATTATTGCCAATGCTGAATTGAGCAGACTTTAAATGGGAGTGTTATCGCCCCTTAACTGACTCAAGCAGAATATCAAATTCAAAAAGGAGTACCCGTATATGCGTATTAAAAGTCTTCATAATGTGAAGTTTAAGGTACCTGATTTAGCGCAAACAGAAGCATTTGCTCAGGACTTCGGTTTGCTTACCGTAGAACGTAATGAACAACACTTGATTATGCGAACTGGCGGTGGTGACGCTTTTGCCTATGTCGCTGAAAAAGCCGATAAAGCAAGTTTTGTAGGTCTGGCGTTCGAAGTAGACAGTAAAGATGATCTTGAAAGTGCTATTAGCGAGCACGGCGCGAGCCCCATTCAAGCACTAAGCACACCAGGCGGTGGTATCGGAGTGACATTAACCGATCCCAACGGTTTCAAAATTGATCTGGTTTATGGCATTGAGCGAGTGGCTGCAGAGCCAGCCTATGACCAGCTTGTTATGAATGCACCGGGACAATACACCCGTGAAGAACGTTTTGAACCTAAACGCCCTATGGCTCCAGCAAAACTGTTTCGCTTAGGTCATGTAGGTTTATTTATTCCTAGTTTTGGCCAAAGCTTGCCTTGGTATAAAGATGTGTTGGGTCTGATCCCTAGTGATGTATATCACATTCCTGGACAACCCCAAGCTCAGATTGTGGGATTTTGTCGTCTTGATCGCGGTGAAGAGCTGGTGGATCACCATGTTATTGCCCTTATGCAAAGTCAAACCGGTGAAGCAGCTTGTCACCATATTAGTTTTGAAGCGCAAGATTTTGAAGCCCAGTTTATGACCCACCGTTATTTAGAATCTAAAGAATACGAATTGGTTTGGGGTGTTGGCCGTCACCCCCATGGTAGTCATATTTTTGATGTATGGCGCGACCCAGATCGCAATCGTTTTGAAACATTTTCTGACACCGATCGCTTAAAAGCCAGTGATGGTTCACGGGTACATAATATTGCTGAAGTCGAAATGGATGTGTGGAGTTCTGATCCACCTGATCGCTATTTTGAATGATCGCCATTTCACTACACAAATAGAAGAATAGAGGAATAAATAATGAGTAAATTTATGATGGGCGACGTAAAGCCCGCAGTAGAGCCAGAAAATATCAACCCAGTAACGGGCTTAGTTGAAGGAACCTTTGGTATTGGTACTTACCAAGTAGAAGGCGAAGCCGCTTTCCCTGGTTTAGTTTTGCCAAATGGTGATGTGTTAGATGTATCTGATCGCTATGTAGACACCCATGCAATCTTTAACGATTGGGACAATGCCCTAGTTTGGTTAAAAGAAGTTGCGGCGAAACAAGACCGCCCAGCAAAATCGTTCACAGAATTAAACATTTTACCTGTTTTAGCCCATCCGAACTTCATTTGTGCCGCGTCTAACTACCGTCAACATGTTGCAGAAATGATGACTTTCAACAAATTCAACCAAGATAAGCGTTTACCTGGTGAAGATGATGAAGCGTTCTTCAAACGTAACTACGCTGAAGTAGATCGTCGTGGCCGCGAAGGGACCCCCTTCTTTTTTACTGGTTTACATTCTTCTTTATGTGGCGCGAATGAAGACGTTCCCTTGCCTTTAATCGGTCAACAACCTGATTGGGAATTAGAGCTTGGCTTTATCCTTGGTAAAGGTGAGCGTTATGTAAAACCAGAAAATGCCGAAGATATGATCGCTGCATACGTAATGGTTAACGATATAGGTACGGTTGATGAATTTAAACGTGCAGATATCAAATTTAACTTTGATTGGGTCAGTAAATTCCAGCCTAACTTCAAACCATTTGGTCCTTTTGCTGTGCCAAAAGAATTTGTTGATCGCAACAAAATGCAGATCAGACTGAACGTTAATGGCGAGAAGCGTCAAGATTGGCCTGCCGAAGATATGATCTTCGGTCCAGGGCAAGTGCTTTCTCATGCGTCAGAGCGCCTTAGATTATTACCTGGTGATCTGTTCATTATGGGATCACCCCCAGGTAATGCGGCAAATTTTGGCGGAGCATGGCTTAAAGAAGGCGATGTAATGGAATCTGAAATTACTTACCTTGGCCGCCAGCGTAATAATATTGTTAAAGAAGAAACCGAAGGTAAATCGGTCACTTATGGTGCATTCAAAACCGAATGGTAACTGACCAATAAGAGCCAAAGCTCTTTATGGTAAATGTGAGCGACGGTGGTGTTGGAGTTTATAAGACTCAAGCACCGTCGCTCACAGTTTAGCTATTTAAAGCAGAAGAACTTGGAATTTGATAAATATTGAGTACCAGTCAAAGATTAATCATTTCTTTTATGTCCACGTTGTTAGACCTTAGGTGACATGTTGAGGGTGAAACGGCTAGGTTATGCGTGAAGATCCAGTATCGCCGAATAGTATTTAATTTTTATCCGATAAAATGAAAATAGCCAATGCAGTTAATGTGCAGGTGATTTCTTTAGATGACGCGCCCAAAGGCTATGCTGATTTTGATGGTGGCGCGGCAACCAAATTTGTTATCGATCCCCACGGTAATGTTGCCGCTTAAAATACAATAGTTTGCTTTAGTCTAGGAGGTCCATGTAATTAAGATGGTCTCCCTGACTATTAAGGCTCAGTCTAATAAAGTTAATCTGACTTTGGCTAAGGAAAGGTTTACGGCTTCAAATCTTTAGTGGTTGTTTACGATAACGACTGGGAGCCATAGCAAAGCGCTGGATAAAAGCTTGCCTAAATGCCCTCTCAGAATTGTAGCCAATCATCTCGCTAATCTTGCCAATTGGAACTTTGCCTTCCTGTAAATACTGTGCCGCCTTTTGCATGCGACAATCAATTAAATAGTCGATGGGTGTTTGCCCTACTAAGTCTTTAAATATTCGCGCAAAACTCGCTCGAGACATGCCGACTTCTGTGGCAATTATATTGACGCTTAAGTGTTCTTCACTGCGTGTATGCATCATTGCTAGTGCTTCGCCAATTCGCGGGTCAGATAATCCTCGCATCCAACTCATTTGAGTTAAATCTGCGGAGTTTAGATAAGAGCGAACAAACTCACCAAAAATCAAATTAGTGATATTCATTGCTGTTGCGCTAAAACCTGGAGTGTTATGGGTAAGTTCCCGTTGGCAAAAAGTGTATGCAGCGGCTATCCATGTATCGAACTGATTTCCCTTGGGGATCAGAATATAGGGAGGCAGCAATCTTAATAGTGAGTTTTGCTCCGGCTCGTCTACTGTAAATGCCAAAGAAAGAAGAGAAACAGAATTCTCGACATCGCCAACTTTAAGATCCATTGGTTTATTTCGAATTTCTCCAAATTTTGGCAGATCATTGGCTGCCCATATCTCTTCAAAACATTGCGGTTCGCTGTCTAACGAGACGCCAAAGCGGTGTGCTCTACCACCTAAAATTAAGATTGAGTCACCCGTTTGTAACTGGCAGGGGTCGCTACCGTCGACTTGGATCCAAAAATCTCCATCGATATTGGAAAACACATAGGCAAAATTGGTTGGCAGCGCAGATAAATGTAAATGTGTAGCGGGGGCTAACCTAAAGGTGCCAATTGAATGGGAAAACACATTTAATGAGCAAAGTACATCACCAAGTAAGTCCATAATGAGAGTATTTAGCCGAAATATGGGGCTTTAAAGTATATATTCTCCGTAATATAGAAACTACACTAAGTTACAAAATAATAACAATAATCGCCCATTAATAACTTTTTTAATGACTGTTTGGTATATCAGCAATATACATTGAACCACTAGTAAAAATGTGGGAACGGATTTAAATCGTTGACTATGGGCAGAGCATGAGCTCCAAGTATTTTAAATAATAAGATAGGATTATTGACATTATGTACCCATTTAAATACAAAACATCTATCGTACGAAACCGTTGGTATATGGCCGCTTTTTCTAACGAGATATCCCGTGAGCCAATAGAACGCACGTTTTTGAGCAAGCCTGTTGTGATGTACCGTAAACAAGATGGTACTCCGGTTGCCATGTATGGCTTATGTCCGCACCGTTATTTTTCGTTAGTTAAAGGTCGGGTTGAAGGGGATAACATTGTATGTGGTTATCATGGCTTTAAGTTTGCCGATAACGGCGACTGTATTGAAATTCCCTCACAAGATACGGTACCTCGTAATTTTTGCCAGCCAGTTTACCCTTTAGAAGAACGAGGTCCAATCTGCTGGATTTGGATGGGGGACCTTGATATATGTGATACCAACTTGATCCCTCCCTATCATGACATTGGCTTAGATAATCCAGACACCTATTATAGTTCGGAAAATTATTTTCACGTTAAAGGCCGCTCGCAATTATTGGTTGATAATTTAATGGATCTAACCCATTTGCCCTACATACACCAGCAATTGGGTAAAGGGGGGGATACCTTGAAAAAAATCCCTATGGAGACCTTAGAGCGTGATGAAAGTTACCGAGTACTTAGAAAGGGGAAAATGCCATGGAACCCCTTCTTAGAAACGATTTATGGGAAAAAAGCTGAATATGAAGGGTTAGCTGACTTTGTTCACTTGAGCGATTTTTATGGTCCAGAACTAGTCAAAACAAGCATCCCGTCTATCACCAAAATACCCGGCAGAGATGATGTGCCTAAAGAGTTAGGGCATATGGCCATACTGCATGGACTGACCCCTGAAGCGGAAACAACCACTCATTATTTTGGTTTTTCTACTCGTAATTTTAGGCTGGGTGATAAAACATTAGATAAATTCCAATATGAGTCTGAAATGCAGGTACGCCAACAAGATGTTGATGCCATTGAGGATATGGAAAAAAGAATAGACCAAGCGGCGTTATTTCAACGAGAGTTGATTGTTGGCGCTGATAAAGCGGCCATTCAGGCAAGAAGAAAAGTGGATGCCATGTTAGCGGCAGAAAACGCGGATACAGGCGTTTAATAAGTATTCATTCTTTGACTTAACTAATTAAAGGTTAAATATCTAATGTTTAATCAGATTGCTTGCGGCGAATCCGCTAAATTAGTAGAGCGGAGGAAAATGGATTTTTATACGCTGAGCTTTTTTATCCTTTAATAATCAGTCGCAACTAGTGGAGATGACCTATGTTTAGAAAATTTATCGCAGTTGCCCTATTGGTTTCTTTTCTGGCGATGTCTACTTCAGGGATGATGATGTTTGTTATTGAAAAACCGTCTTTTACTATTCAAATGCACCCAGTGCATAAGTTGTTTGGCCTGATTATGATACTGGCGGTTATTGGGCACTTAAGCTTTAATATCAAGTCCTTGGTTTCCTATCTCAAAAGCAGTTCAGTGGCAATATTTGGTGGCGCGATGGTCTGTCTGTTAGTGCTGCTGTATGGCGTCGCTATCAATAATAAATTGCCAACAGAAATTGCCACTCCCATGGACAAATTAGCGGCCGAAGCAGAATCACATGAATGATTCCGCTTTAAGGGCTTTTTAATTAAATTTAGCCGCACTTTCGATGATCCTTTGCCTTAACCAACTATGCATAGGGTCATTTTCTAAAGTAGGGTGCCACATCATAATTTCTTTTAGAGGAGGGGTCTCAAAAGGTAATTTGACAATTTTGAAGGATTCACGCTGGGCATGCATTTCAGCAAAATGCTGAGGTAAAATGGCAATACGTTGGGTATTTAACAAGGTATAAATCATGGTTGAAAAGTCATTAGTGAGTATCTCGACTCGACGATTTATTTCCATTTTTTCGAATAACCAGTGCTCAATGCTTAAGTGACTAGTGCGAGCATAACCAACAGATACGTGGCCCATAGAACTAAACTGTTCAAAAGACAGTACATCACCGACCTGCTCATTATTAATATCTGCGATACACACTAATTCATCAGTGATCAGTGGGGCAGACGAATAAATGTCTAACATTGCAATTTCTGGGGCTATTGTCATGTCTGCCCCTCCTTTGGATAGTACATTTATTTCATGGGCAAAAGGTGACATAAACTCAAATGTGACTTTAGGTGCTAATTTTGCCACATCCACCACAACATGTCGGAGCAATACTTGCACCACATAATCTGTGGCCACTATTTTGAAGTGACGTTCACTTTGCTCAGGGTTATTTGCCTTTTTACCAATTATAGAACCCCGAACGGTGGCAAGCACCCCCGCTACCGGCCCCTGTAACTCTAAAGCAAATGGAGTGGGCTGCATTTTTTTTCCGATTTGTACTAACAAATCGTCTTCAAAAAAGGCTCTCAATCTTGACAAAATACCGCTAGTTGCCGACTGGGATAGATGCAATCGTTCTGCACTGCGGGTGATATTTTGTTCTTCAAGCAATATGTCTAAGGCTACAAGTAAATTCAGGTCGAGTTGTTCAAATCGCATTCTTTTTTCTCACGGAAAAGCCAAGCTAATCATCAAATACCCAGCTACAAATTAATTTGAGAACTTAAGTATCCAGTTTTCTGATGGTTGCTATCTAAACATTCAATTTTTTGGATTACAAATTAAATATTAACATTGATAGTGAATTTAATTGATTATTTTTTAACAACTTAAGTTGAGTCTCACTTATGAAATTAGCATCGCTGAAAACTGACCATCCAGATGGCAAACTAGTTATCGTTTCGCACGACCAAGCTAATTGTGTGGATGCGATCGACATTGCAACGAATATGCAGTTTGCGCTAGAAAACTGGTCTAGCTGCAGTGAGGCTTTAACCGCGAGGTATCTGAGTCTTAACGATGGCCTTGAAAAAAATGCGGTGGCTTTCACTGGGCAGTCTACCTTTGCCCCTTTACCCAGATCTTGGCAATGGCTTGATGGTTCACTTTTTCTTAATCACGGTCATTTAATGCAGCAAGCTTTTCATCTCGACCCTATTGCCGACGCGGACAAGTTTCCTTTGGTATATCAAGGAGCTGGCGACAGTTTTCTAGGCGCCAAAGATAACATCGAGGTTGCGGATTTAAAACACGGTATTGATTTCGAAGGGGAATTTGGTGTGATTGTGGATGCCATTCCCATGGGCAGCTCAGCAGCTTACGCCCTATCTAGAATACGATTGGTGGTGTTACTAAATGACATCAGTTATCGGGCCCTTGGGCCACGAGAAATGAAGACCGGCTTTGGTTTTGTACAAGCAAAAGGCGCGACGGCTTTTGCTCCTGTTGCCTTAACCCCTGATGAACTCGGTGAGCATTGGAAAAATGGTCGGGTATGTTTGCCATTACAAGTGAAAAGAAATGGACAATTTTTTGGCGAACCTCACGGTCAGGAAATGCATTTTGGCTTTCATGAGCTGATTGCTCATGTGGCACAAACACGCCCTATTAAAGCAGGCACAGTATTCGGTTCAGGCACGGTGTCAAACGCAGACCCATCCAAAGGCCAAGCTTGTATTTCAGAGTTACGCGCAAAAGAAATGATCCAGCACGGAGTTGGGCAAACCCCCTTTATGCAACAAGACGAAGTGGTCAGCATGAATGTCACAGATGCCAATGGACAGAGTCTATTTGGTTCCATTGAGCAGCACGTCACCGTAAGTGACACTAGTGAGAAATTATAATGTTTAATCCAAGAAATTTTACCATTATCGATCTTTCGGTCACCTTAGATAATAATCCTTATACCGATCCGCCTCCTTTATTACCTAAAATTGAATATAGTGATCATCAACAGGGCTGGCCAGAAATGGGCGCGATGTTTCCAGGGCTAACTAAGGATCAAATGCCTGGAGATGAAGCTTGGGCGGCAGAGCGATTAGAGATTACTACTCATAGTGGCACACATATGGATGCGCCTTGGCATTATGCCTCAACCACAGATGGCGGAAAACCCGCTTATGGGATTGACGAACTTCCCCTTGAGTGGTGCTTCCAACCGGGCGTGAAGTTAGATTTTAGGCATCTAGCAGATGGATACCTAGTGACTGCGAAAGACGTTGAACAAGAATTGAAGCGAATTAATCATGAGTTGCAACCTTTAGATATTGTAGTGGTGAATACCCGTGCAGGTTCTGTGTTTGGTCAGCCTGATTATCTTGATGCGGGCGTAGGTATGGGCCGAGATGCGACTATGTATTTGTTAGAGCGGGGCGTGAAAGTGGTAGGGACTGACGCCTGGAGTTGGGATGCGCCCTTTAAATATACTCGTGAACGTTTTGCCGAATCAGGTGACGCCTCCATTATCTGGGAAGGTCATAAAGCCGGACGAGATATCGGTTATGGGCAGATGGAAAAACTCAGTAATTTAGAGATCTTGCCTGCTAGTGGATTCTTAGTTAATTGTTTCCCGTACAAAATTAAAGGTGCTTCAGCAGGCTTTGTTAGAGCTGTTGCACTCATTGAAAAATAATCAGTTTTATAAATTTTGGTTTTGTTTTAAGCCGCAGAATCTAATAAGGAAAAAACATGTTTAAGTACTTTCCAACAAACTACGTATGGAATCTATCCGTAAACTTAGCCATAGAAATGGGCGCACGTATCGGTGAGATAGAAGAAATGTGTGGTCCATTACAAGAAGCAGCAAAATCACCAGATAAAGAAGGCGTGCAAGCCTTTAGAGACACTTGGGCCAAGATGGCCGATAAACTTTGCGGCTTAGCAGAAGAAGATTTAGAAAAAGGACGCACCTTATCAGCAGGCTATAAATATAATCGTGCAGCAACCTATCTTATTACCTGTGAGCGTATTCAAGCTCATGGCGCCCCTGGCAGAACAGAACTTTATAAACGTTCACTTGAGCTTTTCCAAAAGTCCATTGAGCTTGGTAAAGAAAATTGTGGGCGTGTAGAAATTCCTTATGAAGGAAAACATCTGTCAGCACTCTATGTGAAAGCTGAGGGAGTAGAAGGCCCTGCGCCCATCCTTATTCAAGTCAACGGTCTTGATTCATCTAAAGAAATGAAATATCGCGTGGGGTTACCCGCATGGTTAGCTGAACGCGGCGTGTCATCGTTAATTTTGGATCAGCCCGGCACAGGTGAAGCGTTAAAATTACAAGGTTTTCATGCTCGTTATGATACTGAACATTGGGCCAGCCCAGTGGTTGATTGGCTAGAACAACAAGAAGACGTGGATAGCAAACGAATTGGTATGGAAGGGGTGTCTTTGGGCGGTTATTACTGTCCTCGTGCGGTTGCCAACGAACCTAGACTTGCCCTAGGTTGTATTTGGGGCGCTAACCATGACTGGCGTGATGTGCAAAAGCGTCGCCTAGAGAAAGAAGGTGACTTCCCCGTTCCCCATTATTGGGCACATGTCCAATGGGTGTGGGGCGCCAAAGATATGGATGACTTCATGAATATTGCTGAAAACGTGCATCTTGATGGTCAAATTGAAAAAATCAAAGTGCCTTTTTTAGTTACTCATGGCTTGAAGGATTCGCAAATCCCCCTTAAATGGGCCGAGCGCACCTACGAGCAATTAGTTAATAGCCCTAAACGCGAACTTAAAATATTTACCGAACGTGAAGGTGGCGTGCAGCATTCAAGTTTTGATAACAGTTCGAATGCGGGTTCTTACATAGCTGATTGGGTTGCTGAAACCTTTAACGAATTAAAAGAAAAGTAGGAGTCCTATTATGAATATTATTGGACCAGACAAACTTATTTTTGCTGTCGACGATGTCACCGCGTGTAAGCAGTTCGCCCTCGATTATGGACTAACACAGCAAGATGATGTCAACTTTGTCGCCCTTGATGGCACAGGCATTGAAATTCATAGCAAAGATAACGCTTCACTTCCCGAAGCCCTCAGTACTGGCTCTATGCTGCGTAAAACGCTTTATGGTGTTGCCGACCAAGAGACGGTTGATGCAATTAAGGCCGAGTTGTCAAAGGATAGAGAAGTCAAAGTCTTGGATGATGGCAGCATCGAGGCGATGGATGACATGGGATTTGTATTAGGATTTCAAGTGACCATCCGCCAAGCGCTCGACTTGCCAGCTGAAACCATTAATGCGCCGGGTGCGCCGCCTCAGCGCGGAGTGAATAAAACTGGTGTCAGTAAAGAGTTTGTGGCCAAACCTCGCAGCTTATCTCATGTGGTTTATTTTGTCCCTGATGCCGTTAAAGCTGAAGCCTTTTTCGCTGAACGCCTTGGCTTTGTGACCACCGACCGATTTAAACATATGGGGCCATTTATGCGCCCTGCAGGCACAAATGACCATCACACCTTATTCTTTTTAAATACTCCGCCACACATGCAAGGTGTCGAGCATTTCACTTTTCACATGAGTGGCCCAACTGAAGTCGCTCAGGCTGGCAATGCCTTAATTGAAAAAGGTTATCAGAGTTTCTGGGGACCCGGTCGTCATATCTTTGGATCCAATTGGTTCTGGTATTTCAAAAGTCCCTTTGGCTGCAATATTGAATATGACGCCGATATGGACTTACATGACGAACAATGGGTTGCCCGCGAAGCTATGCCTGGCGCAGATAACTCACAAGTTTTTTTATTGCACTATGAAGAGAAATGGGCGCCAGGCGGGCCACCACCACCGAAGGCTCAGTAGTTTAGATGGACAAAATTTGCATAGGAAAGATCAGTGATATTGTCGAAGGGCAAGCAAGAGGTTTCGATCCTATGCACGGTGGTAAAGACAGCATGTTTATGGTGCGTAAAGGTGATCAACTTTTTGCTTATGTCGATATCTGCCCCCACTACGGCAGTACCTCATTACCCTGGAAGCGTCACCAATATCTTGATAGCGCTGCAAATCACCTTGTATGTGCCGCACATGGGGCTTTGTTTGAAATAGCTAGCGGTACGTGTGTTCAAGGTCCTTGTTTAGGGCAAAAGCTGAGTAAAATTCCATTCGAGTTTTCATCCCAAAATGAGATTTGGATAAGCCTAACAATCATTAAGGAGTTCGAGTTATGAACCCAAGTGTAAAAAAAGTTTTAATCATTGGTGGCGGCTTTTCAGGCATGTCTGCCGCCATTGAACTACGTAAAAATGATATCGAGGTCGATTTAGTTGAAATTGATCCTAATTGGCGAACAGATGGTGCAGGTATCAGCATAGGTGGTGCTACCTTACGGGCTTTTAAAACCTTGGGCATATTAGAGGAATTCTTGAAAGTGGGCAGTGCTCACAGCGGTTTGGACATACATGCTCCTCATGGTTTGCATTTGGCCCATATACCTACGCCAGTGATTGGTGATCCTGACATTCCTAATTCAGGCGCTATTATGCGTCCAGCTTTGGCAAAAATACTGACAGAAAAAACCCGTCAGTCGGGTACCAAAGTAAAACTCGGTTGTACCTTCACTGAGATGTTACAAACTGAAAATGGCGTAGACGTTACTTTTACCGATGGTACATCGCAAAGTTATGAATTGGTTATTGGTGCTGACGGTATGTTTTCTCAAGTACGCAGTACCTATTTTCCAGAAGCTGAAGCACCCAAATATGTAGGACAAGGAATTTGGCGTGCGGTGTTACCACGCCTTCCTGAAGTGAAAAACACTATGATGTGGGTCGGGCCACATTTAAAAGTAGGGGTAAATCCTATGTCTCAGGATGAAATGTACCTATTTTTGACCGAAGACAAAAAAGAACGCCAACATGTTGAGCCCGCTGATTTCTTAGAGAAGCTTAAAGCCTTAATGGCGACCTTTCCCGCTCCTATTATCCAGCAAATTAAAGATATGATGAACGAAGAATCACTGATTGATTTTCGCGCTATCGGAAAGTTACTTGTACCTGCTCCGTGGTATAAAAATCGTATCGTACTTATTGGTGATACGGTACATGCAACAACACCTCACCTAGCGTCAGGCGCTTGTATTGGTATTGAAAGTGCCATTGTCTTAGCAGAAGAATTATCCAAAGATGTGAGTCTGGAAAAAGCACTTGCTACATTTCAAGATCGTCGCTGGGAGCGTTGTCGTATGGTGGTGGAAAACTCGGCCCGATTAGCCCAAATTGAAATAGAGGGCGGCGATAAACAAGAGCATACACAAATTATGCGCGAATCGATGATGGCCTTGGCGAAGCCAATTTAAAGCGGCTATGGCTAGATTAAAAAAAGTGAATTAGTCCTAACTTAATCTGGCATTTTTTAAATTAGGTTTGGACAAAATCTGACAGTCGCCAATGAGTGAATTGCCGCCGTTGGGCGTAGTCGATTTTCGATAGAGCTAAAGCTCTAAAGCGGAAATTAACGCTTACAATAACGGGAAAAGCTGAGCGGCAGCGAGGCTTTGGATTCAAAAAACCTATTACGTATTGTTTTTTGATAAGAAGCTGGATATCAATAAGTAAACACCATAAAAGAATGTCACTGTCGTTATTACTAACGCTGCTAATTGTGAGTTCCGCCGTGTTACTCCAAACTCTCTTAATGGGATTTGCTCAAAAAAGTAGCCCCCAAAAAGATACAAAAACAGTAGAGCACCACCTATGATGAATAATATTCCATGAGTCAATATCTTTTTATTTACGTTCATTTTGTACTACCTCTTATCCTATTCTGGCAAACCTTTATTTTCGATTATATCTTGCGAAGGCTGCACAATTTCCGTGGTTGCCTCACCAACGACGAATCCTACCACCGCAGAGATGATTTTGGATTTTATTGACCCCGACTTTGTAGATAAGTCTTTATCAATGGCATCACTCGCAGCAGAAGCTCCTTCACCAGCGGCCAACCCTGAACCGTCAGCTAAAGGCACTACACCATCAACAATATCCTCAACTATGTTAGCCACGTCAAAAACTTGTCCTCCGGGTAACAAAGCTGCGGCACCAGTTATTATATCTTTTGCATATTGCTCTACTTGCTTAAATTCTCTGGCACTCGTCTTTGATTTTAAGTGGTTCATTTGTTTGTTCTGCTCCAACTGTAAATGACCAGAAAAGGCCGCTGATGCAGATTCACCTGATTAAGCTCATGAAAACGTTCACCTGAACTTATCAAATGTTTCAGTGTGGCTCATCAGCACGTTCCACTTCGCTCTCAAAATTTTCCATAATCTGCGTTTGTTCTTTGACGAACCGTGTCATTTGCTATACTTACGTTTCAGTATTTAAAGATCCGAAGACCATGCCTTATTGTTAAATCGTATTTCGAATAGTAAAGCCTCAGCAGGTTGAAAACGTACCGACAATATTTAATCAAGAACCGAGAGGAAAAAAGTATGACCAATGTTATTGATGTGCTTGCTTTATCTGAAGTGGTTGGACATGAAAGTAAATCAGGAAAATTAAGCCGAAAACTGCTAGCTCAGGGGCAAACATTATATGGGAAGAATCTCGATTACCCAGACTACCTTGAACGCAAAACGCCAGATGGGAAAGTGTCACTTGGAAAATGGCACAAAGGCGAGTTTAATGAAATTATAAGTTTGCTGTGTTAGCGCTGTTTCTTCTGAAATCAAAACCCGCGAGTACGACGCGATGTAGTTGGTTTCAATGCTTGTAAGCCATTATTTAACGTTAGCAACAACTAATTCCACTATAGTCAGAAAAATCTTCGCTGTAACCAACTCAGTAAACGTTATCGTTTACTTGAGGTACAGATAAATTCTGACTGGAGAACACTTTACCGCTAGTAAACGAAAGTGTTTACTCGTTTACCTTTTGGCTTCAAAAGCAGCCAAAAATAAGCCCCTTACTTTTAGATTTGAAAACAACAAAAAAAACCGTTCCCATCAGAAGGCGAGACTTTGGATTCAATGTAAATCAAACTAAGACAAATTTTAAAATTATATTCCTTAACAACTTAGAGCAAACTATACTTATGAAATAAGCGTATGCCAGTACCGAAATAAAATATATAGACTTTTTAACCAGTAAGAATGGAATCACATGAATACACAACCTACCCACAATAGAAACAGAATGAGCTTTAAGCTTTTTGGTTCTTCCACAAACTTACCCGAAAAACCGGGGGAAGAGATTCTAGTGCAACTTAAAATGCTTAGTGAAAAGGAATCAAAAGCCGATATTCAACTAATCGAAAGAATAACGTCTCATAGTTTCTTCAATGGAACTGAATCTGAAATAAATACTTTCGACTATTACTATGAGTGGTATGAAACGAGGAAAGAGCGCTATCGCATGTTTTTCTATATCTTCAACATATCCATTTTATTAATAGGGTTTTCTTATTCAGTAGCCACTGATTCGAAATTAGTTTACGAGCACTTCTGGCTACCCCTATCAGTATTACTTACTTCTTTTTTAGCTTCTTTTGGAATATTAAATACATGGAGAGGTTATTATCTCGCCATGAAAAAAATGGAATCACTTTACGATTTATATATTTTAGAATTATTAACTAATTCATTTATTGAAGACGGTAACAATAAAAAGTTGATAGATACGACAACTCAATTCATCTCGAGCTTTCATACAATTATTGAAGAAGAAACTAAATCGTTCTTTAATAAGCTAACAACAGCAAAAATAGCAAAAGGATAACTAATTTCGAATAAAGAGAGCTAATGTTTAATCTGCAACCGCTAGATACTTCTACACAAATTATGAAGCTCTCCATCAGATGATTGCAATTGTTAAGCTAGTTAAGGGATAAGGGATTAACTATGGTAGACCAGAAAGCTGATTTCATTTCCTTAGTAAATAACAAGGCTAGGGAAGAAATGTCATTAAAATTTTTGGGGCGAATAGAACCTTTACTAGAGCTAATAATCAATGACGTATGGGAAAATAGAACTGATATCCAGTTTTTACTTGGATTTGCAGATTTAGACTTAAGTCTTAGTATTAAAGATTATATAGCGCTGCAAAAGTATGTACTTAATACCTATTCATATGTCCCAAATTTTGTGACTTCTACTAATCCAGAACAGTTATACCATCACAATTTTATAAAAAGGAATAAGTTTCGAGTGATGTATCTGCTTAATAGCGAACAAAACGGTATTTGTAGACCAGATTTTTATGCAAAACCCAATGATGATATTGAGTGGCTATCAGATTTTGCTTATATGTATGCAACGATAAGAGTATCTTTAATTGATTTCGCATTCTGTAATGGAGGAGTTATGTATTTGTGTGCTCCGATTTTACCTAGCAACATAGTGTTCGCGGTGAAATCAAAATATGTAACGTATGTAACGTATGTAACTGAAAAAGGGCGCATTTCTAAAATTAAATGTTCAGAATATCGAAGTAAGTTTTTGAATCAGAACTTTGCACATTATTGGCCAAGCATTAGCCGAAACCCCATATTAAAAAAATTTAGTGAAATAACTCAGGTAAATAAAGATCTGTATAATCTTCCGCTGAATAACTAAACAAAACCTAGTTCCAAAATTTGCTTTCATGGCTTTTGACCGAAAACAGTAAAGCCCCTCTAGAGCGAGGCTTTGGATTCAAATGTGATGTTTTATTTCGAAATGACCTACTTGTAAAAATGTACATATGGTGATGGTGTGTCTGAGTTTTCGACTATCACACCAAAGTGTTCAAGTAGGGAGTCATAGTTTATTAAAATGGCATCAAATAAATTAAATGAAGACCATTCACCATAATTCTCGTTCAAAGCCTTTAAGTTTTTCACCAGTGAATCAAAATATGGCTTAAACCACGAGTGCTCTAAAGTCTGGCTAATCTCATCTATATCGATAGGCTCCATATTTTTACCTAGTGAGTCTCCGATTAGATAACCACTAAACTTCATCAAGCTACCAAGAGTACTACCGACTTCCTCAATAGTCTTTGCTACGTCACCATGTAACTGATAATTTTTAAGTGATTCAAAAACGACATTTTCGGTTAGTGCTAATTCAGTGAGGAAAGTTTCTCGGTAAGCTTCTGAACCACTGTCCCCAAAACTTGCGGAAGAAAGCGTTGCAAAATATTCATCCCATGCGCTTTGCCCTGCATTAAAACGTAACATTTCTGTAATGCTAGGTAGCACTTTTTTTAATGATATGTCTGGAAAGCATTTATCAAATTTAGTATTAAATTCAACGTGGGAACATTCATGCGCCACGATGTGTAAACCCTGCCTAATTTCACTCTCGCTGCCTTTAAAAAGAGTGTTCATGATCAACGCATTAAAAACCAAGTGCGATTTTAGCACTCCATCTCTTAAAACCATTGGTGCCATTGCTACGCCTAACACTCGGTCGTCAGTCGCTTGAAGAGTTGTCGAGGTAACAGTGCCCCTGTCAAGCTTTGATAGTGCACCTTGATAATCTGAAGCAATAGTTACACCGTCTAAGTTGCTCAAGTCAAATCTAGATGAAAACTGTTTTAGCATGTGTAGAAATATATGGCCTAACTTTTCCGCTTCTTCTTGCTCAAAGTTACCTTGTACGCTCACACTCAAATCATCTGGAAGAGATTGAATAGTTGGTTCTTCTGCCATTTCTGAACTCGCATTAAATTTTCTATAGGGGGCAATTGTACCCTCAAAATCTCTTAAATCTTACCAAGTTTATGCTTTTGTTAGAAAGCTTCGGCATCCGTTATACCACCTAGCATTTAGCAAAACCCGTGTGGCAGTGATTTAAAAAGTATCTGACCCATTGTTCCAATATTTGCGTTCTCTTGCTCTTGATAAAACAAAGCCCCGCGAGGGCGAGGCTTTGGATTCAAATAACAACTAAAAGAGTTTAATTTGACTCTGACAAATTTTTGTTCGAAATTTCAAATAGGGCTCTGTTGCTATAAATCCTCAAATAATCATCTCCAATAAACCTTATAAAGAAATGATCACCAAGTTTTGCCTGTTGCTCTGATAATAGCCAATCATCGTCAAAGTCATCAGGAGATTTATATCCAAACTCCTCAATTCCCCAATAATTATCGAAATTCGTTTTCTTAGCAAATAAAACAAACTTAATTTCATCAAATCTGAGACTGGCCCTCTGCTTGTTCGCGACTGAAGAAAGCTCAACCAATAGGTTAGCACCGTCATATCTAACTTGTTCTAGGTTAAAGTCATTGTGTAAGTCAAACATAGTACCTTCTACTATAAGCTCATTACTTTGACCTACTATAAAATTTTTATCCATTTGTCTTCTCTAAAAACTTTCTTGCAGTTCTAATTTGCTGCTGGGTGGTTGCCGTGGTTGAAGCCCCCCTAGTATTAAATGCTGGTTGACTAGGAGCCTGTAGGTTAGCGGGTGAAACTTTAGTATGCGGGGTAGGGACTCCTCCATGAGACTTACCTTGTAGATCAATCTCTATTTTTTGGCTTGGCGATCGCATTGTAACACGACTTTTCTGAGCATTGGCATCTACTAAATCCTTACCTTGTTCTTTTATTGAAGGTTTCGATGCGAACCTATCTGTCTTTGCTAAAGTTTGATTAGGTCTAATCGTTTTGATTGCCGCTTCCATCTGTTTAACAGTAGCGTTTGGATTCATTACTGTAAAATGAGCTTCAACTTTTTTAACTGCTTGCTTACCACCTAAAGCATTAGCAACAGCCTTAGCAATAGGTTTTAGCCTGCGATCAATTCGGGGGTTTTTACCATCCGGGTCTGTGTATTTATAAGGGTTATTAAAAGCATATGTATACCTACCAAACCCTTGCACTTCACCATCTGATATAAAGCTTGCAGCATCAACAGGATCATTCGAATAAAAACGACCTATGATTGGATCATAGTATCGTGCCTGCATATAAATTAGTACGAACTACGAAGCGGGCAAGATTTAGAAGCTGTTATACGAATGGTTCTATAATTGAGCTAAAATATTTTTGTTAAGTATAAATTAGGACTGCTGGGCTATTGCTTTGTATGGGAAATGTATCAGCGTGATTTTAAATGGATAGATCAAAAAAAGAGCCAGTAGGCTCTTTTTTTAAAATTGATAACTCAATTGTTTAACGACCTATAATAGTCGGATTCGCTGCTCTCGAACTCAGTAGGCAATTTGCTCTTATTGCTAGCCACCTATGGCGCTTCACAGATCCTATTAAATGTTTTGAGATAGGGAGGACTCATGCCCGATCTATGTAATTATTATAGATACATAAATTCTGTTCTGCAAGTAGAATGTAGATACTGTCAAATATACTAACGAATTCTGCCATTCAGCGGGCTAAACAAGCACAATGCTTCAATATTGTTGATGCTGCAACCATGGCTTAAAAGCAAATCTTTTGCCGTCACTAATGTCTTTCCAGTAGCAAATAGGTCATCAACTAGCAAGATTGACGATTGAGTATTGTTGAAAGTACTATTCATAGTCAAAGGCGATACGTAATTTCTATATTCGGTTTTTACATCACTCAAAGAGAATTCTCTATTTTCAAGTTCCGCCTTCGACACTGCATCGATAATATTCGTTCTGGCACCATGTGGAATTGCAGTAAAGTTGCCAAAAATTTGTTGACGAACTTGAGCATTCGTTGTTTTCAAGAACAAACCATGATTAAGTGATGCATTGAACTTAGTTGCAATTCTCTTCCCCAATATTAGGGAGATTTTGTGGCTTGAAGGCATCGTAATCACTTCATTATAGGTAATTCCTAGAGCACATTGCTGAACAAAAAATTTGTCCACTATTTGGTTGAGACTATCAACTAATGGTTTAAAGGATTGGTAGCTAGTACGTAATTGTTCTTTTTTCTTTAGTGCATAAATCAAGGGACAATTATCGCCAATAGCTCTTTTGGGACTTCTGTTTTTTCCTCGAAGCAACAAGGAATGAACATTCATTGGACTATTTAAGCATTTTGTTTTTGCAGATGTAGGGTTAGAACTAACTCTGGTATCTCCAAAACTATTATGTGAATGTACAACTGAAACCAATCCTGTTTGGTTTACAATAAAACCCATATTTATAAATAATCTTTCGTGGCAATTTTGACAGCCAAGACTATATCAGCATAAAAATAATCCGCAAACATAAGTCCAGAGAAAACAATTACCACCTTCAGCAAGTGGACAAGTCGATTCATATACATCAGTACGAAATATGGAACAGTGTCCTCTCAAAATATTGAAAGACAAAGTTTAATTTTTGAAAACTAGCTACCCAGAATGCAAACCATATTTCTTTTCTCTTCTTTCAAACGCATAACCCCCACCTTCAAGAATATTACAAATTTGAGACCGCATACTATTAGAGTCCGAAACCAGACCATCTTCTACTGCCCCAGAAAAATAGGTAAGAATTTCATTATCGTTATGGGCAACAATTACTTGTTCAGAATCACTGTTGACTACCAAGTTAGCATTGTGCGTAACAATTATTACTTGTCTGTATTTTTTTATTTTTCTAAATAAAGGGACTAGATTGTGCATTATAAAATCATTGTCCAAATCATCTTCAGGTTGATCAAAAATGAAAGGAGAACCGAAAGGGTCTGTTGCTAACTTTAGGCAAACATAAAATGTTCCACGCTGGCCTACAGAAAGTTTATCAACAGTTTTGTCTTTGTATCTAAATTCAGCATTCACATACAAGAATGACTTGATAGATTGAGGGGTGTACAAATAATCGAGCAAATCGAATCTACCCGACTGATTGAAGTATTCACTTTTCCAGCAAAAGCTCTCCAAGCTGACAATTTCTTTATCCGAAAGTACTATCATTTCAGTGTTGGAAATTAAGTTAAAGAAATCGAGGGGGGTATGAATTGGGAAGACTTCTTTTAACCTTTCCAGTGTACTCAATGAATTAGTCCCCCTAAACTTTCCTCTATTTAATCGTTCTAGAAGGCCATTTAAAAACTTCTCGATATCGAAGCAAATGTCTCCGTATATCGAAATATCTTTTAGAATGTCTTTCACAAGTAAGTTTTGCTCAGAATTCCAAGTAGGGTTATCTGCTGCTAAAGACAGGAATGCTTGATTTACTTGAACTACTTCGTTTTCTAAAAAAAGTTTATATTTGTTTGCTATTTCACTACGTCGAATTACATCTGATTGATATTCAGCCGTTTTTCTTTTGATTTCTTCTAATTTGATGTTGGCGGCATCGATCTGACTTTGATAATCAGTTACTTTACTAAGTAAAGACGAAATATCTTGATTAATACCTTGCCTTTGAAACTCCACTACAATGCTTTGATTATCGCTAGTTAACCTTGAAAGGCTCTGTTGAGTATTTACAATATTTGCTTCTATAGCCTTCATGTTGGCAGAACAATCAAGCATTAAAATATTTGTTGTACTAAGTCGATTTGAATTTATGTTTGCAATATCAGTGTTAATTAGTGGAATGGTCTCATTAATCAGAGCCTTCAATTTATTACAACTATTAACATAAGAATTTAACTCATTAATACTCTTAATATTATTTTGATACCTTTCAATAAGATTCTTATTTTGTGGACTTGTTAATGTCCTTATTAGATTCGTGTAATTCTGTATTATTGAATTTTGATGGTTATCAGTATTAATTGAATTTCCATTATTATCTACAGCCAGCCAATAATTTATAAAACTTCGATAACGTGACAATGCATCAATAGTGGATTCTTCGATAATTGGGTCAAATATACTGTCATGTAACCCAAGCATTCTTTTTATCTCATCACTTAACTGGTCTGGGTTTTGGCTTATTCTTTGAATATCACCTTGGCTTACATGTAGATAATCATAGTTACTATCTTTTTCTGTGAAGGCGATAATGTTTCCGTCTCCCTGATCAAGGTTTAAAGAAAACTCATCAATATTTACATGTCTTTGTTCTATCTCTAATGATTCATGTCTAAATTTAGACCTAATGGCGTCTAACAAAATACTCTTACCTGTACCGCGACCACCAATAATAGAGACCATATTAGGATTTAAGAACAAAGTAGTATCACTAAATTGAAGCGGCTGACCATCAAAAACCGTTCCTTTAGCTTTAATAGATTGAAATCGAGGTTTAATAAAAGTTCTTTCAATAAAGTTATCTATTATTTGTACTCTCTCTTCTGGCTCGATTAAAACTTGTCTCAGACCTTCGAATGTCGGCCTAGCTTTAATCCATGAATATCGAGTACCAACTTCCTCAAGACTGTGAGCATCTGAACAGTTAAGTACAGGCTTTGATATAGCACCTTCAAATCTATTACTGTCTAGAAAAAAGGTTCTAGTTTGACTATTAGAACCAAATATTAAATCACCTATTTTTTCCATTTCATATGCAATAGCAAGTGAACGACCTACATTTTGCGTAGGTCGGAACCCACCATATCCATTTGGGCAAATCCCAATCAAGTAATCAATTCCATAGCGTAAATGAGTTTTTAGATGGCTGCATAAACCAACATAGTCAACAACAGCATGCTCTAGAGAAACACCATTCTGATGCATACTTGCTTCCGAGCAATACACCGTCATGCCGTTAGTTGATGTGTTCATCAACGGCATAGTAGCCAAAACGTTATTGATCTGTTCTGTAGACAAATTTTCAGAGAAGATACAATGCATATTAATCCACTCACCTTGGTTATTAGGTTGAGTGATTCGAAATTCTATATTTCCTAAAACAGCTAAATTTCTGGCTGCCTCTCTAATACTATTCCTAATTATCTCTAATTCATTTTGTTTAAAATAAAAATAATTGGTGATACCGACAAGCGCCAAATCTGATTTAATCAGTGCAGATACATAACCTGACATTGGGCAAGTAAAATGGTTGTTGAGATGCGTAAGAGGACTGTGTATGTGCAAATCCCATTTTTGCCAAGTTGACCCGATCATTTATTTTCCTTAATAAATATTAAAATTCATTTAATGCTAGTTAAATGGATAGCTTCATTCTCTGTAACTAGTCTGCATTAGGATAAGAAGAGTAACAATATCTTTATTCCCCACAGGGCGATAAAACAAGTAAACGTTTAAAACAACCCACTACCGCCTTCAGCAGATGGATGAGTTGCATTATAAACTTCAGACAGTTTTTTACGGCTAACATGAGTATAAATCTGAGTTGTGAGGATGCTTGCATGTCCCAGCATTTCTTGAATATGCCTTAGGTCAGCACCATTATCCAACATTGTAGTAGCAGTGTTATGGCGGTATAAATGACAGGCTCCTGTGCGGTCAAATCCAGCAAGCTTAACGTATTGTGATGCCATATCAGACAGCTTACCCGGTACATAACGCTTGCCGTTGTTAGCCAGAAACAATGCCTTACCTGAACCGATAAACGCAAACATTGGACGTATTTTTCCAATATAAAACGCTAACCACTCACAGCCACGAGTACTGATTGGCACCAAACGTTCTTTTTTGCCCTTGCCATGAACACGTACAAGCTTGGCATTGAAATCGACATCATCGATGTTCAGTTTAACCAACTCCCCGCGCCTAATGCCTGTTGCGAAGAATGTTTCAAGTATAGCCCTATCTCGCAAGCCCTTAACCCCGAACAGTAACGGCTGTTCTAATATCGTTTCTATTTCTTCTTTAGAGTAAAGCGCCTTTGGTATTTGCTCTCCCTTTGATGGCAGTTCAATGTTAGCCAGTGTATTAGTCGAGAGTAATTTCTTAATAAACATGTACTTTACAAACGTTTTTACAAACGTCAGCAAGTTGCGTTTTTGGGCAGGACACAGTGGCTGATTATCTAACGGCTTTCTATAAGAGTTTAGAAAGGCAGCGTAATCATCCATTAAGTCTAAATCGATTTGATCAATGCTAGTAACGTCACGGTCTATACACCATAGAAAGAACTTCTTTAGTCCGCCACGTTTTCCGCGCACGGTATCTGAGCTTTGCCCCTTAGCAAGACAAAGCTCAAAGTAGTACTTGGCACAGCGCCAAATACGCTTAGTGGTAGGCTTGTCCATGTATCAACTCTTTAGCAAATGACATTCCTACATCGACAAACGCTTTTGGCTCTGGTTTGTGCCAGTAAACAACAGACTTATCACCATTACGCAATCGGCCCACTCGGTAACCAACCGCGGAAATGATGCTGCCATCATTATCTACTGTTGGTATCACAATACAGCCACGAAAAAGTTCATGCCCAGTAGGACGAACTAAACCACATCGTTTCAAGCTACCACGTATTGCAGCGCCTTCTGGTGTTCTTTCTTTTGGTATGTTTGTGCCCATAGTGCGATCACAATAACCAATGCTCAGCTCTGTTATAAACTCATTGTCAATACGGCAATTAGCGGCAACAAATTGTTGAGCCAATGAGCTTATTTGATAGCGCTGCTGGTAATACTCAAATACTTGCTGAATATGGAGATCGTCTAAATTAATTTGTCCGAGTACCGAAAGGTAGGTATTGCTATCAATGTGCATGACTTTTCTCCTTCTAATTATTGTTAGGCTTGCCACTACCAAGCAAACCTTCGGCACCACGAAATGCCCCATTCATTACAACTTTATGAGACAAAGGGGCAATGCGATCTAAGAGTGCATCGGCAATGGTTTCTTCGCCAATAGCCTCATGCCATAGGTCAAAATCAAACTGTGATGTAATAATTAATGAACTTTCTTGCTCACGCTTTTCGATTAGGTCAAATAGCAATCTACGCTGAATACTGCTGATTGGTGTAAGTGCCCAATCATCAATGACTAATACAGTAGTTCTTAACATCTTTCGAAAATAAGCTTTAAGCTTGTCGTTCTGCTCAGCTAACTCTAGTTCAATCAACAGATCGTTATACTTGATAAACTTAAGCTTAAAACCTCGCACTATGATGTGATTAGCTAACGCACAGGCAAAATGGGTCTTGCCTGATCCTGTTGCACCAACAATAACGACATGTTGGTGCTTATCAATCCACTCGTATTCAGATAATGTCTTGATTGCCTTGGGGTCATAATCAACACTGGCAAGAGTCGCTTGAGGCCATCGCAACGTAGCCGCCTTTCTAGCTCGGTTAACCTTTGCATTTTCATCTTGCTCTAGTTGAATATCAAGCAATGGTTCAAGAGATTCATAAAAGGCATTTGTATCTACTTCCAATGACTTCAAAACAGAATCAGCTCGTGCAGAAATTGCATTTAGTTTTAATGACTCTAGCTTTTCTTTAATTTGTTTAGTTGGCATGATGAGTTACTCCCGTTGCATAATGTTTTGCGCCACGAACATGTGAATGATGAGGTGGTGTTGGGTTCTCATCTTTTGTCACAAATATCTTTGAGGCGAGAATGTTTTTAAGACTGGTGACTGTGGTAGCTTGATACTTAACTGCGTACTGACAAGCAGACTCAAACACTTCAGGCTCATACTTTTGAGAAAACTTCTGAATCTCACGACAATGGTTATTAGCCAATCGAGCTTTGGCATGTTTATAAATAAACTGAGCTGCCATTATTTGTTGAGTAGCTGAACCAAAGCTTTCAGCCCATTCCCAATAATACTCGACATCACGATCAACGTAATACTTGTGTCTTGGGTGGCGATATTCCTCACGCATCGTTTGACCACCCGGCTCACCATTGCGTATTAGCGTACAATTAGGTTTAGTAAAGTCGCCTTCTTTATAAATATGGATGTGGTCGCGAGTAAGGTGTACGTCAACTTTCTCATGAGCCAATTGCCACGGCACCATGTACTCATGTTCATCAATCAAAATGATGTAGTCATCACGCACTTTGAATTGAAATATTTGTTCGATGTATTCGAGCTTCTCTTTCGTAAGAGGTGAAAGCATTGGCTTATCAAACTTTTCAAAAAGCTTTTTACGAGTAAAGCTTTTCTTCTTTTGAAACGGTTCGTTATTTAGTTTTTCTACCTCCTTTTTAAGCCATGCATTAACTTCATCTACACTATGAAACGTCATTTTCTTCATTTCTATAAGAATGCGACCTTTGATAAATCCAACATGATTCTCTACCAATGCTTTATCTTGAGGGTGCCCCGGACGCGCAGGCACAACAGCAATACGATAATGCCGAGCAAACGCCTCATAAATAGCGTTGAGTACACGGTTAGGACGAATTTTTGTTATTACCGCTTTTGGGCAATCAGGGGTAATGATTTCTGGCACACCTCCACAGTGCTCAAGCATGGCTTCTTGACCATCAACCCAGCTTCGACTTTTTTGGTCGTCAGTGGCGTGTGCATAGCCATAACCAGAGCTGCCAAATACCCCAACAAAAACCTGTAAGATTCTGTCTAACTTTTTCTTGCCATCAGTAAAAGATACCGTTGTGCCGCTAAAGTCAACGTAGATGATCTCTCCAGCTTTGTGTTCGCCTCGCTGTGACAACTTTTTAGTCTTGCTGTACTCTCGATACATGCCATATACGCTTGTTTTTCCAAGTGCCGTGGCGGGGTCCTCTTCAACATATTGCATGAAGAGTGGATAAAACTGCTGCCCCTTAAATTGCATTGCTGTATGCATTTCCTCTAAAGGTGGAGGTCGCTTTTGTGAGTTTCGAAATGGGTAATTGGGATAAATTTTTGCTTGTAAATCTTCAGCTACCTTCTCAGTTTCAGGCCACTCCAGTTCAAGCTCACTCAATCTATTTTTAACGCGACCAATCGCAGTATCAGAGCGCACCATTACTCGACCAATCGCTCGATTGCTCAAGTTGGTTACTGCCGTTAACCGTGCAACTTCATTAATTTCTTTGTTAGAAAACATATTTATATTTCCTTCACTTATGGTAAATGAAGGGCGCAACAAGCCGTTGAACTCAAAATTAAGCTACTGAATCCTTGCATTAAGTTAGGCTTGTTCTATTATTAAATGTGTCGAATGCAAACGACAAACATCTACGAAAGACCTCTGGACCGCTAAATCTTGGAGGTTTTTTCGTTTCTACGCCCGATTAAAATTTAAATCTCTTTATTCATCACATATCTTTATTCTCCTAATTCTGTTTAATTGACTCATTCGCTAACCAACGCGCAATGTCTTTAACTAATGCATATTTGCCGCGCCTGTTATCTAAGTTAAACACCTTTACAGGTATCGTTTTTCTAACAATTGCCTGTCGCAACGCATCAACACTGCGAAAGCCCATCGCTTTTTGAAGGTCTTCACCTGTTATTAAAGGTGAGCCGTACATCAGCAACAGATCCTTTTCCAACTGCTCAGCTAATTTCTCTATTTCCTCCTCATTTTTCATTTCAACCTCCGGGTTGGTTGGAACGTGCCGTAACAAAATAAGACTAGGCTATACTTGCTGTGACAACATTCGTGAAATTTAAGCAGTAGTTCCGATCTAAAAATAAAAACCAAGGCACCAATATGGAACTATTAACCTATAAGAACTTTCCAAGGCCGATGCGCCAGATAGCATCTAATGCATGGGTAAGAGAGGTTATGTATCGTCTCAACGTAACGAGTGTAAGTGATTTGATCCGTTTGTTAGAGGCGATAAAAGGCCGAGAAACTAAGTCTAACTCTGAAAAGGCTAGTGATTTTTGGTATCACGTTTTGAACAAACGCCCTGTGACATGGACGGATAAGATCAATGAAATAGAAGGTCTTTTCCCAGACACCAAATCAATACTAGATAATTTATTTTGGCATTTTCTTTTGTACACAAGAGTGGAAAACGTAAAGCCAAAATCTAGCCAGATCTATAACAGGTATATGGGACCTAGCATTGACGATGAACAATTGATGGCTTTGACTACTAATTATGTTACTAACAATTGGGACTTGTCATTAAGTGATGATCAATTAGAAACAATGCACTCAGTACATGGTTTGGCGGCTTTATTGTCTGGTAACTGCCAATTGAAGTATCGTGAAAAAAACAACGAACAGCTCTTATTATGTCTCTATCGCACTTTCATGATAACTTTTGCACTACGTTACCATACCGATTTTGTTTGGGATATTTTTCAGCTACTTCAACTTCATTTATCTAATGAAAATTCCCCACAGCTTCCACAATATTTTGCTCAAATTGATAGCAAAGATATGCTGATTGAAAAGCTTAGTTTCATACGAAATATTGCCGATAAATGTGTTGCTGAAGATCAAACTGAAGAAACCGCCAAAACAAAACTCATATATCTAGCCCGTCATCAAAACAGCCTAGAACTCAATTTTTGAGATCATCTATTTTCATCCAAGATATTTTTCATAAAATTAATATTTATACTGATGCGTTACTTTATTGGAAAGCCGCGCTTGATTAACTGGATTATTGCGTTAAATAATATGGAATGGCATTGCTAGTTTACTGGAATATGCAATTGCATATTCCAGCCTAAATAGCGCGTTAATTCATATTAAATAGCGAGTTAATCCAGTTAAGAAAACGCACAATTCCGTATTAAAAGCCGCAGTCTTTTTTAGCGGTCATATTTAAATAATAATCTATTTATTAATTGGTTAAATAATGAAGGTGATCTACAGCATGATCTTCTCATGTCGAAGATCATAGTGGCGAATTTAACCTGAAAAAACTCAGGATTAGATCCACGCATTTGATATGTTTTTAATCCATATTTTTCTATCATAAGTCATCTTAAAATTTTCTAGGATCGACTTATGAATACCATAATCTCAAGCTGGCAAATCGTTTCAATAGTCGAAAAAGAGATGTTGATAGGGGAAGTTTTGTGGGGAATTGTTGTTGATGATCCAACCTGCCGATTTGCAAAAGATGACTATGTTTGCACTTCACAAATCATGGAAGCCAACTTAGACATCAATTTGGTAAAAACAGCCAGTGGTAGCCTTTATCAAGTTATTGGCGAGGGCCAAAAAGCTCAGGTGCAGATGAAAGACTTTGAACTCCTTCGCCACGGCTTCAGCCCAGAGCAGATCAACCTTTTGAATTTGGCACCAAACGGATTTTTTCATTGAGCCGCTGTTACTTGAAAACAAAACCTAAGCCACCTGAGCCTGAAAAACAAAGCCCCGCGAGGGCGAGGCGATTCAGTTGGATTCAATACTAAGGCGTATCTTGCCAAGAGTTACTCCCTTCAGATCGTTTGGCAAAACTGGCTGGCTTTGTAATTGGCTTATCTATACTCTTATAAAATAACCATATGCCTGTCGCTCCAATGATTGGAAACAACCAGACTGCTATTATTTGGCCTATCTTTTGTGTTACTTCAAAGTCATCTCTTTTGATTATTATAAAATTAATAACAACGTTAAAGAGCAATAGAAAAATCAATGTTATCTGTAAGTAGCTTTCCATATATTTAAACTCGTTAATGCCATTTATTATTCAATGTTATAGAAGCATTTTATTGATAACAACAAAAAGCCCCGCGAGTGCGAGGCTTTGGATTCAAATAATAGACTCCATTTATATCCGCTATAAATCTATTGCTTACTTGTCTTTAAAGTAAACGCCTTCTTCACCAAGATTGTCTAAACCTAATTCTATTATCCTTACGCTATCCGGGTTTGGGCTAACATCCGTTGCAAGATCAAGTAGTTCCTCTCCGATTCGCGATAACTTACTGCAAAAGAACCTAACCTGATTTTGCAATGGAGTACCTTCTACCTCGTCAAATTGAGGGTCTTCATACTCATCACTCAGATACATGACCTTTTGCTTATTACCGTATTTAATAAGAATTTCAGCTTCTTTTGGCAAACCAATTACCCCCGTATCGTCGATATGCCTGTCATGTTCCATAGATGAAATGAGGTCATTGAGGAAGCGTCTCTCACTACAATAAGAAAAATCTATTGCCGAACGGACTGAATACGTGCCGGGAATGACAAAGCCATAAAATTCACCATCCACAAATAGCTCTGCCGCTAAACTTCTATACTGTTCAAGCTCTTCCCATTGTTCTGGAGGCAACATAGCGATTTGCCATAATGTGGAATAACTTATAGATCCTTCATTTTGTTGTTCTAAAAATAGCGCTCTGGCGAATAAATCATGACGCCAGTCTTCGTACTTTTTGTCTAAGTGCTCACAAAACCTGTGCCACCAACTGGCCCCTTCATAATAATGAGATTTTGCTTTTTTCTTTTTAGGAGTGCTGATTAATGCACTTTCTTTCGATGCGTCTACAACAAGACTGATAAATGACTCAATAGTTGGCGAGTTGATTAGCTTGTTTAGCTCATAAAGTGCTAGCTCAGAACTATCAACTGTTTCCAGCTTTTCCAAAATTAATTCGTTGTGTTTTTGCAGTGCATTTTCAATTAACGCAATCTTTGAACCGATAATGGCTTGGTTTACTTTTGAAGTTAAAGCTTTGTGACCATGTGGGTCAACCTTAAACTTAGCGTATTCAAAAATACCGTTGAATGCTTTGTTTAGCAGACTTTTTTGAGTCTTATTAAGACCCAATGTACTGCCGATATCTTCTCCTAATCCTAGAAGCAACTTGTCCAAAATTTTTTCCGGCTCCATTCACAATCCTTTTAGCCATGTTTTTATAGATGGGTTTCAATCACATTGCTTTATCTTAGCTGACCTTTCTCCAAATTTAACTCAATTTTTAAAAACAACACAAAGCCCCGCGAGGGCGAGGCTTTGGATTCAAAAAACGATAGCTGATAGCCTTTATAAATATTGATTAATCATCAAGTCCAAGACAACTGGCTTTGACTCCAAACCATTTCTTTTTGGTTTCTTTGAAGGATATTGATATATCATCGGTGATAGAAGATAGGAATTCGATAGCTTCTCGTTGAAGTCGAAGTTCATTTTGCATCAACTCATGACTCAAAATTTGCATTTCAATATCAACTGAATTTGGATCCATATCTTCAATAACTTGCACATACATATCAACTGAGTCTCTAATCAATGCCGCTCCAGTTACTATCGTGTTCGTTTCACCATCACAAAAAGACTTCATTAAAAGGCTGGTCGCGACGGCTGCATCTAGTGCAGAAGAAACTAAAATCGAATCAAAATCTTCCGTATCAGGGGCTAATGATTCGGCAATATCTGCCTCTTTTGATAGATTGTCGAATATGATACCAGCACTGAGGTTATTCCAAGCTTTATTCAATAAACTGTTAAGTATTTGCTCGCCAGTAAATCCAGTCTCACGGCTAAACGCCCTAAAGTTTGGAATCATCCTCTGGCAAATCACCAGTAAAAAGATTATTTGCTTCCAAAATTCAAGCTTATCTAGCTTCTGCTTCAGAAGACCTTCGTCAAACCTTTGTTCCATTTACTGCTCACTTTTATTTATTTTTGAGTTCACTTGCTGGCTTAATCTGTTCGCTCTTTAAAAAGCTCTGGCAATTAGAGCAAATAGGCCGACTTGCAGCAACTGCAATTGGGTTTAATCCTCCAGCTTTTGCTGCACTTACAGCAGTCACTTCTGCATGACCTTGACCTTTACCTTCAATTTCTCCTTTCTGTAGCATTTGTCTCTGAGCTGGTCTAAGTCTTGGTTCCGATGAACTAACCACTCTTATTCCTTGAGATGTTTCAGCAACTGCTACTGTTGTTCTTGTCTGAGTTGCTATTGGTACTGCTTGATGAATTTCAGTCGCTCTAGTAGTTAGACTGGCAATAGTAGGCGATTTCAGTAATGCACCTCTTCCCCCAAGAGCTAAGCCAATCGCATTATTCAGTGCCAACTGATTTACACTAATAACCCGTGGTGCGGGTTGAACATCACTAGGGTCTGTGAACATAGGATCTTTTGCCGCAAGGCTGGCATCCCTGCCATCAGGATCTGTATATTTGTACGGGTTATTATTTGCATAAGCATAACGGTTGAAGTTATGAACATTATTAAACCCAACAGGGTCATTACTATAAAACCGCCCAATCACTGGATCATAGTATCGTGCCTGCATATAACTTAACCCTAAGTCAGTATCAAACTTATGGCCGGTATAACCGATGTCATCTTTAGGCGTTTCTATACTTTACCCAAAAGGCTGATAGTGGAGCCTGTCTGTGACTGTGCCACTGGTGTTTGACTCCGCAGCGGTGCTGCCAAGGAAGTCACTGTGCAGATAGGTAACCGTGCTCCCTTTTTTGTTGGCGACCAGTTTTTCGCCCAAATAATAGTAATCAATATGTTGACCATTGACATTTCGATACATCAGCTTGCCGTTGCTGCCATAGAACGAATAGCTTGCTGTACCGCTTGAACCGTCCTCCATGACTCGCTTGTTGTTGCCGTCATAGGTGTACTCATAGCCATCTGAGTCCACCATTTGATTGGCGGTGTTGTACTCAAAGCTACGTGTACCATTATCGGTTACGTTGCCTTTGTCGTCGTAGCTAAAGTTATAACTTTTACTGCCACTGGTATAATCAAGTTGCTTGTCACTGTTATAGTGATAGGTAATGGTTTGGCTACCTATCTTGTAATAGGTAATGTTGCCAAGGGTGTCGTAATTAACATCACCTGTGCCAGAGTAGCTGTCAGTGATGAGGTTGAGTCTATCTAGCCCATCAAAAGTCATCTGTAGGTCATAGGCATTATTCACCTTGTCATCTAAGAAAGTAACATTGTTGTTCGCATCATAAGTAAAGCCATGATTTAGCGCGTAGGTTGTGCTTTTCTTATCGTAAAAAGTGTTGGGCAGTCCGGAGTTGTACTGTGTAGATGTATGCGCAAACCCGTTACCATAGCCATGAGACTTAGGCATGCCATTAGCATGGTACGTAGCATTAGTGGCATAACTCCCTGCTTGCTTGGCTTGACCCAATGCATTAGGTACATAGCTGATATTGGCACCACTTGGATATATGGTGTTCGTTAAATTACCGGTACTGTTGTATACATAATCAAGCACGAAACTTTGCCCATCGACATTCAGTGTTTCTTTTTCAATTAGGTTGGCACTGTTGTATTCGTAGTCGGTAACCACTGAGCCTGCGGTCAATGTTTCAAGGCGGCTATTTTTATCATAGGCGTAGGTTTTGTCTGGGCTGGTGTCGCCAAAGTTAATGGTTTTGATATTACCCAGGTTGTCATAGGTATAGCTGGATTTGTCTTGTGCATCTACGGAGGTATCACAAGCAGTCGTCGAGGTACTGACCGAATTACCCGATGCTTGCCACGACAGCAGCCCCAGCGCATCATAAAAATAGGCTGTTCTGCCTACGTCATTTCTAAGGGTTTTACATAATTGCTGGTATGTATCGTACACCCTATTTTCGGTTTTTCCGCCTTGACTGACGGAAGTGATGTTGCCATAAACATTATAATTTATCGCTGTGGTAACACTTTCAGGTGAGGCAATCGTAGTGGCCATACTTTGCTCTGGCGCACCATAAGCTAGGTACGTAGTGGTCGTAATATTGCCTTTATTATCGTTCACCTGTACTCGGTTGTTGGATAAGTAGCTATAACTTATGCTGCCGGATGTGGTGTTGTCGTCCAAGGTTTTGGTGCGGCCTAATCCATCATAGGTGGTGCTGACACCATAAGGGGTAGAGTGAGACTGATAAGGTTTACTTTGATAAATTGGACGGTTTAGCGCATCAAAGGTTTGGCGGGTATAGCGTGCAGTGGAGCTGATACTTGTGTCCCATTCTTTACTTATCACTGGGCGCAGAAGGCTATCGAAGTAAGTCAGTTTTTGATAATTACCTTTGTCTATGACTTGTTTGACCATGCCAGAGGTGACGGCAGTTAAACCTTCACTGCTACTAGTAGTGGAATAACTGATACTGGTGTTAAGCCAACTACTGTCACAAGGGTCAACCAAATCCATCCGCCCTAAACTGTCATAACCATACTCAATACACTCACCTAAAAAGTCAGTTTGTTTGGTTACCCAGCCATTGTTATCAACCACTTTATACGCATACTGACTAGAAGTACTAAGGCTCTGCGGTGAACGAATGGTTTGTGCGATCCCCCTTTTGTAATTGGAATAGTACACCCAGCGGTTTGTTCCATTGTAGCTGACCTTATTAGGTAAGCCTTTTTGAATGCCTGATGTATGATAGGTCTCGTTTCGTTTGTACCAACGCCCAAAGGCATAATGGTAATTGGGTAAGGATTTATAGCTGCCTGTCGCACTATGGTAAGTTGTTTTGCTAGTTTCTTTATAACTACTGCCGTTACTCGACACTTGAGTATAACTAGGCAGGCCAATTAACCAATTAGTCGTATCATGAACATAGTAGTTTTTGGTATAGCGGGTATTACCGTTAAAGTTGTTGGATTCGCTGGTGATTTGCGGGTAACCAAAGATGTCAAAAGTATTGTAAGTGGTCGTAAAGGTATTGGTTGAGCCATCTACCTTACTCACTACACTGCTGCTTTGCATAATACGTTGTTTGCTCGGAGCGCTATTTTCGAACAATACTTCATCGCTGCCTATGGCCGGACTTGCCACAAAATCAGATTCAGTGCGAGACAATAAAGTCGAGCCATTCGTATCGTAAACATCTACAACGATGAGGCTACCTTCCTTAAAACTACTGAAATCACGGTTATAATAGTAAATCGTTTTACTACCATCTGGCGCTTCGACTGTGGTCGATTTATGGTTTTCGCGGTTTACTGGTGCACTGCTAGGAAGCTGATGAGTTGTACTAGGCGTAGTCGTTGTCCAAGTTCCAATGTTACCCGAATAGGTATAGTCCCACGTCAGCGCCGAAACCCCCGCACCTGATAAGGTTTTTTCTACCAATGCATGATTGGGATAGCAACGGGATTGGATGGGCTGTATATTGGGCCCACCTGTGCCGTTACCATATTCAGTGACATTGCTGCGACCATGCATTTGCGGCGCGAACGTGAAAGTACCCGTCATGCCATCTGGATGGGTCAATGAAACGGAATACCCTGTATTACCTGCCATTATTGCACAATCTTGATACACGGTATTACCATTACCGTCTGGCGTTGATGTCATGCTAGGAGGCAACGTATAAGCTAAATCATCAAGGTCATAAGTCCAAGACTTACCGTCAGGTCTAGTGACTGATAAAAGTGAGTAAGGTGCAGAGCTGGAATATTGATAACTCCATGTTCTGCCATTGAAAGCCATGGATGTAATCAAACTAGACTGAGTTGGATGGTTGTAGCTGAAAGTCACGGTACGACTGTCGTTGGTAGTAATAGACGTTAAATTACTGCCAGTATAGTTATAATTGATGTAGTTACCAAAACGGTCTTCTACTCTAGTGGCCAGCATAAACGCGTTGTAACGGGCGGTGGGTTTATAGTCTCTGACAATGGGTTTCGCACTGATAAGTCTAAGCTTATCAAAAGTATATTTAAGTCCATCCGGTGAAAAACCAATAAACCCCTCACCTAAACCATCTGCACGATTAAAACAGCTAAACTTCCAGTTAGATTGTGTTACGCGTTTATAGGTGCTACTTGATGCTAGGTAACCATTATTTTCCAGCAATTTTGCACCATTACCTCCGGGCAATTGTAAATTATCGCCATTCCAGTATTCATTGCTTTCGAAATTGTTGCCCCAGTTAGAAATCGAACCTGGATCTAAACTGCCAGAACACTCTTGACCAATACCCCATGAGCCAGAATAACGTATTTGGCTTCGAAGCAACGTGGTTTGAATTGCGGGAAAATCCAACGTCCAATCAGCCATCATGATACTCATTGAGCCTCCCCAATCAGCGTAACTTTTCGGCTACTCTGATAGGTGACAAAACCAAAACGGAGAAGCTCAATGAACTTTTATACTAATACACATCCATACTATTGTGGAATTGATTTAGAAATAACAAAATA
>NZ_JBDVXF010000005.1:0-361990 GCF_039964565.1 Paraglaciecola sp.
TTCAAAGGACTAGAACGAAGAGAGAAAGTCGCTGGTGTTCTCCCTTTGGGCGAGGTTTAAAAGCACCTACTCTGCGTTGCTCGAACTTACAATAGAATAACTATTGCTTCATTCGAGCGCCTTGATTAGGTGATTTTAAATCTCGCTGAGCGATCAATTGTTAGGATGGATTGGTATAACTTCGTTACAATTGTTTAAGCGGTATGAAGGGAAGATTATTTATATCAAGGATCAGCAATTTCCGCTATTGAGCTGTATATCGTGAAGAAACATAAAAGTTGACGAACCTAATAACTGAACTGCCCCCAATTAAGTTTCATGCCAATTTAAATTTTAATCTAATAGATGGAAAAAAAGCATGACTAAAAGAGGTATTTATTGAATATTTTGTCGTAACTTCCATCTTCTTTCATTGACGCTAGTACATGATTGAATTCTGCAATGGCCTTACTGAAGTCTCGTTTATTTGTGAATGCAAGGTAGCTTGGGATGGCTTCTATATCAGGAGATAACTGCCTTATTTTTGCACTCGCTCCTAGTGATTTCGCTGTACTAAGTGCAACATGTCGATAAGAGGGAATTAAATCAACACGACCTGCCAACAACTTTTTAACGTTGCTTTGAGAACTCTGTGCTTGACTCACCCAATTAAACACTCCCGCTTCTAGTGCCGAATCTAATCTGGGGCCATAGCTAGTTTGATTGATAATGCTAATCGACTTATTTGCCAATTTACGAAGATCACCGTCGAAACTAATACTAGAGTCAGAAGTCACAAAAAATGCTTGTACTTGCGTTATAAGCACTTCGTCGGTGTAACTTAAAAAAATCACTCTCTCAGGTGTTTTGTATACAGAAAATATTCCATCAACGCTGCCGTTTTTGACCTCTCTAAGACACCTAGCCCACGGCATAAGCAAGATTTCTACAGTGTGACCTGACCGCGAAAATACTTCGGTTATTACATCAACCAATATACCTCTCTTTTTTTGATTGGATAGGTATGAGGTAGGATTACTTTTTTCGGCTGCCGCAAAAACAAATTTGGCTGCCGAAGCTTTATTTGAAATCAAAATCAAAACTAAAATTAAGAACAATGACAGAAAATAAAACCAATACCCATTTAATTGAGGGAATAGTCTAGATGGCTGTGCATAATAAGAAATATTACTTGAATCGACATGCATATTTTTGAACCTAATATGGAGCTCCAACTAGGCCAGTCATTGGCGTTTTAGCATCAAGCCATGATATGTAGAGCATATAATAATATGTAGCGCACTAACGGCCGCAATATTTGCGCAGATTGTCAAAACTCCGCTCAAGAATCCATCTATTACGCTTACTCTAAATAACCCCATTTAAAAACACAATCAAAGAACAAGGCATTTAGTGATTATTTGTTTTTTGACCCGCGGCGCAGCAAAGTCTAAAAATTTTTAACCCCTTTATTCATTGTGATTCGTTACTCAAATGAACCAACGGAGAAATTCTATGCACATTCTACCAGCGCAAAATACACTACATTTTAACCTAAATAAATATCTAGTCATTGCTATCGTCGCCATCACCATTACATTTACGTTATTTGTTGGCATGAAAAAACTGATTGAGAGTGACCAAATTCAACCAATTGAAGTAACTGTTCCACCACCCATTACATTAACCTATGACATCAAGGAAAAACCGCTTGTTGAGAGAATAAAACTCAAACCTAAGCCGGTTCCTTTACCTCAACCCAAGTTAATTGCGAGAGTAACAGAGTCCGATCCTAATACTGGCTTTGATCCAAACTCACTCATATCAAGTTTCGGCGCGCCTAAAATTAAGACTCAAATCAATCCAACCTTTGATTCTGGCGGCGGTGACGCTCGCCCCATAGTTAGAGTAGAGCCTAAATATCCAACGACTGCTGCCAAAGATGGTGTCGAAGGCTGGGTAAAGCTAAGCTTTTCAATTACGGCATCAGGAACTGTCAGCAATATTAAAGTATTAGACTCCAAGCCCAAAAGAACATTTAATCAAGCGGCTAAACGGGCCTTGGCAAAGTGGAAGTACAAACCGAATATTCAGGCTGGTAAAGCGCAGGCTCAAGATGGCATGATGGTCATGTTAGACTTTAAATTGGCAAGTTAACTACTTTGTCACCACATGATATATACACATTAGGGATAAAGAAAACAGCCTATGTGCCAACTATTTTGAGTACTGCTAATTAAGGAGCGTCTATGAGTTTTGCGTTAACCTTAAAATCGAAATTATTTGATCGAACCAGTAATGAAAATCTTATGATGCGCTATGCAAAGTCCGGTGACCGGGCTTTGCTCACCAAGTTGTACGATACCTGTGGTGATGATTTGTTTCACTTTGTGTTAACCCTTTCTGACCCAACTATGGCTAAGGATATTTGCCAAAAAACTTGGTTGAAAGTGATAGAAAAAAAGCATTTATACCAACAATCCGGACAGTTTAAAGCTTGGTTATTTACGATGGCTCGCAACCAGTTAATTGACGAGTTTCGTAGCAACAAAAACAGTGATAGTGAAATCGAACAATTACTTGACGATGAGCAATGTGTCGAGGTGAGCCTGAATGATGAGAATATTAGTCTCATGTTTGACAAGGCACTACTTTCCTTGGCGTTTGAACAAAGAGAGGCATTTTGTTTGCAACAAGAAGGCTTCTCCTTGCAGGAAATTTCCAGCATAACTCATTGCACGTTAGAAACCGTCAAAAGCAGACTGAGATACGCGAAACACAATATTCGCAAGGTACTAAGTAAACAGTGTGGAGAGCAGCATGAGTAAACCAGACCCAAAATCAGATGAGGCACTACAGCGACTTTATGTTAGACGCAAAAGTCAACATGCGGCCCCTACATCAATTAAACGCCATGTATTGACTCAACAACAAGACAAGCAAAGTACCGCTTATATATTTAAACGTATTAGCTATGTTGCTGTGGCTGCCAGTACCTTGTTATTGATTAATTTGTTATTGCTGCAACAAGCTGACCAAGTATCCACACATTATCAATACCAAGTTGCACAACTGCATACTTTGGATGTCGAGCCTGAAAGTTTTTCTGACAGTATCAATAATCGCCATGCTGAACATTACAAGAACTATTTAGCACAAAAACAAACCTATGCAGCACACCACAAATCCAAGGCAGTTCTGCAACTTGTTGATGAAGGGTGGCGGTTGAAAAGCTGCGATAACCAAGTGTTACAAATATCCAATGATTTAATAGCTGCGCTAAGCCAAATGCGGCAAATAGACTCACAGATCAGCAGCGGTGATGCAGTAGAAATTGCGTTCGACCAAACTGGAATAATCTTGGGCATCACTCGCAGTGGAAACCATTTGCGCTGTTAACGCACAAATATTTGGCAATAGAGAAAAGTAATCACTCAATAATTATTCTTACAATCTGTACGACTGTTTTGAACGTTGAGCTAGACGTTATTTTGATTGAAACAACTTCCCTTCATCCTTGCGAAAGCAAGGACCTCCCAAAAAGCTTACCAAACTCAACCCATCTCAACCTATCAAATCTGGGTACAAGTCTTTCCAACTTGGGTTCATCTCATTAATAAGCCGGTTTTTCCAATCTCTTTTCCACACCTTTAACCTTTTTTCACGAGTGATCGCATTTTCCATATCTTCAAAGCACTCAAAATAAACCAACTTATCGAGGTTATACTGAGCGCTAAAGCCCTCTACCAATTTATTTTTATGTTGGTAAATACGTTTAACCAAATTACTGGTTACACCGATATATAAGGTTGTATTGTGACGGTTTGTTATGATGTAAACACTTGGCTGTTTCATTATCATTGAATTCCTTTTCAACTGAGCACTTAAAATACACTTTAAATATAATATTAGCTGAGTAGGATAGCTTTGCATTTGGCTAGAGTGATGGAGATCCTTGCCTTCGCAAGGATGACTCGGGGGAGGTTTCAAATATACGAATAAATTGCTTATTGCGATGTTATTTCTTTTATTTGAATTAGCTTGTTCACTGAGCCCATAGTGACGTCTGTAGGTTGATTTAAAGCAATCCTATACTTGAATTGCAAACCGGCTCTAGGCATTTTGAAGACGACTAGCAAAGTCGCTTGGTGTTAATACTGTTGGTTAAGATGTTTAGTTAGCACTTTTCTACGAGACTATTTAGCGCACTTTCCTTTGGGGAGAATTAGTTTTTCTACTTTATTATCCATGTTCATAGTGTTTTTTATGTTTTTATATGACTACTGCCTTACCTTACTTTTAGCTTTTAACTTTTCATTAACCATTTCGTCATATTATTCAATGAATTAGTCGCTTCTATGATGAAAATTTAGATTAATGCCGTGACGAAAAAAGGCTACAATAGTGGTATTCGTTCATTGCCCGCTTCATTAGGAGAAATCATGGATAAAAATATCAAATCTCGCAGTAGTGTCAGTTCCCGCACCACAACTCAAAAAGCACTACGTTTAAATCTTGATGAGAAAAAATACGGCACTATTGTCGAAATCGGCGCAGGTCAAGAAGTTGCAAGACAATTTTTCTTGGCGGGGGCGGCAGCGGGTACCATTGCCAAAACCATGTCTGCTTACGATATGAAATTTTCAGATGCCATATACGGTGTACAAGAAGACGGACGTTATGTGAGTCGAGCCCGTGTAAAGGCGATGATGGAGCAAGAGTTTGATCTGGTGGTAGACCGAGTCGGTGAGATACGTTCTAGGTCATCTCGCTATTTTGCGTATGCAGCTACTGTCGCTGCAAAAAGCTTTAATCGCAAAAACGAATGCCACGCTTGGTGTGGAATTCGTGTGCAAATGTACCCTGGTGCAAAGCCTTCAAATATTACAGTACATGTCAGGATGTTGGATGACAATGCCGAAGCACAACAGCAAGCGCTAGGCGTGCTGGGCGTTAACCTTATTTACGCCGCCTACCATTATTTTGAAAACCCCAAACAAATTATTGATTCATTAACTGATGGCATGAAAGCCAATCGAATTGAAATTGATTCAATTGAATTTGAAGGCCCGTACTTTGAAGATATCGACAACAGAACCAAAAACATTCATCTAATCCGTAGTTGGAAAACACGTGCCATCATGTTTAGACCCGACGGCAGTGTGGCAGTGCCAGCCGAGATGCTATACAAAAAGAATGTTCTCACAATTCGTGGCTCGTTCCGACCTGTCACTAAATTAAATGTAGACATGATTGAGCAGGGGCAAAACTCTTTTTCTACCCTAGCGGGTGTCGAACCAGGCAACACCATTGCCATCGCCGAAATATCCCTAAATGACGTGCACGGAAACGACGCAAAAGTACCAGAAAGTGACATTGTAGCCAGAGTGCAATTATTAAACTCACTGGGTTACAACGTAATGGTCTCGGATTACACCCGATACTTCTCTCTTAGAGCTTACTTCCGCCAATTTACACAATTACAAATTGGCATAGTAATGGGTATGGTCAATGTAAAACAGATATTCGATGAGAACTTTTATCGAGGTGTTGAAGGCGGTATTTTAGAAGGATTTGGTAAGTTGTTTCCTGATAATACCCGATTGTTTATTTACCCAGAAATGAATGAAGAAGGCGAAGTAACCGAATTTACTGATGTAAAAGTACCAGAACATTTACGCTTTTTGTATCGCCATTTATTAGAAAATGGTTTCCTTCACGGAATTGAATGTAGCGACCCCGCTTTGTTTAATATCTATTCGCGTCAAATCCTTAAGCAGCTCGCTACTGGTAAGGGTGAATGGCAAGACAGCTTGCCAGACGGTATTGCCGAAGAAATTATCAAACATAAACTCTTCGGTTACCGCGGCTAAAGCATCTCGATTTAAAAAGGGCATAAACCCCTAGTTTATGCCCTTCTATCTACTATCTACTATCTACTATCTACTATCAATTAAACGTCAATATGACGAGCATCCGTCAATTGTCGCAACCTTAGATACATTTTAATCAATTATTGGCAGTAAATAGAATTCCATGCCCAATTTGTGCCTAGTTCAGTTCCTTCAGGTAAAGATTCTAAAGCAGGAATATTAAACTGCGCCGCTACTTCAGTAGTCTCTGGGCCCCAACCACCACTGAGTACACAAGGTTGTTGCTCCCACACAATTTCGATTTTTTTATCAACATTTCCGTCACTATCTAAATCTTCTTCGATTAGGACCAACAAACCTGCGGTATTGTAACTGAATGTGGTTGTCACTAATTTTGCAGTATAGGTAGGTGTATTAGATACAATGGATGACATAGAACCATCGCTACCATAGGTGTAAATTGTTTGGTTTATCAGCTCTGTGTCATAGGTTACTGTCAATTCGGCGAGAGTATTATTACTATTCCACACGTAGGTCACTAACCTTTCATCGTCTTGATACTGGGCAACTTCAGATATCACGCGATTTTGTTCATCGTAAGTAAGGGTGCCATTAAAGTCTCGAATCAGTTCTGAGTTTTTTTCAGCCTCATAAGATTGTACGAAATTGCCGGAATAAACAGGGGCTATTGTCCAAGTATATTCAAAAGGATTTTCTTCACTTGTTGAATAACTGACTATTGTCATCTTACTTACGACAAGATCTTCTGCATATTCATAAAATCGATCTAGCGCTTGTGCTCCCTGAACCTGGGTTTGCTCAATTATTCGATTCGAATTGTCATACACTATCTCAGATTCAACTGATTCATCCTGAAATCCCCTAAACATACCAGCAGACATTGACAATGGGTGGTCTTCAAACCCATCGTCTAAGTAGTTTTGCTGTATAAGAACAATTCTATTTGCGGTGTCATAATCAAGCTCAATTCGACCTTCTGCAATTCCATTGGCGTCGTAATCAACGGTTAGACGCTCTGCTCGCCATGTTCCAGTAGGCACAAGTGTATCGCTGACTACAGGAGGGGTGATGATAATGCTAATCGAATCTTCGGTTGTGGCTCCCTGATTGTCGGTGGCAACAAGACTAAATATAAGCTCCTCAGAAAAGGTAACTTGTGGTGCCATAAAAGTAGGGGTGAGTACGGTATTATCTGAAAGAACTACGTTAGTGCCGCTGATCTGCGTCCATACAACCGTAACTTCACTTTCTGTATCGCTAGCCGAACCATTGAGGCTAATAAGGGTGTTACCTTCAACCGTTTGATCAGTTCCAGCTTCAACAACAGGGGCGTCATTCATTACTTCAATATTTATATTGACAGTATCAGTTGAGGTTGCTCCTTCATTGTCAGTAACGGTAAGTCTAAAAGTTAAGGTTGTATTACTAGAAACCAAAGGAGCAGTAAAACTTAACGAGCTACTATCTGCCCCACTCATTGATACAGCATCACCAACAGTTTGGGTCCATGAATAACTAACAATAGAGCCATCACTATCGGTTGCGGAGGCAGACAAAGTCACGTCAGAATTAGGACTGACACTCTGCACATCCCCCGCATCAACACTAGGTGCTAAGTTAGTAGGCGTTGGGCTTGATTTGGAACCACCAGAGCCCCCGCATCCAAGCAGCAACAAAACAATTAAAATTAGACACAGGTTGGAAGTTACTTTCATACGGATATTCCCTTATCAAAAAATTGAGTTTAAATAGGTTTCTTCAGCAACGTTGACTGAATTGATGGAAATAATAGTTCCCAAAAATCGATTACGCCAGCTATCTACTACCTACTAACAATTAACCTTCATTTAAAACGCTTCAACTTAAAAAACTGTCTCCTAAATTGGTGATCCCGGAGGTAAAGGTTTTACCTTAAATTGAGATTTCCACTCGCCTACTCGCCAATATTGCTCTAATTGCCTGGCCATAACAGCGTTGTGTGCGTTGCGTTTATTGTTTTTGAACCACTTATGTAATTCAACCAGGTTTGTTTCTATTTCACCCCGCACTTCAGGCGCCAAGTTTGCTTGTTGCATGGCTTTTACTACCTGATCTAACACTAAATAGTTTACTCGATTGCTTAGCTGAGGATGGGCTTTATTGGTGCCATGCTTAATGGTTTGTTTAAACAAACGATTCATTAAATAACCTAAATCAGGTGCATCTTTAAGTTGTTGTTTTTGTTGGGCTACACGGTTAAGGCGCTCGGCTTTTAACAACAAATTAAGACTATAAGCTGCAGCTGATTCGGCAGCGCTAATAGGATCGAACGTTAATCCCGTGCGCCCCTTAAAACTTTCTCGGTTGCGATATTCGCCGTAAGCTTTAGGGGTAATCAATTGTGTCAACGTAGTGGGAATACTCAAAAACTCACTCTTTAGAGTCTCTAACATCGCTGTTATAGCGTGTTTTTGCTGTTCTGCAGCAATCACTTCAACTCCTTTAGCAACAAAGTAATCTCCTTTTAGTTCATATTCATAGTTCACCCCACCAATCACTTTTGCAACGGCGTCTAGTTGATAACGATGTAACAAATAAATAGGCGCAAAGGTTTCTTCTAAAGAAGACAATGTGGCACCAGACTGAATGGTTTTAAGCCCGAAATTAGCCATGGCGACTTTTCGCACTT
Organism: Paraglaciecola sp.; assembly: GCF_039964565.1. Taxonomy (GTDB): domain Bacteria; phylum Pseudomonadota; class Gammaproteobacteria; order Enterobacterales; family Alteromonadaceae; genus Paraglaciecola. The sequence goes on from NZ_JBDVXF010000005.1 coordinate 8,542, forward strand.
CGCTGATCCGCTTTAATTCGCTGATCGCATCAGCGCCGTTGTCCCAAAGATGTCCTTCTACATTAGCCGCGTTGGATGGGCGGGCATCTGGATCAGATTGGTACCTAAAGCCTTTTTCTCTGGCTGCAGCAACTAACTGCTCTAGTCCTTGATGTTCTTTGATTTTGTCGCTGTAAGTTTGATATCCATAGGCCACGACGTATTTATCCCACTCACCCATTCCCACATCGTAAGCGTTATCTAAAGTAATTTTTCCGTCTTTAATGCTCACTAAAGGATGGGGATAATCCATAACCGATTCACGGCCATATTCGCTAGCGGCGAAGTTGTGGGCGATGCCTAAAGTGTGCCCCACCTCGTGGGCTGAAAGCTGACGAATACGCGCCAATGCCATGGCCTTTTGTTTAGAGGTATCGACTTGCTCATCGGATTTACCATCAGCACTAAAAGGGCTAGTTAGACCTAAAGCGATTAAATAATCTTGCCTTACCCGCAATGAACCCAAAGTAACGTGCCCTTTGATGATTTCCCCAGTACGAGGGTCAATCACCGAAGAACCATAAGACCAACCTCGTGTAGCCCTATGCACCCACTGGATCACGTTATATCGTACATCCATAGGGTCTGCCTCTTCAGGTAACACCTTAACTTGAAAGGCATTTTTGTAACCTATGGCACTGAATGCTTGATCCCACCATAATGCACCGTCTTTTAAGGCGCTCATAACAGGCTCAGGGATACCCGGATCAAGGTAATAGACTATAGGTTCCACCGCTTCACTAACCTGTGCGTTAGGTTGTTTTTTAGTTAAGCGATGACGAGGGATAAACGCTTTGCTCATGCTGTCTTCGATGGGCACTGAATAATCTTGATAGCCCACAGACCAAAAACCCGAAAAAGGTACAAACTTTCTGGGTTGATATTCTGAATCTGGCAACTTCACTAACGAATGGTGCAAATGCACCGAAATACTAATGGGATCGGGGGTAACTTGATTGACATACTGCCCAGGTTTAGAACCACCAAAGGTCACTAGAGCTTCTAATTCGGTGTTATTTGGAAAGGCCTTACTACGCTTTAAATACACCCCACTTCTTTTCGCATCGGGTCGATAACTGCCTTGATTTGAACCCGACAATCGTTGCGATATCTGGTGAATATCTGAGAGCAAAAAGTCGGTGTAATCTATCACCACCACGTCATCATCACTCGCCACTACAGAAAACCCAGCAATTACAGAATCGGCAAAAGCTTCGTCTATACTTGCTTGTTCGGCAAGGTTAGACGAGCTTGCTCGGTATTGGGTATTTAATTGTTTTAACAACACTTTATTGCCGTAGCGTTCGAATTTAACGAGTCGCGTATCCCCCAATTGACCGCGATCTAAACCTATATCATTCGAACCAATACCTTGGGGCAGACTGCTTTGAAAAAGAAAGGGTTGATCAAACTTATCAATCTTGAGGAACACTTTGTCTTGTTCAATTTGATAATAAAAGTCAAAAAAACCACTTTGCTGCGACATGTTTGCAGTAAAGTCCTCGACACTAGTTGGTTTATTCGAGTCAGAAGCAAACACCTGAACAGAAAGCATTAACAGGCAAATAACAGCAAAACGCATTGGGCTTATCTCATTAATAAATATATACAGCTAACATTAACGATATTTACACACAAAAAAAAGCAAAGTTGATTTATTGATAAAAATTGCATGACAAGCATTTTATTTTTTGACTGGAAACAAGGTAATATACAGCCCTACTTTAACAACGCCTTAATTTGTTTTTCTGACATCCTTTGAACTCAACTAGGTCAATCCATCAATTGAGTTGAGTAGGCACACTCTTTGCGTATCTTTTATTTTAAGTAAATGGACTGACTAGCATTATGTTTAACACCCTTAAATTTGAATATGCCATGAAGCTATTCAAAGCACACAAAAAAGCCTTTGCTTATGTGGTGTGTCTTATGATTTGCGAAACGTTAGTCAGCTTGTCTGTGCCTTTTTTAGCCGGTCAGTATTCAGAATATTTTATCTCCAATGCCACCGGCATGAATCAAACCCATATCTATATTTTACTGTTGTGGATTGCCTTATTTGCGGTACACGCACTGCTGAGATTCTTGTCCACCTATAATGTCAGTTTAATCGGCGCGCGTTTAATGGCAGAGCTGAGTTGCCGACTGTATGACCATATTCAAGTATTACCCATGCAGTACTTTAAAGAAAATAAACGTGGTGATGTGTTGTCTATGTTGAGTAATGATTTAGCCGTAATCAGCTACTTCGCTTCCAGTGTGTTGACCAACCTAATACCCAGCGTGTTGGTGTTAATTGGCGCTGCGATTTTGATGTTTACAATAGAACCTAGCATTGCCTTACTTATTATTGTGTTTGTACCCGCGATATTTATCGTTTTGAAGTTTGTGAGTCGCGGCATGCAACCCATCTCTAGAGCTCTCATTCAACATCAGGCAGATTCAATGGCTTTAGCCAGTGAAAATATTGGCGCAATCTCTTTAATCAAAGCCTTTAATCGTGAGTCATCAGAGTCAAAAAAATTCAAACACAAAACCTCTGAAATACTCGCGCTTCGCAGTCAGCAATTAAAACTACAGGCAATTTTGTCACCTTTAGTGCAATTTATGGCGTCTATCGCTGTGTTAATTGTGATTGTCTTGAGTTTTATTCGCTTTCAATCTGGCAACATCAGTATTCCTGATTTAATTAGTTTGATGCTTTATGGACTAATTTTTACTCGCCCTTTAGGGGCATTAGCGGGTTTATATGGGCAAATACAACAGGTGATGGGTGCATCAGACAGATTGCTAACCTTTTATCATGTCGAATCTGAGTTTCAGTCAAGTGCCAATCAACACTTAGTAATCAAAAATGCCGATATTTGCTTCGACAATGTTTCTTTTGCTTTTAAGAATAAGCCCTCTGTTTTTGAATCGTTATCCTTTACGTTAGATGCAAAACACACCATGTTGTTGTACGGTAAAAACGGCGGAGGCAAAACAACATTACTGCATTTATTGATGAAATTTCTCGAGCCAACCAAAGGCAAGATTTCAATCGATAATCAAGATATTGCCCAAATGAATAACTCGTCGGTACGTGCCGCTATTGCCTTAGTTTCGCAAGATGTATTGTTATGCAATGGCTCCATTTTGGACAATATTACTTATGGAGTGGTGGCTCCCTCTGCAGAAAGGATCAGCAAAGCCTGCCAAGCCTCTGGGGCTGATAGATTTATTCAAGATTTACCACAGGGGTATCAAACAGCAGTAGGAGAAGGCGGTGTTTTGTTATCAGGTGGGCAAAAACAACGCATATCTCTGGCCCGAGCACTATTACTAGAACCGCATATTCTGCTGTTAGATGAGCCCACCTCAATGCTTGATGAGTTTTCTAGCCAATCTTTTAAAGATGAGTTTACGCGATTATTTAGTCGCTACACTGTTATTGTCATATCTCATGATAAGTCGTTAATTGAAATAGCAGATGTTGTGTATAAACTAGATAATGGCAAATTAACCCAAGAAAAATAACGTATAAGTCCCAGCTAATTAAAAGGAACTAAAAATGGATCTAGTATTAAAAGAAGGCCTACTTATACAGAAAGTAGTAGACGAAGTGGTAATACTTGAGCCAGATAGTGGCGATTATTACACCTTGAACGAAATCGGCGCATTGATGCTTGAGAGTCTACAAAAAGGGCTATCAAGTAGCGAAATCGCAGACACATTAAGCCAAAAATTCACTGTGGAAACTGGCCAAGTTGAACAAGATTTACAGTATCTAATGATTGCCTTATCTAAGTGTGGGTTAGCACATTTAAAAGATGCCTAATTTCCTTATAAAATGGATGGCGCTGCCCCTTAAACATAAACTCATGGTCTGTCGTCTTTGGTGTTCATTTATATATTGGCATCTGGTGATTGCGTATTTGCCGTTTCGATTTTGGCGACACCACCTAATGGATATCTCCCAACAATCAACCGATACATCATTGTCTGAGGTACGCCAACTCATAAAATTAAGCGAAAGTGTTGGGCGGAATCATTTTGTCAAAATTAACTGTTTACGCCGCTCTATGGTACAAAAATCGCTGTTAGAACGCCTAGGCACAAAAAGCCACCTAGTTATAGGTGTTAAAAAAAACCAAGAGGTTTTCGCCGCACATTGCTGGTTGACCTACCAAAATAAAATCATCAACGATTCAAAAGATACAACCAGCGAATACATTACATTAGAAAAAATCAACGCCAATTCCAGCAATATTTTCAAACACTTTTAACGCTGTAGTCAGAAAAAACACAAGGCAAAAAATTTGAAGTAAAGTGGGCACGGAGGACATGGAGAAAAGATTAGCTAAAATTAAAATCTAAGTAGTTGAACATATGATTGTGATGTGATTGACCTACTCATACTTCCCCAAATTCTTCTTTACTCTGTGTAGCGCAGCGCTCTGTGTCCTCTTTGATTCAATGGCTTTTTCTATAGCTATCATTCAGGAAAATGCGTTTTTAACCAAGTAAACGTCAAAATGGCATAAAGCAAATCCACCTGTAGCGGAATATCTGGATTAGCCACGACTCTATCGAATTCAGCTAATAGTAACGACTGGTTAACTAGTCCCATATCGGCCAAGCGATGATCCTGTAGAACTTCTCGCAACTCGTTAGCGTTTTCTCGCACTAAATTGCCAAAATGTTGGTCGAATGTGGTTTTTTTAAGATTCCAACAAACACTACTTGGTAATTTATCACTCATGGCATTTCGTAAAAGCCACTTTGGATAAGGACCTTGAATCAATTGCTTAGGAGGGATCGCAAAAGAAAACTCGGCGATCGCAGTATTAAAAAACGGATGACGAACATCGATACCAAATTGTTGCGCCACTTTTTCATAAGAACGCACCGCATTGTAAGTCGAAGTTGTTTTTAAACTGCTATATCTGTTATACCCAACAGGATCTTTGTTTATATCAAAAGGATTATTAATGCGAGTTTCTTCAATAGATAACGACTTAGCCTTATCGGTTAACCATATAGGCATGCTGTGTTCATTGGAGTTTTTGCGATTAAGTGTCAGGATTTTTAACACTATTTCTGGCACAAAAGGTTTCACAAATAAGTTTGTTAGTGTTTGACGTTTCGACATACCTATGGCATCACATGCCTTAAGCACCTCTGTAATCACTCGCCAATCCCCCTGTTTAAACCTTTGTGTATAGGCGGCGCTATGCCCCCAGCACATTTCATCACCACCATTGCCCGTAAGCAGCACATCAGCCCCTGCCTTCTTAACTAAGGCCAGCTCTTTTACATACCGAGGTGACAATACGGTTCCCGGACTTTCTAAGTCAGTGGGATACAAGGCTAAAAAGTCTCGGTCTTTGCCTTCATCAACAGACATTTGAACGCTTTTTTCTATTTTCAAGACATCCAACATATCCCTAACCAATTGACTTTCATCAGATTTCTCAGACTGAGTATAAATATGCGATAACGGCAGTACCTTTTTATCTACACTGTTTAAATAGTCATTGGCTAAAGCGGTAATACTAGTGGAATCTAACCCACCACTCATTTGAGAGGCAATTACCTGTTGCTGCGAATCACAAGCAGCATTAACGCTATCACTCAATAACTCAACAAAACGTTCTGAATACTCTGTTTGGCTTGCTAAGGTGATTTTATTATCGGGTTCTATATCCCAAAACTTAGTGACTTTAGCTTTATCTGACAAAGACAATTCAAGCCTGTAACCAATGGGTAACACATTTACCCGTTCAAAAAGTGATATCGCGGGATTAGGGTAACCACTTAGCCAACTCGCTAACCCCCGCTCTGAAAGCCCTAATTCTTTACCCAACATAGTGCTAATAAATGCCAAATCGGTAGACACCATTACGCAACATTCGTCTTCAATCCAATAAATTGAACGCGAACTTAGAGGATCTGTTGCTATATGGATACTATTTTGACCCGCAATCTTAGCCACAAGTAAGAAACTACTTTTTAATTCGGTAAATATTTCAGTTTTATATTGGGAAAATTTATTGCTCAAACTTTGTGCAACATTATCTATATCAGTGCAATTATCGCCGTTAGGAGACGAAGTAAAAAATGCTTTTCTTCCCTCATAATCACCTAACAACATGCTTTTATTCACTATTTCTTCATTAAATTCATCAAAGTTAAATTTTGGTTCAAACTTTGCAAAGTCATCAGAATAGAGAATTGAAGCATCCCCACTTTCAATAACCATAAGGCGGTCGAATCGCTCAGGAAAAAGTGCGGCAAACCTTTTACGGAAATGCTCAACACTGCCAAACATGACAGTTTTGTTAAGATTTTGTGAATTTTCTTTGAAAATGCATACAAACATCAGTTTTAACAACCTTTACAAGGTAAATATCAATAATATCAACAGCAAACTATAGCAAACCAAAATTTGCTGATGAAATATTAGACCAATTAGGGATCAAAAATTGGGCGGTGTCTGATTTTTTTACAGAGTTAACGACAATATAGCGGATAAAGCCCTATAAAAACAAAACTAAACCCTAAAATAAAAATAAGATAATGATTTACAAAGATAAAAATTAATAGGATCATTTATTGCATATAAAAAATAGAATTTAGAGATACTTAATTCGACTAAATTTTAGTTAATGACAACACCCTAACTTTTTGGAGACGGATATGAAAAAGCTTTTAATAATGGGTTTTCTATCAATGTTTGGCGCTAGTCAAGCTCACGCAAGCTTTACAAGTATAATTACCGGTGCAGATATGGCTGGTTTGGAAGTAACAGCTAACTTTTCAGGTGGCCTTACAGAAACATTGACCTGGCAGGTTATTAGCACTGGTACTGGCTTAACCGACACAGTTTCATTGGAAGCGGAAGAAGGCGGTGTAGACGGTTCATTGTTTTCACTAACCCAGAATGGCGACTCTATAGGTAACGTAGACACAGGTGGCACCTCCGATTTCAGTGACGATATCTTTTATGGTCTTTGGTCACTCACCAATAAATCTCAAAACATCTTAACGTCAATTGTAATTAGTGCTTTAGGTACTGATGTAGTGTTTGACTCTTTATTCGACGACAATGGAAATGGTTCTGGTTTAGGCCGTGCATTTATAATTAAACCATCGGGTGTAACCGCAATAGCGACCTACAGCGACCTAATTCAAGACGAGTTATATAGCACCTTATCAATTGAGCTAAATTTAGATGGTCAAGAGAGTGTTGACTTTTTTGCAGATACCGATATTAAAAATGTACCTGCTCCAGCAACTTTATCATTGTTGTTATTAGGCCTTGGTGGCTTAGTAGCTCGACGCAAACAGGCTTAAGGAGAATTCACATGACTAAATTAATTATTGATGCAAACGAAAAACGTGAATACGTAAAGCCTGAACTCACCAAAGTGGGTAGTTTGGCTGAATTGACTCAAGGGTTCTCTGGTAGTGTTCCAGACGAAAACGGCGGTCATACTAAACGTAACCCGTTCCAAGGTTAAATTTTCTATCAACCCCTAAAAATTGTTTAGGGGTTGATACTTCCGACAGAATCTAATGGTTAATGATTTTTATACTATGCCCTTACATGGCGTAGCGTGTGCTTTTTTGGGCTCAAAAAGCCAACAAACTAACTTACCTTACAGCCTGTCATTGAATTTTGATTCAATAGTAGAAAGTACGGTAGGACCAAAAATTTGGTCTTTAACGGATATTGGTGAAAAGTACCGTACTGAACTTAACCTGTTCAGAAGTGCTACTAGCTGTAGTTTAAAAGTTAATTGTGAAGGCCATGGTGTTTTTAAATTTACCGGTAACCAATTAACTGTAGATTGGCAAAAATACGGCACAGGATCAGCGCATTATTTTCAAACAGTTGGATTAGCTGTTTGGTTAGAACTGAAGCAAATTTTATGTATTCATGGCAACGCACTTGAATATAAAGGACAAGCAATAGGGTTAGTAGCGCCAAGTGGCACGGGAAAATCCACACTGAGCGCAAAGTTGTGTGATAGCGGTTTTTCGTGGATGACCGACGACATGATGGCGTTACATCCCGAAAATAACGGCGAACAATACCGAATTTATCCGAGTTGGCCAATTGCCAGAATGTGGCCTGACTCAGTGGAAACAGAACTTGATGTAAGTCACAAGTCGCTGTCCAAGGTACACGAGGGGTTTAATAAACGGGTAGTAAAATTAGAAGGTAATTTGCCTGCTGGTAATGCCAGCCAAATACTAACCACAATATATGTACTTAACCGGGTAGCAGAGTCACAAAAAAGCTGTGAAATTAAAACGGTTAGAGGCAGCAGAGCACTGATACTGCTGTTGCAGAATAGTATTTTAGGTGACGCCTATAGAGCCCTAGGGGTTGAACAAAACAGAATGGCAACCCTAAGTAATTTGCTCGAAAAAATAACGATTAAAGAAGTCACTTATAGCAACGGAAGTCACAATTTAAATATTGTACGCAACAACATTCTTGAAGATTTAGCTAAATAACCCGTTAAATATTGAATGCAAGGGAAATAAATAAAATGACGAAGCAACAGCATGGCATGGTTAAAAATAACACCAATAAAATGGCGGCTTTATATCGCTTAATTGATATTATTTTGATTCAATTGCTTCTCTATATATGTGCAACCTTTTACACCCAAAATTATAACGAACATTACTTCACAATTTCTCTCATAGGCTCGGTGGCTTTTGCGTTAATTGCAGAATCATTCGCACTCTACCGTTCTTGGCGAGCAGGCTTTTTTACACAAATCATTTTTTATACCTTTACCTGCTGGGCGTTTTCTTCAGTTGTAGTGTTTGGTTACTTGTTTTTCTCAAAAACTTCTACAGACTTTTCCCGTGTAGCATTAGGTTTATGGATGTGTTCATCGCTATTTAGTTTGATAGCATGGCGCTTTTGTTTTCAGATGTTTTTGTCGAGCATGCGTCGTAAAGGATACAACACTCGCAACATTGCCATTTTTGGCTTATCTGAAAAAGGCATTCGTTTAGCTAAAGAAGTCATAGATAACCCAGAGACAGGTTACCGAATGGCTGCCTTTTATGATGATCGCGACAAAAGCAGACTAGATGAAGACTATCACTACTACCTTCGTGGCAGTATTGCTGAAGGCATCAAAAACGCTAAGAACAATAAATACGACGTTATTTATATCACCCTGCCTATTCAAGCCAAAGTTCGTATTGAAGAAATGTTATATGCCTTAGGAGACTCCACTGCCAATGTGCATGTGGTGCCCGACTTGTTTATGTATTGTTTAATGCACGGCGAAATGTCTCATGTGGGTGATGTGCAAACCATCAGTGTTTACGATAATCCTATGCAAGGCAGTTTAGGGGTATTAAAACGCTTAGAAGATTTGTTCCTATCAATGAGTATTTTAACTGTCATCGCCTTACCCATGTTGGTCATTGCCTTAGCCGTAAAATTAACGTCGAAAGGCCCTATTATCTTTAAACAAGACAGATATGGCCTTAACGGTCGTAAAATAAAAATGTGGAAGTTCCGCTCGATGACAGTCACCGAAAATAATGACGTTGTCACCCAAGCAACCAAAGGTGACAAACGCATTACTAAGGTGGGCGCTATCTTACGTAAAACCTCATTGGACGAACTCCCCCAATTTATCAACGTATTAAAAGGCGACATGTCGGTGATCGGCCCTCGCCCCCACGCAATCGCGCACAACGAAGAATACCGAAAAATAGTCGACTTCTATATGCTGCGCCATAAAGTAAAACCCGGCATAACCGGCTGGGCTCAAGTAAATGGCGCACGGGGCGAAACCGAAACAGTCGACAAAATGAAAACACGTGTAGAGTACGATTTAGAATACATTCGAAATTGGTCATTATGGCTAGATTTCAAGATCATGATGATTACGATGTTTCGCGGATTTAATGATAAGAATGCATATTAATAGCAACCTGATTGCGTACATTTACAATCATATTTTTTTATGACCGAGATGGAACGTCACCGCTTAAAATATACACCTAAGTTTAGGCGCGGTTATTGCACTAAAAAACAGAGATATAGGTATATATAGTGAAGTACTTAGTAACAGGTGCCGCAGGATTTATTGGTATGTACACTTGTATTCGTTTATTAGAACAAGGTCACGACGTAGTTGGCATAGACAATTTAAATGCCTATTACAGTGTCGAGCTTAAAGAATACCGCTTAAATAAACTAATACCCTTTGATAACTTCACTTTTATAAAAATGGATATCAGCAATAGAAATGCAATGCGTCAACTATTTGCTGACGAACAGTTTCAAAAGGTTATTCACTTAGCTGCGCAAGCAGGTGTGCGTTATTCAATTGAAGCACCGTTTGAATATGTCGACAGTAACTTAGTGGGCATGATGACTGTTTTAGAAGGTTGCAGACAAAATAAAGTTGAACATTTAGTGTATGCCTCATCTAGTTCGGTTTATGGTATGAACCCTAAAGTACCCTTTTCGACCGACGACCCTGTAGATCATCCTGTTTCATTGTATGCCGCCACTAAAAAATCAAATGAACTCATGGCGCACTCATATTCACATTTGTATGACATACCGACCACTGGCCTAAGATTTTTTACAGTTTATGGCCCTGCAGGTCGGCCAGACATGGCACCTTGGTTATTCACTGAGGCTATTAACCAAGGTAAACCAATCAAAGTGTTTAACAATGGTGAAATGGAACGAGACTTCACTTATATAGACGACATCGTTGAAGGCATTATTCGCATTCAAAACGTGATACCTAAACGCAATAACGATAACGATTTAATGAGTCCCGCTAGTAGCACAGCGCCATACAGCATTTACAATATTGGTAATAATAACAGTGTTAAACTTAGTGACTTTATTGATGCCATTGAAAAAGCCTGTGGTAAAAAAGCAGAAAAAATAATGCTACCAATGCAGCCCGGTGATGTGAAACGTACTTTTGCAGATATAGACCAGCTATCGAAAGCCATTGGTTATAAGCCTCAAATGGATATTTATAAAGGCATAAGCAATTTCGTAGATTGGTATTCCTCGTATGAAAAGTAAAGCCCTATGGATGATTAGTGGCAATGGTGGGTATGCAGCATTTCAACTTCTAAACATGGTAGTAATCAGCAAAACTTTAGGTGTTGAAGAATTAGGTGTATTTAGTTTGGGCTTGGCCCTGTCAGCACCAATTATGCTGTTTTCGAATTTCGGAACAAGGATTTTGTGGATTACAGGTGTAAATCATGGCATGTCCTTCCGTTTATTTAGAAACGCTAGAATAATATCATCTTTAGCTGGATTGCTAATTTGTCTGGTTTTTCTGGCTATTTATACTCAAATGTCAGCACACCTACCCATCATGTCTTTGATAGCCATGTCTAAAGTTATCGAAAATAATGCTGATATTTATTATGCCGATTTTCACAAGACCTCCAATCAAAAACTAGTCTGTACCTCTTTACTTGTGCGAGGACTGTTTGGAGTGACTGGTGTTATAATAGGCTGCGTAATTTTTGATAGCTTATTAGTTGCCGCACTCCTTTATTTTTTAACATGGGGTACAGCTCATTTATTAACCGAGCACATTCTTACAAGAACTGCAGTTAATATGGGGAGTGATCAAAACACACTATCCAAAAAGCAATGGATTTGGCTTGCTAAGCAAGGAACTCCATTAGCCATCAGTATGTTCTTGGTAAATTTCAATATGAATATCCCTAGAGTAATACTCGAAAATCAACATGGACTAGCAGCAATCGGAATCTTTTCTGCATTATATTTCTTTATTCAGACTGGTACCGTTGTTGTTAACTCTATTGGCCAAGTCGTGCTTCCTATTTTATCGTCTATGTTTGATAAAGGGGAAACAAAGAAACACCTTTTTATAACCTTAAAGACCTTCGGAGTAATTTTCGCTTTTTCTTTATCAGGGGCTGTATTTAGCTATTTTTTCGGAAAATATTTTCTAAATTTATTATTCAGTAAGGAAATATCTTCTTATTCGTCATTATTATGTCTGTTCTTTTTGTTGTCACCAGCACAATATTTAATAACTATCATGAGTCAAGTTATTGCATCAACGAAAAACAACATCTCTTTAATGTGGTGCCAGTTAGTCATGCTAGTCACCGTGCTCATTCTTTCTTTTGTATTTATACCCTCAAATGGTATTAAGGGTACCTATTGGGCTACTGCAATTGCCAGTGGCATTGTATTTTTAATTTATATTTTCTCTTACCTCAGAGCGATAAAAATAGGAAATGAATGATTTCTAAAAGCTTGATGTATTCAATTTGTTTATCCTTAAGCATAGGTTTTTGCTTAATGATGGTATTCGGTCGTGAAGCATTTAGTTTAACTTTTGTGTTTGGGATATTGTCTACTTCAGTTATTTTGGATGATGTAGTTAAAATTTTAAGAGGAAAACGCGATTTACTCGACCCTGCATTATTAATAGGCGTTGTCGGTACATTCCTATTTTTAATTAGTCCAGTAAGTCAAATGGCATGGGATTACTGGCCCTTTCTACAGAACATGAATGAACATGCGGTTTGGATAGATACCTGGGCAGGTTTGAATTTTTTGGGGCTTTTAATTTACAAATGGTCATCTTCTACTTCCTTTAAAAAAACTAATCCTCGAATGTCAAATGTTAATGGAATGAGAAGATGGAATTTTTTAGATGCACGATTTCGAATTGTGGCTCCAGCCTTTTTGGGGATGTGTTTTCTTGCACAACTAATTATCTATATTTCATTTGGTGGTATATCTGGTTTTGTAAACGCTTTTACACAACGACAGGAATATGGCGCATTGAGTGGGAATGACCCTTTTGAAGGAATGGGATTAATAATGCTGGTCGCTGAAAGCTTCAAGTATATTTTTGCAATGTATGTTATTTACTTAATAAGAAAATCAGGTCGTTTTCAATCCAACAACGCTTTTTTATTGGTAATGGCGATATTGGCGATTACTTTTATTTTCTTTGGGGGCTTAAGGGGAAGTAGAAGCGCTACATTGTTCCCTTTATTTTTTGCCGCTGGTATGTACCATTATTATGTTCGCAAGCTTGATACAACACTTATCGCTTTTGGAGCTGTTATTACGATATTATTTTCTGTTTCATATTATTGGTATAAAATTGCTGGGCTTCAGGGTATCGAAGCCATTTATAATGTTGAAGCAAGATCAAGTTTTCATTCTCAACGACAGGATGCGAATCAATATATGATTTCGAGAGATCTTGGTCGTATGGACTTTCAAAGTTTGGCATTAAAGAATATTGCTACAGGTGAAAATGCCCCTTCATTTGGCCGAACTTATTTAGTTGCAATATTTTCTAGTATACCCAAGTCAATAATCCCCTTTAACCCGCCGCAAATTACTAAAGAGAAAACCGAATTGCTGCATGGTGAAGGTACCTACATACACAATGCACCAAGACAAACAACTTTGGTATTAGGCCAGTTCGGTGAGGCCATAGTCAATTTTGGCCCCTTAGGTGGACTGGCCTTTTATTTTTTATTAGGTCGTTGGGTTTATATGGTAAGGCACCTAGCCAAAAAATTACATGCTTCTGATGTACGAAGATTGTTTCTGCCCGTACTCAATTTTATGCCCGTTCTTATGCTTATAACAGACATGAATGTAATTTTATATCAGCTAACGAGGTATTTGACTTTGCCAATTATCTTGTTTTTGGTTTGTGCAAAAATATTTACGTTTAAATTTAGTTCAGGGATGGGTGGTCAAAAATGCATAATAAAGTAATTGTGTGTACCGCGAAGTATAGCGATAACCTCGGAGATGGAGTTATTTCAGATAGTGTTGAGTATTTACTTAAACGTGCGAACCCAAATATTCAAGTAGACACATTAGATATTTCGGGACGAACACACTATGACAACAGTGACAATACCGATACTACCTTAGTTAAGAAAGTGTTTTTAAATACGCCAGAGATATTTAGGCCACTGGTGACTTTGATTGGTTGGTTTTTTATTTTTAAACCGCGATTACGCACTGAAATTAAACGTTTAAATTTCAAACAGTGCAGCTTGTTAATTTTTGGAGGCGGACAACTCATTAATGATATTGCTTTAAACTTTCCACTTAAAATGTCGTATATCACTAAACATGCCAGACAACAGCAGTTGAAGTATAGCTTTAATGCGGTTGGTGTCGGCCAAAAGGTTTCACCAGTGGGGAAGAAGCTTTTTAACTCTATTTTCAAATCCCGCCATTTAGTTTCGATTCATGTAAGAGATAATGAAAGCCTACAACGTTTTAACCATATTTTTTGTAGTCATAAAGAGCCATTATTGACTATTGATTCTGGCTTATGGGCACAAGAAACTTACAAATTAACGAGCGTTGCTCGAAACAATAAATCATTAGACGGTAGACTTCGGATTGGAGTTGGGATTTCCCATCCAAAGGAGCTAGCGGCTCACTCCGTTGACGTTAGCAACCTAGACATGATTGATTTTTGGGTTGAAATAATATCTCGAATTACCCAGCTTAATTTATGCCCTGTACTTTTTACTAATGGCTCTAGGGATGATCATTTGTTTATGAGACAAGTTGTTAATAAACTAGATGAGCATGATAAGTTAAATGACATTGACGTTTTGGCCCGCTTTAAAAAGCCTGAACAACTAGTAATGGCAATTGCTACCTTTGCAGGAGTTTTATCTCACCGCCTACATGCCAATATTATTTCACATTCGCTAAATGTCCCATCAGTAGCGTTAGCTTGGGATAAAAAAGTACAATCCTATTTTAATCTAATAGAAAGAAGTGAATGGTGTTATTCCGACAGTTTACCTCCTGAGACTATTGTTAATGGGCTAATTGAAGCCATAAACTTAGGCCTAAATCAGAAAAAAATTGATAATTTAAAAATAATTTCATTAAGGAATTTGGAAATGCAGATTAGGATGGATTAGTTATGGAGCTGTTTATTATTCGAGATGGAGCATTCACTCTTAACAAAGGTAAACCCGCTTCAAATCTGCTGCATTACGATTCTTTTGGAAAACGATATTTAGATATTTTCCAAAGAGTTTATATAGTAGGCCGCCTATTTGAAAGAGAAGACCCTACTGCCAAAGCAGTGACTGGGAATGGAGTCGAGTTTATTCCTCTGCCAGGAAAACGAGGTATTTTGGGTTTAATTAGTATGTTTTGGACGCTTTTAATATTTTCGCTCAAGAATGCAAAAAAAGGGCGAGCCTACATATTGAGAGTGCCCGGCACCATTCCTAGTGTGTTTTTTTGGATATTATTGTTAAAGAGAATTCCCTTCGCTGTTGAAGTGGCAGCTGATCCATACGACTCCTACTCCTCCAAGGCTTTAGATGGGCATTTTTTAAGTCCTCTAGTTCAACGCTTTTTTGTATGGTTAGTGAAACTTCAATGTAAATATGCGGAATCGTCTGTATATGTAACCAATTATTCACTGCAACAACGCTACCCACCTGGAAATATGCAGACTTCTTATGGCTTTACATCACTTGATTTGCAGGAAGAGGCTTATGCCCAAAACCCTAAATCACTTTCAGATTTTAATATGAATACACCTCATATTGTACTAACTGGGAATATGCAAGGAAGCATGAAGGGACATGATGTGTTGATTAGAGCCTTAGCCAAAATCAGAAAAGTTGGAATTAATGCGCAATTAACAATAATAGGCTTTGGTGACAATACCGATTATTTTAAAGAAATGTGTAAAACAGAAGGACTGAGTAGCTTTGTGACTTTTGCCGGTAAACTTAGCAGTGGTGAACCTGTACGAGCGATTTTAAGGCAAGCAGACCTTTTTGTCTTACCTTCACGACAGGAAGGTTTACCAAGAGCATTATTAGAAGCTATGTCGCTTGGATTACCAGCTATCGGCACTCGTGTAGGAGGGGTCCCAGAACTAATCAGTCCTTCAGCAATTGTAGAGCCTGACTCTGTTGAGCAACTTGCAAATAAAATAATAGAATTTCTTAGTTCCTCTGAGTTATTAGTGGCATATTCTGTCGAAAATTTATCTAAAGCTCGTTCTTATAGTGCATGTAAGATAAGTGAAAAAAGGAATGCATTTTTAAATTGCTTAAAGAAAGTATCTAATAGCTAAAGGAAGATAAAAGTGAAAATTGCTGTTATTCATGATTGGCTGGTAGAGCTAGGTGGCGCAGAACTTGTATTGAAAGAAATAGTAGAATGTTATCCAGATGCGGATGTATTTTCATTGATTGATTTTCTTTCTGAAAAGGATAGAAAATTTTATATACAGGGTAAAAAAGTAACTACAAGCTTTTTGCAAAAGTTACCTAAAGCTAAAACCCAATATAGAAATTTTTTACCTTTAATGCCCATCGCTATAGAGCAGCTTGATCTGCGTGGGTATGATTTAGTAATTAGTAGTAGTTACGCAGTTGCCAAAGGGGTTATTACCGGACCAAATCAAGTTCACGTTTGTTATTGTCATTCACCCATAAGATATGCATGGGATATGCAATTTCAGTATTTAGAAGAAGCAGGGTTGACTCGTGGTTTAAAGTCAATTTTTGTTAAATATATATTGCATAAAATAAGAAACTGGGATGTTAGGAGTTCTTTTTCAGTGGATCACTTTTTATCAAATAGTAAATTTATCAATAGAAGGATACACAAAGTATATAAAAGAAACTCAACTGTCATTTATCCCCCGGTTAATTTGGATGATTTTACACTTTGCGAAAATAAACAAGACTTTTATCTAACTGCATCAAGAATGGTGCCATATAAAAAAATTGATTTGATTGTTCGTGCTTTTAATAAAATGCCTGACAAAAAACTTGTTGTAATTGGAACAGGACCCGACTTTGACAAAATAAAAAAGCAAGCTGGCCCTAACGTTAAATTAATGGGATACCAACCGTTTGAGCAATTAAAAGCCAAGATGTGTATTGCTAAAGCCTTCGTATTTGCTGCCGAAGAGGATTTCGGTATTGTTCCAGTCGAAGCTCAAGCATGTGGAACGCCGGTCATTGCGTTTGGTAAAGGAGGGGCGTTAGAAACGGTAATAGATGGCACTACCGGCATTTATTTTGATAAACAAGAAGAGCAATCGATTGTAAATGCCGTCTATAATTTTGAGAAAAAAGAATTTGCTCCAAAAGTTATTCGAAAACACGCAGAAAGCTTTTCCACACCTAGGTTCCGCAAAGAGTTGATGTCATATATCCAATCGGTAATGCAGAGGTAGTATATCGATTGATCTGTTGTTACCACTTTATTAAAAGGCATTTGAATTAATTATGGGTTTAATTGTAGATTTGAAAGAAGATATTCGGATGGTCGGAGCAAAATCACCATCAGTTATCAGGTTTTTAGTATTACTTACTATGGACGCTGGGTTTCTTGCTGTCTTTTTGTATAGAATTTATAGTCGACTATATAGATGCAACATACTCTGCAAAGTATTAGCAAAAATTCTATGGCGTTTCTCAGTATTTATTTGTGGGTGTTACCTTCAACCACAAGCAAAAATTGGCAAAGGCTTTTGCTTACCCCACCCTATTGGTGTTGTTGTTGGTGAGGGGGTGACTATAGGCGAATTTGTCAAGGTATATCAATCTGTAACGTTAGGACAAGACAGTTGCAATAATTATCCTGCTATTCAAGATAGAGTGACAATATTTGCAGCTACAACCATTGCTGGTAAAGTAACAATCAATGCTAGAAGCATCGTTGGGGCTAATTCATTTGTTAACAAAGACGTACCCAATGATTGTACTGTTGCAGGTGCTCCGGCAAAAGTTATTCGGCAAATTAACTAAATATTGAGGTTGCTATGTTCTTAGCCATTTTAAAATACCCTTTGCTAATCGCTTTGTGTAGTACAGCCATAGTAGTTTATTGTTGATTTTTCCGTATTTTAAATAGATTTGTTCTTTTGGTGGAAATAAAGTTTCCACCAAAAGAGTGACGGCACTACTAATTTTTTTAGTCGCTTGCATCTGCCTGATGAACCTTTGCAGTCCGTTTTTGTTGTCGTCCAGAAGGTAGTTTAGTTTGCGAGCAACGGGTAGGTGCTGCATTATATTTCTTAGGGCGTTTAAGTGCTCACTTTGAAAATTTTCGCTAGTATCATCTATTGCTTGAATGATTATATTTGAAATAGATTTACGTTTTACTATCGAAATCAATTCATCTCGTTCCGCAATAGTCATTTTTTCAGCGATCGCGACAAGGTCATATAGCCAAATCAGTCTTACCATTTCCTTTCTGTATTTATGCCTTAAAAAATGTATGCACGCATGTATAAAGGCATAAGGTCTACTGATTGATTTAAACCATGTATTTCCAGCGTTAATAATTGCATGATTGCTATAAATTTCATTAAAAGGGAGTAAATTTGATACTTCATGGTCATTAGATATAAGCCGATGAATGTCCAGATGGCATGTAATGTTTTTGGCAATGGTTTTTGAATAAGTAAACTGTAGGTGTACTTCTTTTGGTTCCCACTCTTTAATATTATGATACTCATTTTGCAAAAATATTTCTTTCGCACGCTCAATATCTTTTTCCTCAATCATAATATCAATATCAACAGAAGGGCGCAGATGTGGATTTGAGTATGTATCGTGTGCCAAAGCAAATCCTTTGAGTACGATATAGCGTATTTTATTTGCGTTTAATTTATTTAATAGTTCGAATGTTTCTTTATGTATTAAACTTGTGCAAATAGCTCCACTTAAATTTCTATTTTTGACTCCATTAAAAATACGTTGATAAAAATCTCCATTAATCTGAGTTTGTGAGTCACAAAAACGCTTATATATTAAAGGTATGATTCCATGAATCTGTGCCTCTTCTAATATCTCTTCTACATCAAACTCTAAATCACTCAAATGACTACTTTTATCAAAGTTTATCAAAGAGGAAAGGAAAGATGTGTGCTTTGGCTTGTAATTCATGAGGCGTAACACGTGAAGTTTTTAGTTTTAAACAAAATATACGTGTTCTGATAGAAGTTGAATAAACCTTTCATCATTAGATGATCAATTTCGAAAATTACACTCAGAATTCGTACAAGAGGGCTACTCACGATGTCTTCACCTAGTTATTCATTGTTGTTCTGCCATTCTTAACAGAAGAGCTATAATCACAAAAAAATACACTGATAAGGCTAATGTACCAAAATTAAAATCTATAAATGAATGACCAAGTATACACACGATAGACACTTGGCATCCCAATACAACACTTACGTTTTTGTCGGGAATTCTATAAAAAATTTTACTTAATATTAATAGCAGTGACCAAGTAATGAGCAAAGCACCAAGCACTCCTTGCGTAGCCAATAGCTCTAAATAGTCATTGTGAGCATGTTTCGACATAGCTGAATTACCCAATCTAATATCCTTGTAGCTGTGTTGAATAGCAGAGTAAGTACCCGGTCCTGTGCCCAGTAAGGGATAATCTTCAAATATTGATAAGGCCGTTTTATGTAGCATTATCCTGCCATTATCCTTAATACCGAGCGTTGTGAAACGCTCATAACTTTTAGATGTGAAAAAAACTATTGAAAAAACAACCACAACGCATGTGACAAAAATTGCTTTATTTTTAGAGAAATTGTGTGTTTTTGTTCTTAAAGAATAATTCAACAAGGTTATCGTCGTAGCTATGGCTAAAATTAAACTACCTCCTCTAGAGTTAGTTCCAAAAAAGGACACCAACATCACTATCAACAGCAAAATAGTAATAATGTGCCTTGTGGTAACTAAATGTATTATGAAAGTGGTTACATTATTTAGATCTAACTGTTTACTCTTTTTTTTCAAATTATTAAGTAGTAAGCCAAATCCAATGGAAATGGTCATAGCGAGATAGATAGAATATTGATTTTTATAACTAAAAGTACCTCTAACCATGGAGTCCCATGGACTTCCAAAAGGCGGAATGGCTCGAACTAACTCAAACTGCCCGTTGGTGTAGTGATTAACCTGTGAATAAATAGCCATTACTGCACTACTATAAAACAATACTTTTAGTATCTTTTCTTGTTGAGTTCTGTGTTTTGCAAGCAAATAACAAAGACAAAACACACAGATTACACTGGCTATTTTCGCTAATTCAATCAGAGTTAAAGCCTTTGAAATCGTTAAAATGACGCTTTCTTTCTGTAAGCTATTAGCTTCAATTAGCATTGTCATATTAGGAGATAACCTTTGCGCCATTTCAACAGGTAATGGTATTAGAAAAATACAACAGTACACAAACCAGAGTATCAGCAGGCACAATGGTAATTTCACATTGGTAAATGCAGTAAGTACATTTACTTGTTTTGACACTATCGCGAATCCAAATGTCGCCATAAACAAAGCAGAAAACAGCATTATTTCCCAAACTAACTCTGCCCCATGTAACCAAGGGATAAACCCTAACAATAATAGTAACGATGTAAAAAGAAATGGTTTATGCACATGACCGGCTCCAGGCACATTTATTGAATTCATGGGCAATTCCTCTGTTTGCCCTTTTTCACTTTAATCTCATTGGTTTGCTGTGGGTTAATAGCGTGAGTAACCAAAATATCTATTGCACAGAATTTTGCTGCAACCTGCAGTGCTTGCCTAAAGAAATGAATATAAGTTGAAAACATATTATCTAACATTTTGTGAGTGTTAAGTTGGTTGGTATTAGATAATTTTTGCCAATTTTCAAGGGCAATAGGAAGTAATTTTTGTTGTGAAAGCTTTTCGTACTTACCTGCTTCAAGCGCCCTGTTTAATTTGATATCAATGTCTTTAGACCAACCATATTGCTGGTACAAATAATCTGTTTGCCATGCTTTGTGTTGAAACGCAGTGGGTTCTAATTCAATAGCCTTTGCAAAAAATTGGGCAGTTCTAGTTGGGGCAAATCCTGTTTGTTTTTTTTGTCCCAATAATATGTGATATCTACCAGCTAAAGTATAAAAATTCGCGTTTGAGGGGAAAAGATTAATCGCCGTTTGTACCCGATTAAAAAGCAACGAAAGCTCCTCATGGTCATTAGCATTAGCTGTTCGTTCTAAATCGACAACTGCCATAAGTGGTCTTGCTGCGATGATACTTGCTATGCATAACTTTAAAAAAAATAAACTCCCAATAAATAAAGCTACGGCAATGCTCATTTGTGTTATGCGTTGATTTATCAAGCTGTTAGGCACCTTCATCATAATAACAATTAAATTGTATGACGTTTTCAACTTGGCTAATTACCAAACGAGCAGCTTGTTCTTCACCATAGGTTTTATGAAGTTGCTGATAGGCATCGACCAAATCCGGCGATCTGCCCTTCAAATTATGACAATCAGAAGCAACAGCCAATACCTGTTCTTTTGCGACTAGATCTAAAGCCATAACTTGTGCCTCGTCACCAAATTTACCGGTTAAGCTACTGGCAGTAACTTGCAGAGGGCAACCTAAATCGATATAGGTTTGTAGCTTATTTCGATTCCGAAGAAACGATTTATTACGCTCTGGGTGGACAATAATAGGCATAATGTTTTTTTGTATTAACCATCGCACTAAATTGTCACTGCCATGTGGCACATCTATTCGTGGGAATTCTAACAAAAACGTTTTTTTGCCTTGATACTCACCTAACCAAGGAATTTGATCTTGTTGTACCAGCTGCATTAGCTCAGGACCAATTCTAAGTTCAGCGCCCAACAATAATGTTATAGGGATATTTTCAGCAGCAACTAAATCACGAAACCTAAGAAAGTGTTCGGTGAGTTGTTGCTTTGTATTGTCGAAACGGCCAAAATGGATATGAGGTGTAAGCACCTGCGTTGTCACTCCTTGATCGACTGCCATTTTCAGCATATCCAAAGCCTCAACAACTGTTTTAGCCCCGTCATCCACCCCAGGTAAAATATGACTGTGAATATCAATCATAAGTCACCTTCAAAGTTGGAAACTGTTACAAGTAGATAACCGATTGTAAACATTTATAAAACTCCGTCATAAAAAGCTAGACCTAGAGTTAAGGTTGATAATAATTTCAACTCCAAAGATTAGTTAGTACTACAAGTAAAGCTCAGACAACTATGGCAAAGAAAGTAACTTATTGAAGTTGCAATTTTCAACAGTGCAAGCTTCGCCCCTTACAAAGCGACAATAATTTGCTTTACATTCCTTTTTTAGTATCTATGCATCCCTTTGTGTCCCGTAATATTCACCAGAATAATAATGGTCGCCGTAGTAGCTCATTTTTTGAGGTTCGGCTACAGTTAACACCGCTCCTATAACATTCGCATTAAGCTTTTTGAGGCGATTAACAGCTTCTTTTGAAACCTTAATTTTGGTCGCCTCTGATTTGACAGCGACTATCACACCGTCCACTTTATTGGCTAATACGCAGGCGTCACTCACAGGCAAAGTGGGCGGTCCATCTAGAATGATATGGTCAAAGTGTTTCATTAAAGACTGTAATGCGTTAGCAAATTTATCTGAAGACAACAGTTCAATTGGATTGTGGGGAATAGTGCCACAAGGCATTACATTAAAGCGTTTGTCGTCATTTGGATTTACAATACATTCGCCAAAATTAACATCACCAGCTAGCAAATTTGTTAACCCAACTCGGGTTTCTAGCTTTAAATTTTTGGCCACACTTGGTTTACGCAAATCGACTTCTAACAGTAATGTTTTACCGATTTGCCCATAAGCTGCCGCAAGGTTCATGGCTAAGGTAGATTTACCTTCGGATCCGGTAGCAGACGTAACCAATATTGTTTTAGGTGGGTTATCGATGTTAGAAAACTGCAAACCGGTACGTATTGTATTGATACTCTCAGCAAACACTGAGCGGGTATCATTGGTATATTCCATCTCTGGTATACCATGGACATCTTTTTTCTTTAAAGACATGGTTACCCCTAATGCTGGAATTTGCAGTTTTTCTTCTAAGGCATCAGTTGTTCTATAAGTGTTATGCATGGCTTCTCGTAGGAAGGCCATTACCACACCTAATAATACGCCTACAAAAGCTGAAAGCACAATAATAAGCTTTACGTTAGGTTTAATTGGAAATTTTGGTACTGTCGCACTATCAATTATTTGTATGTTTGAAGCGCTGAAGTCGCTCTTTATATTGGTCTCCATTAACCGACCCATAAACGATTCGTAAATACGTCGGTTATTTTCTACCTCGCGTTCGAGTGATGTTAGTTTAAAGCTAGAACCTTGTAATGACTGCACAGCCTGTTTTTCTTTAGCTGCTAATTTTTCGATATTACTCACTTGCTGTTGCGCAAGGCGATAATCACTTTCGATGCCCTGCACAATCTTTTCAATTTCACTTCTCAAACTGGCTTGTACACTTTTAAGTTCACTGCGAGCCGCCACCATTTTAGGGTGTTTTTCTCTATAACGATCGAATAATTCGTTTACTTTACTTTGCAAACTTGCTTCATCTTTCACTAAATCACTAGCGGTGCGGTTTTGTAGTACAGGACCTAATGAGTAGAATTCCTTAGAATGGGGTTTTAAACGCTTAACTTGTTGATGTAGTTCTTCAGCCGCACTTAATTTGGTTTGCGCATTAATCAATTGATTATTAAGGGTTTGCATACGAGAAGTTGCATCACGTTGCTGGAAGTCGGTATCGACCATTCCTTGCTGCAATCTAAATTCACGGAGTTTGTTTTCGGAAGCGCTCAATTGTTCTTTTAAATCAACAGATTGTTCACTTAACCAAACTTCAGTATTTTTCACTTCACCTAATCGTGCTTCAAGGCCAAATTGAATATAGGCTTGTCCCACTGCATTAATAATATCAGTTGCGATTTGTGGGTCGGGTGATTGATAACTTATATTTATAATTTGGCTTTGTTTACCACCACTTACACTCAGCTCACTTTGAATACCTATAGCTAACATCACTTTAATTTCTGCGTCTGTTAACGGAGTTGGTTTGCTTTTTTTCTCTTCGTTACCAAATAAAGCAGCAATTTCCTTTTTAATTGAAGTGAAAAGAGATTCTTCTGTTACTTTGTTTAAAAGCTGCTCTTTTTTGTATGCCTCTACCAAACCTAATTTATCAACCACAGTTTCAGCAATGGCTCGTGATTGAATAATTTCGTATTGGGTTTCATAAAACAAAAATACTAGAGATGAGGCAATGTATTGCTCCTCTCGGGCTGCATTAGGTTGTTGAGGATCGGCTAGTAATTTTGTTGTTGCCCGATAAATTGGTTCAGAAGTAGTGGCGACCATTACCCCAACCAATAAACTGCAAAGAGTCACGAATACAATACTCCATTTAGCACGCTTAATAGTTTGCCAATACTGACCTAAATGAATTACATCTTCTTCGTAAAATTGACTGCCCAATTGACTATTATTCATTTGAACATTTTCTTGAGGTACCATGCTTACCGCTCCATTACCTTGTTTTATCCTAAAATGACTAAAAATAAGTGCTAAAAAAAGCTTTCCTCAACGGTAATCACATCACCGGGACTGACCACATCACTAATTGTCACTTTTATTCTGTTGGCTCCTTCCATTTCTTTTAACAAATAAATAGAGTTTCGCGATGCCCTTTCAGTAAATCCTCCTGCGATCGTAATCGCTATTTGTACCGTCATATTAGTTCTATACGCATAACTTCCGGGCTTTTTAACTTCTCCATTAATATAAAATGGGCGATATTCAATGATGGATACTGACACACTAGGCTTTTTTAAATAGTCGGCATCGAAAAGTTGGGTTAGCAATACTTCAACTTCTGGCACAGTTTTACCTTTAACTTCAACTTGCCCTAACAGAGGTACGGAAATACGCCCGTCATCTGATATTTTTGCTGATTTAAGTCCTAATTCAGGCTCATTAAAAACGGTAACCGACAACACATCACCGGTTGATAAACGGTAGGTTTGATTATCTTGTGCCATTAAATTAAATGACACCACCAGCAATATACCTAAACACCACTTACTCATAATATTCATTCTTACTCCATTACACTTTGTCAGTCGTTTAATCGAATGACAAAACAACTCCCGCGTTAATTACTTTTGCATCAAATTCATATAATTGTGAACTTGACTCTCTTTCTATCAAATCAAACCCAACATGTAGTTGTAACCAATGTTTGGATTGATATTTAAGCGCCACGCTAATGTCTTGTGATTCATTTTTACGACTCTGGAGATAATTAAAATCATATTCAATATATTGATAACCAACAGATAACTGGGTTCTGTGGGTAAATTCATGCTCTACACTTACGTTAAACTGATTACTCAAATACCCACCAATAGACTGCTCTGCACTTTCTTTCGCAGATCTGCTCGCACCAATTTTAAACAGCGTGTAAGTATTAGGTTTCCAAAACATATCAAGAAAATATGACAAACCTGATAAATCGCTTAATAAATCGTTAGCATAATCGACATCTTGGTAACCAATTTTCAATACACTGCTAGTAATTGCTGTTGCGTTCCACTCAACCCCTGCTAAATACGATTTTTGTTTACTAGAATAATCAAAATTTAGAGTATTTTCGTAATCCAAATTAGCTGCACTAGCTTCTAACAAAATGCGCGTTTTTGGTGCAATCCTATAGAAAAACGTGCCAACGAGTTTGTCACTGCTGTAATCCCGGAATTCTTGGTCGTTGTTATCATACCTCAACTTACTATAGGCATAAGAAGCAACAATTTGACCTTTACTTTGTCTAGCTCCATAGAGCACTTTACCAGACACCCCAGTTCTTGAAACTTGATTAAACTCGCTTAATTGACTAGTCGCAGCATTATTTATGCCGGGTTGCTCAATGTTGTCTCGGTAATTAACGCTAAATTCACTGCTAAGTGAATAGCTATGGTCAAGCTGAGCCTTGGCAGCTATGTCATGGTTTGCGTAGCTTAATCTGCTATTATCTGAAAAATGTTTGTACTCCCCTTTATACAAAAAGCCTATTGCTTGTTTTCCATAAAGTTTATTGTATGCAAGTGTTGGCGCTACAGATGCGATAGTGTCGTCAATTTCATCCGCTGTGCGATAAATGTTACTATCTTGCAGAAGGTTAATCTCAACACTAGGTGTAAAGCCTTGTTCTTGCGATAAAACAGCAAAGGAAGTACTCAACAAACTCAGAAGTAACATTATCACGGGACCAATTTTCGACTTTTTACATCGCCAAATTGTTTTCATTTCCATAAATCCTTAAACCATCCCCATACACCAAAAGAAAATCCTTCTATTAAATCAATGCCCAATGCCGATTTAACTAAATACAAAACTAAAATCCCAAACATTGCGCAAAGTAAAATAAAAAGGCTGGTAAAGAGTGTTAGCGTAAAAGCAGATATGGCTTTTTCACTTCGTGTTAACTCTCGATGGTTACGCCCCATCAAGAACACATAATAAATTTTCGATTTAAAAAATGGCATAGGGAAGGTTCCACGAAAATCGACCTTATGTTTCCCCCATTTACGAGCACCTATTGCCACTTTTAGAGCCATCAATTGATCATCAGAAAAGCTATTGCTTACATTTTCTGGCATTCGGTCAAGCAAATTTTGAATAGCTGTTTCGTTTCTAATCTTTGAATCGCCCACCACACCTCCTTTGCTCACTATTACTTTTGCTACAACCATTTCATATGAATGATTATATTAACTGGATTTTATTTTCCCGACTACAGTTAAGCATAACTTATTATGAATAATCACAAAATCCCTATTACATACTCAAAATAGTATCTAATAGGCAACTAACCCCACTGTTTATAGAGGTTAACAATACAAATATTAAAATCTTGTTAATAAAAAAATAGCTAAATGTATATAGTTAACTTAGTATTTTACGTATAACAGTGAATATGTTGATCCAACTGTGCACTAGAAAGATATAAGGCTGCAAAATCAGTAATTAGTAGTCTGCAGAGAAGAAATGACTCTAGTCTTATTCTGAATACTATTTTTGTTGAAATGCCTTACTTTTGGCTACATAACCAAAGATCTGAGACGCACCAAATTGCGCAAAATATTTACAATTAGGTTAAAGATGCATTGTTGCATTTTAAAGACACCTAATTCATCCAAAGCCGCTATATTGAAATTGTTAGGCAATAAAAATATCTATGGAGTCAACACGAGTTGCAGTATTCTATTAAGGCAGTCTCCCATTGGAGACTATCTTAGACAAAGCTCTTTTTTCAGTGGTCACTTTTTCTTATAGCGTACCAAAATTTATTACAGTGCAATTATATGAGCTACTGCTCAATCCCATGTGCAACAAGAACAAAGGCGTCTTCTTCGGCATAATCTTTTAAACGCCCATATCGGCCGGTATTAGAATAATGCCCTGCTCCCATATTCATGCGCATCAGCAATAAATTTTTGTCGGTTTTGGTGGCGCGCATTTTTGCGGTCCATTTTGCGGGCTCCCAATAGGTCACGCGAGGATCATTCAGGCCACCTGTTACTAACATAGGTGGATACTCTTTGGCTTGAATGTTGTCATAGGGGGAGTAACTTTGCATATATTCAAACACTTCTTTGCTGGCCAAAGGGTTGCCCCATTGACCCCATTCAGGTGGCGTTAACGGCAAAGTTTCATCGAGCATGGTATTCAACACATCAACAAATGGCACGGCAAGGGTGACCGAACGCCATAACTCAGGTGCTTGATTGATAACAGCGCCCATTAACTTACCGCCTGCGCTGCCTCCCTTAATAGATATGTTGCCTTTAGTAGCGTACCCCTTATCAATTAAGTGTTGAGCCACATCAACAAAGTCATTAAAGGTATTGGTTCTTTTATCCAATTTACCATCCAAATACCATTGGTAACCCATTTCATCTCCGCCACGTACATGGGCAATCGCATAGGCAAAACCTCGGTCGAGTAGACTTAAACGAGTCGTAGAAAAACTTGGGGGCATGCCGATACCATAACCACCGTAAGCATATAGGTACAAAGGTTGAGCCCCGTCTTTTTTAAAGCCTTTTTTGTACACTATGCTAACGGGTACTTTAACGCCATCACGGGCGTCAGCCATGATACGCTCAGTGACATATAAATTTTTATCGTAACCAGAAGGGATATTTTTAGCTTTGCGCAAATTTAGCGTTTTAGTGGTCACGTCGTAATCATAGGTGCTATCGGGAGTAATCATGGATTCGTAGTTTATACGCAGTTGTTTTTGTGAAAACTCAGGATTATTCCCTAAACTGACACTGGCGACTTTTTCTGGTAATTCGATTTCATGACTCTTACCTTGATTTGGTAAAATACTGATTGACTCTAATCCTTGAATACTCTGGCCAATGGCCACAAAGTCTTTGAATACTTGTAAGCCTGTAAAATATCGGCTATCTGAACCGGCAAACACTGTCTGCCATTGTTCGTGTTGTATTTGCTGTTCTGGAGCCTTGGCAATTCTGAAATTAACGTGATTATCATTGGTCAACATATAAAAATACCCATTGCCATGATCAACCTCTAATTTAAAGTTTTGCTCTCGGGTATTCAGCATTTTTGGCGTTTGGGTTAAATCGGCCATAGGTAAAACTGACACTTCAGTTCTCTCAGAATCACCGGAGCGCAATACTAAATATTGCTCGCTACTGGTGAGTTCAAACCCTAAGAAAAAGGATTCGTCTTGTTCAGTCACTAACACTTTATCGGAACTTTGTTGTGTTCCCAGTTTGTGTACATTCACACTTAATGGCAGCCATTTATCTTGTCGTAATAAAACATAGATAAGACTTTGGTTGTCTTGGCTAAACTGAACCTCACCCGTCGCATCAGTTAATTCATCGGCAAAGTATTCGTTAGTGGTTAAATTTTTAATTTTGATGGTACTTCGTTCGCTACCATCCGTGTCAACCGAGTATGCAAGGAGTGTATTGTCTTGGCTAATATCCCAATCACCTAAGGAAAAGTATTCGTGCCCTTGTGCTAGCTGGTTTTCATCCAAAAACACCTCTTCAACATCGCTATCTAACTTGCGCCTAACCCAAGTTCTGTATTCCTTTCCAGGTTGAAAATACCAGCGATATTCATATCCGTTTTTTTGCCAAGGCACTGAGGTATCAGTTTCATCCACTCTACCTTTAAATTCCTCAAATAACGTATCAATCAATGGTTTATGCTGCGCTAAAAATTTTCCGTAGTAGTCGTTTTCAGCTTTAAGATAATCAAGCACTGGCTTATCGTTTACTTCAGGGTAATCTTGATCTCTTAGCCAGTGATAATCATCGGTAATGGTTAGCCCGTGATACTGAGCTTGATGAGGTTTTACTTGTGCCTTAGGTGCCGCCACATCTAATTGTGATAGACGGGAGAAAGACTCAGATTTTTTTGTACTGCTGCAAGCGGATAACAAAGACAAAATAATAATTCCTGCGTTTAATTTAAAAAACAACGACATATACCTATTCCTATCAAAACATTAGATGCTAGTGACTTGCGTATCAGAAAGCGCAAAAGTTGCTTTTATTTGCGCTATTCTTCGACTTTTCCTTCATTCCACTATGCCTAGTGGAGTCACTTGTGTTTACCTTATTACGAGCCCCTATTCACTGCTTTATTCTCGCTGTGAGTCTTTGGGAAAATGCTCACTGATGGCCCTAAACATGGCATAATGTTTGGCTTTCCAATTTAGACTTTTATCTGTAAAACGATAGTTAGCTGAGTTTTTCACTATGACTAGCTTTTGGTCGGGATCAATGTAGATATATTGATCATAAATGCCTTGAGCGGCAAATTCGTCATCGGCGCCATCAGGCAGCCACCATTGATACCCATATCCAAAGTTTGAGCTAGATAGCGGGTTGTTTTCCCCTGCCAATAAATGTGGGGCATCAGCCGTGACAGAATCCACCACCCATTGTTTAGGTACAATTTGTGTGGTGTTACCTTGTCTATCTTGCCACTGCCCTAAATTCAGATATAACCAACCTAGCTTTGCGTAATCCCGCAATGATACATTTAAACCACCTAGAGCCAATTCCATATTGTCGTCATCGGCTAACCAAAATGCTGGATGCTCCATGCCAAGGGGCTCCCAAATTTTTTCAGACAAATATTGGCTTAAACTTTGCCCTGTCGCTCGAGTTAACACCATACCCAGCACTTGTGTATCTATGCTCACGTAGTGATGAAACGTACCTGGGGTTCTTTCTCGAACAAGAGATGCCGAGAACTCGTCTAAAGAAGTGCCAAATGCAGTGGCTCGAGAAAATCGGTTAATATCAGAATTAAAATCGCCATAGTCTTCATTAAATCCAACCCCTGAAGACATTTGTAATACGTTTTTAATACTGACACCTTCGTAGCCACTGCCCACTAACTCTGGTACATAGTCAGTGACAGCTTCTTCGATACTGGTGACATACCCCTCTTTAATTGCTATCCCCATCAAGGCCGAAACAAAAGATTTAGCCACCGAAAATGAAATATGTTGCTTACCTTCTCCATGGCCCAACCAATAGTTTTCATACAAGATTGTTCCTTCCTTTAACACTAATAACCCTGTCGTTTGCGTGTCATCAAGAAACTCGGTTAAAGACTTGGATTGGCCTTCATAATTAAAACTTTCAGGAAGAGATTTGGGTTCTTCAGGGAATTCAAACGTAGCGCTACTAGCTGGAATAACCGTTGAATTAAACGACTCATACATAGATAAAAAATTATGAGCAATTTTATCTTCATCGTATAAGGTCACGGCTGTATACAAACGAATAAGATTTTTTTGATAGATAACCAATAACACTAACACTACAATCGAAAAGCCAAGGCCGATGCCTTTTAAACTTAGTTTTTTTATCATTTTTTACTTCCCTTTTGTACGGCGCCAAAATACGACATAAGGCTATCACCTTAAATGAGACTGAAATAAAAAACCATCGTAACGTACACAAAACCAAAAAAGCCGAGTATTGACTACTCGGCTTTTTATTAGAGCCTGATTTTAGTTAAATGAATTCATTCACCTAGCAGATTGAAACGCCACTATCACTGGCACTCTTGCGGCGCGCCAAGCGGGAAATACCCCACTAATAAACCCAATAATTAAAGCCAAAGTGATACCTTGCACAAACAGTTCAGAGGTAAGTTGAAAACTAAATACGACTTGGGTAAAACTGCCCCCTAAAGTAGATGCATTCATACCATCAAAAAATATAAATGCGGCTAGCGCCCCCACTAGGCTCCCGATTACCGCTAACGTCATGGCTTCAACCATAGTGCCAACAAAAGCCGACATAGAACTAAAACCAATGGCGCGCAATGTGGCTATTTCCATGGACCTATCGGAAACTGAGGTATACATAGTATTGAGTGCGCCCGCTAACGCCCCAAGCGCCATAATGGAGCTTATCACCCAACCAAAAATTGCCATATATTCAAGGCTTTTACCTTGAGTAGCAAAATAGGCGGATTCTGTTTGTACCTCATGCGTCAGCCTTGGTTCTGATTTTAGGTAATCATTGATGGCCGTAAGGTCATCAGATGACCCAATCCTTGCTCTCACTGTTTGATAGGAGCTACCGCGGTTATACAAGTTTTGAATCACCTTAGCATCGGCCCATAACTCACTTTCAAACACATTGCCGCCCGTAGAGAACACCCCGACTACTTTCCAGGTATATTTGCCAAAACGGATTTCCTGCCCCAGGTCAAAACCATCGAACTCACGTAATATGCCCGCACCAACAATTAACTCGTCTGTTCCGGGTGTAAACATTCGTCCTGCGGTTAACGTGAAGCCATTTCGCATATCCACGCCTCGCTGACTTAGACCTCGAAGAGGAATGTTAGCTTCTTGTTGTGTGCTTTTCTTTACCCCGTCTACTATCACGTATAACTCAGGTGAGACTAACGGCCCTTGTTCGTCTTTGAGAATACCTGGCGCGTTTTCGATTAAATTAACCTGATCCCTTGAAGCAGAACTGTTTAACTCAGCGGCAGATCCAGTACGCATAAAAAAAGCAACATTATCTGATCCTGCACTTTGCATGGTGGCTTCAAAGCCTTTAGCCATAGCTAAAAACGCTAGTAAAATTGCGACCACCACTGCGCTGGCAAAAACCATCGCAAGTGACATCCATAACCGTCTAGGCAGGCTACGAATATTCATCACTATGACAGCGGTACTTTGTGACATTAGATTACTCATAATTAGCCCCTATTAAATGCAGTAATAATATTGAGTTTCAAGGCGCTAATAGCCGGTGCAATGCCCGTTATTAACCCTAGTAGCAGCATGTATCCTAACGCTTGAAGCAGAATATTTTGGTCCAACACTAAATTAGGCAAGAACCTAGCTAAGTTTTCTGACGCGCCTTGTATTAACAAGTAAGCCCCGCCTAATCCTAATAGCCCACCTAAAAATGCCAACAAACAAGACTCGATTAGAACCATTTTAAAGATGCGTATCGATGCAAAACCTAGTGTTTTTAACACTGCAATCTCGGCCGTTCGCTCTCTTATCGCTAAAACCATAGTGTTGCCCACTACTATTAAAATCGTAAAAAATGCCATAAACACTACGCCAAAAATAATCAGTCCAATGTTGCCTATTTGTTCTATAAAGGCTTTATTAAACGCTTGCTCGGTGCTGGTATCGGTTTCGGCATTGGAATTGGCGAAATTATTATCAATGGCCTTGGCAACGGTTTCGTTCATTGATGCGTCTTCTGTGGTTAGAATTAACCAACCTATGCTGTCGCCCCCCCAAGATTGGGTTTCTTTGAAATATTTGTAATGAAACAACAGATAACTGGTATCAGTTTTTTGCTCTGCTCCTTTAAATATGCCTTCGATGACAAAGTCCCAAGTTTGGCCTCCATCTTTGTGAGAGAATATATTCGATGAAAGTGGAATGCGGTCGCCTACCTTCCAACCATTAGCTAAAGCAATACGCTCACCAACCAATATGCTTGCTTGATTGTTCAGCCATGCTTTGCGCTGCTCGGGTTCTATCACTAACTCGGGATAAACGGCTAAGTAACTTTCTGGCTCAACTGCAAAGGTCACGACCTGATTCGCGGGCTCTTGGTAATAACCACCAAACCAGTTTGCATGGGTTACCTGTTTGACTCCTTCGATGGCCTGAGTTTTATTCACATAGGAATAGGGCAAGGGATTGGTAAAATTGGTTTTATGTACCACAACCAACCGGTTGTCGGCGGACATTTCAACCCCAGAATTTAAGGCGCCACGAAGTGCCATAATGGCCCCAAAAATAAGAAACGCGATAAAGATGGCAAAGGTAGTGAGAAACAACCGCATCTTTTTTCGGGTTAAGTTTTTGTAGACTAAATACAAGTCTTTCATGCGGGCAACTCCTCAGCTGTGACGAACTCGCCTTTGTTCAGATGAACAGTTTGTTTGGCAAATTTGGCTGCCGAAGGATCGTGGGTCACCATAACAATGGTTTTGCCAAACTCTTCATTGAGAAGCTGTAGCGTCTGTAGAATTTCATCGGCGGTTTGTCTGTCTAAGTCACCTGTTGGTTCATCGCAAAGTAGAAATTTAGGATCAGATACAACCGCTCTAGCAATAGCGACACGTTGCTGCTGTCCACCTGACATTTCACTTGGCATGTGGTCTGCTCTATCACTTAAGCCAACTAGCTCTAAGGCTACTTTGACTTGTTTTTGTCTCTCGCTGCGGCTTAGGTTGGTCAATAACAATGGTAGTTCAACGTTTCGAGCCGCATTTAGCATGGGCATTAAATTGTAGAATTGAAAAATAAATCCAATGTTATTGGCCCGCCATTTTGCCAATTGGCTTTCACTAAGGTTATCGATACGCTGTCCATCGAAGGTGATTTGCCCTTCTGTGGGTTGATCTACACCACCGAGTAAATTAAGCAGGGTCGTTTTTCCTGATCCCGAAGGACCCATAATGGCTAAAAAGTCTCCTTCTTTAATTTGCATATTTAAATCCTGAAAAATACTGATCGTTTCCTTACCTTTAGTGAATCGCTTTGCTACTTGATTTAATTCAAATAAATTTTGATTACTCATTTTCGTATCCTTTATTTCTGTCGCAATTGGCAAACTAATTGTCTTTCATAAACCCGACTTTGACGCCCATTTCTGGGAGTATTCTGGGGTCTTGTAATTCTATTTTGATTCTAACTTGTACTGTTGCTTTCGCTCTGTCGGCGGTGGGTATGGTCGCGATAACAGAAGCTGGTATCGGCCAATCAGGATAAGCGTCTAAGGTGGCATTCACTTTTTGACCGGGGTACACCCGTCCAATAAATGATTCGTTTACGTCCACTTCTATTTCCAAAGAGTTCATATCCACTATGGTGCAAATACCTGTACGAGTGAATCCTCCCCCCGCCGATGAGGGTGCGACTATTTCACCGGGTTGTGCATTTTTTTGTGTCACTACACCGCTAAATGGCGCTCTTATGGTGTGATCTTCGAGTCGCTCTTGTTGCCTACGAATTTCTACCTTGGCGACTTTTAAATCGGCTTCAGCACTTTCTAAATTGGCTAACAAACTTTGCTGTTGGGCGAATCCTCGGGTGCGTTCTGCTTCACTTGAGTAAGGGTTATTCAGAGTCCGCTGGTAATTGATTTTTGCTTCTTCTAGATTAACGAGAATCGCTTTTCGTCTAGCATCTAAGACATCTAACTGCGCCTGAGCGTAATCGAGATTGACTTCAGCTAAATTACTATCGAGGGTCGCCAGTATTTGACCTTCCTCTACATTCATACCTTCTTCTACATTAACTTGGGTAATCAACCCCATTACTTCAGAAGAAACGGTAGCCATACGCCTTGCAGTGATATAGCCGGAGGAATTTAAGATAGTGTCACTTGGTTGTATTTCTGGGGAAACTGCCTCTGTTACCGTTGTAGACTCAGCTTGAACCTTATTAGGTTGAATCTCTGATTGATTCTGTTGCAAACCTGATTGCTCAGGCACAAAATAACTGAGAGTAATCCAAATGGACAAAGCACAACAAACAACCAGTAGCAGTACAACTTTCCAAGTCTTTGTAGTGGTGTTTTGCTGTATTTGATTTCTGTCTAACTTAAGTTGCTGCAATAACTCACTTTTATCCGTCACCCTAACCTCTGTATCATTTAGTATTTATATTGCCAACACTGCCTCTTAAAACAAAAGCCTAAGAGATGTTTTAACAATCATGGCATATAAATTTAAAAAATGAATAGGTCAAAAGTCATAACGATAAGATCACGGGCACTGTAAAAAGCGAACCTGTTAATCGTGTGAGGTTAAGCGGATTTGATGCTTAGGGGATAATTAAGAATTCGTGTTTTTTTCAACTATATAGGTCTGTTCAGGTGAAAAACTACAGGAGAAAGTTGAGCCTTTACCCAACTTACTGTGAATATTTAACAAAGAATTATGATGTGACAGCACGTGCTTAACGATAGACAAACCTAAACCTGAGCCACCGGTAGTTCTCGAACGCGCTTTGTCTACGCGATAAAACCGCTCGGTCAAACGTTCAATATGCTCTGAGGCAATACCATAACCATTATCTTTTACGCTAAATTTGACCTGCTTACCTTCTAAAGTCCATTTGACTTCGATCACCCCGCCGTTGGGCGTATAGTTAATTGCATTAAAAATCAGATTTGAGAACGCACTACGAAGTTCAGTTTCAATACCGTATACGTACAAAATAGGTGAGATATCAAAAAATATTTTGTGCTTCTTCTCTCTATTTAGGGCATCTGCCTCGACCTGAATTTGCCACAACAATTGCGGAACATTGACCAGTTTTTCAAAGGCTCTTTCAGTACTGGCCTCAATACGAGATAACACCAATAACTCTTCAATTAAACTTTGCATTCGTACCGACTGAGAGCGCATTTCAGAAATGGCTTTTTTCATCATAGGCTCGGGCATGTCACCATTTTCAGGCAACATTTCTAAATATCCATTGATAACGGTTAGCGGGGTTTTTAGTTCATGGGAGACATTTGCTACAAAATTCTTGCGCATTTTTTCTATTTGAGTCAGACGCGTAACATCACGAATGACAACCATCAGATTCTCGTCTTCATAGGGCACCATTCTAAACTCCAAAACTTTATTTGGATTGATTGGTGACATGATCTCTATGGGTTGCTCAAAACGGTTGGCATGATAAAAGGTAATAAACTGCTTATCATTGATACGCTCGTATATTTTCTTTCCCATATCCTCAGGCCAACTTAGACCTAATTCAATGCGAGCGAGTCGATTACACCAAGTAATCTCAGCCGTTTTATCAATTATAATTGCCGCGTCGGGTAGTGCTTCTGAGCCCTGCCGAAAACGGCGAATTATTTCACCTAATGCTTTACGTTTATCACGACTTCTTAAATTAGAGCTATAAATACCCTGATATATATTGGACCAAATCCCCCTCACAATAGGTGGAGAAATTTTCTTACTATGCCATAACCAATGGTTAAGCTTGTAAAGGCGCCAATAATGCCAACCTAGCAAACAAAACGCACCAATCAACAAGGCAAGGAGTAACTGATTAAAATATAAGCCAAGCAAGGTGCAAGACGTCAGAAAAATCATGACTCTAACAAAACTTTTCAACCATGGATAAGCGCTTTGCATTAGGGTATTACTCCTCTTTGACTGATTAACCTATCCATTGACCCAAGCCATAACATGGCTGCATATTACTTAGCCTACTATTTCTAAACTTTACTAGAAAACCGATACCCAGCACCGCGAACGGTTTGAATCATATTATCATGGGCATACTCAGACAAGGCTTTACGTAACCTTCTAATGTGCACGTCTACGGTTCTGTCTTCGACATACACGTTGGTACCCCACACATTATCAAGTAGCTGTTCACGACTATAAACTCGTTCTGCATGGGTCATAAAAAAATGTAGAAGTTTAAATTCAGTAGGCCCCATATCAATAGGTGTTTCGTTAGACGTAACACGATGTGAAAGCGGATCAAGTTTTAAACCTTGATAATCAATCGCATCTTCGCTCGAAGTAGGCGATACACGCCTGATCACAGCTTTGACTCGGGCGACTAATTCTTTGGGTGAAAACGGCTTAGTGACATAATCATCAGCGCCTGCTTCCAAACCCCGAATTTTGTCTTCTTCCTCACCTCTAGCAGTTAACATAATGATTGGTATGTCTCGCGCATATTCGTGTTGCTTAAGTTTTTTCGCTAATTGCACACCCGTTCCACCTGGCAACATCCAGTCCAATAAAATCAAATCAGGATAAGGCTCTACAATTTTTTCAAGTGCTATTTGAAAATCTTCGGCCTCAACGGTTTCATAACCAGACTGTTCTAATACAAATTTCAACATGTCACGGATGGGAGCTTCATCTTCCACCAGTAAAATACGTTTTGCCATTTTTATGTTCCTTGCTACACCAACAACGCCCTAGATTATTCAGATTTTGTGTGACACTTTTATTACGGTCAGCATTTTAGCTAACATTTAGTCTATAAAAACAACATTTTATTAGTTTAATAAGCTAGATAGCTAATTTTGAACAAAGTATCAAAACACATTGTTGATCAACCTTTTAGTCCCATGTCTTGTTTATTTTTTTTATTCCGCATATTCTTTGTATTCTTTAGTGTGTGCTCAAGCTTAAGGAAATAAAAATCTCGATGCCAAACGTCAAACAAGGGTTATCCAAAAAACTTTTAGCAAGGGTGCTGTCGGTTTATTTTGTTTTAACTCTTATTGTGACAGCGGGCCAAGTTTTCACTGAATATCTCAATGCTAAAAGCCACATTGAAGATGAGCTGAAAACCCTAAAAAACACTTTCAGTACTAGTCTAACCCGTGCCATTTGGGAATTGAATACAATCCAAGCTAAATCCATCGCTGTAGGCTTAATGGAATTACCTATAGTCGAAGGAGTACAAATTCGCGATGAAAACAGTAATTACATCGCTGATTTAGGGCGCACCACCAAACTACACAACGAATCGATTACTAAAGGTGCCGTGCGAGATCATATTGGTGGAACCTTTGGTTATAGTTTCCCATTGATTTTTGAATTCTCTGGCAGAACGTCATTAGTTGGCGATGTGACTTTGTATTCTAGTTCCACCATTATCTTTAGCAGAATTGAGGTGGGGATACTTTTCTTAATAGGCAATGCCATAGTCAAAACGGCGTTTTTAGTTTTCCTATTTATGAGTGCGTTTCGCACTATGTTGACCAATCCCCTGAATGAATTAACCCAACAAATTGCCGATTTTAATCTCAACGATCCTGAGTCTTCCAAACTTGATTTAAGTATAACTGAAGAAAATGAATTGAAAGTTCTGGAAACCTCATACAATAAATTAATCGATGAAATTATCGCGTTTCAATCGAGATTGGCTGGAACCCAAAGTGAGTTGCAGCAAGCAAATCAAAGATTAGATGATCAAAATATCTCTTTAGAAGAAGAAGTTGCTAAAAAGACCGCTACGCTAAGTAGAATAATGTTGGACCTAGAACAACAAAAAGACGAGTTGCTAATCAATCAACGTGAATTACGTCAAGAAAACGAAAACCGCCAATTTATTGAAGATGAACTCCGCAAGCGAAATACAGAACTGGCGACTTCAATGGAAACAATTCAAATGGCTAAAGATCAACTTGTTGAATCTGAAAGAATGGCGTCTCTTGGTGGTCTTGTGGCCGGCATCGCACATGACGTCAATACGCCATTAGGCGTCAGTGTCACTGCCACTAGCTTTTTGCAAGACAGAGTCCAAAAACTCCAAAACGCTTATGATGATAAAAAACTTACCGGCAGTACCATGACATCGTTTTTGTCTGAGGCTCAACAAACTATCACACTGTTAACTAACAACTTGAATCGTGCCTCTGATTTAATTTCCAGCTTTAAACAAGTGGCAGTTGATCAAACCAGTGAAGCGGTTAGAGAAATAAATGTCAGTGAATATTTGACGGAAGTGGTGCAGTCTTTAGCGCCCAATTTTAAGAAAACCCAGCATACTATCGATATCCATTGCCCCGATGATATATCTATCAAGTGTGCGCCGGGTGTATTGGCGCAAATATTAACCAACATGATAATGAATTCGCTTATTCATGGCTTCGAGGATAAACCTAAAGGTGCCATAAAACTGGATATATCGGACAAAAATGGCAACCTTGTTATTGATTATACAGACGATGGTCGAGGGCTTGACGAAGGTACTTTAGCCCGGCATTTCGACGCGTTTTTTACCACACGCAGAGGTAAAGGAGGCAGCGGCTTAGGCACACACATAATGTATAACTTAGTTACCCAAACCTTAGGCGGCACAATAGAAGTATTCAGTGAACCTGATAAAGGCCTGCAATACAAAATCACTATCCCTTTTTAACTCTCCATTATTAGTCAGGCCGCAAATTATTTAAGTATATTTCTGGCTTTTTCACATAGTAGATAGGCGTAATTCCTGATAACCTCTACAGCCATTTTTAATAGCGCACTCAGCGCAGATGGCTTGTATATTTTTCGCAATCAAAGCACCCAATTCCGCTTTGAGAATACTGACATTTAACGCGAAATGTAAACAGCCTCAACTATAAGCGGATTATTTTCATGTGGTTTAAAAATCTTAAGCTTTACGCAATTACCCAAGATATGGATTTCGACGAACAGGACTTTGAAGACAAGCTAGGTGAATTCAAATTTCGCCCCTGCGGTAGCCAAGAGTTAGCAACAATGGGATGGGCCTCTCCCTTCAATCAAGGCGAAGCATTGATACACGCCACTGCGGGCAGGATCTGGCTAACCTTAAAGAAACAAGAACGTATACTACCCGCTGTGGTTGTTAATGCAGAATTGGCCGACAAAGTCGCGTTGATTGAAACAGAAACCGGCTCTCCTGTTGGCAAAAAGGCGCAGCAAGATCTAAAACAAGAGATCATCCAACGTTTGTTGCCACAAGCCTTCACCAAGAATAGTTACACCCATGGTTTTATCTCAACTAAAGATAATTTGGTGGTGGTTGATTCTTCTGCTGATGGCAAAGCTGAAGCCTTTTTAGCCATGGTACGTAAAGCCGTCGGGTCTTTACCCGTAGTTCCATTAGCCAGACATTCTGTTCAAGGCGAATTAACTGCATGGTTAAAAGATGATTCTGCGCCTTCTGATATCATTGTTCTAGAAGAAGCTGAGCTTAAAGCGCAAGAAGATGAAGGCGCGATTATCCGTTGCAAAAACCAAGATTTATACTGTGACGAAATCAAACATCACTTGGAAGCAGGGAAGTCAGTACAGAAGCTAGCGGTAGAATGGAGCGAAACACTTACCGCTATCATTCAAGAAGACTTAAGCATCAAACGTTTGAAGTTTACTGATGTGATACGAGAACAAAACGACGATATACCAAAAGATCAAATGTTAGCTCGCTTAGATGCGAACTTTGCCTTGATGTCTGGTGAAGTGGTGCGTTTTGCAAAACGACTAAAAGAGATATTTAACTTAGACGATGAAAAAGTCAGTTAAGGGAAGTGGCTAGTGGCTAGTGGCTAGTGGCTAGTGGCTAGTGGCTAGTGGCTAGTGGCTAGCATAATTATAAGCGTTAAAAAAAACAGGAAAAGTAGTACTTTTCCTGTTTTTTTATATTCTGCTTTTTAATTGTTAAGCTCGCGACTCGAAGCTAGTAGCTCGCTGCTTCTCTTGCTCTATTGAAAAATGAGTTTTGCGCTTTCTCGTAAGTCTTCAAACTCATCAGTGAGTAATTGAGACAAGTTTTCTACGATACCTTTTGCGATTGACGCTTCAAATATCTGATCTTTATGACTCTCAAATTTGCCACATAGTGCCGCACCTAGTCTGACTAAATCTAAATAAGAGACACTGTCTGAAGTAACAGATAGGTCTTTCCAATTCTCAGCAACATGCACAAATTCTGGCTCAAACCCCCACTCTTTCATGATGCTAGCGCCAATTTTACCTGCCATTTTATCCATCGCAACATCTAAGAATGTTGAATTAGCAAACACATCTGCGTGACGCTCTGCTTCTGTCAAAATAGGTAGCACCCCTATGTTATGAACCAGTGCGGCTAACATCATAGAATCAAGGTTAAGCGTTCGATTCTTAGTGAGTTTTGTGTGAACTTGTAGCACTGCCATTGAATTGGCGACAATTTCAATAGTGTCAGACCATATCTGCGACATGTACTGTTTTACTATTTCGTTTTTAGAAACAAATAATTGCTCCATTGCCAATGCAGTGGAGATGTTTTTAATTTGTCTCAAACCGATACGAGTAACAGCTTGTTGCGCTGAGGTGACTTTGACGGTTCTGCCTAAATATGCACTATTTGATATTTTTATCATACGCGCGCTTAGTGACGGGTCTTGGCTGATTACATCGGCCATCGCGTTTAGATTGATTTCTGGATCATCCGCGGCTTTCCTTACTTTCAGAGCAATAGCAGGTAAGGTGGGTAGAACCAATGTATCGTTGTTAATTTTTTCTACCAAGATAGTGAGAAGTGCGTTTTCTGTAGCCATGTATTTACCTATTTCCTGTCAAAACCAATCGACTTCAAGAGAATAAGTCGATGAAAATATTTCGTGTCTCACCTGAACATTTCAGCAAGGTTAGTGCTAAATGTAAAAGAACGTAAATGCTAGCACACTTTATAGCGCAATCTAGAGATGATAACCGCAATAAAAGCGAAAAATTTGTTATATTCCATTCGAATTAAGGTAATTAGAGTAATACAACAATAAAAAAGGTGACTCAATGAAAAATCTCTCAAAATCATATATTTCAGCTATCGCATTAGTGGTTTGTTCAACACTGACTATGTCCTGCAATAAACCCCAAAATGACACATCTGAAACTCCGTCCAAGGTAAAAGAGTCTATCGTAAGCGCCTCAGAGCTGACATTGACTCCAGAGTACAAAAACCGACTCAATATTTATTTCCCCGTTACTCTTTCTGCAGACATCAGTCAC
Source organism: Paraglaciecola sp. (assembly GCF_039964565.1). GTDB lineage: Bacteria > Pseudomonadota > Gammaproteobacteria > Enterobacterales > Alteromonadaceae > Paraglaciecola. Next base: position 50,554 of record NZ_JBDVXF010000005.1, read on the forward strand.
TTAAGTGATAACCAGCAGCAAATGTTAGCCGTACTAATTGAAGCATCGCTAATAATGGACGACTTATTTTGGAAACAAGCCTTTGGCGAAAATAAGACTGCTTTTTTATCACGTATTAGCGACCCAGCAGTCAAAAACTTTGCGGACATAAATTATGGCCCTTGGGACAGATTGAATGGAGACAAAGTATTTTTAAGCGGCGAACCTGAAAAACAATTAGGTGCTCAGTTTTACCCTGCGGATATGACCAAGGAAGAATTTGAAAACAGTAACTTTACTGACAAAGATGGTTTGTATTCGATGGTTCGCAGAAACGACCAAGGTAAATTAACCGCGATCCCTTATTCAAGCTATTTTGCTGAAGAATTAAAAAGTGCAGCACAACTCCTTAGGAAAGCGGCCACATTAGCAGAAGATAAGAGTTTTGCCGATTATCTTAATTTGCGGGCTGAAGCGTTATTAACTGATAATTATCAAGCGTCTGACTATGCTTGGATGGATATGAAAACCAACCCTATTGAATTGGTTTACGGGCCCATTGAGACCTATGAAGATCAACTCTTTGGTTATCGAGCAGCATTTGAATCCTATGTTTTGCTAAAAGACTTGGCATGGAGCGAACGACTCAGTAAATATGCGTCCTACTTACCTGAATTGCAACAAGGCCTGCCCGTTGCCGAAAAATACAAGGCACAAATGCCCGGAGCCAATGCCGATTTAAATGCCTACGATGTCATTTATTATGCTGGGCATTCGAATGCGGGGAGTAAAACCATTGCCATCAACTTGCCTAACGATGAAGAAGTGCAGCTTAAAAAAGGTACCCGAAGGTTACAACTCAAAAATGCGATGCAAGCGAAATTCGACAATATTTTAGTGCCCATTTCGAAACAATTAATTGTCCCTGAACAGCGCCAACATATTACCTTCAATGCTTTTTTCGCCAATACTATGTTTCATGAAGTGGCTCATGGACTAGGCATCAAGTCAGTTTTAGACAGTGAACAAACCGTTCGACAGGCCCTTAAAGAACACGCGTCTGCTTTAGAAGAAGGTAAAGCTGATATTTTAGGGCTGTATATGGTCCAGCAGTTGTTAGCCAAAGGTATAATTGATGAGGGTATGTTAGAAGATTACTATGTCACCTTTATGGCAGGGATTTTTCGTTCGGTTCGATTTGGTGCATCCAGTGCTCATGGCAAAGCCAACATGATACGGTTTAATTTTTTCCAGGAATATCAAGCCTTTAGTCGCAGAGAAGACGGATTTTATCAGGTCGACATGCAGAATATGAGCAAGGCGATTGATGCCTTATCAAACACTATTCTCACTTTACAAGGAGATGGCGACTATAATGGGGTGGCTAAATTAGTAGCTGAAAAAGGCGTTATCAAGGAACAATTGCAGCAAGACCTTGATCGATTAACTGCTGCGGATATTCCGGTCGATATAGATTTCAAACAAGGAATACAAACATTAGGGTTAAAATAACTTAATCCTTCTGCTAGGAGACGTACTTGATCAATGAAACCCCTCCAGCGAAGCCAGCCTTTCATGAAGACGTGGCTGAGTTGCTATACGGAAATGCGCTGGCGGGGATTTTAGTTACGTTGTTAGCATCCAGTCTATTGGTTTTCGGTTTTCCATCGCCTGAACTACAAACCTATAAGTTATCTTGGTGGGCAATTATCTCTGCACTTATGGTAATTAGACTGGTCGACGTTTTTTACTGGCGTAAACGCAAAACACAGCAAAACTACAATAGTAAAAAGGCAGTGAGTCGATTTGTAACAGGCACATTTGCAAGTTCTATAATGTGGTCTATTTTCTGTTTGTATAATTCTCAATATGCCACCAGCACCGAACTCGCTTGTATGATTATCATTGTATCTGCCTTAGCTGGCGGTGCAGCGACTGTGTTGGCAGCCCACAAAATAACAGCAATGACCTATTCATTGATAATGTTAGGGCCATTTTCATTGAGCCTGTTACTGTCAAATGAACAATATCAACAGGTGCTCGGTTCACTAGGATTGGCATTTAGTTTAGTAATGATGATTACGGCAAAAAAATCTGCCGACTTCACAACAAACGCGATACATTTGAAGAATGACAATGCGGCCTTAGTCAATCAGATGGAACAGAAAGTCGCGCGAAGAACTGCAAAAATTTACCAGTTATCTAACCTTGATCCTCTCACCGGATTATTTAATCGTTCTGCCTTTATACATCATCTGCAAAAACAACTCGCAGTGAGCCAAGAAAATGATATTCCCATTGCGCTATTATTTATTGATTTAGATGGTTTTAAGAAGATTAACGATAGCTTAGGCCATGACACTGGAGATAAAGTACTCAAACTAACCGCAAGACGATTAGAAAAATTCTGCGACGAACAGCACTTATTGTGCCGATGGGGAGGTGACGAGTTTTTAATCGCGTCTATTGGCGCAAACCAACAAACGGCGGATAAGGATGCCAAAAAGGTCATTGACGCTATTTCTGAATATTACGATTTCGAAAGCAATAGATTATCGATAGGCGCAACAATAGGGATTGCGCTTTACCCCGAGCACGCTTCAAAAAGCAACGAGCTGATTCAATTGGCTGATACAGCCATGTACTACCAAAAAAAGAAACAGCCTCGCTCAGTCGGCGTATTTAACCAAGAGATGGGACAACGTCTTTTCCGTGAACAAAGATTAAAAACAGCCTTAGCTGAAGCCATCAATCAACAACAATTGCGCATGGTTTATCAACCAATTGTCGATGCGCAATCTCATGAGGTCATTGCTTTTGAAGCCTTACTTAGATGGAATTTAGATGGAGAAAATGTGCCTCCCGATGAATTTATTAACCTTGCCGAGCAATATGGCTTAATTAATTCAATTGGAAATTGGGTTCTACAACAATCTTGTATTGCTGCAAGTCAATGGATTGAAGCTAACACTGCTATACAACCTTTGGTCAGCGTTAACGTCTCAGTTTTACAACTACACAATGCAAACTTTATAGAGATTGTTCGGTCGGCCCTCTCAAATGCGCAACTCGATCCAGAAAAACTGACAATTGAAATCACAGAATCCATTTTTTCAGATGACAAAGAAATAATCTTTCAACGAATAAAACAACTGCAATCGATGGGGATCAAAGTCTCGATTGATGACTTTGGAACCGAGTATTCTTCCCTTTCGGTGATTCAAGACCTAGCGGTCAATACCGTAAAAATTGACCGTTCTTTTGTTAATAAACTTAGCTCTAACGGCATGGCGATAATTGAGGCGGTCAATCAAATGGCCTCATCATTAAACTATGAGGTGATTGCCGAAGGAGTAGAAACCCAACAACAAGTACAGATTCTCTCTGATTTAGGTATCGAAATGTTGCAAGGCTATTATTTTTCTAAACCCCTCGAACGGGACAAAGTCATTCCGTATATTAATCAACACTTAAGCTGACTTAATTTTATCTTGATAAGGTGGCCATCCCATGGCTTTTCCCGCTAAAACATGCAAATGGATATGATAAACCGTCTGACCACCGTTTTCGTTGCAATTCATGACTGCTCTGTAACCCTCTTTAGCAAAGTCCATTTTTTCTGCTAGTTGTGCCGCCACCCAATAAAGGTGCCCTACTAAAGCTTTATCGGCATCTTCAATGTCATTGATAGTTTTGATGGGCTTTTTGGGAATGACTAAAAAGTGTATCGGTGCTTGAGGGTTAATATCACTAAATGCCAACGCCAATTCATCTTCATAAAGGATATCAGCAGGAATTTCTTTGTTTATGATTTTAGTAAAAATCGTTGCGCTCATAGTTTTGCCTTCCTAAATAAAAATAAACAATAATAATGCTGAGCCTAAAATCAACCTGTAGATTACAAATGGCAGCATTCCTATTTTAGAGATCCACGCTAAAAATAGGTATATACATCCATAAGCACTTACAAATGAAAAGAGTGCTCCAAACAATAATGCATGCCAATCAACCTGATTCGGGTTTTGTAACAAGTCTATAGTAGCCAGTAACCCAGCGCCTAGAATTACCGGGATAGACAATAAAAAGGAATATCTAGCGGCACTTTCACGATTTAGACCAATCATCAGTCCTGCGGTCATAGTTATTCCGGAGCGTGATGTACCAGGTATAATTGCGATGGCTTGTGCAAGACCAATAAAAATCGCGTTTTTCCAGGTAATTTGATGCACTGTTTTAGTCTGTGAGGCTTTACTATCTGCGTACCAGAGTAACAAACCAAATCCTATGGTAGTAATTGCTATCACTAATGCAGAACGCGTATAAATTTCGATAAAATCTTTAAAAACAAACCCAAAGAATACAGCCGGTAATGTGCCAATGATAACCCACCATGCCAAGCGACTGTCTGGGGTTTGCTGTGAACTAAGGCCGTGACCAAACCAAGCTCCAGCAAGACGCCAGATATCTTCACGAAAATAGATAATAATTGCTAGCAGACTTCCCACATGAACGGCCACATCAAAAGCCATGCCCTGATTATTCCAACCTAATACCTGTGAGGGTAAAATTAAGTGGGCTGAACTAGAGATGGGTAAAAACTCAGTTACCCCTTGTATAATAGCCAAGATAATAATTTCAATTAACGTCATGTATTGCTTGGACTCCATTCAAATTTAATTGCCCACAGTTTCTGTTGGCTTTTGTCATATTCTTGCCAAAGTTTGCTGTAGTTTTTGTTCACTTCAGGATGAATTTGCTCAGCAGCAATTTCGGCCAGTGGTTTTAATACAAATGCGTTAAAAAGGATCTCTGGACGGGGTAAGAGGATCGGCTTCGACGTCAATAAGTCATCATACAAAAGCAAATCTAAGTCGAGCGTTCTAGGAGCGAACTTTTGCTCGCCACGCTGGCGTTTATTATCTTTTTCAATTTTTTTAAGAACACGACACACTTCTGAAATAGCTAACTTGGTGTTGGCCTTCACTACCAAATTGTAAAAGTTGTTGCCTTCAAATCCGACTGACTCGCTTTCGTAAACAGAAGAAAGAGTTAATTCACCAAATGCCTGATACATGCCTTGCAGACCAGCTTTAGTATGCTTTTCTTTTTCCACGTTACTACCGACACTGATATAAATAGTATGTGATGTTTCAGCGTCAATACTCAAAAAGTTTGTTCCTTAGTAAATTCTACCGCAACGTTTTTGGCGTTAGCTAAAATATCTGGCTTACTTAGTTTTAATCGCACAACTTTTAGCAAAGGAAAAGTTTGTAACAACCAGTCGACCATATGGCTAGCTAAAGCTTCAATTAATTTGAATTGGCTATTGGCTGCAAAAACAGTTATTCCTTGGGCTATTTCGGCATAATTAAGTGTGTTTTCTACATCATCTGTTTGTGCCGCCATTGAAAGGTCGGCACTTAGCTCGACATCAACGATTAAACGTTGCTGATGTTTTCTTTCCCAGTCATACACGCCAATTAACGCTAAGACCTCAAGCCCTTCAATATGAATTTTATCCATTAGTGATCCGCGCTGCATTTTATTGGTGTTTGGTATATTCTGCTAAATTGTAACCCATTCTTAATACAAGTACATGACAGCACTTACAATTTTAATATTTGCTTGCACCTATTTAGTGGGGTCTATTTCCAGCGCCATTCTAGTTTGTAGACTTTTTAAATTAGGTGACCCTAGAGCACAAGGTTCAGGTAATCCTGGAGCCACAAATGTATTGCGCTTAGGTGGAAAGCTGCCAGCAATTTTTGTGTTAACCTTCGATGTATTGAAAGGCACCGTACCAGTTTGGGCGAGTTATTATTTGGGATTGGAGCCAATTAATCTAGCCTTTGTTGCTGTGATGGCGTGTTTAGGCCATATGTACCCTTTGTTCTTTGGCTTTTCTGGTGGAAAAGCTGTTGCCACCGCTTTTGGTGCCATTTTACCACTGGGCTTAGACCTAGCGGCAATATTAATAGTGACTTGGGTCATAGTAGCTCGACTGACACACTACTCTTCTTTAGCTGCCATTGTAGCTGTCAGTCTCGCACCTTTTTTCACATGGTTGTTAAAACCAGAATATAGTTTTCCCGTCGCTATATTGAGCCTTTTAATAGTGCTACGTCACAAAGATAATATTATTCGGCTGTTACGCGGGCGAGAAAGTAAAATATCTCAAAAAAATAACCTAAAATAACCACTAGATTGGCGGTAACTCTTCCAAAGACCAACGAGGCCTTGCCTTAGTAGACATTCCTTCAATTTCACCTGCTTTGAGTCTTTGTAGACCTGCGTACGCAATCATCGCACCATTGTCAGTACAAAACTCTAATCTTGGATAAAACACTTCACCATTGATTTTTTTCATCATAATGGCTAGGTCTTCACGTAGTTGTTTATTGGCGCTTACCCCACCGGCAATAACCAAACGTTTTAATCCGGTATGTTTCAAAGCTCGCTTGCACTTGATAGCTAAGGTATCAACTACTGCTTCTTGAAAAGCAAAAGCAATATTGGCCTGAGTTTGCTCAGAACCGTCTGATGCTCTAATAGTGTTGGCAGCAAAGGTCTTCAAACCACTAAAGCTGAAATCCAAGCCAGGTTTCGTAGTCATAGGCCGTGGAAAGTCGTAGTGCCCCGCCTCTCCCTTTTCAGCCAACTTTGCCAATAAGGGACCGCCTGGATAATCTAATCCCAATAATTTTGCAGTTTTGTCAAAGGCTTCACCGGCGGCATCGTCGACTGATTCGCCCAATACTTGGTATTGTCCAATACCCGCAACCTTCACCATCATCGAATGACCGCCAGAAACCAAAAGAGCGACAAAAGGAAACGCCGGCGCCGGTTCGTCTAACATAGGCGCAAGCAAATGCCCTTCCATATGATGTACACCTACAGCCGGCTTGTCCCAAGCATAAGCCAAACTGCGGGCAACTGATGAGCCAACCAATAAAGCCCCTACTAGACCTGGTCCTTTGGTAAAAGCAATTCCATCAATGTCCTCAGCGCTGCAGTCTGCTTCTAATAAAGACTGCTTTATTAGAGGCACAAGTTTACGAACATGATCTCTAGACGCAAGCTCTGGCACCACCCCGCCATAATCCGCATGCAGTTTTACTTGACTATATAATTGGTGCGATAACAAACCTTGTTGTTCATCGTAAATGGCCACACCAGTCTCATCACATGAGGTTTCGATACCTAATACACGCATATTCAATTTCTAACACAAACGTTTTAAACTGACGGCATTTTACTGATTAGCACATAAACCTCCAATCTAATCTGACATTTGTTGCAATTAATAGGATTTTTAGTTCAACAGGACTTTACATCCATTGAGGATAGGATTAGAATTCCGCACCATTTTTAACCGAGCTGGCTATTACTTATACCGGCACGATATGTTTTTATTTTTTTGAGGTGAGAGTTGAATGCCAATCGTTAAAGTTAGAGAAAACGAACCTTTTGATGTTGCATTGCGTCGTTTTAAACGTTCATGTGAAAAAGCAGGTGTACTTTCTGAAGTTCGTCGTCGCGAATTTTTTGAAAAGCCTACTTGGGAACGTAAGCGTAAGAAAGCTGCCGCTAAGAAACGTCTTTTGAAGAAGTTATCTCGCGAAAACGCTCGTCGCATTAGATTGTACTAAATCTCTTCTGAAGCGCGTTATTGTTGTAAATAATGCGCTTTAAGTCGTTTTATCACATATCTTATCAAACATCCTTTTTCCGTTTTTAAAGAGTCATTGTATGTCCTTATTAGATGATTTAAAAAATGCACAAAAAGACGCTATGCGTGCCAAAGACAAAGTTCGTCTGGGTACTATTCGTATGGCTTTGTCTGCCGTAAAGCAACATGAAATCGATGGGCGTACTAATGCCGATTATGTTGCGCTAGATGATGATGGTGTGCTTGCTATTTTAATCAAGATGGTAAAACAACGAAAAGATGCGGCCAGCCAATATGAAACGGCTGGACGACAAGATTTACTTGATATTGAACAAGCAGAAATTGTAATTTTACAAGAGTTTATGCCCAAGGCCCTTAGCGAAGAAGAGCTTGACGCGTTAATTGTGGAAGCGATGCAAGAGTCCGGTGCCTCAGGTATGCAGGATATGGGTAAAGTCATGGGCTTGTTAAAACCTAAGGTTCAAGGCCGCGCTGACATGGGTAAATTAAGCGGAAAAATAAAAGCCAAGCTTAATTCATAACAACTCATATGTAGTTCAATATTTATAAACCGCACGTAGATGCGGTTTATTTGTTTAAGTGCATAAAGTTTCCAAACTTTATGGCATTATGTTTCACCCGTTTTTGAGTATTTAAGAAGGTATAATGTCTGGTCGTATTCCCCGCGAGTTTATTGATGACATTATTGCTCGTACAGACATTGTTGAAATCATTGATAGTCGTGTACGCCTCAAAAAAGCAGGTCGCAACCACCAAGCCTGCTGTCCATTCCACGACGAAAAGAGTCCATCATTTACGGTTAGCCAAGACAAACAGTTTTATCATTGCTTCGGTTGCGGCGCACATGGCAATGTCATTTCATTTTTAATGGAATTTGATCGCCTAGAATTTCCAGAAGCAATCGAAGAATTAGCCCAATACCATAGTATTGAAGTGCCGCGAGAAAAAGGCAGTGCACCTGCCCCTTCAGCAGAGCAAAAGCAACAAAAAGAAAACGATTACGAGCTAATGGAAAAAGTCGCTAAATACTTTGCCCAGCAACTCAAAGTTCATCCCGACAAAGACAAGGCAGTAAATTACCTAAAGAAACGAGGGCTGAGCGGAGAAATAGTGAAAGCTTTCGATATGGGTTACGCACCACCTGAGTGGGATTCGGTATTAAAAACCTTCGGAAAAAGCCCTGTTTACCAAGAACAATTACTCGATCTTAAACTCATAACAGAAAATGATAACAGAAGACGTTTCGACTTTTTCCGCGACCGTATCATGTTCCCAATTCGCGATAAACGTGGGCGAGTTATAGGTTTTGGCGGTCGAGTATTAGAAGACGGCGGGCCAAAATATCTAAACTCGCCAGAAACCCGAATATTTCATAAAGGCCATGAGTTATATGGATTTTATCAAGCTAAACAAGCTCACCGCAATTTAGCTCGCGTGATGATTGTTGAGGGTTATATGGATGTCGTCGCCCTTGGTCAATTTGGTATAGACTACGCTGTTGCATCACTGGGAACCGCCACCACACCGGAACATATTCAAATGTTATTCCGTGCGACGTCCGAAGTAGTATGTTGTTACGATGGTGATCGTGCAGGCAAAGAAGCGGCTTGGCGCGCATTAGAAAATGCACTGCCTTTCTTAAAAGACGGTGTAGAAATGAAATTTTTATTTTTACCTGATGGCGAAGACCCAGATACATTAGTGCGTAAAATTGGCAAAGAAGCGTTTGAAAGCACCCTAACAAAGGACGCGGTTCCTTTGTCCAAATTCTTTTTCGATAATTTATTACAACACCATCATGTTGGCAGTCACGAAGGCAAAGCAGCGTTGAAGGCTCAAGCATTACCATTGATTGAACAAATAGCGGGTGAAAATATAAAGGAAATTTTATTTGCTGATTTAAGCAATCATATGGGTGATCAAAACAAACATAGATTAGAGCGTGACATTGCCCAGGCCAACTCAAGAACAAATCCCAAAAAGTTAGATTTTAATACGCCCAATAAGAGCACCATATCACCGGTTCGTATGATGATTCGATTATTGTTAGACGATCCTGGTTTAGCGACTAAATGTATCGCCGCAGATCCTTCGCCTCTAGCCGCTATAGGCATTCCGGGCATGACTATGCTAATCGAGCTTTATCAATATTGTTTAGCCAAACCACAAGCCAACACAGCCCAAGTTCTTGAACATTTTCGAGGTCATGCCCAAAGTGCTCAATTGGCTAAACTAATGATGTGGGAATACGCTGAACAAAACCAAGCTGCAGTATTTGAAGATAGCTTCGCTAAGCTACTTGATTGGCATTTACAAAGCCGAATGGATGAATTGTTCTCCAAATCTAGGGTGAGCAAACTGACCGATGCAGAAAAACAAGAGCTCAACCTATTAATAAAAGAACAAAAGTAGCCTTGTAAAAGAACAAAAATGACCCAAGATCTAGCCCAAAGCGTAGTGAGTCTGCTATACTGGCGAATTCGCTAACACCGCACTAAATACAAAGTATTTACTGGGTATATTAAACAAGTTAGAGCGTGAATCCTCTCACAGAGAGATTTTGATGAATATTCAACTAATTCGAGAAGCGTAAGTTATATGGTGCAAAGCAAGCAGTCGCAGATAAAACTCCTCATTGCTAAAGGTAAAGAACAAGGCTATTTGACTTTCGCGGAAGTTAACGACCACCTACCTCAAGATATTGTCGATTCAGATCAAATGGAAGATATCATCCGTATGATCAATGACATGGGCATCAAGGTATTTGAAACGGCCCCAGATAAAGATGAGCTTTTGATGCAAGAAAGCGATACTGATGATGAAGCCGCTGAAGCCGCAGCTCAAGCTCTATCAACAGTAGAAAGTGAGATTGGTCGTACTACTGACCCTGTACGTATGTATATGCGTGAGATGGGTACAGTTGAATTGCTGACTCGTGAAGGCGAAATTGTTATCGCCAAGCGTATAGAAGAAGGGATCAATCAGGTACAGTGTTCTGTAGCTGAGTACCCTGAAGCGATTACTTATTTACTTGACCAATGGGATTTATTTGAGGCTGAAGAAATTCGCCTTAGCGATATTATTATAGGTTTTGTTGATCCAAACGAACAAGATGTTGCACCGACCGCCACACATATTGGTTCTGAATTATCTGAAGAAGAATTGGAAGATGAAGACGACGACGGTGACGATGAAGATGAAGAAGAAGAAGATACAGGTCCAGATCCTGAATTAGCTCGTGAAAAATTCACAGCACTTCGTGTTCAATACGAAAAGGCCCGAGATGTCATCAATGCCAAAGGTCGTTCGCACAAAGAAGCCCGAGTTCAAATTTTTGAACTAAGCGAAGTATTTAAAGAATTTAGACTGACGCCAAAACAATTTGATCGCATGGTTAAAAACATGCGAAGCATGATGAATCGAATTCGTGTTCAAGAACGCATAGTGATGAAACACTGTGTAGACTCAGCGAATATGCCGAAAAAAGACTTTATTAAAGCGTTTTCTGGCAATGAAACATCGACTGATTGGTTGTTCAAAATACTCGATTCGGCCTTGCCTTATGCGGTAGAAATGCGCGTTCACCAAGAAGAACTAGAACGAGCAATTGGTAAAATGAATTCGGTTGAAGATGAAACTGGATTAATTATTGCCGATATTAAAGATATCAATCGCCGTATGTCTATCGGTGAAGCTAAAGCACGACGTGCAAAGAAAGAAATGGTCGAAGCCAACTTACGTTTGGTTATCTCTATTGCGAAAAAATACACTAACCGTGGATTACAATTCTTAGATCTTATCCAAGAAGGTAATATCGGCCTAATGAAAGCGGTTGATAAGTTCGAATACCGCCGTGGATATAAGTTCTCTACTTATGCAACATGGTGGATACGTCAGGCTATCACGCGCTCAATTGCTGACCAAGCACGTACTATTCGTATTCCAGTGCATATGATTGAAACGATTAATAAACTTAACCGTATTTCTCGTCAAATGTTGCAAGAGATGGGTCGTGAACCATCTCCTGAGGAATTGTCAGAGCGCATGTTAATGCCTGAAGACAAAGTACGTAAGGTTTTAAAAATTGCCAAAGAACCGATTTCAATGGAAACACCGATAGGTGATGATGAAGATTCACATTTAGGCGATTTCATTGAAGACAGCACTATAGTGCAGCCTTTGGATTCGGCGACAGGTGGCAGCTTGAAAGATGCTACCCAAGAAGTATTAGCCGGATTAACTGCCCGTGAAGCGAAAGTTCTCAGAATGCGTTTTGGTATCGATATGAATACCGACCATACTTTGGAAGAAGTAGGAAAACAGTTTGATGTTACCCGAGAGCGTATTCGTCAAATCGAGGCGAAAGCATTGCGTAAGCTGCGCCACCCTAGCCGCTCTGAGCAGCTTAAAAGTTTCTTAGACGAGTAATTGTCATTTTGAAATTTAGAAGCCCTGATAGCAAAAATATCGGGGCTTTTTTATTTGAATAAGATTAAAGTCTGTTGTTACATGATTCTAAAATTGTGTCCTTTATGTCATTTTTAACCTCTACTTTTCTTGGCAAGTCCCACTCATTTAAAGCCTTAGCGACTTTTTGCGTAATTTTGAGTATCGCTGGCTGCACCAGCATGGGGTTTACCGAACTATTTTCTGATTACGCCGAACAACTCAGAAATGCCAGAAATGCCCAATTAAAGGGGGACTTTAAAACCGCTGCAGCTATGATAGTGGAGCCTAAAACCAACCAAAACAACTACACCTTAAATCTACTCGAGAAGGCTCGTTTACATTATCTGGCGAATGACTGGGAGCAAAGCCGTAAAGATTTTGAATTGGTCTCCAAAGCTTTAGATGAAGAAGCAAATAAAGCGAAGCTTAGAGTCAGTAAAGGCATCTCCAATGTGGCGGCTTTAGTCAGTAGTGACAATGCCATAACCTACAAAGTACCAACATATGAACAAACAATGTTGCATAGTTACCAAGCTCTGAATTATCTATTTTTAGGAAAGCTTGAAAGTGCCTTAGTTGAAGTACGGCGAGCAAATTTAGTACAAGAAAGCGCCCTAAAGCAACATCAGCAAGCTCTATTAAATGAACAAGCAAACTTTGATAACAATGCCTTAAAACGAGCTTACCCCTCAATGTCTGCCATGATTGGTGATATTAAGAATGGTTTTCAGAATGCCTACTCCTTTTATTTATCTGCCCTTTTGTATGAAGCTGCTTCACAACCTAATGACGCCTACATCGATTACAAACGCGCATTAGAAATTTATCCAAACAACTACTATTTACAACAAGATGTGCTTCGTTTGGCAAGTAAGCTCAAAATGAAAGATGATTTAGCGTTATTCACGAATCAGTTTGGGGCATACCAATCAGGTGACATTGTTGGCGATGGAGAGCTTGTTGTTATCGTCGAAAATGGCGCGATCAATCCTAAACAAGAAGTGAGAATCAATCTGCCAATTTATGGTTCCGTTGCTCAGCCACGACTTTTTAGTTTGGCGCTACCAGTTTATACCGGTACTTTAACTAGTTATCCCCCATTACAAATCAATGTTAGAGGTCAAAACTATACATCGCAGCAGATAGTCAGATTACAATCTCTTGCCTCTAAACAACTTCAGGAACAAATGCCGGGCTTAGTCACTCGTCAAGCCTTGCGACTTGCAGCCAAAGAACAGCTTCGCAGCTCCATAAGTAAAAAAGGCGGTGAAATAGGCAATATTCTCGCTGTGCTTTACAACGCAACGTCAGAACAAGCAGATACTCGCAGTTGGCTAACCTTACCTGACGAAGTGCAAATATTAAGACTGACCTTACCCAAAGGAAAGCAACAAATTGATATTAGTATTGGCGGTAAAACGCAATTAATCGAAGTGGAGATCCGACCCAATCGAATTGGGTTATTAAACATCACAACCATTGGAAGTTTCCAAGGTCATAAGTTTACACCGTTATAAAACTATGACTAAAAACGGCTACTTCAAACTTTCGCCACTGGGCTGATATAACTAGAATTGAACATGTCGCCATTGATATCAAACCCAATAGTGCCCACATCTATAGTATGGTCATCTAATTACTGGTTGTTTATAACAAGGTGCCCCAAATAATATAAATAGAAGGAAAAGTTAATGAAAAAATTACTGCTATTAAGCGCTGTGGCTTTATCAATAAGTCTTTTAGCAGGTTGTGCCAATAAAACCGTGGTGAGTTATGGCGACGCCAAAGCAGTAGAAACTACCGATATAAATTTTGGCTCAACCGATTTGCAAACCATTGCCAAGCAAATGACCGAGTCACTTATACAATCGCCGGTAGTAGGAACCATGACAGCCAATTCCCGCCCCATTGTGTTTGTAGATTCCATTAAAAACAAAACCAGTGAACATATTGATACTGAGTCGTTATCAGATTCCATCTCGACTCAGTTACTGCGCTCGGGCAAATTTCGCTTTGTCGATATGACTAAAGTGAATGCAGTGCGTGAGCAAATCGATTATCAAAATGAAGGCGGCTTAGTGAATCCACACAAAGCTCTCCAGTTTGGTAAACAAGTCGGCGCTGAGTATATGTTGTATGGCAATTTAGCCAGTATAGTCAAAACCAATTCGGATAAATCAGACGTATATTATAAATTTACAATGCGCTTAATGGATCTAGAGAGTGGCTTAGTTGAATGGGCAGACGAGACTGAGTTACGTAAAACCAGCAGCAAAAAATTGGTGGGTTGGTAGGTAGTGACCCACAAATCGCTCAGACTATACAACAACGAGGGTTATATCATGAAAGCACTGCTAATCTGCGTCACTTTAATATTCGCTAATCTGTCCCTAGCCGCAACTGACTACGAGCGCAATAAAGCGGTTCCCGTTGATAAAGTATTGTTTGGTAAGGTCACTTCAGTTCGAAGCATTACGGAAACAGAACTATTGCAAGATCGTAACCACGGCTGGAAGGTATTTGGTGGGGCACTTGTTGGTGGGACCATAGGCAATCAATTTGGTAGCGGCAGTGGACGCACCATTAGTACCGTATTGGGTGCCATGTTGGGCAGTTCAATCGCGAGCAATAACCTTACACCTAGCCAACAAATTACGATTGAATTGGTTGAGTTAATGATCAGTATCGATAATGGTGATGAATATATGGTGGTACAGGACTTAGATCAGCAAATGTTATTCCACCCACAAGACAAAATTCGCATGATTTACCTGTCTGATGGCTCGGTACGTATTGATAAACAATTTTAGACTTTACGTTTCTATCTAACAACACTTCGCAACACTATTGAACAATTGTCCCGACTGCTAACGAGGCAGGCCAATTATTCGTGTAATTACAACGTTACTCTTCACCTTTTCGGTAAGGTATATCTTCAGATAGCTGCTCAATTTTCTGCGTTCGCTCATTCGGAGAACCGGAATTTCTCGCCAGCAAATAATAGGCTGTTGGCACTATATACAAGGTTAAAAAAGCTGAGACCAACACCCCGGCAAAAATGACCATACCAATGACAGTTCTACTTTCTGAGCCTGCACCACTGGCCATCACTAAAGGCAGTGAACTAAATACCGTGGTAAAACCAGTCATGACTATAGGCCTTAAACGTTGCGCGGCGGCTCTGCGTAGTGCTTTTTCAAACTCTATGCCAGCATCCCGCAACTGATTAGCAAACTCAACAATCAGAATGCCATTTTTAGCGGCCAATCCAATTAACATCACCAATCCAATTTGACTGTATATATTCAAGGTCATGTCTGCAAAATACAACCCCACGAAAGCCCCAACTAATGCCAGAGGCACGGTTAACATGATAACGAAAGGATGGATCCAGCTTTCAAACTGCGCGGCCAAAATCAAATAGGTGACAGCCAGTGCTAAGGCAAAAATAAACAAAATAGAATTGCCTGACTCTTGGTAGAGTTGTGACTGCCCTTTGTAATCAATAGATACTTCTTCAGGGAGCTCAGTATCCACAATTTCTCGCAGGTAATCCAAAGCTTCTCCTACTGTATAACCATCAGCTAAATTCGCACTGATCGTTATACTACGCATACGGTTATAACGATTTAAACGTGATGACGTGGCTCGTTCTTCTACTAGAAGTAAGTTATCCAACGGGATTAATTTATTACTCTTGTTAGAACGCACATAGATATTCTCAATGCTGGAAGGACTTCGATAATCAGACTCCTCACCTTCCATGATCACATCATATTCCTGCCCTTTGTCAAGGTAAGTCGAAACTCGTCTTTGGCCTAACATAGTTTCTAAGGTACGGCCTATTTCGCTGATAGAAACGCCTAAATCAGCCGCTCTATTTTTATCTATGTTGACTAATAATTGCGGCCAGGTTTCTTTATAGTCTGAGTCTAATCGAACGAGGTTTTGGTTGCTGCGAGCCTTTTCCAACACAATATCACGCCATTTAACTAAGTCTTCGTAGGTATTACCTTGCAGAACAAACTGCACAGGCCTACCCAGACCACGACCACCAATGCCGCTACGCATAATTGCAAAGGCTTGAATATCAGGAATATTTGCCAGCTTGGCGCTAATTTCGTCCATTAATTCAAAGGTTGAGCGTTTACGCTCTTCACCAACAGGCATACCCACTATGCCGATCCCGGCACTACCGCCAAAACCTGGCGCGCGAATTAACACCCTATCCACCTCACCCTTTTCGGCGTATTCGAGCAAGATTTTTTCGATTTTTTTCATATTGGCGGAATTGCTTTCAAAGCTAGCGCCTTCAACAGCTTGCACCCGAATAAAAAAGTTACCTCGGTCTTCTTTAGGGACAAATTCACTTGGTATAATTTGACTTAATTTAACCAATGCAAAAATACTCGCGATAACCAATATTGCCATCAACAACGGTTGATGTATGGTTGTGCCTAATGCCTTGTAATAGCGGTTTTCTATTACCTTGAACTTCGCATCGACCCAAAAAGCAAAACCGCTCTGTTTTTGACGTTTTTTAAGCAACAGTGAACACAGCATAGGTGAAAGCGTCAGTGCGGTTACACTAGAAAAAGCTACGGCTGCTGCAATGGCGAGTGCAAATTCAGTAAAGAGTCTTCCAATATTGCCCTGTAAAAAGACCAAAGGGACAAATACCGCTATTAAAACTAACGTGGTCGCAACGACTGCAAAACCCACCTCTTTTGCCCCTCTATATGAAGCCAATATAGGCGGTTCACCTAGTTCAATTCTTCTTGAAATATTTTCAAGCACGACTATGGCGTCATCTACCACTAATCCTATAGCCAGTACTAACGCCAATAAGGTCAATAAGTTAATTGAAAAACCTAAGGCATACATCACTATAAAAGCTGAAACCAAAGATACAGGAACAGTAATGGCCGGAATGATGGTTGCTCTTAGATTTCCGAGAAAGATGTAAATAACTAGCACCACCATCAACATGGCAATTGCTAAGGTTTCGTAAACTTCATTTATGGAAGCTTCAATAAAAATTGATGAATCATAACTAGCCACGATAAAGATGTTGTCGGGTAGCGTTTGTTCAATTTGTTGAATAGCTTTTTTCGCCGCTCGGGCTACTTCTAAGGTGTTGGCTTTTGATTGTTTGATAATACCCAAACCAATCATATTAACTCCGCCGCCACGAAAATCGGTTTCGTCATCTTCGGCACCTAATTCAACGCGAGCCACCTCTTTAAGCTTCACTAAATAACCGTCAGCGCTGGCTTTAATGGTCAAATTGGCAAAATCTTCTGGGGTTAGAAAACTCCTTGCTACTCGTACTTCAAAGTCGCGGTCGATAGATTCCACTTCACCTGCTGGTAGTTCAACATTTTCAGAACGAATGACGTTTTCAATATCACTCACCGTTATCTGCCGAGCTGCCATTGCATTTCTGTCAAGCCATACCTTCATAGCGTAGCTTCTGCCGCCACCTAAACGCACTCGCGCGACGCCTTCTGCTACTGATAAACGATCTACAACAAATCGATCGGCATAGTCTGTTAATTCCATAACCGATAAATTATCACTACGTAAATTATACCAAACAATGACATCTTCATCGGAGTTAGATTTAGACACTTCAGGTGGGTCTGCTTGATCTGGCAAATTATTAAGGGCTCGACTGACTCTTTCACGTACATCGTTTGAGGCAGCGTCAATATCTCGCGACAAATTAAACTCAATGCTAATCGACGAGCGACCGTTGCTGCTGGTTGAGCTGATATTTTTAATGCCCTCAATACCGCTAATCCGATCTTCTAATAACTGGGTAATGCGGCTCTCAACAATCGAAGCAGACGCACCAGAATAGTTAGTGTTAATTGAGACTATAGGTGGATCGATATCAGGGTACTCTCTAAGACTCAAAAAACTGATAGCCACAATACCAAACACAACTAACAGTAAATTGACTACAGAGGCAAAAACGGGGCGCTTAACTGAAATGTCTGATAAAAACATGGTTTATTCCCCGCTGTTTGCGAGGTCAAAAGTGACTTTGGATCCATCGCGTAATTTAAGCGTGCCTTCGGTTACCACCAAATCCCCTGCTTGAATGCCACTTAGTATCTGGACTTTCCCAGGTTTTCTTAGTCCTACTTTCACCTCAACTAACGCCACAGCGTCACCTTTCACGATAAATACGAACTGTTTATCTTCAACAGGAACCAATACCACTTCAGGTACGACTAGGGTTTTCAAAACTTGTTTTTGCAATAAAATTTGCAGCAACATGCCCGGACGAAGTTTGAGATCTTCATTTTGAATGTTGGCTCGTATTTGCACAGAACGCGTAGAAGGATCAACCCTAGAGGCAATACTGGTTATTTGGCCTTCAAAGACTTTTCCTGGATATGCTACTGATGTCGCTCTTATCTTTTGACCAAGTGCAATACTTGCCAAATGAGACTCGGCAATATCAAAATCGACCTTGATAAAACTTAAATCATCCAAAGTTGTCACCACATCGCCTGGGGTGACTAGCGCTCCAACACTAATCTGGCGAACCCCCAGTATTCCATCGAAAGGCGCTTTTACTAATAACTGGTCTAACTGAGTTTTAGCCACATCCATTTGGGCATTTAAAACGTTAACCTTCGCTAGTTGCTCATCTAACAGTTGCTCTGATGCTACGTTATTTTTGGCTAAGTTTTTAATTCGTTTTAACTGCTTCAGTGCTTCTTGCAGATTAACATTCAATTCCGCTAATCTCGCTTTTTCTTCAACATCGTTTAGCTCCAGCAATAACTGCCCTTGCTTAACTAAATCACCATCATCAAAATGAATTTTTTGTACAATATCTGATGTTTGCGTAGTAACGAAAACCGATTCGTTTGCTTTACCTGTGCCCAATGCTTCCACTACTACTTCAAAGTCTTCTTGACTCGCCTTATGAACTTTTACAAAAGTTGCACCCGCTTGATTAGCCTGTTGCGATTCTTCTCTGGGCATATATAGATACACCACTAAAGCAAGGCACAAGATAACGGCAACTAATAAGGGTGAGAACTTTAATCCTTTAGACATTGAATGACCTATTTATGTGTTGAAGTGAACAAGACCTATGAGGTAAAAATTAAATTACAGACCTTTACAATTAATTGTGGAGAATACAAACCTAGATGAGATAATACCCCATACTGATATCACAAGTGTACGTACGATTTTGCAAAATAGACTATTTTTCAGCATATTAATTCTAACCAGTTTGATCAGCGGATGCAGTAGAGAGGTCCCTGCAGACCCAATGTGCCGAACCGGTAATGTTGACACAGAATTGCCCCCAGCTGCTGCAGCTTGTCTTATAAAATCGAACAGTCGTCTCTTAGCCATTAAAACTCATAGCGAAGATGCTTGGAATTTACCCAATCTAAAACTACAAAAAAAAACAAGTGCACAATGCACAGCTCATTCCGCGGTATGGAAAACAACAGGACTCAACGTTGAAGTAGGAAAATTGCTTTTTACAGACCAAAATCAAATGAAATATTTTGAGTGCACTCTTAGTGACGAATATTCTAGTCAATTGCAGACATTTCCAGTGCCTGCATGGGCTAGTCGCAGAACCGCGAAGATTGCACTAATTGACCCTTTTGAAACCCACCAAGACCAGTGGGCAAAAGACATCAATTTAATCAATTTGCGAAAAGCCTATACACAATTAAGGTAATGCTTTGCATACGAGAAATTAATCACCTAACTGCAGCCAACATTCATCAAACAATTAGAGCCATATCAACACTTTTAATAGTCATTACCTGACTTTTAGCAACTACAACGAACAAATAACAGTATAATCTACACAGTATTCGATATTTAGAGATTATGACTATGCCCCAATACAATGCCCCAATAAACGACATGCAATTTGTGCTGCATGATTGGTTAAAACTGTCGGACCATTATCAAAAACTAGGGTTACAAGATTTTGACCCAGAATTAGTTAATGAAATTCTAATGCAAGGTTCGAAGTTTGCTGAAGAGGTAATTGCGCCCTTAAACCGAGAAGGTGACGAACAAGGTGCGAAACTAATTGATGGCAATGTGATTACGCCTGATGGCTTTGCAGAAGCCTATAAAGAATACGTCGCTAACGGTTGGAACGCCATGCTGGGCAGCGCTGACTATGAAGGTCAAGATCTACCTAACACTATTGCAGTACCGGTACACGAAATGTTGGATTCGGCCAATGTCAGTTGGCGATTAACAGGCATGCTCAACGAAAGTGCCATTTTGGCTATGACCAAACACGCAAACGAAGAATTAAAAAACACCTATTTGGCCAAACTAATTTCCGGTGAATGGGCTGGCACTATGTGTTTAACCGAGCCTCACGCTGGTACCGATCTTAGTTTATTGAGCACTAAAGCTGTTCCTAATGAAGACGGTAGTTTTAGCATTACCGGCAATAAAATTTTTATCTCCTCCGGTGATCACGAATGGACCGATAATATCTTGCATTTAGTATTGGCAAGACTGCCAGATGCACCTCCAGGGGTAAAAGGCATCAGTTTGTTTTTAGCGCCTAAATTTTTACCTTTAGATGACGGTAGCATAGGCCCACGAAACGCAGTGACTGTAGGCAGTATAGAGAAAAAAATGGGCCTTAAAGCCAGCCCAACTTGTGTAATGAATTTTGATCAAGCGCATGGTTTTTTAGTAGGCGAAGCAAACAATGGTTTAGCTTGTATGTTTACTATGATGAATGATGCACGCTTTCAAGTTGGCCTACAAGGACTAGGTATAGTGGAAGCCTCTTATCAAGGTGCTTTAACTTACGCACGAGAGCGACTGCAATCTCGCGCCCCACAAGGTGCGCAAGAGAAAGACAAAAAAGCCGATCCGATTATCCATCAGCCCGATGTTCGTAGAATGTTATTGACCCAAAAAGCCATAGGTGAAGGCTGTCGTGCCTTGGCATTGCTTTACGCGCAACAAATGGACATAGAACGTTTTGGTGACGATACAAGCAAACACACCGCCAAGAACGTGATTTCATTCTTAACTCCTATAGTTAAAGGGTTTATGACTGACATGGCAACTGAAATGAGTAATCTTGGGGTACAAGTCTACGGTGGCCACGGGTTTATTCGTGAATGGGGCATGGAGCAACTAGTTCGAGATGCAAGAATTACGCAGTTGTACGAAGGTACCAACGGTATTCAAGCACTGGATTTAATATCTAGAAAACTAGCCCGCGATAAAGGCACTATGCTAGAAGACACTTTTGCCTTGTTTACCAGTAAAATCGAGCAAATGAATGATGCAGCGGCCAAAGCCCAAGCTACAGACTTATTGAAAGAATGGTTTGATACAGCTACGGAACTTAAAAAGCAAAATGCAGTGGATTTATCTGGCACAGCCTATGACTTTATGCACTACAGCGCTTATTGTTTGTTAGGCGTGATTTGGTTAAGCATGGCGGATAGGGCACAACAGTCGGATAACCCTAGCATCCAATCAGGCAAGCAAAATACCTGTAAGTTCTTTTTGAAACGGTTACTCCCTAAAAAAGACCTGTTCAAAGCTAACTTGTTTAACGGAGCGGATGACTTGATGGCAGTGACTGATGGTGAGTTTGATTATCAGTAGAAGCTAACGAGCTAGAAGCTAGAAGCTAGAAGCTAGAAGCTAGAAGCTAGAAGCTAGAAGCTAGAAAAATTAAAAAGGCGGTTGATATCACTATCAACCGCCTTTTTTAATATAGTTAGAAATTACGCTTTGCGGCGAAGACTGACTAAACCAGCTAATGCAATAGTAAATAAGCCTAAAGTAGCAGGTGCAGATACAACTGAAATATTCGAAGCAGCGCTATTGAAGGTACTGCCAGCCTGATTTAAAGTAGTAAAACCTTCAAAAAGGTCCCCAATAGTATTGGATGTGAACAGAGATGTTGCACCATAACCCACAGCGGTAAACTCAAAACTACCTAGCAAAATAGGACTAAGTGAAAATAACCCAAACGAAGTGCTCGCACCACCAATTCCGTCTCCATCTACTAATGGATTTAAAACTGAACTAAAATCACTACCCAAAGTAAAACTGTTGAGTGCAAGTATTCCATTATCGAAGTTCACGTCCAATCCCCACGCTAGCAGCGCATCGACAGGGGCGCCTTGGGTTACATATAAGTCGAGAGTAAACGTGTCATTTAAGCCGACTTCAACATCACTCTCACTAAAAGATAAAACCAAATCTGCTTGCGCACTAAAGGTACTCATCAATAAACCACTGGCCAGTGCCAAGGCTTTCAAAACTTTACTATTAAGAATTACATTTTTCATTGTATACATCTCTATTTTAATATTGAAATATTGGCTGCCTGCACATTAGTAGGCAGCCGGTTTAAATTATTGACCTAGGTATAATTGATACCAAGATTGCAGATCTAAAGGTGAAATAACGCCATCTTGGTCATAATCTGCTACAGCATCAAAATTAGCATCTCCATTCGCACTACCTAACATCCCCAATATCGCAAAGTAGTCGCTAAAATCGATATTACCGTCTTGATTCACATCAGCTGAAGCTTCTGCAGATACTGGTGCATCAAATTGCATGGATATCACAACTGGATCATGGTCAGACATGCGATAAGCGTCGGCTTCATACAAGTCAACCAACTGCTGCGCACTTTTATCTTCAGTGTTGTAATCTAAGGCTCTTGGCTCGTCTGCATTGATATGCCATTCAGTGACATCAACGGTCTTAGCTAGCGCTTTATTGTTAGCTAATGCGTGGTCTAAATAACCAAACTCGCCACTAAATGTATAAGAATAAGCTTCAGCACCACCAAAATAGTTCACTAAGTTGGTGTAACCTGCAGATTCAATTTGAGTAATGGGAGCTTCTTTAGCGTAAGCATTTAAATCGCCCAAAATAACAGTAGGTTTGTCAGCATACTCAGATGCAATAAAGGCTGTAAGGGCTTGTGCCGCTCTAGTACGAGTCAAATTACAGTTTCCTTGACCTGTAGTGGTATCGTCGTCGCCAGCACCACAGCTAGAACCTTTTGACTTAAGGTGATTAACACTCACCACTAATTCTTCAGCATTTTCAGTTAGCGCAAAAGTTTGCACTAACGCAGGACGGTTTTTAGTATCGACAAATAACGGTCCATCAGCATCGCTAATAGAATTGCTACTATCCAATATACCTAAGGCACCTACAGGTGACACTGTTGCTGCTTTATAGATAAGTGCAACTGTGATTGCGTCAGTCCCTACAGGTCCACCAGCATCAACAATCGAATAAGTGCCAGCACCCAATTGGTTATTAATTTCAGAGACTAGGTCGTCAATTGCAGAACCCGCACCAAAGCCGCTATTTTCAATTTCCATTAACCCAACAATGTCGGCGTCCATGGCTACAATTGCAGCCACTGTCTTAGCTTTTTGACGAGCAAACTCTTCTACATTATTTGCCCCTCTACAATCTAAGTTACTAGGACCACATTTATTGCCATTCTCATCAAGAGTAGTGAAGTAATTAAGTACATTTAAGCTAGCTACTTTCAAGTTACCTTCAGTAATCTCAGGCGCTGCTTTGCGCGGATTACTAGCGAAGATAGTTGGACTGACTTGAGGAATAATACGGTAAGCATTAAAACTGTAGTCCATGGGTCCCATTAACCCGGTAACCGTATCGCCAGTACGTAGCGAATTAACCGCAGATAAGCCACCTGCAGGGTAAGGTATAACCTCAGGGTTAGAACCATTTACGCCGTCATCTAGTATCACTTTGTTTAATGCGTTTTCAGCGGCTAAAGCAATAGCTTCAGCAGAACCCGGTGTAAATTGGTTAGTAGGCGTATACAAACGTCCGTATGACAAAGTTGCTTCGCCAAAGGCTTTTAAATTGTAATTATCACTTACAGTTAATTCCTGTGAGGCGGTAACCAACATACCTTCTAGGGCCTCTGCTTCTGTAGCATTGGCAAAAGGTAGGCTAAATTCAGTTGCCGTTACAGTGGCAGTTGTACAAGCCGTCGATACCTGTTGAGCCAGTATTTGAGTTTTTTCATAGTACTCAGTCACTTCACCTAACACTCGTACTACATCTCCTTCTGTCGGCAATGCACCCTCGTAAAAAACGAATAGACCTTCAGACGTTGCAGGATCAGCATCCATGTCTGCTTGCTCTTCTTGTATAAAGAAACCACTCAGGTTAGGTAGAGAGGCGCTTACCACGGCTTCCACTATATGAGATTGCCCCACTAGCGGCGATACAAAACCAGAACCTTGAATGGCACTTATCAACGTCGCAGCGTCCGAACATTGACCTAAATCAGCAGTACCGCCGTCAGAACCTCCATCTGAGCCTCCGTCAGTGTCACCACCTGTGCCAGAACCAAAAATCTGTTCAGTGTTAATTAGGGCAAAAGTACTCTCTGCAGAGCCTTGCCACTCAAAATCGGAATATTGAACACCATTACCGCTTAATTGTAATGAATGACCAACAGCTGAACTACTGGACTCACTCACGCCAATATCTGTACTCGTCATGCCTACAGCAGGGCCATCTACCGCTTCAAAGCTACCTTCATAGCTCAAAAATTGCAGTACTGCACCTTCACTATCCACTAAGGCTAAACCGTCAGGGCCACCATTTTGAATACCTGAAATAGCAAATGATAGCGTACCAAAACCACTATCTTGATTAGGTAATACACCCGTTAAATTTTCAGTTCCATAAACCTTACGCTGAGAACTACTGCCGTTATAAAGTACGATACTCATACCGGACAAATCTGTACCCGCTAGGCCAGCAATTTCGACACCTTCATCTGAGTCGCCACCGCTATTGTCATAATGAAGTTCATTAATAAATGGTGCAGGAGCAACAAAGGTTTGCCCTGAGTTAACTTGACCAAAACTATCTACAGCTGGCTCTTGCCAGACAAAATCTTCATACCTAAACCCACTACCGGTTAGTTGTAGCGATTCACCAACAGCCGTGCTGCTTGTTTCTGCTACACCGATATCGGTACTTGTCATACCTTCAGCTGGTCCATCTACTGCTTCAAAGCTACCTTCATAGCTCAAAAATTGCAGTACTGCACCTTCACTATCCACTAAGGCTAAACCGTCGGGGCCACCATTTTGGATACCTGAAATGGCAAAAGACAACGTGCCAAAGCCACTATCTTGATTAGGTAATACACCACTTAAGTTTTCAGTATCATAAACTTTACGTTGAGAACTACTGCCGTTATAAAGCACGATGCTCATACCGGACAAATCTGTACCCGCTAAGCCAGCAATTTCAATCCCTTCAGCAAGGTCACCACCGCTATTGTCGTAATGAATTTCATTGATAAAAACTAAACTGGTCGAGCTATCACCAGCATCAGTACCGCCATCTGTACCACCGTCAGTACCACCATCTGTTCCTCCGTCAGTGCCGCCATCTGTGCCGCCGTCAGTTCCCCCATCTGTGTTACCACATGAGTCAGCCGGATAGAGCGTATTAATCCACTCTGGATGATCAACAAAAGGATTACGGTTACCTTGTAACTCATAGATTCGGTCGTTGCGTCTTTGCTCTGCCGCATCTACCGGATCAGCTGAACTCCAAGCAATTAAGGTACACAACATACCTAACTTTGATTCACTACTAGAAGTAACACGATTAACCAGTTCTAAGTCAGGCGTTGCATCAGAGCCCGCGCCTTCATAACGAGTGTCCATATAAAACATCATACGGGCAACATCGCCTTTCACTTCATCTCTAGGTTCAAACGAATCGCTATCTACGCGGTTGATGGTACTTTCAGCAAGAGGGCTATCACTATTATCAAAATCTAGATTCCCACGAGAACTATTAATACTAATATCCGTAGGTCTTAAGTGATGGATATCTGTGTAACCTTCCTGGCTTTGACTCGGAAATCCATGACTCTTAGGCCATGAATGCTCACGGTTCCAATTGTCGCCGTTTGAACTAGCCGCGCCGCTGCCATTAGTAGATTTGGCCTGTGAACGATTGCTATACCATAAGATGACATTGTTGGTATTGGTTGGATCTTCATCTGTATAGGTTAAAGCGGTCCAAACATCGGCATAAGATAAGTTCTTATGCTCACTAGTAATGGTGTCACTTAACACTAATTTGATGGTGTCTGCCGGTGAGCTTGCATCGACTTCAGCTTGAACATTGCCATAATAAGCAGTTGCGTCAAATGCAGTTGCGTCTTTAATTTTCGGCAGGTCTGGGCAATTAGTACATACACTGCCACTTATAACATCTGAGCTTCCACCGTCTGTTCCGCCATCAGTTCCGCCGTCTGAACCTCCGTCAGTACCGCCATCGCTGCCACTATCACTGAAAGTTTGGCCATTATTTGCAGCCCCTGACGTAGCAACTGCAGCTGATTGCCAAGTAAAATCTGCATACTGACTACCGTCTGTACCTGCTAATTGCAGAGAATAACCAACAGGAGTAGACCCCGTTTCAGACACTCCAATATCGTCACTTGTGAGTCCGCTTGCTGGCCCATTTGTGGCTGTCATGGCCCCTTCATAACTTAGAAATTGAACAACTGTTCCGAGGTTGTCGATTAACGCTAAACCATCAGGGCCACCATTTTGAATACCAGAATGAGGCACTGCTGCAAACGAATAGCCACCACTTTGTACGAGTGTTTTTTGTGACAAGTCTATAGTCGCATAGGACCCACCATTATTGCCGTTGTACAACACCACAGACCAATCACTCAAGTCTGTTCCAATCGGAGCGGCTATTTCAAAAAACTCGCCAACATCATTACTACTATTGTCGTAATGAATTTCATTGATAAATACACTGGATGCTTGTGCAGATGATGCACAAAACAATGCCAGCGCAACTGAATGCCTTAATTTCATGTTTTCTCCTGAAAATTTATGAGAGTCGGTTAGCCGACTTTTAATAATTATTTTTGGTGCGAGCGATGTTCTATTACTTCTGTGACATCCGTATGACAGTGAGTGGGATCATGCTACATCAACAGGCAAACTTGACCTATTGGTCAGAAGCTAAGCAACTTCTATACCCAAATACTATTTATAATAGGAATCAATTAATTACAAAATTGCAAAAAAAACTTTTTAATCGATGTGTTAAAAAACCTGACAAATTACCAATACTTTCAATTGGATAAGAAGTTACCCCTCAAGCTAACATTCCGCGAATAGGCAACTTACTGGGAAAAACTAAAGGTTAATTAATATCTTAGAAACTAATTTGCTTTTTATATAAATCAGAAGTAATCTCAATATAATATCATAATGATATCAACCAGGAGTTTTTTTATGATTACTGAAAAGAAAGGTTTTTCGATTAACGGGTATTTAGCATTTTTTGTGGTATTACCCTTACTTCAAGTTAGCTTTGGCATAATGGTAGCGAAACAAATGTTGTTACCAATGAGTATCTTTTGCTCCATTGTTGTACTTGTTTGTTGGGGTGGCTTCTTTATGGTGCAACCTAACCAAGCGAAGGTCATGACTTTATTTGGCAGTTATGTGGGTACTGAAAAACGCAACGGTCTGCGCTGGACTATCCCATTTTTTATTCGAAAGACTGTTTCATTGCGAGTCCGCAACTTTGAATCCGCCAAAATAAAGGTAAACGATAACCTAGGTAATCCCATAGAAATTGCCACAATAGTGGTGTGGTCTGTGACAGACTCGGCAGAAGCGATGTTTGAAGTGGACGATTATGAAAGCTACGTCACCATTCAGACCGAATCCGCACTTAGGAATATGGCCAGTAGTTACTGTTACGATCCTCAAGATGATGATAGTGCCGATATAGCCTTGCGAAGCCACCCTAAACATATTTCTGAAATATTAAAGCAAGAAATTCAAGAACGCTTAGGTAAAGCGGGTTTAACAGTTCACGAATCTAAAATCAGTCATTTAGCTTATTCCGCGGAAATTGCTAGCGCCATGCTGCAACGCCAACAAGCCACCGCAATCATTGCCGCTCGAAGCAAAATTGTTGAAGGAGCGGTTGGCATGGTTGAAATGGCGTTAGACAGACTAAAAGCACAAAACGTGGTTGAGCTTGACGAAGAACGCAAAGCCATGATGGTTAGCAATTTATTAGTGGTGTTATGTGGTGATAAAAATGCCCAACCCATTATCAATAGTGGCAGTTTGTATTAAGGAGTATAGAAATGCAGTGGGAATATAAAGTGGTAAACTCAAAAATCAAATCAAAAGGTTTTGTAAGTCCCGAACCCGATGCAAATAATCTAGAGGCGAGTTTAAATGAATTGGGCAGACAAAATTGGGAATTAGTCAGCTGTATTTTACCACCAATTGGCGCGGTGAACGGCTCTCATATACAAGCTGTATTAAAACGTCCTAAGTAGGTTAATTATGTCAAAAAAAGCCTTCCCACTTAGAATAAATGCTGACGTATTAGCAGCCATGCAACGCTGGGCAGATGATGATCTGCGCAGCGTCAATGCGCAAATTGAATATGTGCTTAGAGATACTCTTGTCAAACATGGTCGAGTCAAATTAGTTCAAAAGGTGACGACTGAGGTAGTTGATACCAATGAACCGGAAGACAATTAGGCTGACTTGATTAAGAGTCAGCCATTTACACTGCAAGTTTTTGATGAGTTATGTTCGAATGATGATTATGCGGCCTTTTTAAGACGTCTCATCCATATCAACGGTATAAGAAACAATCCTAATAAACTCAAACTTCCGCCGTGTTCACGGACCACTACGACTTGAACAGTTTCGAACTCGTTGCTTTCTAGTGGTAATAAATACAAATCCGCATCATTATAACCATCGTAAACCGCCACTAATTCGTCGCTGTATGCGTCGTACAACTCAATTAAGACTTCATAATCAGCAGAAGCAAAACCATTTAATAATTCGCTTTCAACAACAAAACTGTCGGTGTTCGTGTCAGAATAGATATTGAAGTTAGAAGTGGCATGATACTCCTTGAACACCTCATCCTTACCTAAATATAATCTGGCATAAACAGTTGCGGAGTTAAAATCTGTATCGGCGTCAAACTCAATCGAAAAATGGTTAAAATAACCATCTCTATCATCATCACTGTAAAATTCGACCCAAGCATCATATATCCAAAATTCTTGATAGATTGCCTTAACATCGGGTCTCGCTGTTAATGTTCGGGCTTGTGCCTCAGTTTTTTTCGCATTGCTTGACGCTATTTTTGATTGCGCATTAGGTGTTAATACCAAACCATTTTTTTGTTGACCTTCAGATGACTTTTTTATCATCTGACTAGTTTTATCAAACTGCTTTTCAGTAGACTGAGCACTCCAACTATCGCTTTGTGCACCCAATACTGAGCTCGACAAGAGTAGACTGCTTAAAATTAATAAACTTAAATTTTTCATTTCACTTTCCTTTTCAAACCTGCTGATAGTGTGGAATGAAAAGCATGAACAAAAACTGAAGACTAACTTAATCGAGTCTACTGCTATTTAAAACCGCGTTTTTCCTTTATTAATTCATAGGCCGATTGAATATCTTGTGTTTTATTTTTTGCCATCTCCAGCGCTTGCTTAGGTAAACCTTTCGACACCAATTTGTCGGGGTGATGTTCACTCATCAACTTACGATAGGCGCGCTTAATACTTTTATCATCATCGGATGTTGTTACACCAAGAATTTTGTAAGCGTCATCTAGAGATTGTTGTGCGGAATAACTTTTTGCACGGCCTGCGCCTCCTCGTTGTCCTGCCCCGCCTTGACGAAAACGCATTTCCGCTTCAAATGCCGACATTAAGTAGAGCAGATCATGTTGGCTAAAGCCTAAATACTTCGATACGGTTTCTAAAATAGATTGTTCGGCTTGATCTAATTTGCCATCCACATAAGCTGCTTGAATTAATATTTCTAGATACACCTGCATGATGTCACGGCGACCATGGCAGGACTCTTTGAATTCTTGTACCGTTTGCTTTAACGCGAAATCAGCGGCTTTGCCATCTCTAAAGGCTTGTTGTGCCTCTTTGCGCATATCACCATCAAGATTCATCTGATCCATCAGGGCACTCGCCATTTTTATTTCAATATCACTCACCTTGCCATCGGCTTTAGCAACATGCCCCATAACTGAAAACAGACAATGGAAAAAAATAGCCTGGCTTTTGAAATCATCTTGGTTGGCAAAAAAACGGTTGAAACCGCCGCTTTGATTAAAGTTTTTGCTGTAACCTTTGTCGAACATATGCCCAACAAAAAAACCTAATACTGCGCCTGGAATACGCCCAAACATAAATCCGAATATGGTACCTAATATCTTGCCTATCATTTGTTTCCGCTAACTGTCTGTTTTATTTAATTCATTTAAACGTTCGGGCGTGCCTACATCGGTCCATTGCCCGCTAAAATACTGCGCCCCTATCGTTTCTTTATTTGCGGCTTCACGCCACATAGGAGCTAAGCGATTCACCCTTGAGGTGCAGTTTACAAAAAAGTGTTTTGAATAAACTGCGATTCCACTACACGTTAGTTTTCGACCACGATTTACATGTAACTTGCCGTCAGAAAAACAAAAATCACCTTGTGGATTGTGGCTAGGATTATCGACCATCACCAAATGAGCCTCCACTTTGTCTATTAGTTGTGTAGGCAAGGTAGTAAAGTCAAAATCAGTAAAAATATCGCCGTTAACCACTGTGAAAAATTCATTTTCGTCATCAGGACAAAGCAGTGGTAAGGCTTTGTAAATTCCACCCGCGGTCTCCAATGCTTGAGTCTCGGCAGAATAGAGTATTTCTAATCCAAAACGTTCACCTTTACCCAAAACAGTTTCTATCTGCTCACCTAACCAAGCATGATTGATAACAACTCGTTGATATTCTGCTTTTTTAAGTGCTTCAAGGTGATATTCAATTAACGGCTTACCCAGGACTTTCAAGAGAGGTTTCGGCACAGTATCAGTTAAAGGGCGCATTCGTTCTCCTCTTCCCGCCGCTAAAATCATCGCCGTTTTACGCTTCATATTTCTTTAACTTTAGGTTATGCAACACCTTTGGTAATACTCTTTCTCGAACAAAAACAGAAAACTCCACATAGGCAGGGTATTGGCTTGCTACGTCAATTAAATAATTCAAGGTGTGCGGAATATCAGCCAAAAAACTGGGTTTATTATCCCGTAAACATAAACGGGCAAAAATCCCAGCAATTTTAATTTGCCTTTGCATGCCCGCACAATCAAACCATATTTTAAATTCGTCCCACGGATATTGAGGGTAGTATTGCCGATGCCAATTTTTTAACCATTGTTGTACTTTTTCTTTTGGCCAATCCTGATAGCTATCTCTTAGCAGTGAAACCGCATCGTACGTGATAGGACCCACTACTGCATCTTGGAAATCAATCACTCCAATTTCATCATTTTCTAACAACATTAAGTTTCGCGAATGGTAATCTCGATGCATACCTACCTTAGGTTGCATCAAGCAAGATTCTTTGACTTGTTCAAAAACCATCGACAACATTTTTTCTTCAGCGGATGTCAGTGTCAACTGCAAATATTGGTCTAATAACCAATCGTTAAAAAGTCCTAATTCTCTATCTACAAATGCCTCATCATGAAATGGTAATGGCCCTTTTTCTGTGGATAAACAATGTTGGATGACAGGAATATTGGCTAAAGCTTTAAGATAGAGCTCGTCGCAAGAATCCTCTGATAACATTTCACTAAACAGCTTATTGCCGAAATCCTGCTGTAAGTAAAACCCCTGTTCAAGATCATAGGCGTATATCTCTGGTACCTTAAGACCTTTTTCCCGATAACTTTGCCCAACAGCAATATATTGACTGGTATCTTCGCTTTTAGGGGGGGCATCTACTGCAATGATTGACCTATCACCGTAAGCAAATCGATAGTATCGACGAAAACCGGCATCACCAGACACTATGTCTAAAGTTTCACACTCAAAATCTGTGTTGTGGTTAATCCAAGTGTGTAATTGCTGTTTACGGAGTTGCTTGAAAGATAGCGCTGTTTTCAATGGTTTCTCTTATCGTTGCACAAAATCGGCTACTGTTGTTTACTAATCTGAGGGTCAAGAATGGCGAAATATCGCTTTTTTTGCAAGTTTACTGGTAAATCCCATTGAAACCTTTAAAATTACGAGTTTACTCGCTGTTTTAAATCCAACTTTAGGTCACTTTGTACTTGTCTAGTATACAAAACAAACAATTATGGTTTTTCAGTCTGCTCTTGATGTCGATTGGGCTCGCTGACGCTCAAGAAGTCTGTTTTACACCATTACCGGGACCTAACCTTGAAAATTCTTTACTTGATGGGCAAATTCGAGTTAAGTCTGAAGATAGTGAGATCAATCAAGATACCTTTGCGCAATTTAAAGGCAAAGTTGAAATAGACAGTTCTCAAGTAAAAATCAAAGCTGATGAGGCGTTACTCAATCGCCAAACTCAAACATTAAAAGCAACAGGCAATGTGAGTTTTCAAGACAGTAATATAACTGTATCCAGTGAAAACGTGCAGTTAAATAGAATATCGAATGAGTTACTCATTGAAGATTCTTTGTATCAGCTCAATAACGTACAAGGCCATGGCAAGGCACAAAAAATAGCCCTTGGGCAAAAAAACGGTATTAATCTTATTGAGTCCAGTTTTACTACGTGTCCTGTAGACGATGAAGTATGGCGAATTCAAGCAAGTAATATAGAAATCGCGCCTAACCAATCGAGAGGAATCATTAAGCACGCTCGGTTTTATATCAGAGATGTGCCTGTATTGTATTTACCGTATTTTTCTTTCCCAATTAATGACGAACGACAATCTGGTATTTTATATCCCAGCATTGCCAGTAATAGTTCTACCGGAATTAGCCTTGAACAGCCTATATACTGGAATATGGCCCCCAACTATGACCTAACGTTTAGCCCAAGATTAATGTCAGATCGTGGCGTGCAGTTGAAAACTGAGTTTAGATATTTATCTGAAAAACATGCTGGGCAGGCAAATATTGAATATTTAGTAGATGATCTGGAACTAAGTGATGACACAGAACGATACTTCTATCGTTTTGTTCACAGTGGTCAAATAGGTAAAAACTGGCGCGTCACTGCTGATATCAATGGTTTGAGTGACGATAATTACATCGTTGATTTAGGCTCTGATTATTACAATCGAGCAGATACTCACTTGTATAAAACCCTAGGAATCAGTTATTTTTCTCAAAGCTTAGATGTGACTGCGCAATTTAGAGACTTCGAAGTATTGGGAGACCATGCAGACAGTTACAGAGCGTTGCCTGAAATCAGGCTCAACTATTTAACTCCGGTAGGGTTAGGAGCCGAGTTTCAAATTAACTCAGAATTAGCCTATTTTGAGAATCGCGACATTGATTATCCAACTGCAACACGTTTCCATATTGCTCCTACTCTGCGCTACCCCTATAAAAACCAATGGAGTGAGTTTCTTGCTGAGGCTACGGCTATGCATACTCGGTATATCCAAGAAAACATTGAGAACACCAATCTCGATAAAAATATTTCTCGAACATTAGGTCAAGTCAAAGTATATGGGTCATTGGCGTTTGAAAGACCTGCTAGTTGGTTTGGATCTGCGGCAACCCAAACCTTTGAGCCTAAAGTGCAATATTTGTATACCAGCTTCGAAAATCAAAATAATATTGGCCTGTATGACACCACTCGATTATTTAAAGACTCGGCAGGCTTATTCAGAGGCCAAGAATTTACGGGACTTGACCGTATTAGTGACAACAACCAAATTACAGTGGGTATAACATCACGGTTTGTTGATAATAATAATAATCAAGAGCGCTTCAAACTCAGCTTAGGACAAATTTTCTACCTGAGAGATAACCAAGTGGATGATGCGTCCAAAGAAGACGATAAATCTGCGCTAGCAGCGGAACTAGATTGGCAAATAGGCAGTAAATGGTATGTGCATACCCAAGCCCAGGTCTCAACTATCACTGATAAAGTGGAACGCAGTAGTTTGTCCTTGGAGTATCAACTTGCCCAAAATAAGATAATGCAAATAAACCATCGCTACGTGAGAGACTTGTCATCAGAAGAAATAAACCAAGTGGGTATAACTGCAAGTTGGCCACTGACGAAAAATTGGCAATGGGTTGGGCGCTGGTATCATGATATAAAACTCAGTAGAACAGTAGAAAGTTATGCTGGACTGCAATATGAATCATGTTGTTGGACCGTAAGTTTTGTGGCACAGCGTAACTTAAGTAATCGTTTTGACGACAATGGAGCACAAAGTACCAATGAATTTGAATCGGGCTTTAATGTATACTTCACCACTCGAAATTTATTGCGAGAGGGCTTGTTTGGATATAGACGCCCTTACCTATTGAACTAATTAGGGTTTAAACTAACTAATTGTAGCTAACCTTTTGACATACCCAATGCGCGTCATCAAACAACGCCTTTAACTAAAAAAGTAAAGATAACCATGAAATTATTTGTAGTCGCCCTTTTAATTAGCTCTTTCTTATCATTGAGAACAGAAGCCGCACCAGAACTTTTAGACAGCGTATCGGTGATCGTTGATCAAGGTGTAGTGCTAGAGAGTCAAATCGCAGAATTAGTTACCGTGGTAAAACGTAACGCCGCTGAAAATAACCAAACTTTACCGGCAGATCGAGTATTGCGTACCCAAGCAATTGAAAAGCTCATATTAGATAACTTGCAAATGCAGATGGCTGAACGAATGGGCATTCAAATCAGTGATCCGCAGCTTGAGCAAACCATCGCCAATATCGCAAACGGCGAA
This sequence comes from Paraglaciecola sp., assembly GCF_039964565.1. Taxonomy (GTDB): domain Bacteria; phylum Pseudomonadota; class Gammaproteobacteria; order Enterobacterales; family Alteromonadaceae; genus Paraglaciecola. The sequence goes on from NZ_JBDVXF010000005.1 coordinate 85,499, forward strand.
AAAATGAGTATTGCCCAGTTTCGTGAAAAAATTGCTCAAGAAGGAGTGACATACGACACGTACCGAGAAGAGGTACGTAAAGAACTCATTCTCGGCGAAGTACGCCGCGCTAATGTACGTCGCCGTGTTTACATTACCCAGCAAGAAATCGATAACTTAGTCAAATTGATAGACGAGCAAGGTGACCAACAAGCTGAATACAACTTAGGACACATTCTAATCGAGTTTCCGGTAGACCCAACTGACGCTGACATAGAACAATCTAAAATTAGAGCTGACAAAGTACTCGAACTACTTAACAAAGGCTCAGATTTTTCTAAAATTGCCACCGCTTCTTCAGGTGGAGCCCGCGCTTTAGAAGGGGGGGATTTAGGGTGGATGAATATTAACTCTATGCCTACGTTATTTGCTGAAGCTATACAAGATAAGTCTAAAGATGACCTTATAGGTCCCATTAGAAGTGGCGCAGGTTTTCATATTCTCAAAATCAAGGATCTACGAGGTATTGAAAAAGTTGAAGTCGAAGAAATTAACGCTCGACATATACTGATTGCTCCTTCCATTATATTAAGCGACGAAAAAGCCAAAAAAATGCTTTCGGAATTTCGCGAGCAAGTGTTAGCAGGTGAAGCGGACTTTGCTGAACTTGCCAAAGAACATTCAGCCGATCCCGGTTCTGCGTTAAAAGGTGGAGAATTAGGCTGGTCGGAACCTAGTAAGTATGTCGTTGATTTTCGCAATGCGTTGGAAAATTTAGAGATTGATGAAATCAGTCAACCAGTTAAAACCCAATATGGTTGGCATATAATGCAATTGCTCGGCAAACGCGTAGGTGATATCACAGAACAACGTAAACAAGACAAAGCCTATCAGTTACTTTTTCAACGTAAATTTGCAGAAGAATCTGATATTTGGTTACGTGAAATACGTGCCAGTGCCTATATTGAAGTTTTACCGCAACAAGGCGAATAATTGAAACCACTAAAATTAGCTATTACTCCTGGCGAACCAGCAGGTATTGGTCCGGATTTGCTGTTGGGCATAGCTCAAAAAGAATGGCCTGCGCAGTTGGTAGCTTTTGCTGATGGCGAAATGCTCAGGCAACGCGCTAAGCAACTTAACTTAGACATAACGTTAGTACCCTATGATACCGCGGCTGAGCATACGCTACCTGCCGGGCAACTTTTTTTAGTTGATATCAAAACCCAAGTTGAGGTGCAAAGCGGTGAGTTAAATAGCGAAAATGGCCATTACGTAGTGGAAACGCTACGCCAAGCCTGTAAGAAAAACCTAGATGGTGAATTTGATGCGGTAGTAACCGGTCCTGTTCACAAAGGCATAATTAATGATGCGGGGATTTCTTTTAGTGGCCATACCGAGTTTTTCGCTCATGAGTCGAATACCAACGACGTAGTTATGATGTTAGCTACCGAGGGATTAAGAGTAGTGTTAGCCACCACTCACATTCCCCTAGCGTATGTATCTAAAGCGATTACCTTCGATCGATTACATAAAGTGCTGCATATTGTTAATACCGATCTGTCGTTAAAATTTGGAATTAAGAACCCTCATATATTTGTGTGTGGTTTAAATCCCCATGCTGGTGAAAATGGGCACTTGGGTAATGAGGAAATTTTGGTCATCACACCGGCTTTAGATGCCCTGCGTGCAGAAGGGTTAAACATCACCGGACCTCTTCCTGCTGATACAATCTTTAATCCTAAATACCTAGAAGAAGCTGACGCGGTGTTAGCTATGTATCATGATCAAGGTCTCCCCGTCCTTAAATACAAAGGTTTTGGGGCATCAGTTAACATTACCTTAGGGCTGCCCTTTATCCGCACATCTGTCGACCATGGAACGGCCTTAGATTTGGCTGGAACGGGTCAAGCAGATGCTGGTAGTTTTAATCTAGCCATCGAAAAAGCCATCTCAATAGCAGCGCAAACAGAATGAGTAAACAACATTTAGGCCATACGGCCAGAAAACGATTTGGTCAAAATTTTTTACATGATAACTACGTGATAGACCAAATAGTCACGGCAATAGCCCCGCAAAAAGATCAACACATGGTAGAAATTGGGCCCGGTCTAGGTGCGCTAACCGAGCCTGTTTGTGAACTAATCGATGCGCTTACCGTTATTGAACTTGATAGAGATTTGGCCGCCAGATTAAAAACCCATCCGTTTATTGCAAACAAGTTGACCATTATTGAAGCGGATGCATTGAAATACGATTTTTCTCAATTATTAACAGATGGCCAACCTTTGCGAATTTTCGGGAACCTTCCTTACAACATTTCAACACCGTTAATGTTTCACCTTTTCTCCTTTGCCAATAAAGTGCAAGACATGCATTTTATGCTTCAAAAGGAAGTGGTTAATCGTTTAGCTGCCACTCCAGGTAATAAAAACTATGGTCGTCTCTCAGTTATGGCGCAGTACCATTGCCAGATAATCCCTGTAATTCAGGTCCCCCCAGGAGCCTTTAATCCTCCGCCTAAAGTAGACTCGGCAGTGGTTAGACTCATTCCCCATCAAGAGAAACCTGTCTCTTTACAAAATGAAGAGACCTTGCATAAAGTTTGCGCCCAGGCCTTTAACCAAAGACGCAAAACGATTCGCAACAGCTTAAAAGAGAGTCTTAGCGAGCAACAACTTATCGATCTAGATATTAACCCTGAATTACGTGCTGAAAATTTATCGCTGGAGCAGTATGCAAAAATTGCCAATGCGGTAGACTCTTTAGCATAGCTACGCTAAGTGTATGGCAGTGTCACAAAAAAATGAAACAAGTGAATGAAATTGATATTAGTGTTGAAACTCAGTATCTAGAAAATCAAATACCTGACAAAGATAAATATGTTTTCGCATACAAAATCACTATTTTTAACAATGGCTTACAGCCGGTTCAACTTATCAACCGTTATTGGCTAATAACCGATGGAAACGGTGAAAAAACTGAGGTGCAAGGTGAAGGAGTAGTTGGAAAACAACCTCATATTGCAACAGGTGATTCGTTTCAATATACCAGTGGCGCAGTATTGGATACTCCGGTTGGTACAATGCAAGGTTATTATGAAATGCAACGAGAAGATGGTGATCGCTTCCAAGCTGCGATCAATGTATTTAGCTTAGCTGTCCCCAACGCAGTCAACTAGCATTATGGCCACTTATATTGTTGGCGATATTCAAGGTTGTTTTGAAGGCCTGAATAGACTGCTAAAACAGGTTAAGTTTTCTCCAGCAAATGACTGCCTTATTGCCGTAGGGGATTTGGTGGGTCGCGGACCACATCCTCTTGAAACGTTAAACTACCTTTATGCACTAGAAGATAGTTTTGATACAGTTTTAGGCAACCATGATTTACATTTATTGGCCATTTATGCCGGAATTCGCAAAGCCAAACCCAATGATAACCTAGATACATTGCTTGCCAGCCCCCAATTAAAGACCCATATAGATTGGTTAAGACGTAAACCATTGGCACTGTTGGCTGACTCAAGTACTTTGGTAAGCCATGCAGGACTGTATCCTAAATGGTCTGTAAAAAAGGCACTTAGTCTCAGCAATGAAGTAAGTGAACAGTTACAAAGTAAAAATTGGAAAACCTTTGTAGCGAACATGTACGGTAATCAGCCAGCAGTGTGGCAAAAGTCTTTGCAGGGAGCAGAACGCTTGCGGTTTATAGTCAACGCAATGACACGAATGCGCTTTATTAAAAATAGCGACGAGCTTGATTTAAATTGCAAAATGTCGCCTGAATCTGCGCCTGCGGAATTTATCCCTTGGTTTAACGTTACCAATAAAAAGCTGAAAGTTAACCAAAAAGTAGTCTTTGGGCATTGGGCCGCTCTAAATGGTAATACTCGCCGTAAAGAGTTTATGGGTTTGGATACGGGTTACGTGTGGGGCCAAAACATGACTATGTTAAAGCTATCAAGTAAAGAATTATTTTCGGTACAATATCAAGATAAATTCAATCCAGTCGATACTTGATATTAGACTAAAGTCTATGAAAGATAGTACTAACACTATAAATTAATACTCAGTCGGGTATAGTCTTACCTGAATAAGAATAGGTTGCATCAAGCACCCATATTACAAACACATAAAGCCAGTATGGACACTGCCAACTTGATTTAGGGCAATTCAATGAAAATAACAGTAGCTACTCGAGTCGTCGGCGGATTTACGATAATTACGCTCCTATTAGTTGTATTGGGAGTGGTAGCGGTATCCAGTTTATCAAGTATAGATAGTGCCACTGAAGAGGTTAATATTTTAGCCTTGCCAACAGTAAGTGGTAGTAGCCAATTAAAAGTGTCATTTCTAAATATGGGGCGTCTCGCTACTGAAGCCTATAATGAAACAACGCTTAGTACTTTGGCAGCTAAAAAAACCGCTTTTGAAGATAGCCAAGCCAATTTTGACAATGAATTGCGTATCCTTACCAGTGTGGTGAGTGAAGAAAAAGATTTGCGAGAATCTTTAATTGAAACAGAAAACATCTATCGTTTGTACATTGAAAATATAAATGCCATTTTCGACAACAAAAAAGCGGATTTAGAACACGGCAATAACGTATTGGACGTACTGAGCAATATTGAAGATAACGCCGATGATGGTTCGACTTTAATTGTGGACTTCGCAGATTTGGACGAAGTGCAGAATAATCGCCAATTAAGTAATGCTGCAGAAATTGCTAATGGTCTTGAGTCTAGTCTTACTTCCCTTCTAACCGTAGGGGCAGAATACGTTAAAACACAAACCTTGGTCAGAGCCGACACGATCGGGAATGAAGTTAATTTGGTTGTTGACCAAATTAAGGACAAGGCTAATCAAATTCAAACAACGGCTGGAGATAGAGACAACAGTGGTACGTTAAGCGAATTATATGAATTAATTGAAGAAGTTACTGATTCGATTTCTTCACCTAACGGCTTAATTCAATCGCAAATTAAACGTTTAAACAGTCGTCAACGTGCCATAACTGCTTATACTGCTTCAGAAGAAAATATTAGTAGCGCCATTCAAAAGTTAGATGATTTGTTGAAGTTAGCTGACTCTAAAGCCAAATTTGCTAAAGAAGATGTAGCGAATTCTGTTACTACAGGTAAAACAGTTACAATAGTTATTGGCTTAATCTCTGTACTAATAGCCGCTGGAATTGCCTATAGAACAGTACTAGCCATTATTAAACCGCTACATAAAGTAAATGAAATGCTGCATGTTGTCTCTACGGGGGATTTAACTCGTAAACTAGATGATTCCGCGCAAGACGAATTTGGTGAATTAGCCAAGAACTGTAATAATTTAATCGATAGTTTGAAAACTCTGATATCAGGGATCAGTTCACGAGCAGCTCAATTAGCAGCGGCAGCAGAACAAACCTCTACAGTTACTGCGCAAACGACTCAGTCAATCCAAAATCAAAAATCACAGGTCGCTCAAGTTGCAGCCGCAACAACTGAGATGCACAGTACCTCACAATTAGTCACTAAGAGTGCAGAAGACACACTTAACCAAATTAAACATGCTGATACTGAAGCAGAAAAGGTCAAAGCGATTTCTGACGAAAACAAAAATACCATCCTAATCTTGGCGAAAGATGTAGACGAAGCCGCAATGGTCATTAACAAGCTACATCAAGACAGTGCTAGCATAGGTGGAATACTAGAAGTCATAAGAGGTGTTGCTGACCAGACAAACCTACTAGCGCTAAACGCAGCAATCGAAGCGGCGCGAGCCGGAGAACATGGTCGAGGTTTTGCTGTAGTAGCCGATGAAGTCAGGACATTAGCCAGTCGCACACAACAGTCAACTCAAGAAATCAACTCAATGATTGAAGTGTTGCAAGCTGGGGCAGAAAAAGCCGTAGCCGTGATGAATCAAGGTAAAGAACAAACTACTGTTTGCGTTACCCAGGCTGAAAACGCAACAATTGCACTTGAATTAATTACCGATGCTGTGCATAAAGCCCATGACGTAAGCAGTCAAATAGAGCAGTCAGCACGTGAACAAAACATTGTGTCGCAGGAAATAAGTGAAAAACTTGAGAACATTGTTAATATTGCTGAAGAAACAACGGTAGGCGCTAATCAAACGTCTGAATCAAGTCACGAAGTTGCTAAATTAGCTGAAGAGTTACAAAACTCAGTTCAACAGTTTAGAGTGTAATTTATCAGTCTTTACTTTGTGTAAACTAAGCTCACGACTATATTTATAAGAAACCGGCTTTCGCCGGTTTTTTTTCGTCTCTTTTTAGTTAATTCGTATACACTACTTTTCTACTTCTTGGGGGCTTTATCATCAAATATTTTTCTACCACAGCCACTGCCAAGCGCCTTGGATTAGAAGCCAAGGTACTTTTCGCCAAATTGAAAGAAGTCAATTACATCGAGCGAGACGCTGATAAATGGACGTTGACCGCTAAGGGGAAACTCGCTGGGGGGCGGATTAAAACCTCAGTTAGATTGGGAGGCTACATTGAATGGCCTGGTGATTTCAATGTAAGTCAGTTACCTCTTCATCAAAGTCCTGACGTCCCGATTAAGCTGCTTAGCTCAACAAAGATTAGCCACGATTTTGCTATCTCTGCAATTAAACTCAATTACCTCTTTTCAGAGCTAGGCTGGGTTAATAAAAGCTTGAAGGGCTGGGTAGCGACTGAGCAGGGACTTAAACAAGGAGCAGTTCAATGTGAAGATAGCCGCTCTGGTGTGCCCTATGTAAAATGGCCAGAAACAATCACTCAATCCAGGGCATTGCTCAATTCAATAAAAGACATTGCCGGCTCGTCCAGCCCGTTTATATCAAAAGACAACACCTCCAACATCGTTAGCGAGGCCATTGAACCTAAACACAGAGCCACCGACGGCCACTTTGTCGACTCCAGGTCGGAAGCACTAATTGATAATTGGTTATACATGGCTGAGATAGTCCACGCCTACAAGCGCCATCTACCCATCGAAGAAAACGTTTATTGTGATTTTTATATTCCCACTGCCAAGCTGTATATCGAATTTTGGAATGGCAGCAACGACCCCAAGTATTTAGCTCGAAAAGCAAACAAGTTAGCCATCTATCGAAAATATGAGCTTAGACTAATTCAGTTAAACGAATCAGATATACAAAACTTGGATGCTGTATTACCAAGGTTATTATTGAAGTTTGGAGTGCAGGCTTATTGAGTATCTAATGGCTACTGACTAAATAGCTTATTGTTATTGCTGCCGTCGTTCGTTTATTAGCGAAGAAGCAGCCCTCTATAAAAGTTAGGCTGCTAAGTATTGTTTTTACCGTACGACTCACAGTCGTTATATGCCTCTAGGGTAACTAGAAGACCCATTTACAGCGCCCTGTGGATTTCTAAAGCTGGATATATAAGCACTATTCAGTGAATCCAATTGCACAGAATGCAACTTGTACAAACCGGTAATAGTGCATTCGGTATATTTATCACCCAACCTTGCAATCTTGCTCTCATTGGCTTTAACTACACCTTCATCGGAGTTTAAAAGAACCAGCTTTTTAGCAAAATACATGTTTTGGCAACTATCTGCAGTGGTCAGTAAATAGGATTTACTGTTTTGTGCAATAAGCGCTATATGTTGATCATTCAATACAAACAGATCAACCGCTTTAAGTGAATCTATGCTCTCCATAGGAGACAGTTCTTCGTCTGCAATGAAAGTATTAACGAAATGGTCATAATTATTGATGTTACTACAAGCAACCAACGACACAGCGGCTGCGGCTAGAAAACTCTTAACGTAATTTTTCATTCAATTCCCTTAATCTTTGTGTAGATTTACTGAGCTGTGTAGAAACTATAACTAACAACTTTTACATAGGCAAATCTAACTTGCAATTTGCTATAAACTTAGCTGCCGACATGACTCTTCAAGTATCTTTCATTCTAAATTGAACATTCCGTATTGCGCAACAGTCCTGTCATTCAAATCAACTTAAGTAGGCGTTTTGCACCTATAGTTTTTAAATTATGTACCACTTTCAAATACTTCGAGGAAATAATATGAAAAGTTTACGAGAACAAACTATCGCCAAGGTTGAACAGGGTCGACAAGCCAACCCCAAATTTATGAAAAATGTTGATGACGCTATTAGTCAAGCGCGAAACTTTCAACAAGGCGCAAACGCAATTGACCTAGGTCAATTGGCACCAAATTTTGAACTGCCCGACCCTTTGGGAAACTTATATTCCTTAAAGGATACTCTTAAGCAAGGACCTGTCATTGTCACCTTTTATCGCGGTAGCTGGTGTCCTTACTGCAATTTGCAACTCAGAGCTTTGCAAGCTCGATTAGTCGAGATTCATGCTCTCGGAGCGAAATTAATGGCGATAAGTCCAGAATTGCCAGATGGTTCAATGACAAAAAGTGAAATTCACCAAATGGATTTTACGGTGTTATCTGACCAAGATGCACAAGTGGCTTCACTATTTGGCGTATCTTGGAATGTTCCGGAAGTGCTCCTTGAACATATGCGAGTAGACCGGCAATTAGATCTTGAGACAATTAATAACGGCAATAGTCGCATTCTGCCAATACCTGCCACTTTTATTATTAATCCTGAGGGAATAGTTACATGGCGCTATGTTGATGTAGATTATCGAACACGTTCGGAGCCAGACGATATCATTAATGCATTAAAAAAAACGTCTTAAGACAATATCCAAGAAGTGCCTATAATTGAGTGAGGGTTAAGCGAGAAGTTTTTATTTATTGTTTACATCAGCATTTGTATTGCCATAGGTCTTAGTAATGATTGCGAGAAGCGAGAAAAATTAATGAGTTTAATGACCAAAGTTTTCCCATTGTTAAATTTACTCTTGCTGCACAGCAGCATAATTGCACAAGCAAAATTTGACACTCGTGGTAAACAATTGCTGCAGCAACAATGTACCTTGTGTCACCAACTCAATAAGATTACGGATAGTTCTGGCTATACAGTTGCCCAATGGCAAGAATTGATAAGTACGATGACGGATTTATCTAACCATCCTGAAAGAGAGCTATTAACGTCTTATCTCGCTACTCATTACCCACCCAATGAAAATCGTCAACCAACGCTTCGCACAGGAAGTTTGTCTTTAGATTTCAAAGAGTGGGTGGTACCTACGTTAGGCCAGCGTTCTCGGGATCCAATTCAAGCATCAGATGGCACTATATGGTGGGCAGGACAGTGGGGAAACTTAATAGGAAAAATCAATCCTAAAACGGGGAAAACACGAGAATACTCATTACCAGTGGGTTCAATGCCCCACTCAGTCACTCTCGATCAAAGTGGAAATGTTTGGTTTACAGGCAATAAAAATGCCACAGTAGGCAAGCTCAATCCAGACACCGAAGCAATTACAATTTTCAGAATGCCGGACCCAAACGCTAAAGATCTCCACACTGCAATATTCGATAAACACGGGACTATGTGGTTCACCTTACAGCACAGCAATATGTTAGGCAGATTAATACCCGCTAGCGGTGATATTAAACTAGTCACTATGCCGACACCCAATTCCCGACCTTATGGAATCAAAATCGACGCTAAGGGAAATCCATGGATTGCATGCAACGGGAGCAACTGCCTAATCGAAGTTAACCCACAAACATTGCAACTAACAGAGCACAAACTTCCTGATCCAAAATCTAAGATTCGGCGCCTCGATTTTGCTAAGGATGGACAACTTTGGTTTGTTAATTCTTCCCAAGGGCGTTTAGGAAGGTTTACCCCTAATACCGGAGAAGTAAAAGAATGGCCGTCTCCTAGTGGATCAAAATCACATCCCTATGCCATTGCAGTCATAGATGGGGTTGTATGGTACAACGAGTCAGGCATGCGCCCAGATACCCTAGTACGTTTTGATCCCCAAACAGAAAAGTTTCAGAGTTGGTCAATTCCCTCAGGCAATGTCCATGCCGGAATAATCAGGCACATGCGTTCAACTCACGAGGGCAACTTATTGATCCATCAAAGTAGCACTAATAGGATCATTCTTGTTACCCTCGACTCTGATAAAGAAAAATCGAAATAACTCGCTATTTCACTAACAATGGAAATTCAGATTAATAATAGGTGTATCACCGAGCAGTAATATTAAACCTTAGTCCTAACCTAAACTTCCAATCAACTTTAGCTGTTAAATTACAAATCGGAATTATCTACTTCATCCTCAAATTTCCAAGTAACCGAGCCGTTCATGGTTAATGAGGTATCGTTATCAGTGTTAATAGCCACTGCGTCAGTAAAGACAACGGTTTGATTTTCCATGATTATTTCAACACTACAAGTATCATCACAAACATAGTCATACTCACCGCTAGAATGCACAACAGTCATTGATATAACGTGCCCAAACAGTGTGGTATCACCTATAACGATCACAAAACCTTCACTCTGATCTTCAACCTCAAAAGGTTCCAGCTCATCTCGACTGTTAATTGTGATTCCTCGCCCTGTTAAAACCACAGAACTTTCCAACCCCGTAAGATCATCCCTTCCATACACCGCAGATTCCACCTCCAGAGACGTACCATAAGCTTCAGTATCCTCTCCAGACATCGTTATTGTACCGTAATTTTCACCTTCATTACCCTCGCCCTCACTACCTTCACCTTCGTTTCCTTCTCCACCATTGCCTTCTTCTTCATCGACGGGGTCTTCCACTACGATTCCCAAACTGGCCCGCAGGTGGACTAATGCTTCATCAGCGGAAGTTAATGCACGGGCACCAGCTAAGGTAATCGATGTTAAAACGCTCACTACATTTTGCACTTCACCATCGAATTCGAAATCAAATGTACTTTGTTGGAAGTCTAAGGTTAAGCCAGTTGCTTCTGTTTGTTGCGCGGCAGTGATGGTAATCCCATTCTCTGGGTCTGCGTCATCATCAAGTGTTTGTAAAAAAGCGGCTATATTGACAACGGTCGGGTCAGTTTCATCCTCAGCACTCTCGACGAGAGAAAGTGGAGACAACATTGCTGAGCCTGTTGCACTACCAATAACAATCCCGCCAACGCTAAATGTTATCTCAGCCCCCACTTCGTAAGTGAAAGTGCCATTTACATCGGTGACACCTTCAACACTGCCTGAAACATAACTTAAGCCTTCAACAGGACTATCTATGAATACGCCCTCGGCCGTCTCAACATTATTGGTTGGAGCATCGACCTGATTTTTGTCAGATGAACTTCCACTGCCACAGGCAAACATAAGGTAAACGAAGGGTAGCAAAGTAGATAAAATGCGGATATTCATATTGTTCTCCATTTCGTATAGTTAAATTCCATTCTTTTAAATAACAAGCAGACTTTTAAAGTAAATAAATAAAAGAAAAGTTCATATTGGTTATTGCTAAAACGGTTTTACAAATAGGAAAACCAGATTGATTAATTTATCGACGTTTTTGGTGCTTGTCTAGAGGGTTTTTATGACAATTTCAGGTCAAAAAAGCACTCGGAGTGAAATTTTTTGTCTAAGTAAAAAATAATTTAAAAATAATTTAAAAAAAATTGAACTTAAACAATAACTCTCTCTCTGAGTATATAGTTTTTGTGTGTGTTCTCTTTTAAGCCTGATGTTATATCAGGCTTTTTTTTGCGTATTTTTAAGTTTGTAACTCTGCTTTCAACCATTCAGTAAACACGTTAATCCTTGCAACTCGTGGCGACTCCTCGTCATACAACAAACTAAACTTCAGTCCTGGCTCTATTTGAATATCAAAAGGTTTAATTAAAGCGCCAGACTCGATTAAATCTTGCGCCATACAACCTGAAGTTAAAAAAATCCCGTGTCCACTTAGCACCGCATTAATTCCCATTTCCCACGTGGTCACTTCCATCCAATTGTTCCCTTTGGGATCCAATGGTACGCCAGCAAGATTAAACCAGTCTTTCCAACTAAACCCCCATCTTCCAGCGCCAATTGCCTCAACTAGCCAACATTGATTGATTCTTTCTGGACGGCTTAGCATTTGCTCCTGATAGACTTTTGGTGAGCAAACCGGAAACACAGGATCTTGAATTAGTATTTCTTGATAAACATTTTTATCTTGCATTTCACCCTGTCGAATAGCCACATCTATATCTGAATGTCGTACGTCTTCATATTGTGCTGATGCGACCGCTCTCACATGAATATCAGGATATAACGCTGATAGTTTCCAGAGTCTAGGAACCAACCATCTAGAACAAAAAGAAGGGGATGCCGTTACAGTTAACACACCTGCGAGAGGTTCAATCTGAATACGATCAAATCCTAGCGATAACTCTTCGAACGCCCTTGATACAGCAACAGCAAGTATTTTTCCTTGTTTAGTTAAACGCATTGCGCGGTTTTCGCGAACAAAGAGTTTTACGCTCAAATGCTCCTCAAGATTTCTAATCTGTTGACTCACTGCGGCTTGGGTAATGGACAGTTCTTGCGCTGCCAAACTATAACTTTGATGCCTAGCTGCAGCATCAAAACAACGTAGCAACGCGATATGTCTTAACCGTCTATCCATTAGTCATACTTATATTAAATGTCAATTTTGATTGTTCGCTTTTAACACATACAGAAGTCACAATATTTCCAGTAAAACAAATTGAAGGCCCCAAATAATGCAAGAAGTGACTAAACAAATCCAGAAAAATAAAGATTACAAACCCAATATTAACGAACCCAAAACTGGCACATGGCTCGATCAATGGTTGGCGAAAATTGGCAAGGTTTTAAATACACCTCACCTATGTAACTATAAGTAATACTTAATATACATAGATTTTTTATCAGTCGCGAATACTGTAACGAGAAGGCTACAAATCTAATAAATGCCCTATTCACGCAATTAGCAAACACCTATAAAATACCGATGTTTTGTAATAGTCTGTATTCTCAAGGTATGTACCAAATTTGTAAAAGGCTCGAACATGGAAATTAATAAACGTCAATTCTTATTGGCCGGTAGCGCTGCATTGGTGGCATTACCCTTTGGTAGCACCGCAGCTGCAAAAAACCTAAAAATGGACGTTACAGACGCTGCATCTCCCTTACAAGACCTAACAAAAGATGTGCTGCCTATTTCAGTAGCAGAGCGCAAAGCGCGTATCGCTAAGGCGCAACGCTTGATGCAACAACACAATATCGCGGCTATGGTTTTAGAGCCGGGAGCAGCCATGGATTATTTTACTGGGATCCAATGGTGGCGTAGTGAACGACTGACGGCTGTAGTGATTCCAAAAGAAGGCCCAATAGCCATAGTCTGCCCATTTTTTGAAGAGCCAAGCATTCGAGAAAGTCTGACCGTGGGCGAAGATGTACGAGTATGGCAAGAGCATGAAAGTCCATTTGCACGGGTCAAACAAATACTCAACGACAGAAAAATCAATACCGGTGCCCTGGGTAACAACATGATCGCCTTTGAAGATTCGGTACGTTACTTTGTGCAGCGCGGTATCATGTCACTTTTACCCAATATGCGAGATACCAGTGCAGAACCAATTACTTTGGGTTGCCGTATGTTTAAAAACACACACGAATTACAAATAATGCACAAGGCAAATGAAATCACCCTTACCGCCTACGCACATGTTTGGTCAAATCTTGAATTAGGAATGAGCCAATCTGACGTTAAGGATTTGATGTCATCTACTCAAGCTACGTTGGGCGGCAAAGGTATTTGGAATATGGCGCTATTCAATGAAGCCAGCGCCTACCCCCATGGCACAAAGCAACAACAAAGCATTCGAGAAGGCTCAATTTTGTTGATGGATTGTGGCTGCAGCGTCGAGGGGTATCAATCGGATATTAGTCGTACGTTTGTGTTTGGAGAGCCAAACAAAAAACAACAAAAAATATGGAATACGGTGAGACAAGGGCAAAATATCGCGTTCGAAGCAGCTAAATTAGGCACACCAGCCGGTACAGTAGATGATGCTGTTCGGGCTTATTATGCTAAACAAGGATTAGGGCCGGACTATCAACTCCCAGGGCTTTCACATAGAACAGGCCACGGTATTGGGATGCAAGGCCATGAACCTGTAAACTTTGTGCATGGTGAAACTGAAACTTTACAAGCTGGCATGTGTTTTTCCAATGAGCCAGGCATATACTTACCCGGTGAATTTGGAGTGCGCTTAGAAGATTGTGTGTATATGACACAAAAGGGGGTGCAATGGTTTACCGTACCGCCCGATTCATTGACTGCGCCTATTGGCAAACTAGCGCCGCTTCCTATTTAATATCCTCAACAACAAACCCCTTAGAATAAAAACAAGAGAACTCTATGTTAAAAAAAGCCATAGCTATTGTGACATTCACAACCCTTAGTTGGTACACCTTTGCTGATTCGAATCAGGACTTGACCCACATCATTGAGCAGCACTGGCAAAATGCTCAAAAGGAAAAGGTATTTTTTCGTACCGACCCTGATGGCTGGAAACCTAGTGGAAAATTAGCCGAATTCACTCCTAAGGCGATTGCAAGGCGAGCAGAATACAATAGACAAGTATTAGCTAAACTTGACAATATTGACTCGAAATCCTTAAACGAAAAACAGCTGATGAACTACCGTTTATTTAAATATGAGCGTGAAACTGAAGCCCAAAGTTATCTGTTCCAAGACAAATATTTTCCAGTTAATTTTTTAAGCGGATGGCACACTTATTTTGCAGAAGCCCCTGCCAATATGGCGTTCTTGTCAAGCCAGGATTATGATAATTTTTTAGTTAGTCTGGCGGACTACCCACGCTTTAATCAAGAAAATATCAATCTAATGAAAGCCGGGTTAAACGCTGGCTACGTGCACCATTGTGAAAGTTTTAAAGACTATCATCTAACCATCAAACAACATATTGTAGCCGATGCAAAACAAAGTGCCTTATATGAACCATTCACACGTTTTCCCAATACTTTTAGTCAACAACAAAAAACACACTATAGTGCTCAGGCCGCAAACTTAATTCAATCTTCGGTAGTCCCTGCTTATCAAAATTTCTACGATTTTTTTATTGAGCAATACATGCCTAACTGTCGTCAGGAACCCGGTATCTCAAGCGTAAATGGAGGACTCGATTATTACGCTTATACCGCGAATTATTACACCACTACCGATGCAACCCCCAAACAAATCCATGATTTAGGATTGAGTGAAGTCAAACGTATTCGCAGCGAAATGCAGGCAATCATAAAGCAAGTAGGTTTCGAAGGAAGTTATGCTGAATTTTTACAATTTTTAGCCACTGATCCCCAGTTCTACGCTGCCGATAGACAAGATGTGCTCGAAAAAACCGCTTTTATTACCATGAAAATGTACGGAAAATTGCCTAGCCTATTTGGTCATCTGCCGCGTAATACCTTCACGATAAAAGGCTCAGCCAGTAGAGGAGCCTTTTATATGCCGCCACCTGACAGTCGCACCCCAGGCACCTACTTTTTAACCTCTGAACCTTCACAGCAGCCACTATATAACCTCGAAGCACTCAGTCTGCACGAGGCCGTTCCAGGACACCATTTACAAAGTGCTATCGCGATGGAGTTAGAGGTTCCAGACTTTAGACGAACCTTAAGTCATTCAGCTTTTGGTGAAGGATGGGGTTTATACTCTGAACGTTTAGGTAAAGAAGCGGGATTCTATCAAGACCCTTATAGCGACTTTGGTCGTTTAGGATATGAAATGTGGAGGGCGGTACGATTGGTGGTCGACACCGGTATTCATGCTTTTGGTTGGAGTCGCCAAAAAGCGATTGATTATTTGGCACAACACACGGCACTGACTCAAAAAGCCGTTGAAAACCAAATAGACCGCTATATTTCATGGCCAGGTCAGGCACTGTCTTACAAGATGGGCGAAATTAAAATCCGCGAATTGCGGGCCAAGGCACAACAAACCTTGGGCGCTAAATTTGATATTCGAAGTTTTCACGACACCCTAATTGGACAAGGCTCTTTGCCCATGGAAGTGCTTGAAGATGTTATAAACGATTGGATCAAAGTTCAACAAGCTAAATAAAAGTGTCTACTCCTTTATCAAGCATTGCGAGTAAACGTAATGAAACCTGGTGGCTTGAACGCCACCAGCAAAAGCTTGCCGAAATCCAGCAGCTCAACAATCCTATTGAACTTCTATTTATTGGAGATTCAATCACCCACTCATGGGAAGTAGAGGGCCAAGAATATTGGCAACAACACTTTGCGAACCCTAGAGCGTTCAATTTGGGATTTGCGGGAGATCGCACTGAACATTTACTTTGGCGTATTCAAAATGGTGAATTACGCAACCTTTCACCTCAATGGGTAGTGTTGTTAATTGGCACCAACAACGCTGGACATAGACTGGATCCACCTGAACACATATCGGCTGGAATATTTACAATATTAAGTGAACTTCAGTATCGACTACCATCAAGTAAAATTTTACTTATGGCCATTTTTCCTCGCAGTAGAAATACCAATAAACCGATGCGTCAAAGAGTGGATGCAACTAATGTCTTGATTAAAAAGTTTGCCGAACACCAACAAATACATTGGCTCGATATTAACCAGCAATTTCTAACCGAAGATGGTGTTTTACTAGAGTCTGTGATGCCTGATTTATTACATCTCAATGCTGCGCAATATAATAAATGGGGACAGGCATTACAGCACTATATTAATCATCAGTAACCCAAAAAAGAGCGCTTTGGATCAGTCACTATATAGACACACCGACTGAACTAACCGAAAGTAGTACCTAAGGCATTGAGTGCTTTCGCTCTCACCTCTATATTACTTGACTCTTGGGCAACAATATCGGCTTGTTGCAAGTTTTTGGTCGATGCGTCACTCAAATTGACGATATTCGCGCTAATCTCCTGCGAGACCGCAGTTTGTTCTTCTGATGCTACGGATATCTGGTTGGCTAAATCCGAAATTTCTGAGACTTGTTCATAAACCTTATGCACTATGTCTTGTGTGTTTTTTGTATCGACAACACACTCTTCGGCTGACTCTTTACCTTTAGACATAGATTTTGCCCAAGAGAGTAAGGTTGTCTGAATATCTCCCACAGACGATTGAATATGTTCAGTTGCGGCATGTGTTCGGCTAGAAAGGGTACGTACTTCATCTGCTACTACCGCAAAACCTCTTCCATATTCTCCAGCTCTAGCCGCTTCAATCGCGGCATTGAGCGCTAAAAGGTTAGTTTGATCTGCTATCCCCTGTATTTCTTGCATGATGCTACTAATTTTATTTGCTTCTTCAGCTAACTCTCCTGCTGTGCTTGCAGACTGAGCGACTTCGGTCGCAAGATTTGAAACTCTATCCATAGTAGTAGTCATGGAATTGGTGGCAAGTTTGCAGTCTTGGTGAACTGAATCAACTTTTGTTGAGGTTAATGCTGTATTGCTGGCAACTTCAGCATTTGTAGCCACCATTTCTTCTATCGCAACAGAAATTTGATGTAACTCGTCGGTTTGATGTTCAACTCCACGTTTGGCCTGATATGAGGTTTCTTTAAGAATTTCCCCTCCTTGAGTTAACGCTTGGGTACTATCGATAACTCGACCGATGATCGTTTTAATCTTGCCTTCTTGCATTTTTTTGGAAAAGTCAATAATACTGCTATTACCACTACCGGAAAACACAAAACGGGACACGCTATCGTACTCCTCATTTTGAGAACGAATATATGATCGAACCGCAAAAAGTTCGTCTTTGAATATCAAGAAAGGCAATATAATCATCGAGAAGGCTAAGAATGGATAGTAAAGAGCCGAGGCAGCTAAAATCAGCCCTAGGAATACAAATAGGCCGTCCTTAATGCGGCCTGTAAACCAAGATTTTTCGGCACTTTTAGCATTGTTTATTTGGGTATATAAACTTTCTGCTCTGGCCCTATATTCAGGTTTTAGAACGGTGCGTACGGATTGATAGCCAGTAAGTTCACCATCCTCAAATTTCGGGGTAACAAAGGCATCGACCCAATAGTAACGGCCATCTTTACAACGATTTTTCACCGCGCCACGCCAAGGTTGTTTTGATTGCAGTTTACCCCACATATCCGCAAACGCTTGCTTAGGCATATCGGGGTGTCTAACAATATTATGATGTTGCCCCACCAGCTCTTCATAATCGAAACCTGCTACTCGACAAAAGCTCGCGTTTGCATATTGCACTACACCTTGTGTATCTGTCACAGATACCAGTTCCTCATCGGTGCTAAATTTAACTTCTTCATTTACAATAATTTTTTCAGTCTTTACCATCATAATCCTCCCAAGGATGCTTTTCCTTTATTGTAAATATTAGAGTTAATAAGACTCTCTTTTCAGTAACATTACTTGTTAGTTTTAGTATTGATTAAATGGTTAGCAAATTAACCTAAATATTAAAGCCCAGATACGGCTCTGTCTAACTTAATATTGTTAAAACAACATCAAGATCGAAGCCGCTCCTGTCATGCTAATCACTAACCAGCGATAGTGTTTTTCTTGTATGCGTTTAACGATGTGAATTCCACTCCATGCCCCAAGTGCGATAAAAGGCAGACTCACTACACTGAGCATAAATGAATTTAAATCGATACTGTGCCAGCTGAATAGGTGGAAAGGCACTTTGAACAGGTTAATAGCCAGGAAAAACCAAGCAGCAGTGCCAATATACTCATTTTTAGGTAAACGCATACTTAGTAAATACAATGCCATTACTGATCCTGCAAGGTTACCAATCATGGTTGTAATACCGCCTAATAACCCCATCAATAAGGCGAACCATAGGTAATCGGGAATTGACTCTTTGTTGCCTTTTTCCATCCACAACATAATCGCCAAACTAGCAAAAATAATGACACTCATCACAGTTCGAAAAATTTGGTCGTCAATGATATTACCTAACCAAGTTCCAATAAAGACCCCCAATGCAGCCGAAGGAAACAACTTGATTAAATAGTGCCAATTAGCATGTCTGTGATAATACTTAACTGCGAACAAGTCAGCCATAATCAACATAGGTAACATCACACCTGACGAGGCTTTACCGCCAAATATAATCGCCAACAGCGGCACAGCAAACATCGAAACACCATGGACGCCAGTTTTGGCCATGCCCACAAAAAACGCAACTAAAAAGAGTAACGTCAAAGTGGAGTAGCTAAGAGAATACCCGAATAGTTCTAACATGGTTACTGTTTAAGAGGGGCAAAAGCTGCCCGAGTAAGGACTTGTAAATCTTGTGCCTTTAATTCAATCTCCAGCCCACGACGACCGCCGCTCACATAGATAGTTGAATTTTGTTGCGCTGAGTCATCAATTACAGTCTTTAGTGCTTTTTTTTGCCCAAGAGGACTCACACCACCTAATACGTACCCTGTGCTACGCTGGACTTCGAGTTTATCGGCCATTTCAGCCTTTCGTCCTCCACAAGCCTTGGCCAGGTTTTTCATACTCAATAAACAGTCAACCGGCAGAATCGCCACCACAAGTTGTTTGCCATCTAGCTTTACCACTAAAGTCTTAAAAACGCGGTCAACGTCTACCATTAGCTTTTCAGCCGCTTCCAAACCATAGGAATCATGGCCACTATCATGCGCGTATTGATGCAGCTTGAATTGAATTTTAGCTTTCTTTGCGCTGTTTACTGCTGGGGTCAAAGCAGTGTCCTATTTGTCGCCAACACACAGTTTTTGCACCCTAGCTTTCACTTGACGGATCATATTAATATCTCCCTCAGCCTCAGCATCAACTAAATCTAAACGCGCATCTTGGCATTTTAATTTATTGGCTTGGATTGCCAAATAGGCTTGGTCTTTTTGTTGTTGAATAGAACCTTCTATGCCACTATATTCGGTTCGGTCCTCTGGACGCTTATCTTTTTCATAGGGTGGCGCTCGGTGAGAGCCACAAGCAACAAGTGTTAGAGTGAAAACGCTAACAAATAAGAGTTTTTTCACGGAATATTCCTTCTAAATAGTATTCGCTGTTATTGAGATTTTGAAGTACAAAAGTTTAGTCTACATGTATTTTAGCTAAATCGGGCAGTTCGCCTTTAAGACCCATTGCGTGTTGAATGATTTTCTGTTTTGTAAAGGATGAGTGATTAGCCAAACTTAATCCAGTATCCCTGAGTAATTTTTTCAGTGGCTGATCGCCCGAAAATAGACGCTTAAATCCTTCCATAGCCGCAACCATTTTAATCGCCTCCGTTTTACGCCAACGCTCGAACGGCCGGAGGTTTTTAGCTAAACCATAATCTTTGTTATGTAATGCTAACTTAATAATTTGTTCAGCCAATGCCGCGGCATCTAAAATCCCCAAATTGGCCCCCTGCCCAGCTAATGGATGAACAGTATGCGCAGCATCACCAATAATAGCGACTCTATTGTCCACCCATTTGCGTGCATATTGCATTTTAAGGGGATAACTTTTCCTATCACTCACAAGCTCACATAAACCTAAAGAACAATCGAATGCAGCAGTTACCGCTTTATTAAATTCGTGATCAGTCAACTTCAGAAGCTCGGCCGCTTTAGGTTCATCTTGAGACCATACAATTGAGCAGTGTTGAGTCCCCCATAGAGGCAAAAAGGCAAGGGGGCCGCTGCTGGTGAATATCTGTCTGGCAACGTTTTTGTGAGGCATCTCGGTTTTCACAGTTGCGACTATGGCGTGTTGATCATAGTCCCAAAATGTTTGGGATAAATTTGCGCGTTTTTTTACCACAGAGTTAGCACCATCAGCCCCAATTACTAATTTGGCGGTAATCTGACTATTGTCATCTAAAGATATAAAACATTCTTGTTGCCCAAAAACCAATTGCTGAATTTTTTTAGGTGCTAACAATTCAATAAAGTCACTGTTTTGTGCCTGTACCCATAAACAATGTCGAATAGCTTGATTCTCAACTATGTGTCCCAATTGTTGTTTTTGCACTTGTTCTGATGAAAATTCTATTTTGCCAAAACTGTCTTGATCCCAAACCTGCATATCAACATAACTGCATATCCTGTTAGGATCTAAACATTGCCATACACCTAAATTACGCAGGATATTCTCTGTCGCTAGCGTTAGCGCACTGACGCGTAACTGTGGGTCACCGCTTGGCATTCCTTGACTTTCATGACTTTCAATTACAGCAACAGAAAGCCCACTGCGTTTTAGAGCTAAGGCTTGTGTCAAGCCAACAATTCCTCCCCCGACTATTACAATGTCGAATCCACGCATCTTGTTAATCGCTCTTTTTTTGCATTAATGTTTCAATGTCGTTAATGGTTTTAGGTGCCGCTGACGTTAAGTTTTCATAGCCATGTTTAGTTATAAGTAAATTATCTTCTATGCGAATACCAAGACCTTGCCATTGCTTATCAACCTCTGAATCTGGAGCAATATAAATACCTGGCTCTACTGTTAGTACCATACCTGGTTTTAACGGTCTATCTTGGTGGTCAACTTTAAAATTACCCACATCATGTACATCTAACCCCAGCCAATGACTAAGTCCATGCATGTAAAACTCACGATAAGTTTGATGTTGAATATTTTCAGCCAATTCCCCTTGTAGAATATTAAGGTCGAGTAAACCTTGAGTAATGACGGCTATTGCTACGTCACTAGCCTGTTTAAGGGTATTGTTTGGTTTTATTTGCTCGAAGGCTGCCAGTTGTGCTTGCAACACTAGTTCATAGAGTTGCTTTTGTGGTGATGAAAACCGCCCCGAAATCGGAAATGTCCGAGTAATATCCGCCGCATATCCTTGCCATTCACAACCCGCATCAATTAACACCAAATCACCATTTTTTAACAGTTGATTGTTTTCGGTGTAATGCAAAATACAAGCGTTATCACCCGCCCCTACTATTGTGCTGTATGCAGGGTATTTGGCACCCTGCATCGCAAACTCATGATGAATTTCAGCTTCAAGGTGATATTCATTTTTGTCGGCAGCTGCGAATTGCATGGCTCGCACGTGGGCTTGAGTGGCTATGGTTGCAGCTTTACGCATCATCTCCACTTCATAGGGCGACTTAATTAAACGCATTTCATCTAAAATTATGCGACTGTCAATCAAGCTCGAGGGAGCTTGTTTACTCTGCTTTGGGGCATCCCGTAATGCTTGTAATATTGCAAATATTAGTTCGTCTGCTTCGGGGTTATGCCCTTGAGCAAAATACAAGTTTTGGTGGCCGTCAACTAAATCTAACAATCGATCATCTAACTCATCCACAGCAAAAGCCATATCGACTGAATAGGTGTGTTTGGCTTGTTTAGGACCACACCTGCGGCCATGCCAAATTTCCATAGTGGGATCTTTATCTAAGCAGAATAAAACACTCATATTATTGCTATATTCTTGATGATTAGATAACACTAACCAAGCGTCGGGCTCAGGAAATCCACATAAATAATGAAAATAACTGTCTTGCCGAAATGGAAATTCTGTATCACGACTACGTGTGACTAGACTAGCCGCTGACACCACACAAATACTATTAGGTAGCATGTGTTGAAGCAAACACTTTTGGCGACTTAAAAATTCAAGATTATCCATGGGTAATGCAGCGACTCACTTTTTGGCGTTTAAAATGAAAAAACGTAACGGGCTAGTGAACGGTTTTTGGCTCACTTTGCTGTTGTTCAGGAGACTTACCTAGTTCATTAAAACACAACATAGCAGTCACCCGCACATACTCCATGACTTCAAACAATGCCTGCTCAGATTCTTCATCTTCACTCATCTCATCGTCCATACGTGCAATTTCAGCAAAGTCTTCCAGTCCTTCCTTTACATCAGCAGAACACCCAGTCAAATCATCCTGATGTAAACCAAAGCCCAGCATAAAACCTTGCACCCAATTTAATAAAGCTTGGCCTCTCTCGTTAATAGGTGCGGAATCTTCTGGCAAACACAACACTAACGCAAAATCACTCTCAACTAGTTGTTGACAGGTATTATCATAAAGGTTTCTAAATGCTTCGATTACGTCGTTTGAAAATGTCTCGCCTTGATGAATAAAATCGGCCAGTGGTTCTAACCAATCTTGGCATTCTAATGGCATCCCCCCTCCTAACATGCCACAAAACATTCCTTGTACTTCTGCGGCTGAGGTTAAAATATCGTTGCGCTCTAATAACGCAGTTATAGTATCGAAAAGGTTGGTTGACGTATTCAAAGTGCACTCTCAATTGTTAGACATAACAATGCTACCACTCCCGATAAAGCAAATACATGATATATCCTCCTAGGCTGTAAAAATGACTAGGTCAGAATTCGCAACACTTCTAAATCTGTTATAGCGCTAAGGACTTAGCCTTAGCGTATGGGTTTCGAATACGATATCACTAGTAACTCGCCCTACTAACAGATTATAATGGCGGGGTACGTTGCTAGCTAATGCTTAATTGGTTAAACAGCAAGCAATTTTCTATGCCTCCTGGGGTGTTTGCCAGTTTAGTTATGTCCCTGGCCGATGCTTTTTACCTAGGAATTTGATTCCACTACTATTGCGCAAGCTCGGCTCGTATCGAGAAGCCTAAGGTAGCGATGATTTTTCCGCCCTGAACTTTCGGTTCACGGGCTTACACCGAACAGCGGCACTTTGGGAGGCGTCCAAACTATCGATAACGGATTGAGATCAGTGGTCATATGAATGAAGAAGAAAAAATTCAAACTTACGGAAAAGAAGTCCTAGAAGCTTTGTCTTCTATAGTGAAGTGGAAATATGATGATTTTCACAAAGTCATGCTCGCAGAGTTCTCTGTAGATAAGCAAGACCAAGTATTATTTACTTTGCAGCAAACATTGCCTGTTTGCTGGGATGTTAAAACCATCAAAAAAGCACCTGACCAAGCCAAACATTACGCAGGTCAATTCTCGAAGCTGGTTAAACAACAAAAACTATTCAGTAGCAATATCGAACGTCAACCTAAAGTGATGGCAGCTTGGTGGCCTTGGGGTCATGGAGCGACAGTCTCTGTTAGATTGTTTTTAACCGACACATCTCCTTATGTTCCCAAAACAGGGATTATCCATAAACTGTCACGTCTTTTTGCTTAAGGGCGGTTACCCTTAAATAAATTTGCTGCCAGAGAAAAAATCAATATACTTACAACCAGACCAAACGGTCAACTTTTCAATAAATGGTTAATTTATGAGTTTATTCAGCTAGAATAATTTCAAAACTGTAACTTTAAAACAAGAGGCACAACAGCGCATTATGGCCGTTATCAATTTTGGTTCAATCAATATAGATCATGTCTATCAAGTAGATCACTTTGTTCAACCTGGTGAAACCATAGCTTCAAGTCACTACCAATGTTTATTGGGTGGCAAAGGCGCCAATCAGTCTATTGCCCTAGCCAGAGCAGGTTCACAGGTACGCCATGTAGGTAAAATTAACGAATCTGATGTGTCTTTCAAACAAACCATGATCCGCGATGGTATTGATTGTAAATATGTGTCGTGCACTGAAACTGCTTCTGGGCATGCAATCATTCAAGTGACACCTTCAGCAGAAAACGCCATAGTGTTGTTTGGCGGTGCTAATCAAGAATTAACATCTAAAGATGTGATGCAAGCACTGGATTCAGTTTCATCCGCAGATTGGGTTTTGACTCAAAATGAAACCAGCAGTATCGACCAAGTGTTAATTCAAGCCAAAGAAAAAGGCTTGCAAGTCGCCTTTAATCCAGCTCCTATGACTGAGTCAGTTAAACATCTTCCCAACGAATGTATTGATTTATTGATAGTGAATGAAGTAGAAGCGGAAGAAATTTCTGGGCGCCAAGACTTAGATAAAATTGAAGAATATTTTCGCCAAGATTGGCCTCACGCTGAAGTCCTGATTACTTTAGGTAAAGCAGGTGTGCGAATGTTAAAGAAAGACAAAACCATTAACGTGCCCGCTTTTGAAGTAGAAGCCGTCGATACAACAGCCGCAGGCGATACCTTTATTGGCTATTTTTTATCTGCTTATAGTAACCATACAGACTCAGCTGTCGCGTTAAAACGCGCATGCGCCGCTTCTGCATTAGCGGTAATGCAAGTTGGCGCGGCACAATCGATACCTAACGAAGAAGACGTGAACCGTTTTCTTGCTAAACAATAATCTTTTCGGGAGACATTTCATGAGCCACAAAATTATACTAGATACTGATCCGGGGATTGATGATGCAATGGCGATTTTCTTTGCGTTTCAACACCCTGAAATTGAGGTATTAGGGCTCACTACTGTATATGGAAATGTACCAGTAGAAATGGCAGCCAAAAATGCCATTACTTTGTGCGCGCTAGCCGAGAAAAATATTCCAGTCTGCAAAGGTGTCGGTATGCCTTGGGTGGGTAAAGAATCTGGCTATGCCCATTTTGTACATGGTGATGACGGATTTGGAAATATCAACTTTCCGGCTATAGCAGGCGAATTAGACCCTCGTAGTTCAGCACAATTTATTGTAGATAAAGCCCGTGAGTTTCCCGGTGAGATCACAGTAGTGGCTATTGGTCCATTAGGTAATTTGGCGTTGGCGTTACGCCTAGAACCTGAACTACCCAAATTGCTAAAAGCGGTATCCATAATGGGCGGCGCGGCATTTGTGCCTGGTAACGTAACTCCAGTGGCAGAAGCCAATATTTGGAACGATGCTTTTGCAGCTGAAATTGTGTTTGGAGCATCATGGGAGCTCAATATGTTTGGTCTAGATGTGACAAACTCTTGCCCCTTTACCCCTGAATTTTTAACTAGCCTTAAACAAAACAACGCCAAACTAGGCGGGTTTGTGCATGACGCAGCACAGTTTTATGTGGAGTTTTACTCACAAAACAGAGATGAAGATGTGTGCTTTTTTCATGACGCAATGCCGATTGCCCATTTAATTGATCCAAGCTTATTTGAATTACAAACTGGCCATGCAAGAGTCTCAACTGATCCGTTAAATATCGGTCAGACTTCAGTTGCGCTGCCTAACACTACCGCTAGTCCCGACTGGCTCAACGCGCAACAAATCAATGTGGCAACTAAAGTAGACAACGAAAGACTGACTCAATTGTACCTAGATACGTACAGCCTATAATTTAGCCTGCGGAAAATGAAACATGTCGCAATTAGATGTTCAGGCAAGACAACAAATTCGGCAAGAGTATCGTAAAAAGCGGCAAATGTTATCGCCTCTGCTTCAAGCAGAGGCTGCAACCCAAATACTCACAACCTGCTTAGAATCAACGCCATTGCTCAAGGCAAAAACCATTGCCTGTTACATAGCTAACGATTCAGAAGTTAACCCTCAAAAAATTATTAATTATTGTTGGCATCAAGGTAAATCTGTATTGCTTCCGGTGTTACATCCTTTTAGTAAAGGACATTTGCTATTTGTCGAATACCATCCCAACTCTGCTACTCGCAAAAACCTTTATGGAATTGATGAACCCATAGTGACGAGTTCAAATATCTGTACTCTAGAGAACATTGAGCTGATACTGACACCGCTAGTTGCCTTTGATGCTAAAGGTAATAGGTTAGGTATGGGAGGCGGCTATTATGACCGTACCTTAGCACCAATTCGTCGCGATTCGATGGACACTCAGCTGATTGGATTGGCACATACTTGCCAACAAACGGATAAGATAATCGCTGATAGCTGGGATATACCATTAAATGGAATTGCCACCCCTAAGCAATTTTTTAATATAAGTTAACACTGTGCATGGGTTACACTTCACATAATAAAGTGGTTATTAAATTGAACAGGCCCTCTCCCCATGACACAAGACGAGAAAAAACAAGCAGCAGCCCTAGCAGCCATAAAATATGTCAAAGACGATACTATCGTAGGTGTTGGCACTGGTTCTACTGTCAATTATTTCATTGATGCTCTAGCTGATGTAAAACAGAAAATTCAAGGTGCAGTGTCGAGCTCAGAAGCCTCTACGGAACGTTTAATTGCCATGGGCATTGAAGTGTTTGATCTCAATTCAGTAGACAAATTTGATATCTACGTAGATGGCGCAGACGAAATCACCCAACACAAACATATGATTAAAGGCGGCGGTGCGGCGCTGACCAGAGAAAAAATAGTCGCTGCTGTGGCTGAAACCTTTGTATGTATCATTGACGATACAAAACAAGTCCCTATGCTCGGCCAATTTCCCTTGCCGGTCGAAGTGATCCCTATGGCTCGCTCTTATGTAGCCCGAGAAATAGTCAAACTTGGAGGGGATCCAGCCTATCGCCAAGGTGTGATCACCGATAATGGCAACGTGATTTTAGATGTACACAATTTAAAAATTCTTAATCCAGTTGAACTAGAAAGACAACTCAACGCCATAGTGGGCGTGGTTACCAACGGACTATTCGCAAATCGCTCAGCAGATGTGGTATTGGTAGGTACTGAGAATGGTGTTGAAACGATAAATTAAATTTTGGTTAGCGCACTAAAAGGGCCTGAATAACGCCTCAAGGCCCCCTCTCAAAAGGTTAATTTAGCTAACAGAGGGCCTAATATCGTTTCTAACAGCTAAATATGCCCTGTCTAAAAAGATAAACAATTTTCAGATTAGTTACGTTTTGCTACATCTCAGTTTTGGACAATTGATACATCGTTAAGCTAAAATTCTCCCTCGCGGCTGCACATCTATTTCAGTCAACTTGAGAGAAAACATAATGATTGTAGAAAATGTGCTTCCCAAAGATTACGCAGAATTGCTTAGTGTTTGGGAAAATTCAGTCCGAGCAACCCATAACTTCATAACAGAAGAAGATATAGCGTTTTTTAAACCCATTATCATCGAGCAAGCTTTTCCTTCTGTAACCTTGAAGTGCATCAAAAATGAACAGAGTGTCATCCTTGGTTTTGTGGGTATACATGATTCAAAGGTAGAAATGCTGTTCGTATTAAATGAAGCGAGAGGGCAAGGTGTAGGTAAAGTGTTACTGCAATATGCGATAGAGCAGTTAGGCGCAACCAAGGTAGACGTAAACGAACAAAATCCGTTGGCTGTAGGATTCTACCAATATATGGGTTTTAGAATTGTTTCACGTTCACCACTCGATGACATGGGAAAACCTTTTCCAATTTTACATATGACTCTGTAACGCTCGGTTTGTCGTAACCCAGTTTGTTAGAACAAACGCCCAAAGCTAATAACTTTGGGCGTTTGCGTATGTGGTGTTAAACCTATATCAATGCTTTAGGGTGAGTATCTATGCTTGGCGCATCCCCCATAGAAAAGTTAAAGTCTGATGTTCTAGCTGCACTTTCGGTTATATAGGCTGATATTCACCCCATGAAGACTCACCAATTAGCCAAATAAAGTATTTTTGCGCCTCCCCACCCCTTACTATCATGATCACAAACGTCGTTTAAAAGCTATTTAGAAACTAAGGGTTATCATCATGTCGAATCAATTTGCGGGTAAAACAGCGATTATTTCCGGTGGTGCAGGGGGCATTGGTTTTGCACTTGCTGAAGAATTTGGACAACTAGGTATGAACATTGTCATCGCCGATATCGATCAAAATCAACTCTCTGAGGCACAGCGTAAGTTACAAGAGGCAAATATACCAGTCTTGGCTTGCGCCTTGGACGTCACCAATTACCAACAATGGCAAGAGGCTGTCACAGCAGCACAAAACGAATTTGGCAATATTCATATGCTAGTGAATAACGCTGGTGTAGGTGGTGTGCCAGGTTCAGTAGACGACACTAAGCTCGAAACGTGGAAATGGGTGATGGACGTGAATGTAATGGGTGTAGTCAACGGCACACAAGCTGTCGCCCCAAGCATGAAACAACATGGTCAGGGAGGTTGGATCATTAATGTCGCCTCGATGGCGGGTATGAACGGTGTACCCTATTCTGGGGCTTATGCCGCGTCAAAAGCGGCGGTTGTTTCTATGTCAGAAAGTTGGGCTGGTGAGTTAAAAAAACATAACATTGCGGTGTCAGCGCTATGCCCTGCTTTTGTTAAAACTAGAATTCATGAGTCACTTCGTAACCTTCAAGATGAATACCAAGAGGTAAAAGACCAAGGAGCGGCAAAAGCCAGCTCTTCCAAAGGAGCGAATAAAGCAAAAGAACTAGTAGAGTCTGGCATTCCTACTTCAGTCTTAGCAAAACGTGTAGTTGAAGCGTTGCAATCCGGGCAAACATACATTTTTACTCATCCCAACTTCCGAGCACCAATTGCTTATCGTTCATCACTGCTAGATGCAGCATTTGCCGATGCTGAAAACAGTCCCATTGTCAGTCACCTTAAAGATGATGAAATCAAGATGTTATAGCTGTAGTAAACCGCCGCGACAATTAATTACTCGTGGCGATTCCCCCCCAAAATTGCGACACTGTACTTTGGCGAAAATTATGAAGCGGCAAAACCTTCAGCCAGTTTATTAACATCGGCAATGCATTTATAGGAATCACGGTTGAGTAACATTTCAGTCGCCATTTTAAGAGCCTGAGTTTCTAACTTTGCGCGAAACTGTTGTTCTTCGAATTGCATCAAATCAGGTACTTTTGCGACGCCTAAAATTCTGCGCATCATCTTACATGCAGCAAAGCCTAAACTATCCGCTAGCAACTGTTCTAAAAAGGTCTGCCTGAACATTTGATGGCTGTCGCCAGTGAGATCTTTACCCATAAACGCATTGGGGGCAGATTGCTCATGTTCAAACCACAATGATAAAAATTTGCCTTCAAATTTGTACCAAATATCGTCAATAGTCTGCAGTAACCAATGACTGTAGTTAACAGATTCAACCGACGAGTGATGAGCATGTGAAAAGTAGCACAAATATAGATTTCCAATCAGTGCTCCTAAATCAAATCCCATTGGGCCGACAAACGAAAACTCTGGATCAATAACAAAGGTTTCTAATTGATTTACCATCACCGACCCCGTGTGAAAATCCCCATGTAACAAGGCTTCAGGCTTATTCATGAAAGTATATTTCATGTCTGCAACATGTTTTCTAACAAGAGGGTTTTTCTGTATAGAATCTATCACTGCCTGGGATAAAGCCGGATTGTAAGCGTTCATTTCGTGATGTTCAAATGGATAAGTAAACACAAACTCTTCGGTTATTTTACACATATCATGATTATGGCTATCACTCATCAATGCCTTCTTTTCTAGTGAAGACAAGGCAAAACTAGAAGAATAAAATAAAGTCTCGGCTAGAAAAGTAGATAAGTCTTCTGCAAGTCTAGGCAGATATCGCCCCTGTATTAATTGCGAGCGTAAAATATCGTGTTGACTTAGGTTTTGCATAATAACCACAGACAACGCTTCAGATTGATAATATAGCTCTGGCAGCATTTCCGGGCATACGCTGGATTGATAATTTAAGGCATTAATTTCAGCGGTCATTCTTTGTCGAGTTAAGGGCCATTGTTCTCCCATCACCTTAATATAAGGCGGGGCTTGCTTGATAAAAACAGACTGGCTTGGCTCTTGTTTGTTTCTCACCACAAAGGCAAAATTCATGTTGCCATCAGTTATTTCCTGAATCTCTAGATTATCAAAGCTCGAAAATCTGTGCTCGATTTCAGGCAACGATTGTAGGTAATCGGTAAGATTGAGGCGGCTAAGTTGAAAATATTCCATTCAGAATGGTACACCGTTGATTACATTAAAAAGAATTTGATACGTTTATTAAATGCCATTGCGCGGCAATTAATCTGGCAAATGTGCTTGTAAGTAACGCAACATATTGTCACCCATAACTTGTTTAATTTGTGATTCACTTAGTCCCAAATCTAACAAAGCTTGAGTTAGATACACTAGCTCAGACGTATCAAATGGCACACTGGTGGCGCCGTCGTAATCTGACCCAAGCGCTATGTGTTCGCTCCCTACTAATTCAATACCATATTTAATTGCTTTTGCGATTTCAGTTACATTAGGTTCACACACCGCTCCATCCCAATAACCCACAGCAATAAGACCGTCGTTTGCCGCAATTTGTTGCATCAAGTCATCGGAGATATTTCTTGCTGACGGGCAATGTCCGTAAAATCCGGTATGGCTTATGAGTAAAGGCTGATTACTCATCGCTAAAATATCTTTGACTACTTGTTCAGATGAATGTGACACATCTAACATAACCCCTAAAGACCGCATTGTTTGTATGGCGTTTTTTCCAAATTCTGTTAGCCCCTCACCACTTACGCCATGTAATGAACCACCTAACTTATTATCAAAAAAGTGTTGCAAACTCATCATCCGAAAACCACTATCAAATAGACGCTGGATATTGCTTAGGTCTCCATCAAGTGCATGTGAGCCTTCTGTGCCTAATAACATCCCTAATAATTTAGGGTTGGCTTTTCGCTTCTCAAGAAATTGTGATAGGTCCGATTTCGACGTAATTAGAGACACTTGATCGGGAAACCGTTGTGCTAGTTCTAACGCTTTACTCGCTTGAAACAAAGCTCGCTCTGCCAAACTATCCCAGGTACTAATAGGCCATAGGTTAACTAACGCCAGTTTAGTGATATTGTCGCTTGCATCAGTGCTGTTTTCTTCATAGTTGATGCCGTCAGGTGATTTAGTCACAGTGGTAAACATTTGTAATGCCACATTACCTTGTTGCAAACGAGGAATATCAACGTGTCCGTAGTCATGGTTTTCTATTAAATCTCTTTTCCACATTAAAGAATCACTGTGCCAATCACCGATAAATAATTGCCTATGTAAAGCGCGTGCTTGCTCAGAAATCACTGGTAAATTTGAATCATGTAACCGGTTGGTTTGTTTATCTAACTGCGCGGGAAAAAACACAAAAAAGGCAATAACTGCGAGTATGACGAGTATGGCGACGACTTTATAAATAGCTTTTTTAGAAGGCATAAGTAGTAATCTAAGGTTTGAGAAACATAAAGAGATACAATCTTCGTTCGTACCATAAATGTCAAACTAAATTATGAATTCCGGCAAAGCTAAAACTCTTCTGCTAACACCGTAAACCCGACTACGACTTAGGGTGCCAGTAAATTCAGTGTTAGGTTAATCGCTATTTTCAGACAACCACCTCCGCAACTCAATTTTCATTCAAATGGCAGTTTTTAATTGCCACAGGTTTGTTAAACTTTGCTATGAGATGTATCAAGCTTAGCGATTGATATTGAATTTTAACTTTTCCTACTTCCCGGTTTTACAATTAGGTATGACATGAAGAACCCATCTAGCGTGTTATGGTTTTTGAGTTTCCTTTATATTTTATTTTCGTCTCATTCAATTGCGCAACCTTATCCTCCTCTGAGATTCTTAACTGAACATAGTCCGCCCGGTGAATATCTAAATGAAGAGGGGGTTGTAACAGGTGTCACTGTAGAACTGATACGTATTTTACAACAGCGTCTTGACGAACCGGGTGAGATAAACATTTTACCTTGGGGCCGAGCCATGAAAATAGCGCGACAAGAAAAAGGGCTAGCTTTATTTGAAACAGTGCGAACTGAAGAGCGAGAAAGTTGGTTTAAATGGGTGGGGCCCCTGCAAAGTTATACAGTTTCGTTGTATGGTCTAAAACAGAGAATGATAAACAAACCCGATCTAAAAATGGCACCTCAAAAATATATTGCTTGTACCTATCGCAACTCCGCAATTATCGACGAAATAGAGAGTTTAGGTTTTCATACAGATAGAAATTTAATCCTAACCAGTAAAGTAGGAGATTGCCAAAAAATGGTATTGCTAGGACGTGCAGACTTAACACCTATTAGCGATTTAGGATTAGATAACTTTGTATCCGAAGCGTCAAAAATAGGTGATGAATTGGTACCTGTAGCGTTTTTAACCAAGCGCCAACGTTATCTCGCGTTTTCACTTGATGTTGATTCTAAACGTATCAATAGATGGCAAAGTGCGTTGGAGCAGAGCTATCGCGATGGCACTATGCGGCGACTCTATCAACCGGTATATTCCGAGTCCATAATTAAACGCCTTGAAGAGATAGCAAAGAATAATGTAAAAAACCTTTAAATTGATTATCAGTCAAATGCTATTGCTTGACTCGCGCTACCAAAAAATCCACAGCAGCTTTGACTTTAGGCACTAAATATCTTTGTTTCTGATATAACAGATACACCGCCATGTCGTTATTCTGGCTAATTTGTACAGTCGGCTCTATCTTTAACTCTAACAACTCACCCCTTGCCAAGTACTGTGCCGCTGACCACCTTGGCGCCATCAATATGCCTTTACCTTTAGCTGCTAGTTCACCTAACCATTTACCGTTGTTTGATACCGCCACTTGTGGAGCAGAGACGTCATGCCACTGATTATTGAGGTAAGCCAACCACGGTGTAGGTCCATTAGGTGTGCGAAAATATAGACCTTTGTGTTTTTTCAATTCAAGTGCGTTTGTTGGAGTTCCCATGTTTAGCAGATATTGCGGAGAGGCAACAGGTACAAACTGATTACCCATTAATTTGATCGCTAATACTCTTTCGTTTGGCGCATAGCCACCTCTAATTGCAACGTCCACTTCGTCTCTACTGAGCGCCGACAATTCATCGCTTAGACTCACATCGAGCACTATTTCAGGGTAGAGTTGGCTGAATTCTTCTAAAAGCGGTAGTAAGATACGCTCTCCAAATCCAACCATTGAGCTGATGTGCAAGTGCCCCATTGGTTTAGCTTGATAACTCCGCACCGCCTCATTACTTTGTTCCAGTTGCTGCAGGATATCCACCACTTGGTTATAATAACGCTGCCCGACCTCAGTGAGTTTAACGTCTCGTGTAGAACGCTTGAGTAGCGTGGCACCTAAGCTACTTTCTAAATCTGCAACCCTTCTGGACAACGAAGACGGTGGCACCCCGAATAACCTAGCAGCTTTCGTAAAACTGCCCATTTCTGCAACTTTACTGAAATAGCGTAACGCTCGGACTTGGTCCATTACTTTCCTTTTATATCTATCGAAAATACATTTATTGTCTTTATAACAATAAAGATAGCCTTTTTCAGCTATATATCTTGCCATTTTATTTAGCAATACTTACCTCTACAACGCAGTTCATTTAACGCAACCACATAATGGAGAATGCTAAACATGAGTACATACACAGCGATTAATCTAATTGCCCGCCCTGCCCCAGGCCCTATAGGTGCAGAACTTTTTGAAATAGTACAAAAACCCATTCCAAGTGCTGGTCCTGGGCAGATTTTAGTTAAACAAACCCATATGTCGCTAGACCCTGCGATGGTTGGATGGATGAATCCCGACCCAGAAAGTTATATCCCACCCGTTGCACTTGGCGACGTTATGCGCTCTTCAGGCATTGCTGAGGTAATCGAAAGTAATCACCCCGACTTTAGTGTTGGCGATCGTGTGATGGGCATGACTGGGTGGACTGAATATGTGGTAAGCACAGGCGAAGGCCTAAGAAAAGTACAACCGGGATTAGATCCTGAAATGGTGTTATCAGTTTTTGCACTGCCGGGCTTAACTGCAACCCAAGGTTTCTTTGGTTTTGGCAATCATAAAGCCGGTGAAACTATAGTGGTCAGTGGTGCTGCAGGTTCGGTTGGGTCAATAGTAGGACAGCTAGCCAAGGCCGAAGGTCTCAACGTGGTTGGGGTCGCAGGCTCTGATGAGAAATGTGATTGGATAGTTAAAGACCTTGGATTTGACGGCGCGATCAATTACAAAACAGATGATATTGATGCTAAGTTAACTGAATTAGCGCCCAAAGGTGTTGATATATACTTTGAAAATACAGGCGGTCCTATCCAACACCATGTTATCGAGCATATGAATGCTCACGGTAGAGCAATTGTATGTGGCATGATTTCTGACTACACAGCCGAAACTCCCAGTGCAGGTCCCAATTGGATACCAATTATAAAAAAACGTATCACTGTCCAAGGTTTTGCTATGCCTGATCATTTTGCGCAACTACCAGAATTAGTTAGCAAACTCACGCCCTACGTAATGCAAGGAAAGATAAAATACCGCGCACATGTGCTCAATGGTCTAGAGACTGCAATCGATGGTTTAAACATGTTATTAACAGGCGCCAATAACGGTAAACTAATAGTTAAATTGTAAAACCAATTGATATAACCCCCCAATCATAATTTTGAACAATCCCCCCTAAATGGCGGGGATTGTGACTAATCACATTGCCTTAAACAAAAATTCAGCCATTTTGAGGCCGCTTCTTTAAAATATTTTAAAAAATAATTTAAAGTGTTTTTGTCTATATTATTCCAATCCCACCTATAAAATTGCCCACCTAAACAAAGTATAAAAAATACCAAGAAAATCTGTTTAGGCCCCTATTATAAAGGCATTCATCTTGTACACCCCTCGGTTACACGAGTCCTCAATCAAACCAAAATATTACCAATATACGTTTACCACCCAATATTGGTATTACCAATAATAAACCAATTTATAAATATTGGAATAACAAAATGTTGACATACCACACCTTAATTGGTTAGTTTAGCGCACAAGCTTGAAACATTTTGTTTACAACTCAAACAAAACGTAAACAAGTAAAATTTCACATACCGATTAAAACTCATTGAAAAATGAATGGAGAACGCATGAAAACTAAACTAAATAAAATCAGCTCGGTACTAAAAAGTACTAGCGCACATTCAGCGATATACAGCGCAGCTGTAGTCGCAATTTTGGCAGCTCCCACAGTTTCAGCACAACAAGCGGCTCCCGAACAAGCTGTTGAAGTCATCGAAGTTTCAGGAATTCGTAGCTCACTAACGAGCGCACTACTTGAAAAACGTGAATCAACCAACCTAATTGAAGTAATTGAAGCTGAAGATATCGGTAAGTTACCCGACCAAAACTTGGCAGAAGTATTAGAAAATGTAACAGGTATTCAAATAACAAGAACAGCTGGTGTGGGTACCGGTGTTCAAATCCGTGGTTCAAATTCGAACAATGTCCTAATAAACGGCGTGCAAACAGTAGGCGCTGGAACTGGACGTGGCGGTATAAGTTTCGAAGACGTTTCAGCGTCAATCATCGCAGGTGTCGAGGTGACAAAAGCTTCGGACGCAAAAACTATTGAAGGCTCTGTAGGCGGTACAGTTAACTTAAGAACAATTCGTCCTTTAGAACTGAGCGAGCAATTAATTAATGTTCGTATTCAAGGCGAAGACAGCAGTTTAACAACTGATGGCATCCAGCCACGTTTTTCTGCCGTTTATGGTGATAACTGGGAAGTAGACAGCGGAAAATTTGGTTTTGTTCTGAGCGGAAGTATTACTCGACAAGAGTCTTCATCTTTCCGTCCTCGTGTTGACCGTGATGGTAGTTTAGTCGAAAACTGTGATGCAGTTGTTGTACGTAGCGGAAGTGTTGAAGACGTTGCTAACCGCCCTGTTTGTCAAGATTTCGACTTCCTTGGAATTCAGTTCTTAAATCAAGAATATGAAAACTATGAGTACGAAACCACTAACATTTCATCAACCTTCGAGTTTGCTCCAAACGACAACACTAAATTTTTCTTAGATGTTGTGTTAACTGATCAAGAACGTCGTCAAGATAGTACTCGTGTCCAAGGTTCGGGTGTAAGTTCAGTACTTAACCAAAATCTACCCACTGAATTTGAAACCATTAACTTTGGCTCTTTAGACGGAGTAGAGCTTGGCAGTATTCAAGCTGCGGTGCGTGGTGTTGTCGAGCCCGATTTAGCTAAGGACGACGATGATCCTAACTTACGTTTTAGTAGTGACACTGGTGCCCGTTTGACCGATACCAGCCTTTTCCGATTTGGTGGCGAGTGGCAAGGTGACAATTTGTTCGCTAGTTTTGAAATATCTTCAGCAAGTTCTGACACCACAAATCCAAATTTAAGCACCACTTTAAATTTCATTAACCCGCACGCTCCGTTAGACGGTCTTGATGAAGACGGCAACATTACTTCAAACACAAGTAATGATAACGCTGTGCCATTTATCTATGATTTAACAGGTGGAGCCTTAACCTTTGGCATCAACTTTGATTCACCATTTGCGCCAACTGTTGCAGAATTATTAGATCCCGCCAACGTTGTATTAGACCAGGTTGATGTGGGTCGTAATGAAACAAACAACTCATTAGACGCTGCTCGTGCAGATTTCAGTTATTATTTAGAAGACTCCCCTATTACTTCTATCGATTTTGGTTTACGTGTCAGCAAACGCGAAAGTACTTACAACCAAATAACCGATAGAATTGGTGGTTTCAGTAAGATGGTAGATAGCCCAAGTGGTTCTTTGTTCGCTGATATATTGGTTCCAGGACCTAGCAACTTTGGTGACGCTGACGGCCGTGAGTTGGCAATGCGTAATTTCATTATCGTCGATCCTGACTTAGCCTTTAATAACCCTGATTTTGTGTTAGATACGTTAGAATCAGCACTAATCGCTCATGATTCTTCACCTGATTTATCATCGTTATCCCCTTCATCTTCAGCATTTTTTAGTATTTCTGAAGAGACTCAAGCTATATATGCACAAGCAAACTTCGAGTTTGAAAACGTTGTGGGTAATATAGGCGTTAGACACCTGAAAACGACTGTTGATTCCACAGGTAATACTATTACTGACAGTGGTTCAGAATTAACTACTATTTCTGGTGATTACAGCTATACCTTACCAAAAGTGAACATTGTATTTACGCCACATGATGAAGTAGTGTTGCGATTAGGTTGGGGTCAAGATATTCGTCGTCCAGATTTTTCTGATTTGAATACCTCTGTGTCTTTCCCTTCTAACATTAACCAATCAGTTTCTATTGGTAATCCGGGGTTAGAACCACAAGAGATAACAACGTTAGATTTATCTGCTGAGTGGTATTTTACTGAAGCTGCAGTAGTAAGCATCGGTTATTTCGATAAAGAAATCAGTAACCTGTTCGTTTCTACTTTGGATTCTTCACCAACAGATGCTAACGGTTTCTTTTCTACCGATCCTTCATGTTCTGGTGGTGGTATCTATAACCCAGCAGCTCAAGGCGATGACTTTCTTGCTCCTCTGGGCGTGACTGGCGCTTGTGTAGATAAAAATACTCAAGTAAACGACCCTGCTAAAACCACCCAAACAGGTATCGAAATGGCGGTTCAATATGACCTGTCTAGTTTTGAAGATGACTTAGGTTGGGCATCAGGTTTTGGTTTCATGGCTAACTATACAATCCAAGAATACAAAGGCGGTTCAACAGTTAACTCTTCGGCTGGTCGTGGTACTGATATCTTTAACGCGATTAACGGCATTTATAACGATGCAGATTTTGTCACAGTTAATGCCGTTCAAGGCCTTTTAGACTTTTCTGAAAATGCTTATAACGTGACGGCTTACTATGAGAAGTTTGGTTTATCTGCACGACTTCGTTACACATGGCGTGAAGCTTTCCGTACCGACGATACTGCAGGTGGAGCATCACGTAACTCTACTTTAGGTTTCCCGGTTTATACTCACGACCGCGGACAGCTTAATGCAAGTGTTAGCTATGATGTTAACGAACAACTAAACATAGGTGTCGAAGCTGTTAACTTGACTGAGTCTGATATTACACAATCTTGTGTAAATGAAGATGCAATGCTGTGTTTCCAAGGATTGGCTGACCGTCGTATTACCTTCGGTGCTAGCTATCGTTTCTAAGAACAAAATCCGATAGTAAAAGTCAATTTGAGCGCTACTCTTGGCGCTTCGCTACCTCCAAACATAAAGTTGGAGGTAGCACATAACTTCTGTATTTCTAGGTTTAAAATTAGTTTCGGAACAATTTGAAAAGTAAATGAAACGACAATAATTTTGGAAGTTAAAAAAACACAATTATTACCAATTACTTTACCAATATTAACAAATATTATTACCAATTTAATTACCAATAGTGTAAATTAGACGGATGAAAAGGATTAGTCTAAATACGACTACAAATTAACCCGTTGAGCTTGTGATAAACCCAAAGCAAACAGCAAACTAACATCACTATAATTAGGAATTATTTATGACAAAACCTACCATTGGCTTTATTGGCCTTGGCCTTATGGGCAGTAACATGGTTGAAAACCTTCAGAAAAAGGGATTTGAACCAATTGTAATGGACCTAAATAAGGACGCAGTTGCCGCCGTAGTTGCTCGCGGTGCCACTGAAGCAACCTCTCCCGCTGAACTGGCTGCTGCCTGTGACATCGTTATGCTTTGTCTGACAACTTCTAACGTTGTTGAAAAGTTGGTTTATGCAGATGATGGTATATTAGCTGGCATCAAAGAAGGCGCAGTCTTAATTGATTTTGGCACTTCTATTCCAGCTTCTACTCGTAAAATCGGTGCCGACCTAGCTAAAAAAGGTGCGGGCATGGTTGATGCGGCACTTGGGCGCACGCCAGCACATGCTAAAGATGGCTTGCTTAACATTATGGCTTCGGGCGACCAAGCTACGTTCGACAGTGTTAAATCTGTTCTTGAAATGCAGGGCGAGAATGTCTTCTACTTGGGTGCATTAGGTGCAGGTCACACGACTAAGTTAATCAATAATTTCATCGGTATGACAACTGTTACCGCTATGTCGCAAGCTTTCGCCGTTGCAGAACGTGCTGGTGTAGATCGCCAACAACTTTTCGACATTATGTCTACTGGTCCCTCTAATTCGCCATTTATGCATTTTTGTAAAAATTATGCCGTTGACGGTGTGAGCGACTTAGGTTTCTCAATAAACAACGCCAACAAAGATTTAGGCTATTTCCTTGAGATGGTAAATGATTTAGGTACCACAGCTAAGATTGCAGAGGGCACTTCTGCGCACCTTCAAGCTGCAGTAGATGCAGGTATGGGAAATGGTAACGTTCCAGAAATTTACGACTACTTTCTTAAGCTATAGAAATAATTGAAGAGTGATCAGAGAAACATAACGTAAAAAATTGTGTTCCGTTATTAAGCCTCTTAACTTAGAGGCTTTTTAGTTCTGATGACCCTAGGATGCTTTTCGACATAAAGTAAATCCGATGACAGACTAGCCGAAATTGGGCTGAATAGGAGATAAATATGAGCCAGAGTGAACACTTTTTATTTGCTGACAAAACTGAAATTGAAGATATTGGCGGTGGTTTAAAGCGTCAAATGTTAGGTTATAACCACGAATTAATGGCAGTAAAAATTTGGTTCGAAAAAGGTGCGATTGGCTACAATCATGCACATCGACATTC
The DNA here is from genome assembly GCF_039964565.1 of Paraglaciecola sp. Lineage (GTDB taxonomy): Bacteria > Pseudomonadota > Gammaproteobacteria > Enterobacterales > Alteromonadaceae > Paraglaciecola. Next base: position 125,625 of record NZ_JBDVXF010000005.1, read on the forward strand.
ACAAGTAACTTACGTTGTAGAAGGCGAATTCCATTTTAATATTGATGGAGTAACCAAAATTTTAAGAGCGGGCGATAGCTGCTTGATACCACCCTTTGCAGATCATGGAGCAACCTGTCCCACCGGTGGCATTCTAATAGATACCTTTAGCCCTGCCCGAGAAGACTTTGTAGAGGGTTTGTCAGCCCCAGAATAACTGTGGCGTATGACTGCGTACTTAAACTCCTTATTGGTTGATAAGACGTTTGAGTATGCAATCAAATTTTTGTTACACCAACAGATTGTTATTGGCGTGCCAACAGCAAATTTGTAGCGACGGGGTACTCCCCAATAAAACCAAATTTTCTAGACTAACAAGAAAGTAAGTTGTTAGATAAAGGACACCTAAAATGCACTTAAGAAAACTCACAGCACTCTTATTATTTGCAGTCGCAATTACGTCACCGCTTTTATTACAAGCACAGCCACATCCGAACTTAATTTTAACCAAAGAAGGTGTACAGAAAGTAAGGGAACATTTGGGCAAAGTGCCTTTATTTGACGCTACTGTTCAAAAAGTAAAACAACAAGTTGACGCTGAAATTGCATTTGGGATCGACACCCCAATTCCTAAAGATTTTTCTGGTGGTTATACCCACCAAAGACACAAAATAAATTTTCTTATCGCACAAAAAGCGGGCGCACTTTATCAAATTTTACAGGATGATAAATATGCGAAATACATCAAGGATATGCTGTTTCAATATGAAGCAATGTACAAGGACTTACCTGTGCATCCACAAGAGCGTTCTTATGCTCGCGGCAAGCTATTTTGGCAATGCCTAAATGACAGTAACTGGCTGGTTTATATGAGCCAAGCCTATGACGCGATTTACGATACTCTCAGCAAACAGGAGCGTGACAGGTTAGAAAATAACCTTTTTCGACCTTTTGCTGACTTTATTTCTATTGACAATCCACAGTTTTATAACCGAGTTCATAACCATAGTACCTGGGGTAACGCAGCCGTTGGCATGATCGCTCTTGTAATGAATGACGAAGAGTTATTACAACGGGCTTTATATGGCATTGAAGACGATGGTCTTGAGATTGGTGGTAAAGACAATGACGGCGGTTTTATCAAAGTTGCTGGTCAAAAAGCGGGGTTTTTAGCTAACTTGGAAGAGCCCTTTTCACCGGATGGTTATTATACAGAAGGTCCATATTACCAACGCTATGCCATGTATCCTTTTTTGATTTTTGGTTTAGCCATGTACAATGCTAAACCTGAAATGCAGGTTTTTGAGCACAAAAACAATGTACTGCTTAAAGGGGTAAACGCCCTTCTCAACTTATCCGATGCTGATGGAGAGTTTTTTCCCTTAAATGACGGACAAAAAGGCATGTCTTACTATACCGCGTCTTTAGTAACAGCGGTTGATATTGCCTACCAATATGGCAATCAGAATCCTCAACTGTTGAGCATTGCTGAAAAACAGAATGAAGTATTATTAGACCAATCTGGCCTTGCAGTGGCGATGGGGATCCGCGATGGCAAGTCTCAACCCTTTGTAAAAAATTCTATCAATTTATCCGATGGTCCCAATGGTAAACAAGGTGGCGTTGCTGTGCTGCGTTACGGTAATGAAGATCTAACCTTAGTGTTTAAATATGCGGCACAAGGCTTAAGCCATGGCCACTATGACAAACTTTCTTTCTCTTTATACGAAAAAGGTGACGAAGTGCTTCAGGACTATGGACTGGCGCGTTTCGTTAACATTGGACAAAAAGGTGGAGGTAATTACCTTAAAGAGAATAAGACATGGGCCAAAACCACCATTGCACATAACACTATCTCACAAAATGAAATGATGCATTTTGGCGGCAAATACGAAACAGCCAGTCAACATCACTCTGAACTATATTTTTATGATGATTCCAATAAAGACATTCAAGTTGTCAGTGCAACAGAAAACAACGCCTATCCTGGCACAAAATTACACCGCACTATGGCCGTGATTAAAAGTGACGGTTTCGAGAAGCCCTATTTATTGGATATTATGAAAGTAGAGTCTGAGAAACAGAATCAATATGACCTACCTTTCTATTTTATGGGTCAAGTATTGAGCCAAAACTTTGCCTATGAGTCTCCTACAACCTTATCTCCATTAGGTAAAAGCAATGGTTATCAACATTTATATTTGGAAGGTAAAGGGCGGCCTACTGGCAGCACCACTCAATTTTCATGGTTAGGACAGGGAAAGTATTACACCTTAACTTCGGCCACAAATAAATCTGATGAATTATTACTGACTCGGTTAGGGGCAAATGATCCGGACTTTAATTTGCGCAGAGAAGCGGCGCTGATGATCCGCAGAAAGGATAGCGACGACACAACTTTTGCCACTGTTATTGAACCACACGGCAGCTATAGCCCTGTTTCAGAATTGTCAGTGAATTCAAACAGTAACATTGCTGAATTGAAGGTAGTACACGACGACCTAAACTACACCGCAGTTTCAATCAAAGATGTAAAAGGTAATAGCAGAATGTTTATCTTGGCCAATAAAAATGCCGCGGCTAACAAACAACACAAAGTTAAAATTGCTGGCAAAACTTTCAATTGGACCGGGCCTTATCACTTCAACTAATAAGGAAAAGAGCACCCGCTCCTCACCTCACTAATTTATCCAAGCGAAGGCTCTACATACATAGAGCCTTTTCTTTTTTGCATATTTTTCTGAATATATTGCCTGTCAAACCGTTCTACGAAAATAGGATAATAGCCAACCAGCAAGGTGTATCTATCCCCTATCTCCTATACCGAGATCAAATGGGATTATCCTGATCCACGTTGAAGTTATTCTATGTGGTTAGTCAGGCTGTTAACTGTTTCCTGGGTAACACTCCAAAATCGACATACCTGTGTGTGATTGATATTCAAAGCGTTTCACACCAGCCGGGCAGAAAAAGCGCTCCCAACGCTTAAGTTGAATCACTTCCCCATCAATACAAATTGTGCCCTCACCTTGAGTCACAATACCATAGAAAAAGGCCTGCTCTTGGCGGTTAAAATTGCCTGTGACAGATGCTCTTTTTACTGTGAAGCAAGACGTTTTATCGGCACCGATTAGCTCTTCTAGGCAATTACCCTTGTTATCTGTAGCAAGGGTTTTAGGCAAACAACGAAATTCCGCGTCAATATCTTCAGGAGCAATAGGATCATAGTTAAACACGTCTAGCGCTGTATCAATATCTCTTCCCATAAACCTTGCTTGCTCAGGGATGACAAAACCGCCGCGCTCAAACTCAAACCTGACAGCCAGATCCGAGGGCTCCATAATTTCCAACATAAGTATGCCGGCACCTAAAGCATGAGGGCGACCACCTGGTAGCAGAAATACATCCCCAGGTTTAACTGGAATACGGTCGAAACAACTCTCTATGGATTGTATATCTTGTGTTTCAATCCACTCTTTCAACTGCTTACGACTAGGTGAACGTTGAAAGCCAGCATAAATGTATGGCTCACTTACGTCTTCGCGGGTTTCAAGAATAACATAAGCTTCAGTTTTGCCACGAGGCATACCTAATCGCTGCTGTGCAAACTCTCGGGTAGGATGCGCTTGAAAGTGTAAACGAGTTGCACTATCTAAATATTTAACCAGAGGAATATCGTCCATCGAACGGATAGTGTCACCAGCCTTTCCTAGAAAATATTCTTGATTCTTTTGCAATAAATCTCTAAACGGGACAGACCTACCCGCTTCATCTTTCACCATGGCCAATCCTTCTGACACATGCTCACGCCCAACATTGCGAGCCTCAACAGTAGAGCCAATCCAATCTTCAGGGAAACTTGAATCTTGGGGTTCTACTTTGCCTTCAATAGTATCCAGCAATTTACCCCCTTGGTAGGTTCGCCAAACACGATTGGAGTCGAACTTCATTATTTGATTCATAGTGTTGTTTCCGTTATTCCTAGAAGTGAAGATTTTTGAAATTACTAAACCTATATTTGAGTTTGTTCTTCTTATTTATATTGCTTTCAATGTAGCAACAATGCCACTGAGGCTCATGTAACTCATAACTAACGCAAAAACAAAAATTAGCAACAATATCAGATTGACCCTAGATGAAAACTTGTGCGCTCCCATTAGGTCTTTTTTGTTTCCCAAAAAAGCAATACAAAAAACCGTAGCAGGCAAGACTAAGGCACCAAAAGCTTGAGAACCTACCATGACCGCTATCGGCTTAGCGTTAAAAATAGGTACGATTAAGCCAAGTAAGGAAATAACTAGCGCCATGACTCTGTAACTTGGTCTTTTGAGGTTAGGTTGACGCTCATAAAAGTCATCCAACAACCAGGGTAACAAAGCGACATTAGGAAACTGTGAAGACACCCCAGCTGCGATTAAACCAATTGTAAAAATAGCGACTGCCGCGGACCCAGCTAGAGGCTCTAACAAATAGATCATTTGGGTTACATTGGTTAGGCTAATTCCTTGTGCAAATAAGGCCCCTGCGGCGGCGGCCATTATTGAAGTGCTGACAATAAACATCAAAAAAGCAGAAAACAGAGCATCTCTGTTTTGAGTTTTAAGATCAGCTAACGTCCAACCTGCTTCTTTGACGAGTATGGTACGTAAGATAAATAACCCAGAAAAAACCGTTGTTCCGACCATGGAGGCGATGACCAAAAACGAACTCTTATTAGGTCCAGTATCAGGTACATTAGGTATCATTCCGTTTAGAATATCTAAAGCCGGCGGCATCAAAATGAAAAAATTAATCAGAAAACATAGAGCCATAATGGCGACAAAAAAAGCCAATACTTTTTCAAATACTTGAGTCTTACCAATCAGAAAAATAATATAAACAAAGGCAATAAAAAACACTGCAAAATAAAGTGGAGCGATACCAGCCTCTACAAAATTCTTCGACCACTCAAAACAAACGTCAGCTAATATACCCATCACACCGATAACACTTCCGCATATTTGAGTCGTGAGTGCCACTATAAAAAAGCCACCAACAAGAGGGTGAATATTCTTCTTGAATGATTGAAGTGCAGTCTGACCTGTTACTAAGGTAAATTTACCAAACAGTTGAATCAAAAAATAGGTAATGGCACAAGAGATAAATATGGTCCATAACAGAGACATACCATAATCTGCTCCAGCTTTAGCCATGGCGGTGACACTACCAGTGCCTACCGTAAATCCGAATAAAAAGATCCCCGGCAATAGGGATTTAAAAAATGTTTTGACGTTATGCATTATATAAATTACCGGAAGTTTGGAAGTGCGCGATTACCGAGTCAATTCGAAAAAATCAAAAGTAATCAAACAACTAAACCGATTTAGTTAATACTTATAGTAACCGTTGTCATTATGAGCTGTCAATCATTAGCAGGGCTATCACAAGAGCTCCTACCGACAACCAATTAACAGCACGCAAGAGTTTGTTATTTAAAGTATTTTTATACAGGATTGTCGTTCAGTGACAGAGCAAGCAATCATCAGTTTTTGAGCGTTTTTAGCTTTGTCATTTATATTCTCTAACAGTAACTTAGCTGCCTCTTTACCGATAATATAAGGTTCTTGTTTGACTACAGTAATGGGGACTTTGAAAAATTCTGCCATGGGGATATCGTCGAAACCAATGAGTGAAACATCTTCGGGTATTGATATTTTTGCTTGGTTTAATTGACTCAAAAGCTCAGTAGTAATAGCTAAATGCTGAGTAAAAAAGGCGCTAGGAGCAGTACTCGATTCTAGGATACTTATAGGTGAATGTTCGAATCCAGTTTCGCGATGCCAATACTGAATGAGATTTTTATCCAAAGCAATATTGTGACGTTCAAGTGCAGATACATAGCCGAGGTAGCGGTCATTTCTTGATTTTACATTTTTAAATTCTTGAGTGACAAAACATATTTTCTTATGTCCTAAACGAATCAAATACTCAGTTGCGTCGAACGCGGCTTGGCGGTAGTCAGACAAAATAAGATTCTTTTCATTGCCATCGTGTTCTAACTGAAAGTGAACGATAGGCATACCTTTTCCTATATAGTCAGAGATCAGTTTGTTGTTTCCTCCTGACGACGCGATAATAATGCCATCAACCCTTAATTGATAAAGCGCCTCTAGGGATTTAGCTTCGATATCGGGGTCAAAATCAGTGTTGTATATTAGGGCGTTATAACCACAAGTTTTACAGAAATCATCGACTCCACGAATAGTGTGGCTCGTATCAAATCCGGTAATGTCCCTTACAACTACACCTATAGTTTTGGTCCTATCAGCTTTTAAGTTTCTGGCGATAGGATTGGGAACATAATCTAACTCCTTAATCGCTGCTCTAATGCGCTCCTGCGTTTCCTTTGACATATAATCAAAACGGCCATTAATGTATTGAGATGCGGTGCTTTTTGAAACACCCGCTAACTCTGCCACATCCACTAATTTTACTTTTGCCATCGATTTACTTCTGTAAAAAATCTAAATTTCTGAAAGTTGACATTCTGCAAGAGTATGATAATTTAATCAACTAAACCGGTTTAGTAAAACGGTATTTATACGATTCGAAGAGAGATCATTAGGTGAAAATTACAGAAATTAAAGTGTTTGTTTGTAGCCCCGGTAGAAACTTTGTCACCGTGAAAGTAATAACAGACTCGGGTATCTATGGCTTTGGCGATGCCACTCTTAATGGACGTGAAATGGCGGTTGTCACTTACCTAGAAGAGCATCTTGCGCCATGCCTAGTTGGCCGCAATGCTCACGACATTGAAGATATTTGGCAATACCTCTACAGAGGCGTTTATTGGCGCAAAGGCGCAGTAAACATGGCAGCTATTGCTGCGATTGATATGGCCTTGTGGGATATAAAAGGTAAAGCAGCTGGCATGCCTGTTTATCAATTGTTAGGTGGCAAAAGTAGGCGTGCTGTAACCTTATACGCCCATGCCAGTGGTGAAACTATTGACGACACGCTAGATCAAACTGAAAAGCATATAAAGCAAGGCTTCAAGGCCATTCGATTGCAGTGTGCAATACCTGGATTAAATGTGACTTACGGCGTTCTGGGAGATAAAACAGATTATTTCGAACTTCAAGGTAGTCGACCTTTGCCACCAGAAGAACGATGGTCCACACCAAAGTATTTCAACATGGTGGGGGAGCTTTTTCGTAAGGCACGAGAGCGCTTTGGTAACAACATTGATTTATTGCACGACGTGCACAGCCGCTTAACACCGATTGAATCTGCCAGATTGGGCAAGTTATTAGAGCCCTACAACTTATTATTTTTAGAAGATGCCTCCATTGCAGAAAACCAAGACAGTTATAAGGTAATTCGTGAGCATACAACTACCCCCCTCGCTATAGGCGAGACCTATAACACCATATGGGACTGCAAAGAGCTCATTCAAAATCAACTAATCGATTACATCAGAATGGCAGCGACTCATGCAGGGGGAATAACCGCGCTGCGACGCATTGCTGATTTTGCAAGTATTTATAATGTCAAAACGGCCCCACATGGTGCACCCGACCTCTCCCCTATTTGTTTTGCTGCGCACATGCATTTAAACCTTTGGGCCCCCAACTTTGGTATTCAAGAATTTGTTGGTTTTGGTAATGACCATTCAAAGCGTATTTTTAAGCATACTGCTGAAGTGAAAGAGGGTATGGCTTATTTAAGTGATGCCCCAGGCTTAGGAATTGAATTTGACGAAGAAGCAGCAAAAGAATACCCCTATAAACGCTCTTATTTACCAGTCAGCCGTTTGGAAGATGGCACAGTGTGGAATTGGTAAGCGCATCGTTTTTATGATTAATTGGGTTGGTGAAAAATCAGGAAAAATACCATGAATAAAAAGATACGAGTATTAGTACAAGGTACCGGATTTGCTGGTCAGGGACACACAGCAGCGTTCAGAGATATGGGTGCTGAGGTTGTCGGCATAGTGGGCAGAACAGAAAGTGTCGTGCAACAAGTCGCCAAAGAATTAAATATTCCCTATGCTGGGACTGACTGGAAACAAGCGCTGATCGATTGTAAACCAGATGTAGTCTCAATCGCCACTCCAGGTGGCGTCCATGAAGAGCCTATCCGTCAAGCAATAGAGTTTGGTTGCCACGTGTTTAGTGATAAACCTCTGACCCATAGTGGTGAAACGGCTAAAAAGCTGTATGAACTAGCCATTGAAAAGAAGGTAAAAACAGCCTTTGCATCCAGTTTCAGGTATATGCCTGAAGTGATCCACGCTAAAAGATTAGTGGCCTCTGGTGCGATTGGCGAGCCATTAGAAGTGGAATACATATCGCACTTTAATCTGGAGCGAAATATTCCTTTTGGCTGGTCTCATAGAAAAGAAGACGGTGGCGGTCGTTTAAACAACAACTTCACCCATAAGTTATCGATTACCACCTCAATTATAGGTGAAAAAATCTTATCAATTATGGGGGAAGTGCGTGATGACCTAGGTCGAGCTCCTATAGTTGAAGGTGTGCATAACTTCAAAACACGACGTGATTTTATTCCTGAATATATTGATGACCCTTCGCTAAAATGGGGGGAATCAAATGTGGAATGGTCTTATACAGTCTTAGCGCAACTAGAAAGTCCAATCGCTCAAAAACCGGTATCTGTGATGTTTAAACACGGTGGTTTGCATCCACGCTTTAATGAAGATCATATCGTCATTTATGGTAGTAAAAGCGCCCTATATATCAAAGGCCATTATGCCAGCGGACCTCTGTATATGTACGATAAAAACAATGAATGGGTCGAAGTTGCGCTACCTGAAGATATTGCCAAAAACATTCCCAATGTTGAAGGCGATACAGAAAGAAACTGGCGTTATCTAATTAAACAATTAATCAGTGATATTAAAGGCGAAGACGTCGCCCCTTATCAAACCTTCAAAGAAGGCGCTCAATATCAACAACTAATTGATCTTATTCGTAAAAATGACAATTGGGTTGACGTTAGTCATCTCCAATAAAAGGGTTACCCATGTTTTATGAATACTTAGTGATTATTGGTTATTTTTCACTCATTATCGGTATTGGTTTTGCTTTCAAAAATATGGCTAAAAACTCTACCAGCGACTACTTCCGTGGTGGCGGTCGTATGCTGTGGTGGATGGTGGGCTCTACGGCGTTCATGGCACAGTTTTCAGCTTGGACTTTCACCGGAGCGGCAGGTAAGGCATTTACTGACGGTTTCGCGATTACCTTGGTCTTTTTTGCCAATACCTTTGCGTATTTTTGTGGCTGGCTGTATTTCTCAGCACGATTCCGGCAAATGCGTATTGATACCCCCACAGAGGGGATCAAGCGGCGCTTTGGTAGTCAGAACGAAACATTTTTTTCATGGGCTCTGATTGTTTTCAGCTTTATCAATGCCGGTGTATGGCTAAATGCCTTAGGTGTGTTTGCCAGTGCCGTTTTTGAAGCGGATATTACCCTTACTATCATAGTGACTGGACTCACTGTTGTATTTGTATCAGTCCTATCAGGGGCGTGGGGGGTGGTTGCCTCCGACTTTGTGCAAACCCTAATTGTGGCAGTTATTTCAATAGCTTGTGCCATTGTGGCGCTTGTTATGGTCGGTGGACCTATTGCGTTAGTGAATAACTTTCCAACAGATTTTGTGTTGGGTCCCGACATGAATTATGGCGTAATTTTAGTGGCTTCTTTTGTGTTCTTTTTAGCCAAACAAATGATCACTATCATGAACATGCACGACTCATTTCGGTTTTTGAATGCTAAAGACTCAGCTAACGCTCGAAAAGCGTCGTTACTTGCCATGATATTAATGGGGTTTGGCAGTATTATTTGGTTTATTCCCCCCTGGGCTGCTGCCACTTTATATCCTGATGCAGCAGCAGCTTACCCCGAACTCGGTAATAAAGCGGCCGATGCTGTGTATTTGGTGTTTACTCGTAATGCCATGCCAGTGGGCACAGTAGGCTTGCTATTGGCTGGTTTGTTTGCCGCAACTATGTCTTCTATGGATTCCGCATTAAATAAAAACGCTGGAATTTTTGTCAGGAGTCTTTATCAACCTATGCTGCTTAAAAGGAATAAAAGCGTAGATGATAAACACCTGCTTAAAGTCAGTCGTATTGTTAGTTTCGTAAGTGGTATTTTAGTAATAGTGGTGGCGCTGTTTTTTAAATCCTTAAAAGAATTAAGCCTATTCGAATTAATGATGAACATGTCAGTCATGATTCAAATGCCTTTACTCATCCCTTTGATTTTTGGCCTATTCATTAGAAAAACACCGCAGTGGGCGTCTTGGGTGACTGTCGCCATTGGGCTTTTTGTATCTTGGTTTACGGCCAATATATTTACGCCTGATGTGTTAGCAGATTATATTGGATTACAGCAAGCATTCACACGCCGCGAATTTATAGACATCAACTTAATAATCACCATAGCGGCACACTTAGTGATAACCGCTGGATTTTTCTGCTCAACAACATTTTTCTATAAGCAAGAGAAGGATCAACATAGACAGGAAACGGATCGCTTCTTTGATGATCTAGGCAAAGCTGTGATTGCTGATTTTGAGCAAGATGAATATGACAAACAACAGCGTCACAAACTCGGCTCTATGGTTATTTTTATGGGAAGTGGTGTATTCGCCATGATATTGATCCCGAACCCTATGTGGGGGCGAATGGTGTTTCTACTGTGTGCATTAGCAATATTAACAGTTGGTTTTTTACTTAAAAGAAGCGCCAAGCCTTAGCTTTATTTAACTAACGTAGTTTTAAACACTTTGGGACAGTGAATTGCTGTCCCTTTTGTCATGGGTGAATAATCAAAATGTTTAGCAAAATAATTGCACACCTCTTTATTTAGAGTTTTGTTAGTTTAAGCCTAGCTTGCAACCTATTATCTGAACCTGACCAAGTCACTTTAAGCCATGGCACCGATAATTCTAGCGCCTATGTCGCCATTGAAACGGCTCAGCATGTACAAATAATTTTTACGTCAGACAATGGTAAATGGCAAGGACAGTGGGACTTTTACCCCGATAGGTGCATGAGCCAAGGTTACCATTATTGGGTGCAATATGAAGGGGTCCCTGGGGGCGAAATGGATGACGATGATTTTTGGTATGCGTCAATTGATGACAAGGCGCATTCTATTAAAGAAAGCAATATTGGAGACTTACCCGCTCTTGAGTGGTTTGCATTTGGTGATAAAAAAAACGCTGATATGATTTATTTAACCTGAGCTCGGGTTAAGACGTGCCGCGTCCTATGAAGTCAATCTAATAAAAACAATAGGTTATAATCTTACTATTTATCTAGCCGCCAATTTAATGCATCCAGTGCTGATTTTATTGTGTTTATCAAGGCGAGCTTGTGAAGCAATAGCCAGCTATTGAGAGCAAGTTCAACGAAGTTAGGCGCAATAATAGCGGTGCTGGACGGTATGGCTTATCCCGAGTTCAGGTTATTTACTCCGCCATCAAGATGATAACTATCCTGAAAATTACGTGAGTAGACCCTATATGACAGTATTAGGCTTTGGCTGTAGCGACAAAAATAAATATCTCAACACTCCGCAAACATTTTCAATTGGCTTCGTAGAATAAACTAACTACAAAGATGTAGAACAAGCTGTCAAAAGAGTGATTCAATAGTTTGGTGAAAAATAGAGCTGAAGAATATTATTTACCCCCATTTGAATAAAATGGGTTACCGCACTAATGAGCCTTAATGGCTTGTTTTTGTATTGCTAATGATCAGTCGACAGTTCAGATAGCTTATCAATAATCACTTTATTCGCATCTGGAAAAGTAAACTGAGTTAGGTCCTTTATTTCTACCCATTGGCTTTGTTGTCCTTCTTGGTGACTCGCCTCTCCTTCAAACTCCTCCACCAGACGTACATCTAGACGAACTTTTTTGTCACCATAATCGTGTTCAATCAACATCAACGGGCTTTGCTTAGTAACCTGTATGCCAATTTCTTCCGATAACTCCCTAACCAGTGCTTGCTCAATGGTCTCATTCGCTTCACGTTTACCACCAGGAAATTCCCATTTACCACCTTGATGTAACGCATCTGAGCGCTTGCTGATGTAGATTTTATTACCTTGTTTAATTACACCAACAGCGACTTCAACTATTTTCATAAGGGCTTCTCTTGTTATCCACAAACATCTAAAACAAAAAAGTCGGACATGAGTCCGACTTTAATGGAAATTACTCGTTTAAATTAACTTAATTTAACTTAATTTTCCATGACACTGCTTATACTTTTTACCTGAACCACAAGGGCATGGATCATTTCGGCCAACTTTTGGTCCCTGACGTATGCCCGTTTTAGTGGGCTCAGGTTTACTCGCTGATTCATGTTCAAATTTCTTTGGTGTTTCGTCGGCTTGACGTCTTTGCTCTTCTACCGCTTCAACGTCTTCTTGCGCTTTAACCTGAACTTTACTTAAAATAGTGACCACTTCGACTTTGAGAGCTTCTAACATTTCTGAAAACAGTTCAAAAGACTCACGTTTGTATTCTTGCTTAGGGTTTTTCTGTGCATAACCACGTAAATGAATACCTTGGCGCAAATGATCCATAGCAGCCAAATGTTCTTTCCAGTGGCTATCTAGGTTTTGAAGCATCACCGCTTTTTCAAATTGCCTGATGACCTCTGGACCAACAATCTCTTCTTTAGCTTTATAGGCTGCGTTTACTTCAGCCAAAACCTTTTCACGAAGCTTTTCTTCATAGAGTTTGTCGTCTTCATCTAACCATTTTTGAACTGGCATTTCGGTTAAAAACTCTGCTTTGAAACGCTCTTCTAAGCCGGCCACATCCCACATTTCCTCTAAAGACTGGGGAGGAATATATTGGTCTAGAATACCATTGACCACATCTTCACGGATCACTTCGATGGTTTCACTGATTTCGCCTTCGTCTAATAACTCATTACGCTGCTCATAAATAACTTTTCGTTGATCATTAGCAACATCATCATATTCAAGCAATTGTTTACGCATATCGAAGTTACGACCTTCAACTTTACGTTGGGCATTTTCGATAGCTCTGGTTACCCAAGGGTGTTCAATCGCTTCACCACGCTCCATGCCCAAACGCTTCATCATATTGCCCATTTTTTCAGAGGCAAAGATACGCATCAAAGCATCATCAAGTGACAAGTAAAAACGTGAAGAACCTGCATCCCCTTGGCGACCCGAACGGCCACGCAATTGATTATCGATACGACGTGATTCATGACGCTCGGTACCTATAATATGCAATCCTCCTGCTGCCAAAACGGCGTCATGAGCGACTTTCCATTCTTCCTTAATTTTTTCTACTTTACTCGGCTTAGGATCGTGGATTTTGTCGATTTCTGCCTGCCAGTTACCACCTAAAACGATATCCGTTCCCCTACCTGCCATATTCGTGGCAATGGTAATGGCACCTGGTTTACCTGCTTGAGAAACAATATCCGCTTCTTGTTCATGGAACTTAGCATTGAGTACTTTATGAGGTATTTTTTCTTTTTTCAAAATGCCCGATATCAATTCCGAATTCTCAATTGAGACGGTACCCACTAGCGCTGGTTGACCACGTTTGACACAGTCTTTGATATCTTCAACTATGGCTTCGTATTTTTCTTCCGCAGTTAAGAAAATCAAATCCGCTTTGTCTTTACGTACCATAGGTTTATTGGTTGGAATAACAACAGTATCCAGACCGTAAATACTTTGAAATTCAAAGGCTTCGGTATCGGCTGTACCTGTCATACCAGAAAGCTTCTCATACAAACGGAAATAATTCTGGAAGGTTATAGACGCTAATGTTTGGTTTTCATTTTGAATGCGCACACCTTCTTTCGCTTCTACTGCTTGGTGTAACCCCTCAGACCAACGACGCCCTTCCATAGTACGTCCAGTGTGTTCGTCAACTATAACGATTTCGTTATCTTTAACGATATAATCCACGTCTTTGGCAAACAGTTTATGTGCTCGTAGTGCTGCATTAACATGATGCAGTAATGAGATATTAGCGGCAGCAAACAAAGATTCTTCTTCTGGTAAGATACCTTCGCGTTGTAAAATTTGTTCTACAAATATCTGACCATTTTCAGTCAAATGAATTTGCTTACCTTTTTCGTCAATGGTGTAGTGTCCATCACCCGTTTCACCTTCTTCATCTTCTTTTTCTTGCTTAGTTAGCTCAGGGATAATGACATTTATTTTTCGATATAACTCAGAGCTGTCTTCGGCTTGGCCAGAAATAATAAGAGGTGTACGAGCTTCATCAATAAGAATCGAATCTACTTCATCAATTACAGCAAAATGTAGCCCTTTTTGAACACGATCATTCGGACTAAATGCCATATTGTCGCGTAAATAATCGAAACCAAATTCATTGTTTGTGCCATAGGTGATATCGGCGGCGTAAGCGTCTCGTTTTTGTTGAGGATTCAAACCCGGAATATTACAACCTACAGTTAAGCCCAAAAACTCAAACAAAGGTCTACTCCAGTCAGCGTCTCGACTAGCTAGATAATCATTAACAGTAATAACATGAACGCCTTTGCCTGATATCGCATTGAGGTAGGTAGGCAAGGTAGACGTCAGTGTTTTACCTTCACCAGTACGCATTTCTGCAATTTCACCTTGATGTAGCACCTGACCACCGAGCATTTGCACATCAAAATGACGCATTCCGAACACTCGCTTACTGGCTTCACGAACCACAGCAAAAGCTTCGACCATAATATCATCTGTGGTCTCATCTTTTTCTAAGCGCTGTCTAAATTCGCTCGTTTTGTCTTTAAGCTGTTCATCAGATAAAGCTTCGTATTCAGTTTCTAGTTGATTAATAAGGTCAACAGACTTACTTAGTTTTTTAATTGTCCGGTCGTTTCGACTGCCGAATATTTTGGTGAAGATACTAGAAAACATCTATTTACAGCTTCCAATCTAAAAGATTAATAATTTTATTTGATCATCAAGTCACAACAACCCATGATCAAACCCTGTACTAAAATAAAACAATCGGCCCAGAGAGCCGATTGTTAATAATGAAATTTTGCCCCATTAATGTGGATTAGGAGCTTTTGCGATATACGTAAGGTAATGGATCCTGCTGCTTACCTTTGCGTATTACCTCATAATGCACGTGTGCTCCAGTAGAGCGCCCCGTATTGCCCATGACAGCGATACTTTGGCCTTTTGTCACTACATCGCCAATCTTAACATTAAGTTCTTTATTGTGCCCGTAACGCGTAACTAAGCCGTCTCCGTGATCAATCTCGACCAAATTACCATAACCGTATCGTGCTCCAGACCAAGTGATAATCCCGGCTCCGGTAGCTAAAACAGGCTCACCTTCTTTACCGGCAAAATCAAGCCCTTTATGCATCGCGGGCAAGCCACTAAAGGGGTCTTTACGAATACCGTAATAAGATGACAACCAACCAGATGAAATAGGTTTACCCTCTAAGCGTCTCTCCTGCTCTATATGGTGACTGAGCATGATAGATTCAAGGGCTGTGAGTTCTTGGGTTTTACTTTGGATGGTTTCTAACATGCTCGTCATTTGCGACAAAAGCACATCTTGAACTTGAATATCTACGGGACTGCTATCCAAAGGACCGCCCATACTAGGTATTTGATTGAAACTAAACTCTTCAGGATTCAGATTGGCTCTTTCAACCAAGCGAGATCCTAAAACATCTAAGCGTTGAATTTGGCTTTGCATATCTGCCAATTTAAGCATTACACCGGTTAAACGTTGTTCCGTTGAAGATTTGAGTAAATTTACTTCATTAGCCTGTTGCTCGAGGCCAGCCTTTGCATACTGGATCCTCGCAATATTTTCGTCTGGAGAATGAGTGGAGCGACCAGAAACAAAGAAAAATCCACAGATCGCTAATAAAGCTACAAGCAATTTGGGCTTGTCGATATTGAGCACAAAACGTGCTTTATTACTTTTAAAGAGTAACGTTAATTTCATTACTATTGACTGCCTTTCAACATGGACTCAATATACTTTGAGTTTAATTCACCAAGCCATAAACTAACAGCATAACAAGTTATATCAATTACAACATACTGTTGATTTTTTATACCAACCGGATTCCAAATAGAATCTCTTCAATTAGGAAATAATCAACAATTGTGCATATGTATTATTGATAACTCTCTCACTATGTTATTTGGCTAGTTTATTGTCAACTAGTCAAGCGACACAAATTAAGACTTAATTAGTCAATAATACCGGAGCAAAGCTGATAGGCATCTCTTCTGGGGTGTTATAACCAACAAATTCCCAACATTCTTTATTTTGCAACAAAGCGTTAAGTAATTTGTTATTTAACCCATGGCCTGTTTTATAAGCCACTAACTCACCAATAATACTATGCCCACAAAGATATAAGTCACCAATAGCATCCAGTATTTTGTGCTTCAAAAACTCATCAGGGTAACGTAACCCTTCAGGATTAAGTACTCTATATTCATCTAAGGCGACCGCATTTTCCATGCTGCCTCCTAAGGCCAAATCATGTGAATTCATATATTCAAGATCTTTCATAAATCCGAATGTACGCGCACGACTGACTTCGTCGACGTAAGACGACGAGTCGAAGTCCAAAACCATATGTTGTCGAGTCTGACTAATTACTGGGTGTTCAAAATCAATTCTAAAATCTACCCTAAAACCGTCATAAGGACGAAACTCAGCCCATTTATCACCGTCTTCTACTTTGATAGTTTTATTGATTTTTATAAACTGCTTAGGTGCATTAAGTTCTTCAATGCCAGCTGATTGTAACAAAAAGATAAATGGACTCGCGCTACCATCCATAATAGGTAGCTCATCACTGTCTACTTCTACAATTATATTATCAATACCTAGCCCAGCTAAAGCTGATGCTAGATGTTCAACTGTAGAAATTTTCGCACCATCGTCATTGCTGATACATGTACATAACATTGTATCACCTACAGATTCTGCGCGAGCCGGAATATCAGCATAAGGCTCAAGATCAACGCGGCGGAATACGATTCCCGTATTCGCCGGCGCTGGCCGGAGAGTCATAGTGACCTTGTCACCTTTATGCAGACCAATTCCTGTCTCTTGCACAGATTGTTTGATAGTGCGTTGTTTGATCATAACCTTTCAGCTCAATAGCTTATTAGAATAAAAAGCGGCACGCATAGTACTAAAAAACCTTATTTTTGTCAAAATACTGTCATGTTTAGCTTAATGGCTGTCTTAGCCAAGCTATCAGACCGAGTATTAACTAAATAATTCACTTTTAGTGCTAATCAGCTTGTTTACGCAAGAATGCTGGGATATCTAGATATTCCAAATCGTTGCCTTGCTCAGCTTTTTCTTCACTCACTACTGTTTTTGCTGTTTCAGGCATAACATTCGCGCTAGGCATCACATTTGAACCATTAGCTTGAAGTTTGAATTCGTGTGCGTCAGCTACCACTTTATTTGCTCTATTGGACACCAAAGAAATGTCAGGTTTCTTTTCGGCGCCAATTCCCGTTGCTACAACTGTTACGCGCAATTCATCACTCATTTCCATGTCGATTACTGTACCCACAACAACGGTAGCGTTTTCTGAAGCGAACGCTTTAACAGCATTACCAACAGTTTCAAACTCATCAATAGAGAAGTCTGGACCGGCGGTAATATTGACTAGAATACCTCTTGCACCGGACAAATCGATATCTTCCAATAGAGGGCAAGCGATTGCACTTTCTGACGCTTCTTCCGCACGATCTTCACCTGACGCGCTACCATGGCCCATCATTGCAGTACCCATTTCAGACATAACCGTTCTTACATCTGCGAAATCCACGTTGATCAGACCTGGGCGGGTAATCAGCTCTGCAATACCTTGCACCGCACCGCTTAAGATATCGTTAGCTGCGCTAAAAGCTTGTAGTAACGGCGTACCCTTACCCATTACTTTCAATAGCTTTTCATTAGGAATTGTGATTAACGAATCTACATATTTAGATAACTCTTCAATACCCTGATCGGCAAAGTCGGTACGTTTTCTACCTTCAAATGGGAAAGGTTTAGTTACCACAGCAACAGTCAAAATACCCAGTTCTTTGGCTACTTTCGCGACTTCTGGCGCTGCCCCGGTACCTGTTCCTCCCCCCATTCCTGCAGTGATAAATACCATATCAGCGCCTTCAAGGCTCTGGCGTATGGTTTCTCTATCTTCTTCTGCAGCCTGACGACCAATATTAGGGTTCGCGCCGGCACCTAGACCTTTGGTTACCCCTGATCCAATTTGCAACGTCACGTTTGCTGATGAACTACGTAACACCTGAGCATCAGTATTGATGGCAATAAACTCTACACCTTCAATATTCTGCGCAACCATGTGCTCGATAGCATTACCACCACCACCGCCAACGCCAATAACCTTAATTACCGCTTCTTCGCTATGACTATCCATTAACTCAAACATTTTTACTCTCCGGTTTGTACATAAAAGCAGTCAGAAATTCTTCCTTGTCTGCTGCTCATTTTTTATTGCTCAATTTGTGTGTTAAAAAATCAACTTTTAAAACTCACCCTTGAACCAACTTTGAATTCGTTGCCACATTCCGTCACTTGCTTTGTTTTTCATAACAAGCTGACTTATGACATGTTCTTTTCCGTATTGCAGTAAACCTACCGCAGTAGCAAATTTTGCATCTTCGACATATTCAGACAAACCCTTCATTCCTAAAGGCTCCCCTACTCGAACCGGCATTTGGAAAATTTCTTCTGCAAATTCAACTGCACCTTCCATTTTTGCCGTGCCGCCAGTTAATACTATGCCCGCAGCGATTTGCTCTTCTAATCCACTGGCGCGAATTTCATCATGAACCAGTTCAAACAGTTCTTGATACCTAGGTTCAATTACCTCTGCCAGTGTATGTCTCGACATAGCTCTTGAAGGCCTACCTCCAACACTATGCACTTCAATGTTTTCTTCCATGCTAACCATGTCTTTCAAAGCACATGCATGTTTAATTTTGATCTCTTCAGCATGACTGATTGGGGTACGGAATATTTTGGCAATATCACTGGTAATTTGGTTGCCAGCCGCAGGAATCACTGCGGTATGGCGAATCGCACCATCGGTGTAAATAACCATATCGATAGTCCCCCCACCAATATCCACTACACACACACCTAACTCTTTTTCATCATCGGTTAATACCGCATAACTAGACGCTAACGCCGAAAATATTAATTGGTCGGCTGTGAGCTCACAACGCTCAACACATTTAACTAAATTTTTAGCCATGTCATCAGCACAAGTAATAATATGTGCCTGCGCTTCCATTCTCACTCCAGACATACCAATCGGATTTTTAATACCTTCCTGTACGTCTATCGTAAATTCTTGAGGCAACACATGTAACAATCGACGCTCAGCCGCAATAGGCACAGAGCGAGCGGCATGCACCACATTGTCTACGTCTTCTTGGGTCACTTCCTGATTATTAATCGGCACCATACCGCTTTCATTTTGGCATTTTACGTGGCGGCCTGATATTGACATAAACACCGAAGATACACTGCAGTCCGCCATCAATTCCATTTCGTGCACCGCACGTTTGACCGATTGCACTACCAAGTTGAGGTCGTTTACTCCTCCTTTATCCATGCCTTTTGACGAATGGCTGCCTACACCGACAATGCTAATAGTGTTGTCATGCAACAACTCGCCCACTACGGCCTTCACATTGCTGGTGCCTATGTCTAAGCCAACAATTAGGCTTCTTTCTGTACCCTTAGACATATTGCTCAACTCTGTCATTCATCACATTCACCACACTCACGTTAATTTAATCTGTTCTTTTCCAGTTATTAAACTGGTTTAATTTATGCTGCTTTGTCTAAGGTTTTCCAACCTACTGCTAAACCTGTGTCATAACGTAAATCGACATAATCCACTTGTTTTTCTTGCTGCGATATCAGCGGTAACAAATCCACAAATCGCTGTAATCGGTCAATAAACTCTGTACGTCCTAAATTTAACTTAATGCCATTGTTTAGTTGTACATTCCACGCAAAACGTTCGCTCAAAAACATTTCTACAATATACAAATCGGAGGTGTCCAATAACGACTGCATATTTCGGTATCCTTGCAATGCAGTTTGTTCACTTCCTCCAGGCCCGTATAAATGAGGCAGAGTTATTTTTGAATTCAAATCAGCATCGCTAATCTGCGCATCAAACGCATCTCCAAATTGGTTCAGCAGCATGTCGCCGTTCCAAATAGCGGCTGGCTGTTGCTCAACGACAAACACCTCCAATCCATTTGGCCAACGCTTGCGGACTGAGGCTCGGTATACCCAAGGCATGCCTTCAACCGTTTGATGAGTTTGGTTAACATCCAATTCAAAAAAACTGCCTGGCTGTGTTTTTTTAATCAACCTCTGTATCTTCTGGTCGTCAATAAATGTTCTTTCACCTGAAATCACAATATCTTGTACCGGCGCTTGTTGTTCATCTTCCAACCAAGCATTCAATTTAATCAATCCAAACACTAACAAAACCAACAAACTGATAAAAAACACTGGCCCCACATAAAAATGCGAGCCTCTGCGTGGTTTATCTAACTCTGGCAGTTCGCTCACCTGCACTCCTCAGTGGTTTTGAGCACTGCTAATGACAACTCATCGAAGCTCATTCCAGATTGTTTTGCTGCTAGTGGTACTAAACTTTTCTCAGTCATACCGGGCACTGTATTGGCCTCCAATAAATAGAAGCGCCCTAATTTATCCTGCATGAAATCGATACGGCCCCAGCCTGAGCCCGCTAAAGCATCAAATGCTTGCAACGCCAACTCCCCTAGTTGTCTCTCTAACTTTTCAGGCAAACCACTAGGACAACGATAAACGGTGCTATCTGCTTGGTATTTTGCAGTGTAATCATAAAAATCGCGGGGAGTGCTCATACTTATAGAAGGCAAAGCTTTACCATTCAGTATGCTGACAGTGTATTCTGAACCATGTACGAACTGCTCTATTAAGACTTTATCATCATACTTAAATGCGTTTTCTATGGCAGTTTCTAGTTGTAGTGCACTACTGACTTTAGCCATACCTATGCTGGAACCTTCCTGCGCAGGTTTGACCATGACCTCATTCCCCAAGTCGGCTATTATAGCCTCGCACGATCCTGCATCAAAGCTTCTTTTGTCAGCTATTTTATATTTAGCGGTGGGTAACCCTAAACTCTGCCATACTTGTTTACTGCGAATTTTATCCATACATAACGCAGAGCCCAAAACCCCCGTTCCAGAATAGGGTAAATTGAGCTGCTGCAACGCACCTTGCAACGAACCGTCTTCACCACCACGGCCATGCAGCATAATCACGACACGCTCAAAATTTTCTGATAATAACTCGGTTAAGGGGTGCTCGGCAGGGTCAAAGGCATAAGCATCAATGCCCATAGCTATGAGTCCACGCAATACAGCCATCCCAGAATTCAAAGACACATCTCTTTCCGCGGAGTTTCCGCCAAACATTACTGCGACTTTTCCATATTCAGTGGAACCAAGAATACGCGATGTTACTTGCTGCTTACTCACGACTCTAACCCTTTATTTAATACATGCGGTTCTAGTTTGCTTTGTTGCAAAAACTTAGCTATTTGCCCAATATTGCCCGCACCTTGCGTTAATATAATGTCTTGGTCATTAAGCGTTTCGGCCATCAATTTAGGCAACTCTGTTATATCCGAAACATAAATAGGCTCAAGTTGCCCGCGCTGCCGAATAGATCGACACAACGAACGACTATCTGCACCATCTATTGCTTCTTCTCCGGCGGAATAGACTTCTAGTAATAACAACACATCAACCTGGGACAACACTTTGACAAAGTCTTCGTAGAGATCACGGGTACGAGTATACCTATGAGGTTGATAAGCCATAACTAAACGCCTATCTGGCCAGTTATTTCTGGCTACTGCGATAGTGGCTGCAACCTCAGTTGGATGATGACCGTAATCATCAACTAAAATGACTTGGCCTTTAGATGTTGTGTAATCTCCTAAAAACTCAAAACGTCGACCTATACCTGAAAACCCAGCCAAAGCGTTGACTATGTATTGGTCTTCCAAACCTTCATCACTTGCCACAGCGATTGCAGCCAAAGAATTCAACACATTGTGCTGCCCAGGAATATTAACCGTGACAGTCAATGGGGGAAGATTGGCTCGCAATACGTCGAAAGTACTTTGATTAAAACCTAATTGAATATTCACGGCACGCACGTCTGCGTTTTCAGAAACCCCGTAAGTCAAGTATTGCCGTCCTAATCGAGGTAGTAATTTTTGAATCACTGGATCATCAATACACAATACAGCCAATCCATAAAAAGGTAAGTTATGCAAAAAGTCGATATAGGTGTCTTGCATCTTCTGGAAATCACCTTGATAGGTTTCCATATGATCAGCTTCAATATTTGTCACCACGGAGACCATTGGTTGCAAATGCACAAATGAGGCATCACTTTCGTCTGCTTCAGCAATCAAATATTGACTATCACCTAACCTAGCGTTAGTGCCTGCACTGTTGAGTAGCCCTCCAATAACAAATGTCGGATCCAGCTTAGCCTCAGCAAAAATAGTCGAAATGAGACTGGTAGTCGTGGTTTTCCCGTGTGTACCGGCTATGGCTATACCATGTCGAAAACGCATAAGCTCAGCTAACATTTCGGCGCGGCGAATGACCGGTATACGTTTTTCGTTGGCAGCGCTAATTTCAGGGTTACTAAGATCTATTGCGCTGGAAACCACAACAACATTAGCCAACTCAATGTTAGTAGCGAGGTGCCCAAAATAAATAGTGGCTCCCAAGTTTTGCAATCTTTGCGTCATTGCATTGGCTTGACGATCCGAACCTGAAATAACATAACCTTCATTTAGTAATACTTCGGCAATGCCCCCCATACCAGCACCACCAATCCCCACAAAATGAATATGTTTAATCCTGCGCATCTCTGGCACGTGGTAATGGGCTGGAGTATCTTTGTTCATGCTGCTCGCTCACTTAATTCAATACAACAATGCGCGACTTCTTTAGCGGCATCTAAACGGGCAAGGCTTTTTGCACTTTTACCCATCTCAATTAATTTTTCGGGAGACAACACATACTCTTGCAACAATCCTCGCAATTTTTGTGCTGTCAGTTCACTTTGAGGCAATAATTCTGCCGCCTGCACATCGACCAAAGTCTGTGCATTTTTTGTTTGATGGTCATCTACAGCGTAGGGCAAAGGCACAAAAATCGCTGCCACACCTGCAGCAGCCACTTCTGCAACAGTTAAGGCCCCTGCTCGGCAAATCACTAAGTCTGACCAAGCATAGGCTGCTGGAATATCGTCAATAAATTCAGAAATTTGATAACAATCTGAGTCAATTCCATTTTCGATATATGCCTGTTGCACAGTGGATAAATGCCCAGCCCCTGTTTGATGCCGTACCTTTACTTGATCTAAATTGACTAGCGCGGACGGTAATGTTTGGTTTAACACTTGCGCCCCTAAACTACCGCCAATAACAAGAATATTGAGAGGTAACTCAACAAGCGCCTTAATGGCTAATTCTGCAAATTCCCGACGTACTGGATTGCCAACCCAGACATATTTATTATTGTGTCCTGCGCCTTGCGCTGCAAAGGTTTTGTCGAATCCAGTCATTACTTTCTTAGCAATCCGAGACAACAGTTTATTGGTCAGCCCTGGCACTGCATTTTGTTCATGTAATATCAAAGGCAAACCATTTAACCAGGCAGCCACACCACCAGGACCACTTGCAAAACCGCCCATTCCAATGACAACATCAGGTTTAAATTGTTTAATAACTTTATGGGCTTGGACAATTGCTTTGACAATTTTAAATGGCGCACTTATTAAAGTGAGTAAGCCGTTTTTGCGCACTCCAACAACATCAATGAAGTTTATGGGGTAACCCGCTTGTGGCACTATTTGAGCTTCCATTCGACCTGCCGTACCCATCCATTGTATTTGCCAGTTTTTTGCTGCCAATTCTGCCGCAACAGCCAAACCAGGAAAAACATGGCCTCCAGTACCGCCCGCCATAACCAATAAACGCTTACTCATGGTGACCTCCAGCTTTTACTGCGGTAGCTGGCTCCAACGGCACTTCGCTGATGACGTCTTCAATCACATCGTTAACTTTTCGTTTGGCCTTTTTGGTTAACAGGCTTTTTTTACCTTTGGCAGCACTTGCTTTATTGATAGCTTGAATACCATCCACTCGCATTTCAAAATCAATACGTACTAAAATTGCCACTGCTATCGACATCACTATCATGCTCGAACCACCATAACTCAATAGTGGAAAAGTCAGCCCTTTAGTTGGCAAAATACCGGCACTCGCTCCAACATTGACTGCGGTTTGTAAACTAAACCAAATGCCAATCGAATAAGCTAAATAGGCGTCAAATGGGCGCTCCTTTCGTAGAGCTAAATTCCCCATTTTCATGGCTTTCATAACAATCACTAAAATAACGATTAGAACCGTTACGACACCGGCAAAGCCTAATTCCTCAGCGAGAATAGCCATAATAAAATCGGTGTGTGCTTCTGGTAAGTATTCGAGTTTTTGTAAGCTATTACCTAAACCTTGACCAAACACATCGCCACGACCATATGCCATAAGTGATTGGGTTAGCTGATATCCACTGCCAAACGGGTCTGCCCAGGGGTCAAGAAAGGATGTTATTCTGCGTAATCTATACTCTTCAAATACAATAAGCATTACTACTGCTAACGTACCAGCAATAGCCAAACTGAAAAATTGCCAAAGTTTGGCGCCAGCTAAAAATAGTAGGCCAATAGTTGTCAATAACATAACCACTACCGTACCCAAATCAGGTTGCAACAATAGCAGTAACGCCAAGGCAAAAAATACCACTAGAGGTTTAATAAATCCTTTTAAGTTTTCGGTCACTTCTTCATAGCGGCGTACCAAGTATCCAGCTAGATAACAAAAGAAAAACAACTTGGCAGGCTCTGCAGCTTGAATGGTAATAGGGCCCACTACTAACCACCGCGTACTGCCATTCACACTGCGGCCAATTAGCAGCACAGCAACTAACAGCACCACAGCCAATAATAATAACCAAACGTTACTCATGCGCCACCAGCGCATCGGAATTTGCATCACTATCAATGCTGCAATCACTGCCAGCACAATATAAATGCCATGGCGAATAGCAAAATGAAATGGGTTACCAAACAACCTATCCGCTATTGGCATTGAGGCCGAAGTTACTACAACTAGTCCGATTGATAACAACGCCACAGCCAAAAGAAGTAAGGACTGATCATAAGGTTTTAGATTCGCTTTTGCGGCAGCCTCAGAATTATCATGTCTAGACATGAATAGTTGCCTAAGTGAATTACTTTTATTTTCAGCAGTCATGTTCATCCTGCGAGCTCCTGCACAGCGTGGGAAAAACAATCTCCTCGTTGTTGATAACTAACAAACATATCTAGACTCGCACAAGCTGGCGAAAGCAAAACAATATCGCCCGATTGGCTATGTTTAGCCGCTACTAATACCGCTTCCTGTATTGTTTCTACCTTGATATTATTGTTATGTAAGGCAGCAATTTTGTCACCGTCTTTACCAAGGGTAATTAGCACGCTGACAAATTGTGTAAAGCACTGTTTTAACACAGTGAAATCAGCTCCCTTGCCTTCGCCACCAGCGATAAGAATTAACTTCCCCTTAAGGTTTGAAACCAACCCATTGATAGCTGCTAATGTTGCTCCTACATTTGTTGCTTTAGAATCATTGATCCAGCGGACGTTATTGAACATGGAAACAGTTTGGCATCTATGGGGCAAGCCACCGAATTTTTGAGCTCCCTGACGAATACTGTCATCGTCTATACCAAATACTTTAGCTAAAGCTGCAGCAGCTTGGATATTCAACATATTATGGGCGCCAACCAATAAACACCGGCCGCTATCTATGTATGGCTTGTCGTCTAACAAGATACACGCGTTATCTTTATCCCATGAGAAGCCTGAACTAGATTGAGATAATCCGTACGTTATGGTGGCTTCGCAGTTTGTTGGGTAAGACAAAATATCGTCTCTGTTACAAACCATAAATTGGCAATTTTGATAGATACTCAGTTTTATTTGCTGATAGCTTGCTAAATCCCCATGGCGATCAAGGTGATCTTCGGTAATGTTCAGTACGGTCGCCGCCAGTGGCGTTAAAGAGTAAGTGGTTTCTAGTTGAAAGCTAGATAGTTCTAGTACTATGACATCAGCGGACTGCTCCAGCAAATCCAAAGCTGGTACGCCAATATTGCCTCCCATTAATACTTTTTTACCTGCAGCTTTGCACATATCAACTACTAGGTGAGTAACAGTAGACTTGCCATTAGAACCCGTGATGGCAATCACCGGAACATCATTAAATTGAGCAAACAATTCAATATCACCCACCACATGTACACCAGCGTTGATGGCTTGTTGAATAGCTGGGGTATAAAAATCGACGCCGGGGCTCAGTACAATCAAGTCAGCTTGAATCAATTTCGCAATTGATAATTCGCCCAGAACCAAAGGGATATCGAGTTTAAGTGTCAATTCATTGCGGCTGTCCATCGCTGTGACATTGGCTCCTTTAGCTAACAAAAATCGAACACAAGATAAGCCAGTAAGGCCCATTCCTATGACAACGATATTTTTGTTAACTAAAGACATGTTTTTCACGTTTATTTACTCGACCCTTAACGTAATTTTAAGGTGGCTAATCCCACCAAAACTAACATCAATGAGATGATCCAAAAGCGCACGATTACTCGGGGTTCTGGCCAACCTTTTAATTCGTAATGGTGGTGAATCGGAGCCATTCTAAAAATGCGTTTGCCGCGCATTTTGAATGATCCAACCTGCAAAATTACCGACAAAGTTTCGGCAACAAAAATGCCTCCCATAATGAATAAAACGATCTCTTGGCGAACCAACACAGCCAATATTCCTAAAGTGCCACCTAATGCCAACGATCCTACATCACCCATGAAGACTTGAGCTGGATAAGTGTTAAACCATAAAAAGCCGAGTCCCGCTCCTACTATTGCAGTACAAACAATGACTAGTTCGCTGGTGAGCGGCAGATAGGGAATATTTAAATAAGCGGAAAAATTGATGTTACCTGTAGCATACGCAAAAATAGCAAAGGCCCCTGCTACTAAAACAACTGGCACTATGGCAAGCCCATCCAGACCGTCAGTAAGATTGACAGCGTTACTGGTACCTACAATCACGAAGTAGCTGACAACAATAAATAACATTCCCATTTGTGGCATCACGTCTTTAAAAAACGGCACTAATAAAGCAGTTTCAGCTGGATTTTGTTGACTTGAATACAAGTAAAATGCCACTAAGATTGCGATAACAGACTGCCAAAAATATTTCCACCGTGCGATTAAACCTTTAGCATCTTTACGAATAACCTTACGGTAATCATCAACGAAACCAATAATGCCATAAGTCACCAAGACAAATAACGTGACCCATACGTACCTATTCGCCAAATCACTCCATAACAATACGCTCGACACGATTGCCGCTAGAATTAACAAACCGCCCATAGTGGGTGTTCCAGACTTGGCTAAATGAGATTCTGGACCATCATCTCTCACCGTTTGTCCAATCTGCATTCGCTGTAACCAACGGATCATTTTTGGTCCAATTATCACGGCGATAAGTAAGGCCGTTAAGGTACTCAAAATAGCCCGCAAGGTTAAGTACGAAAAAACTCGAAACCCCGCGTCAAACTGTTGTAGCCAATCAGCTAACCAAATTAGCATGCAATTCTCTCCCTAAACCGTTCAAGCTTTCCCAATGGGGATTCCTCCAACGCTTTAACCACTAACTCCATGCGAGCACTTCGAGAGCCTTTTACTAAAATACTGATGTCGCATTTTTCCGATAACGTTTGTTGATTGATAAACTCAATCATTTGCTCCAAACGACTAAAATGTCGTCCTTGTTCAGCAAATACATCACTCGCACTCTGACTTAACACACCTAATGTATACAGTTTATCAATGCCTTTTTGTTTGGCGTATTCACCGACTTGTTCATGGTAATAGCGGGCTTTTTCACCCAGTTCAGCCATATCTCCAAGGACCAATATTTTTCTTCCGGCAAAACTCGACAATAAATCAATTGCTGCATTCACCGAACCAACATTGGCATTGTAAGTGTCGTCTAAAATTTTCACTTGATTAGTCAGGGTTTTAACATGTAAGCGACCGGCTACATGGGGCATATCTCGTAAGCCTTCACGCACATCCTGTAGAGTTGCCCCAACTTGCAAAGCGAGTGCGGCTGCCACAAGAGCGTTACTAACATTGTGAGCGCCGGGTAGAGATAAACTAATGGCGATACGACCTTTCGGAGTCACTAACTCAAACTGAGCACAACCATCTAATCCAAGAATGATATCTTCCCCATACACGTCTGCAGCCTTTTCGGTTGAGAAGGTTTGCACCTTATTGTATTTAAGTTTCCCCATCCAAAAGTCAGCAAACTGGCTATCTGCGTTAACTATCGCTAAACCATCTTTTTCTGATAAACCTTTAAAAATTTCACTCTTAGCTCTAGCAACACCAAGCAAACTTCCGAACCCTTCTAAGTGTGCGGCAGCGGCATTGACTATAGTGGCTACGTCAGGCTTGACTAAATTAGTGGTATAAGCAATTTCACCTAGATGATTGGCGCCCATTTCTACCACAGCAAATTCGTGATGTTGTTCGAGTCTTAACAATGTCATAGGCACACCTAATTCATTGTTGAAATTACCTTTGGTGGCCAATACTTTTCCGCGACGAGATAAGATAGCCGCGACCATTTCTTTGACGGTTGTTTTGCCACTGCTGCCAGTAATACCCACGGTTTTAGGTGCCACTTTCGCTTTCACTGCGGCCCCCAACAAACCAAGCGCTATGGTAGTATCTTCAACTAAAATATAAGGGAGTTGTGTATCAACATCTTGGGACACAATTAAGGCAATAGCACCTTTACCTTCGGCTTGTTGAACAAATTTGTGACCGTCAAAATTCGGGCCTTTTAATGCTAGAAACAGATCTTTAGGCAAGATACTTCTGGTATCAGTACTGACGCCTTCAATTACCAAGTCCTGCATATTCTGAGCAACTAACTGCCCATTTACTTGTTCCGCAACCCAGGAAAATGAAACCGGGATCATACTTTTTTCCCCTTTTGAAGAAGTGCTACAAACTGACGTTCGTCGTACGTCACTGTTTGTGTTCCTATTATTTGATAATTTTCATGGCCTTTACCCGCGACCAAAATCATATCGCCAGCCGCAGCTTGTGTGGCAGCTAACTTAATCGCTGTTTTTCGGTCATGTTCCACTAGGATAGATTGAGGGTTGGCACAACCTGATAAGATGTCGTTTATTATGTCTTGAGGGTTTTCACTGCGCACGTTGTCATCAGTTACAATAACCTTGTCTGACAACCTTTCAGCAATTTCTCCCATCAAAGCACGTTTACCCACATCACGATCACCGCCACAGCCGAACACGCAATATAACTTTCCATCACAGTGTTGCTTAGTCGCCATTAGTGCTTTTTCTAGGGCATCAGGGGTGTGGGCGTAATCCACTACTATAGTGGCGTGGTTTTGACGGCTATATAGCTCCATTCTTCCCGCTACAGGTTTAAGCTTTTGAACAATATAAGCTATCTGTTTGAGACTCTTACCTAAACATAATTGGCTACAAATAGCGGCTAACACATTAGCCACATTAAAGTCAGCTAATAAACATAAGCGCAGTTCACAGTCTCCCCAAGAGGACTGCAGCGTAAGCGCAATACCGTCAGTGGTATAACGCACATTGTTTGCCACACAATAGCGATATTCATTGGGTAAGTCTGTTGTACTAATATTTTGGCCAAAGAGCACTACAGTGGTTTGCTCCGGCATATTGGCTAGCCAGTTTTTGTGTTCAGGATCATTGACGTTAAGCACAGCATAAGCCAAACCTGATTGTTGCAATAAAAGCTGTTTTGCTAGAGCGTATTCGGCCATTGAGCCATGATAGTCAAGGTGGTCACGGCTTAAATTTGTAAAAACGGCGATGTCAGTCTTAACCGCTTTTATGCGGTTTTGTACTAAGGCATGTGAGGATGCTTCCATAGCGACTTGGAATGCTCCTTCACTGACAAACTCGGCTAACAGTCTTTGTATGCTGATAGCATCAGGTGTGGTGTTGACGGTATTTTGCTGGGTTTTAAACTCAGCATTGGGTGAATACATACCCGCACCTAAGGTGCCAATAGATGCAGCTTGTTCTCCCATTAAGTTTGCCAGTTGACTGGTTAACTGTACTGTTGAAGTTTTACCATTAGTACCGGTCACTGCGATAATTGACATCGAATTAGCCGGGTATTGATAAAAATGAGCAGCCAATTCTGAGAGTTTTTCAGGCAATTGAAAAAACCACACTATGACACTTTGTTCACGCATTTCGACTTGGCCATGACTGCTTTTGTCGTCACATTGCGCCACTATCACTTTGGCACCTAAACTAATCGCTTGGGGAATAAAGTCCCGTCCATCTAACGCATGACCATTGAGGGCGATAAAGGCTTTATGTATGGCCACATCTCGACTGTCTAACACCAGCTCGCTGATCATAATGTCCGGTGCATCAATGCCAAAATGTGCCAAAAGGGGCTTGATGCTCTGATCAAACACCTCAGGGAATTGTTTATTAATGCTGACCATATCAACCTGCATTAGCGGCCACTCCACTGGCTTTGGCAGATGAAATTGCAATTGACGAAACAGTCTTGTCATCAGGAGGAACATTCAGCATTTGCAAACTAGCCGCCATAATTTTAGCGAAAACCGGGGCCGCTGTTTGACCAGCGTAATAAAGTTCACCTTTGGGTTCATTAATTAAGATGACGACAGCTAACTGAGGATCAGATACTGGAGCAACCCCCGCGAAAATATTGACGTATTCCTCTCCGTAACCATTCGCAATGGCTTTACGACTGGTACCTGTTTTGCCAGCAACTCTGTACCCTGGCACATTGGCTTGCTCTGCAGAGCCATTTTTTTCGGTGACCGTTTCCATCATTTGCAATATTTGTTGGGTTGCTTGAGCACTGATAACACGTTCACTTTCAACGGGAGCATCAGGTTTAATAATACTCAAGGGGCGACGAATACCGCCGTCGCCTAAAATGCTATACATTCGAGCTAACTGTAACGCGGTAACCGAAATACCATAACCAAATGACAAGGTAGACAACTCAAAATCAGACCAACGGGGGCGGTCATTAAAAATACCGTTAATTTCGCCAAGTAAATTTGCGCCACTTCCACTCATTAATCCGACGTTGTAAAACATATCCAGCAAGAATTCTTTAGGTACTGACAAGGCTAATTTCGAGGTGCCCATGTTACTGGACTTACGAATAATTTCGGTTAAGTCAATCTCACCATAGTTACGAGAATCCCTAACAATGTTGCCACCTAAGTGCATCCAGCCAGGAGAGGTGTCCACCAAGGTTTCTGTGTCTGCGGTTCCAAACTCCAACGCGCTTAATACCGCCAGAGGTTTAATTGAAGAACCCGGTTCATAGGCATCAGTCACCGCTCGGTTACGAATTCTATGGGCCGACACTCCGACTCGGTTATTGGGGTTATAAGAAGGGCTATTCACTAAGGCGAGGATTTCTCCTGTACTCACAGCCACAACAACGGCAGACCCTGAGGTCGCTTTGTAATATTGAACGGCTTGTTTGAGTTCTTTATAGGCGATAGCTTGAATTCGTTGATCAATGGTTAACTGAATATTTTGTGGCTCTTTGCCTGCTTCAGATTCAATGAGCTCGACCATTCTTCCTTTACCGTCACGACGAATTTTCCGCGAACCTTGAGAGCCCGCCAACCACTTGTTGTATAGTTTTTCGATGCCTTCGATCCCAGCATCGTCAACGTTTGTAAATCCAACAACATGAGCTGAGACTTCACCACTTGGGTAATAACGTCTCGATTCATCACGTAGATATATTCCAGCCAGCTTTAATTCTTCAACATATTCAGCCATAGCGGGTGAAACTTGACGCTGGATGTAGACAAAGCGCTTTTCAGGATTACTGACTTTTTCTTTAAGCTTATGCACGTCTTGGCCTAATACTTCTGCCAAGGCCTTCCAGCGTTTTTTATTTTCACGTTGCTGAGCTTGCAAATTAAAACTGGGGTCTTCTTTAGCTTTTTGTTGGGTTTCTTGCTCAGCTTCAGCAATGGCTTTGGGATCGGCCCAAATTGCGCGAACCGGCACACTGACCGCCAATTGTTGTCCATTGCGATCCACAATCAATCCACGATGCAACGGGTTAGCTCGTGTACGTAATGTACGACTATCGCCTTGTTTAATTAACAAATCTGGTGAAACTACTTGTATGTATGCGGCGCGAATACCTAAGCCAACAAAAACCAATAAAATTGCCACCACCACAACAACAAAACGCCAATGCAAAAAACTCGGCACACTATTGACCTTGGCTTGATTGGATCTATTTTGTTTTTGCGTCTGGCGACTATTGGTATTCATTTGATACGCACCACTACTTCGTCACTGGGCAGTGGTCGGTGCATATTGAGCTCACTTTTTACCAGCGATTCAATACGGTTGTGTTCAGTTAATGCGCTTTGTTCAAGCACTAAATGACGCCACTCCACATCAAGTTGATCTTTCTCTTGCATGAGACGTTCGATCGCAATCGACATTTGTCTATTGTGGTGGGCACTCAGTATCACTAGCCCTGCACTAACTAAGAGTGCTAGAAACAACAAAACCCGCACTGGATGGCGGGCTAAATCAGCAGCTACAAAACTGAAGAGATTGAAGTTAGTGTTGTGACCACTCATAACTTTTCAGCCACCCTTAACACCGAACTTCGAGCTCGAACATTTCTTTTCAATTCGTCGGCCGAGGGTTTAATTGCCTTCCCAATAGGCTTCATAGCCTTAGAAGCGTCAATTTCTGCCTGCAGTATTGGCATGCCATGAGGTACATCAAGACCCCGACTTTGCTCCCGTACAAAACGTTTTACTAAGCGGTCTTCCAATGAATGAAAACTAATTACCGCCAAACGCCCTTTCGGGGCTAACGTATTTAACGCCGCTTTGAGGCCTGTTTTGATTTCGTCTAGTTCACTGTTGACATAAATACGTATCGCTTGAAAGCTACGGGTAGCAGGATGTTTGAACTTATCTTTAACTGGTACGGCTAAATCAATAATCTCGGCAAGTTGAGCAGTATCGGTTATCGGCGCAATTTGACGAGCATTCACAATACCGTGAGCTATGCGTTTACCAAATTTTTCTTCTCCAAACTCCTTAATAACTTGAGTGATATCTTGCTCTTCGGCAACCGCTAGCCACTGAGCGGCGCTTAAACCTCTAGTGGTATCCATTCGCATATCTAGTGGCCCGTTACGCATAAAGCTGAAACCACGATCCGCATCATCAAGCTGCGGTGAAGACACCCCTAGATCCATTAAGATGCCATCAACTTTTCCGATCAAACCTAATTCTTCAGCTACAGTTTGCAACTCTGAAAACGGACGATGATGGATTGAAAAACGTGGGTCATCAGCCAAAGACTTAGCCGCTTCGATTGCGCTAAGATCACGATCGATAGCGATCAACTGACCTTTCGATGATAAAACCTTTAGGATCTCCTTAGAATGACCTCCACGACCAAAAGTCGCATCCATGTATATGCCATCAGGATTAATGGCTAGCCCATCAATGGATTCCTGCAACAATACAGATAGATGTGAAAAATCGTTTTCCATTAAAGTGAAAAATCCTGAAGTCGTTCAGTCAATTCGAAGTTCGCCTCTTGTTCTGTAGCTACATCCAAATTGATTTGTTGCTGCCATACCTCGGCATCCCAAATTTCGAACTTATTGAATTGGCCAACTAACATAATTTGTTTGTCGAGCTTAGCGTGTTGACGCAAAGGCGCGCCCAGCAAAAAACGCCCGTTTTTATCCATCTCACCTTCGTTTGCATAACCGAGCAATAAACGCTGCATTCTGCGCTCATGCGGGTTCATGCTAGAAAGACGGCTTAATTTGAGTTCAATTTCTTCCCATTCGGGAAGTGGGTAAAGCAGCAAACAAGGCTGTTGTGTGTCGATAGTGCATACTAGCTGTCCCTGACAATCATCCAGCAAGGACTGCCTATACCTGGTAGGTATAGTCACTCGACCTTTAACGTCTAGATTGATTGCATTAGCGCCGCGGAACATGATTCCCCTAACCTTTTTTATTTTTATCTATCGAAAATTAACTAGTAAAGACAACACTAAACAGAATCTGAATTTATTTTTATCGTTGCTTTTTGGGATTTCTAACCCATTAGATCCACTTTGTGCCACTTTTACCCACGATAGACAGTTTAGGTACCACCCGTCTATCATGTCAAGGACTAAAACTAGCTATTTGCTCGGATTCGAGGCCTTGTTGTGCGTGGATTTATAGAAGTCTCTGAATTAGTAGATAAAACCTACAGACTGGCGCAATTTGGTAACGCTAAAAATATCGGAAGCGTCATTTTCTAATCCCAAGGAAAAACACAAGTCTCGATAGATTAGAAGTTTTGGATAGTTATTTCTGAGGATTAGCTGTTGAAGTAGGACCGAGTTCCAAACGACTAAAAACATAATCTAGCATTTGTTGCTGTTCAACCAAGTGATTTTCGCCAACATGTCCAGTTGCACGCTCCGCTTCGATGTTGATATAACGTACCCCTATCTTTTGTGCGTAGACCGACAACGATCCGTCATCTTCTGAAGGGTCAGTCACAACTTGAGGGTGTTGTAACACCGCATTCCAACCACTTTGCTCCATAGCATTAAAGTCTTGCTGCTGAGTAACAAAGAATAGGTCATCTTCATCGCCATTTAGTGCAGTGACAGCCTTTAAGAAAGCGGCACCTTTGGCTAATTTTTGCTGATACTGGACAATGGATATATTGCCAATACCGTGATGGTTATCTCCCAAATAGCCTTGTGTATTATTGTGCATTGCCACCCAAGTACGCGAGACATTTGGCCCTCCCATGGTTTCAACAATAAATTGAGCTAAGTCGGCAGACAAACGCATCGCTCTATGAAACACATAAGTATTAGTGCGTAAATTAG
Source organism: Paraglaciecola sp. (assembly GCF_039964565.1). GTDB lineage: Bacteria > Pseudomonadota > Gammaproteobacteria > Enterobacterales > Alteromonadaceae > Paraglaciecola. The sequence goes on from NZ_JBDVXF010000005.1 coordinate 160,885, forward strand.
GGTTATGTTTAATGATGTTATTACGTCTGCCTTTTTTGGTAAAAATGCGATTAGGATCGATTTTAACTTCGAAAGGCTTAACATCAAGACGCAACAATCGCTTGCCATTTTGGCGCAGAATAACAAACACTCCACCGCGTTCAAGAATTTGTTGACTTACATATTCATTTGCCACGTTTTCGTTTTCGTGAGGAGCGAAAAAAGACCACTGAGGCGTATCTGACACCTCCCCAATCACTTCAAGTTTGATGTTGGGCTGGGGAGAAAACACTACGATTTGGCTAAGAAGTATAAAAAATAAATTCACGTTAAGGTAAGTTACTCGCAAAAAACGGCTCTTTAAAATAACAAGCTTGTTGAACGGATTCAAAAATATTTCGCATTTCAAAGAGCTTGGTACAATGCCCCTAATTTAAGGTTACCTGAAGTTTAAAAACGATAACGCGGCATGTAGTGCGCAATATTTAATCGAGACTACGCGTCACAAGCATTCTAGAGGGTCTCAATAACAAATATCAGGTACAAAATTGGTTATGTTCTTAGCGTAAAAATATTATACTCGGCATACATTGTTAAAAAGATGTTAGTGGGTAGCTAAACATCTGAAAAACTTAATTTTTTGTTTATTTAACCGAAGGAGCTTATATGCCGCTAGAAAACTGCATTCTGTCTATTGACCAAGGTACCACTTCTAGCAGAGCGATCGTTTTTGCCCCAGATTCAAGCATTGTAGCTGTTGCTCAACAAGAATTTCCCCAGCATTACCCAAGCGATGGTTGGGTAGAACATGATCCCGAAGACATTTGGTCAGCAACATTTAATGTATGTGAGCAAGCTATTGCTCAAGCCACTGCCAAAGGCGCAAAGATAGTTGGCATAGGTGTCACAAATCAAAGAGAAACCACTGTGGTGTGGGACAAAAACACCGGCAAGCCCATATATAATGCCATAGTGTGGCAAGATGGACGTACAGCGCAGCAATGCAAAGACTTGCTAAGTGCAGGTCATTTGACAGCCGTTCAAGAACGCACTGGGTTATTACTTGATCCATATTTTTCAGCTACAAAAGTAGCTTGGATCTTAGACAATGTTGAAGGCGCACGGCAAAAGGCCGATGCCAATGAGTTAGCTTTCGGAACAGTAGATAGTTTTCTTATTTGGCGCTTAACCGGTGGCAAAATGCATGCCACTGATGTTACCAATGCCAGTCGAACCAACCTATTTAACATTCATACTTTAGGCTGGGATGAAAAACTCCTCGAAATATTTAACGTCCCTAAATCGATACTACCTGAAGTAAAAGAATGCGCCGCTGATTTTGGCAATACGGCCCAAGGGTTATTTGACTATTCAATACCCATCGCCGGAGTCGCGGGTGACCAACAAGCCGCCAGTATAGGTCAATGCTGTTTTAATCAAGGCGATATCAAAAGTACCTATGGTACCGGTTGTTTTGTATTATTGAATACTGGCGAAAAAGCGCTGCAATCTAAGAACAAACTGCTGACTACTGTCGCTTACACTATCAAAGGTCAAACTCACTACGCGTTAGAAGGCTCGATATTTATTGCAGGAGCGGCGGTGCAGTGGCTTAGAGACGGCTTAAAAATCATAGAAAGTGCCTCAGAAACAGAAGCCTTGGCCAAAAGTATTCCTGATGATCATGGCGTTTTTCTAGTTCCCGCCTTTGCTGGTTTAGGTACACCTTATTGGTCGCCCGACGCCAGAGGTGCAATATTTGGGCTAACGCGGGCTACAACAAGCGCACATCTTGCTAGAGCCGCACTCGAATCGGTGTGTTTACAAACCTCAGATTTACTTAAAGCCATGGGAGAAGATGGCGTTAATCCGAAAAAATTAAGAGTAGACGGTGGCATGGTCGCCAATAGTTGGGTTTGTCAATTTTTAGCAGGTGTGCTTAATGTAACGGTGGAGCGTCCCAAAGTAATGGAAACCACTGCTCTAGGCGCGGCTTACTTAGCAGGTTTACAACTAGGAATTTACCAATCAACAAGTGAATTGGCCAGCATGAATCAAATTGATAGTTGTTTTGAACCAGAAATGGATGCCACAAAACGAGAAAAATTACTGAAAGGATGGGCCAGCGCCATTCAAAGCACTTTAGGGTTCAAGGCATGATAGAACAAACAAACTTTGGCTCAATGCCAGATGACTCGCAGGTAACACAGTTTTGTTTAACTAATGCTCAAGGTGTCAGTGTTGAGATCCTTGATCTTGGTGGGATTATTCGCCGCTGGCTAATACCCAGCCAGAAACAAAAACATATAGACATAGTTTTAGGTTATGACACAGTAGATGAATATCTAGCTGACGACAGTTATTTAGGCGCCCTAGTCGGCAGATATGCAAATCGCATTAAACACGGCAAATTTAGCTTAGCGGGTAAAGACTATCAAACCGATATCAACCAAGGTGGGAATTGCCTGCATGGTGGAGGCCTAGGATTTAACAGCAAGGTATGGCAAAGCACGGTGTTATCTAACTCAGACAACCCATCATTAATGTTAGAACTGACTAGTCCAGATAACGATCAAGGGTTTCCTGGCCAAATTTCTGTAAAAGTGATTTATACTTTAACTGAACAGAATCGATTAAAAATCGAATATTTTGCAACAACAGACCAAACAACTGTATACAACCCAACTAATCACAGCTATTTTAACTTAGCTGGGCATAACAGTGGCTCGGTTACAAATCAGCAAATTCAGTTGTTAGCCAGTCATTATACGCCAACAGATGAAAACGCTATTCCCACAGGAGAATTATCTGTAGTGGATAGCACCCCTTTTGATTTTAGAACACCCACAACGATAGGCGTGTCCTTAGCCTCAAAACACCAACAAATTGAATATGCTAACGGATTAGATCACAACCTATGTTTAGACGCTTATTCAGCAGATCTAAAGTCAGCTTCTTATGTGGGTAACGCGGTTGCTAAAGAAACGGGTATCAAGCTAGAGGTTTATACCAATATGCCTGGCATCCAAATATTTACAGCGAATCATTTCAGCAACAAAAAAGGCAAAGAAGACTCACTCTATCAAGCGCATCAAGGCGTGTGCTTTGAAACACAATTCTACCCCGACACACCCAATCACCCGAATTTTCCTAGTGTTACATTAGAAGCGGGTAAAGATTTTTATAGCGTAACCGAATACCAAGTTTCGTTTTAGAAAAGTCAAAAGCCGTGAGCGCGTGTTTAGTAGAAACAAAAAAGCCCATTACAAACAAGTTGTAATGGGCTTTTTAATATTAGGAGTATTATTTTTTAGCCGTTTTCTTCTTTTCAGCTTTTGCTTCTGGTGCTGGTGTTTCTTCTGTTGCAGGCGCTTCAGCTTGAAGTTGTAAAGATTTTACTGGGTTATCGCTAGTTTGAGTCAATTGTACTAAACGATTCAACTGCCCAAGCGACATCAATACCGCGTACATTGCACCTAAGTAACCAGATTTATGTAAATCCGCTACCGTATCTGTGTCTAAAGCCTGTAGGCGTTTTTCACTGATAGTCTGCATACCATTAATATTACGTTGTTGGCCGTTAGCATACTGAACACGGATAACGATGGAATCAAGTAAATCCAGCTCTTTGATTTTATTAACAAAATCACGGGTTGCTAATTCACTATTGGCTAAATCAGACAATAATTTTTGACGATTATCTAAAAACGGGCTTGCATCACCGTCAGTGAAAAGAGGCTCGCCTTCTTTTCCGACTAAGTCAGAATTTTCATCGATAAAGACCGCTAATTTGTCGCCATCAGGACGCACATCAAAAGGGTAACGTTGAATATTAAGAGGGACAACATGGCCAGACCATTTCCCATCTTTCATAAATACGTTAACACCTTGTTCAATACCCAACATGGCAATACTATGAGTGGTGTCGCTATTCGGATCTTTGATAAAAATGATTGGCATACAACTAGCAAGTTGTGCGTACTCGCGAATTGACGCTGCAGCTAAATGCGTGTCTTTAGCGTGAGCAAAATCGTTAGTTACCTTTACATGGGTATCTTGATGTTTCTTTTTATCTAAGGGGATGTAATTCATTGTCATTAAAAAATTCTCTAATTATTTTTTGGAAAAGCGGTTTTCGTAAGCCGTCTTAGTTTTAATAGCCGACATAACAAGATAACTGGGGATCATTAACTTTTTTACAAGCAAAAACCAGCAGAAGTGTGATTTATTTGTAAATAATAGTGACTTTTAAGAATGAATCAGCGACTTGAATGATGAGGACAACATTTAAAGTTAAATGTTGTCCCTACTCATTGGCATCCTATTGAGATACTAGTGGCTAGTGGCTAGTGGCTAGTGGCTAGTGGCTAGTGGCTAGTGGCTAGTGGCTAGAAATGATAATGCGTTAAGTATTAGTTACCAAATCGATATATTCTTGCAGTTTAGCTTCGGCCTCGTCTGCAAATAAAATTTCGCAGGCCTCTTTCAATCCCGGAGCGGAGAGAATATCTTCCTTTTTAACAACTAATGATATTTTTGAGCGACGCCTTAAAAAGTCATCAAGTTTGGTCACCATTTCGCGCTCGGCAGCATGTTCAATTTCTACTCTCAAATATTCAGAGTTTTCGATTAGCAATTCTGCCATTGCAGGGTTTTCGCGGATTTTCTCTAACATATTAATGGCGTTACGCCCGTAACGTCGCCAAAACCTTTTAGTTAAAGGCTCTGAGGAGGTAGCCGGCGTTAATGCATCGAAGTCCATTAATTTGGCACGATGAAAAAACTCGTCTCGCACCGTATCGTCTGGCTCACCGTACCATTTGTAATCTTCAAATGGTAAATCAATCCCCAGTCCTTTAACCAAGCCAGCTACTTCGTCACCGACGTTGATGCAATCTGTCAGTTTACCTCCAAAAATCGACAGGTACTTATCTGCTTCATGGGTGTCTATGGCGTGTTTTCGAGACAATTGCACCCAGTCAGCTTTTCCTCCCTTTCCTTTTATGGCAAGGGGCCGCACTCCGCAACGTTCGGCGATGACATCGTCCTGTGTTAAAGGTGTCGGTAAATCTAAAAGTTTATTTACATTGTCTAAAACAAACTGTCTGTCTTTCTCTGTCACTTTGGCATGAGGGTCGTCAACTTGCGTGTCGGTCGTACCAATACAAGTTTTAGGGCCCATAGGAATAACAAAAAACAAACGCCCATCGTCAGCAAAAAAAGTCAGCACTTTGTTGCTATCGGTAATTTTATTGACAATCAGGTGTATTCCCTTTGAAAACACATGATGATGATCAGTATTTTGGTGATTAAGTTGATTCAACGGGTCCACAAATGGCCCCGCAGCGTTAATGATCACCTTAGAGCGGACCTCGAATTCTTCTGCGCTTATGAGGTCCTTTGCCTGAGTCTTCCAACCACCTTTGACTTTCTCAGAACCATTCGCTTGAACATAGTTAGCCGCAATACAGCCATAGCTCATACTGGAGCGAATAAAATTAAACACAAAACGAGCATCATTATCATGTAAAAATGCATCAGAATATTCAAACCCACCGTTAACATTTTGGGTGTTCACTACATTTTCAAGGGACTTAATTTTAGCGGCAGATAAATACTGCGGGCTTTGGGTAAAAAACCGACCCATCAACCAATACACAATAGTACCCATATAAATAAACAAAGGAGGGAAACGAAAACCCTTTTGAATACTGGTAAAGAAACGGATCTCTTTTACGGTAGACGGGTAACTGCGCATTAAATGATTGCGACTTTTACACAGTTTATTGACCAAGCCATATTCGTGACTCTCGAGATATTTAATGCCTCCCCAAGCTAAATTTGATGAATTAGAGCTAGTAAAACCCGCAAAATCGCCTTTATCAATCAAAGCTACTTTTGCCCCTTTTGCGGCAAGTGACGCTGCCGATACCGCACCGTTAATCCCTCCGCCGATAATCAATACGTCGAAGTTTTTCTCAGGCAACTTTTGAATATTACTTTTTCTAAGATTGTTCACAGTGTTTCCGCTATTTTAGGATTCTTGAATGAGTCCGTCGTTGCTGCCCCAAGCAAGTTCAGCTGATTGTTTATAGAATACTTTATTTATTATCAACGCCATGATCACACAGGATATCAAGGTAACAAACATCAAATGAATATAATGCAGATCAAAAGGTGCATGCCAAGGTGAAAATTCGAATGATAATGAACCATACAAAAACACCCCAAATATCACCGCAATAATACCCGCATTAGCATGTACGTTTCTAAACACTAAACCGACTATAAAAATGGATAAAATTGGCATACTGAATAATCCCCATAGCTGCTGCAGAAGATTGATAATGCTGTCGGCTTTAGCGTAAACGGGAACTAAAAACAGCGCGATAACGGTCAACGACACCGTAATCCATGCACTTAATTTGGCAACATTCTTTGGGTGCCCAATAAAGGGTTCATGAAGGTCGCATACATAAAGCGCTGTCGCTGAGTTTAAGTTACTGTTAAAGGTGGATAAAACCGCAGCAGCCATAGCTGCAGCAAAAATTCCTGACAACCATGTTGGCAATATGTCACCGACAATTTTTCCATATGCGGCATCACCGATGTCACCATAGAGTTGGAAAGAAACAATCCCAGGAATAACAACAATAGCGGGAACAATCAGTAGTCGAATTCCTACCGCTGCATAAACGCCCTTTTGCGCTTCTTTTAGTGAAGGTGCAGCCATGGCTCGCTGAGTGATAACTTGATTAGTGCCCCAGTAAAACATTTGTATAAATATCATACCCGTTAACAGCGTATGCCAAGGAATAGGTGAATCACTATCGCCAATCAAAGTAAGTCTGTCGGCTGGAATTTCAGAGAAATCATAACCTATAGCATTAAGGGCTAAAAATACGATGACAATAGCCATGGTCAAAAGCAATATTCCTGAGTAGGTATCTGACACTGCAACAGCTCTAAGGCCACCAAAAATAGCGTACATGGCACCTAAAGTCGCAAATGCAAATGCGATATACATCAAAGGAATATCTAAACCAAACATGGTTTTCATAAACAAAGAGCCTGAGTAAATGACCGCAGGGCAAAATATCAACGCACTACTTAAGAAAAACAATGCCCCAATAACAGCCCGTATGTTTTTGTTTTGATAACGTTTTTCTAATAACTCTGTAGTTGTGGTGCACTGATAACGGTAATACAGTGGCAAAAACACTTTAGCCAGTATAAATAACCCAACTAAGGCAGCAAATTCCCACCAAGCTAATAACGCCATTTGGGTACCGTTGGTACCTACTAATTGATCGGTACTTAGGTTGGTTAAGGTGATCGAACCTGCAATGAAATACCACTTCAGCCCGCCACCGGCTAAAAACAACTCTTTATTTTGTTGACCTTCGGTAGCATTTTGTAAGCGACCTTTGCCCCTACATTGTAGGTAAGTTAACAATCCAATAAGTGCAGTAACAAATGCAAATATTGATACTTGGATCATGGTGTCTGACATCTACTTATTCCTCTGTGCTTACGCGCATTTGTACACCCAGAATTTTATTTTCTGAACAGTTGTTATGATATTTGATCAGTCGATTGACTTGGATTAGTGATAAAACAATCCCATGTATTGGAAGGATAAAATTGGCTTTGTTGAGCTCTAAAATGGTGGCGTCATCCAACTGCCGTAATCTTTCCTCATCTATAGTGTAAATACCCTTGATGCGCGTTTTTTTAGCATCTGAAAACTCGATATGCAGCTCTATTTCCTTCAATAATTTCAATGTTAATAATTGTTGAGTGAATTGATGGGTAAGTTGTTCTTGCTGATAGTAATCGGCCATTTTACTTTGAACTTCTTGTAAAAATTGACTGGGTTCACCGTCTTGGTACAAAGCTTCACCTTCAGTTGTACTGACATAATCACTGTGATCATCAAGGTAAAGGGTAAGGGTTTTTTCTTGGCTAGGATCAGGCCCGAGTTCGAAAGGTGTGCGTAAAAAAGCAGAAGGCAAATGTACACCTTGCCATTCCTTGTCACTATAAAAGTGGTTTTCACCGGCAATAAGGCTTAACAACGCTACAGCTCGAAATTGTCCTTGTTGTGGCTCTTTCATATAAACAACAGGAAAGCTACTTGCCGCGGCCCCAAACTCGTGAACCACTAACGACACTTGGTGCTGGTGTTTGCTAAATGAAAAGTTACTGTGTGCTTTTATTTTTATATCCTGATGCTTAGCAGGATCAAGTAATACATAATTAGACATATTTATCTCTTGATAGCTGTCATTAAATAGTTGAAAAACCAAGGCTACTTACCTTATCGATAAGTTCGCGATGTTTTGGCAAAGTATATTTGAGTTGTTCAATGCGTTTATGGGTCATCAACAACTGTTTTTGTGCCGCTTGCCCTTGGTTATAAATTTGTTGCATCTGAGTAAAATCTGATTTGAATCCGGCCCCATACAGAATATATTGGTAACTGGCTGCGCTAAACGCTTCCACATTGTCAGTAAAGTCATATTCGCTCGGTGAATTATATCGCCACAATGCTAATAGTTCTTTTAGGGAATCAGGAATACTCTGAGTTTGCCGATTCTGCTGCCAGAAGGGCTCGGGACGTTCACTCAATACATAATGTAACTTTAGAAAATCAATCACGCCGCGCCACTTTTTTAACATCATAGCGTTAAACCGTTTCGCCACTATAGGCATAATTTCAGTGTTTGCAGGTAGTTGTTCAGCGATATAATTCGCAGAAGTTTCAATCAGCATTAACGCTGATGCCTCAAGGGGCTCTAAGAAACCAGCTGATAATCCCACTGCCACACAATTATTTTTCCAAAACACCTCTCTATGCCCTGGTTTAAAGTGTATTTTTTTTACACTATCTACAGTTTCACAGCCTATGTACTTAGCCAAGGTATCTAGAGCATCGTCATCACTACAATGCTCACTAGAATATACGTATCCTACTCCACGTCTGTCTTGTAATCCTATGTCCCAAATCCAACCAGCACTTTGCGCCGTAGCGATAGTTTGACAGGCAATCGGGTCTTGGGGTTGGGCATAGGGAACTTGTGTTGCCAAAGCGGTATCGGCAATAAATATTTGGTCACATGGTTTGAACGGTACCTTTAAGGTTTCGCCAAGCAATTTGCTGCGCATCCCAGAACAATCGACAAACAAATCCCCATGTTGCTGACCATTAGCTTTAGTTTGCAATGATTTAACGTCGCCATTATCGTTCTGAATAACCTGTTCTACGGTATCGCAAATATGTCGAACACCCAGTTGTGATGTACAATGTTCGCGTAACAACGCGATAAACTTTGATGCATCTAAGTGATAACCATAATTCGCAACCACTTCAAATTCTTTATTAGCAATAGACTTTGGGGCTAAATTATTTTCACATAAAAACTGTTGAAAACTCACCGCTTCAGAAAACGAACATCCCGGCGCAACAAAAGACTGCCAATAAGGAGCCGGATCTACTTTGTTAAAGCCTTGTGGTTCGGTAAACGGATGATAATACACATCATTTTCACCATGGATCCAATTAACAAATTTACTGGCTTGTTTGAAAGTGGCGCCACAGTGCCTGATAAACTGAGTTTCAGAAATACCCAGTTGAGCCAAGGTTTTGCGCATTGTAGGCCAGGTCCCTTCTCCCACTCCAACAACCGCAATGTCAGCCGATTCAATTAAACTGATTTGGACATTTTGCTGTTTTGGATTTGACGCATGTTTTTTAGCTAAAATGCCAGCAGTGATCCACCCAGCAGTGCCACCACCTAGAACAATAATTCGTTTTATATCGCCCGCCAAAAGTCCACCTTATACCATTGAGTTAAGTTACATCCAGCAAAAAAGGGGAACAAGTCCCCTTTTCAATTTTAAGAGCTACTACCTTACTAGAATGAACCTCTCACACCAACTGCATATCGAGCACCAGAGCGAACTTGCTCAGTGAAGTGACTCGAGATACGGCCGCTTTTTGACGTATATTCGTCAGTAATATTGATACCTTCAAATATCACAGTGAAATTTTCATTTATGTCATAACTAGCACTGACATCCCATTGTCCATAAGTATCGACATACTCTGGTTCACCAGTATCACCGTTACGTAAAGTTTGTAGGAACGACTCACGGTTGTTGAAAGCGATTCGCGCTTGGAACGCGTCTTTTTCATAAAAAGCCACTATGTTCTGAGAATCACCTAAGCCTTCTAACTGAAAGTCATCTTCGCTCGTGCTGTCAACAATAGTTGCGTTAGCTTGGAAACCAAAACCATTTTCCCAAGTTTGAGTCCATGCCATTTCCAGGCCTTGTACAGTTGCTTCTGCGCCATTTCTAGGTCGTGTAACCTGAAATTCATAACTGCCACTGGCCAAGTTAAAGGTTTCTGCTGCCGGTGTTGAACTGATAAAACCTTCGGCTTCTTTGCTAAACAAACCTATAGACACAGCACTAGCGTCGGCATAGTACCATTCATAAGATACATCCCAGTTAGTTGACAAAAATGGTGATAAATAAGGGTTACCACCACTTGCTAATAATAAGTCAGGGCGAGTTGTACCTATATTAGTAACCGGACGCATGTCTGCCATTGTAGGTCGAGTTAAGGTTTCTGAATAACCAAAACGCAATAACATGTCTTCTTCAATTTCAAACTTAACGTTTAAACTAGGTAATAAATTGGTATAAGTATTTTTTAGAGAAATAGGTACCGATACACGTTGTCCGTTAGCGTCAACTTGATACGTTTGATCAAGTATTGTTCCGTCTAGTGGATTTTGTGAAATATCCAATAACGTCGCTTGGTTACCTGAAGCAGTAGTGGTGGTTTCACTGTATCTAAAGCCAACGTTTACTGTCCATGGCATGTCACCGAGATCACCTTGGAATACAAAGTCTGCATAAGCGGCAAAGATTTCTTCATCAATTTCAAAACTTGTACCTAACTCAACTGGCGTGTAGCCTTCTAATGCTGCAAAGGCGGCAATATTAGCTGCAGCATCTTCACCACGATTTGCCGATTGCCCTGCGATGGCTTCGTCTGATTCCAAAAAGCTTAAATAGGCGTCAACATCATAGCCATAAAACGAGCTTGGGATCCCGTCAAACCAGCCATTGGGTGTCACTAAGTAAGCCAAATCATCCGGCACATCTAAACCGTAACCACAGTAGAAACAATTAGGTAAGCTTGGAGATTGGAAAACTTTAGCTGACTTTGTTCTATCTTGTGTGTACAAACCATATCTTAACTGAGTAAAGGTATCGCTATCTGGTGTATAGGTAAAATCAGCGCGCATTTCGGTGATCTCATCTTCACGTTCATCACCGCCACGTTCAACGTAGTGGGCGCGAAGTTTACTTGCATCTGACTCAGTAAAAGGCCCATCAATTCCATCAGATGAAAACGAAGGTAAATCACCGCCACCAGTAAAGTCATAGGTATAACCATTGGCATAACCCATTACTGTAAATACTCGGCTTTGGTCACCACTTAAGTCTTCTGCAGACGAAGTTGAAATATCGATATTCACATTTAATTGTTCAGATAGATCCCAATCAGCATTGAAACCAAATCCCTGAATTTTCACATTGCGGTCTAAACCTTGTTGCACAAAGTCAGTCGCGCCAGAGCCAGAGCCCATAGGGTCATCAAAGGCATTGTGCGACCAATAGGTGACTGTTTCAGTGGCTGCATCAACTTCAAAGTCACGGAAATTACCTGGAGTAAACCAGTTTGCATAGTTACTTACTTGAGATTCAACTTCAAACTTTGAGTACAAACCATCAAACGTAATAGTCAATTCATCTGTGGCGGCATATTGCACGACTAAGGTCCCACTAGTACGAGTCCTGTCTTCTTCATTCGAAGTTAAATCAAGGTTTCGCGGTACCCATACGTTAAAGGCTTCTTTACCTGCACCTGTAGCCGCATCAAAGTCGTTGGTTGCAATACGATCCACACGATAAAAACCGCGGGTGTCTGCTTGGTTGATTTGAGCGTCACGTTGTTGCACAGACAAAGATGCTAAAACGCCTAACCTGTTGTCCATAAAGGTGTTACTGACTAAACCAGAAAATGCAGGAGTGGTACTTTCTGAAAGGCTATCGTAAGTCGCTTTTGCACTACCTACGGCTTTAAAACCATCCAAATCAAAAGGTTTCGCTGTTTTTAGATTGATGTAAGAGCCAATCCCCCCCTCTTGATTCGACGCATTGGATGTTTTGTAAACGTCTGCTCCAGCAATCAATTCCGAGGCTAAGGTATCAAAGCTAAACTCTCGACCTGATCTTTCAGACGCCATTTGACGTCCATTAACTGTTACTAGGTTAAATTGCGGACCAAAACCACGCACAGAAATTAACTGCCCTTCACCACCGCTGCGGTCAATAGCCACACCTGTTATACGTTGCAAAGATTCAGCAACGTTTTGATCAGGGAATTTACCTAAATCTTCAGCTGCAATACCATCTGAAACAATCAAGGCTTCTTTTTTATCAGAGAAAGCACGCTTGAGACTACTGATTAAACCTCTGACCTCGATAACTTCAGTTTCGTCGTTTGCGGGTACTTCTTGCGCAACGGCCGAAGATATACTCATACTCGCTGTTGGTACTATCAAGGCGGCTTTTACCGCTGTCCATAGGTAATTCTTTTTCATGTAATGTGTCCTGTTATTGTGTAAATAGTTTTTATTTTGTAGGTGTAGGGTATTGTCGTTTCATCGACCTTATTATTTTTATCATTCTATTATTGGGTCAATTCACCACTGTTAGCACTGACTGATGCAGTTACAATTTGCTAACATTTCTACATTAGAAAAAGTTTTAGTTAACACTCAGGTTTATATTCCCCTCTAATTTCAGTGCTAAAACTTGTTTCAACAATCAAGATAAATGCTAAGTATGTCGCTGCAGCTATCCTAATTGCAGCACTAACTTACACTTATATAAGACAGAAGAGTATTTTTTTCAATGATATTTGCAATTCAATTCCATTTATATTTTATTAACAATCAGCCCGCAGACACCACAAAACCTTAACAAATTCGTTTTTTACTTATCTATTGCGTTATCTATTCACTTATCTACTACCGAGAAAGTGATTAGTTTTAATTGCAAAAAATATTGCTCTGAGGCATAACTGCAGCCAATTTTTGCTGTCGATTATGCAAACAACTTTCTGGGGTTAAGCCATGTCCAATTCTTCACACAACTATATATCTATGTCCGGACGAAACAGTAGTTTGGTCATCGATTGCAACAATGAGACGCCACAAATTATTTATTGGCGTGACCGTTTATCTAAACAAAGCACCGGGCAGATGATGGACTTGTTACGCCTGAGGCAAGAAGCGCCGGCCTCACCTATGCAAGAAATTGGTCTAGCCATCACTCCAACTACTGGGCAAGGGTATATAGGCCATCCAGGTCTAAGCTTACACGGCGAGACAGATCAGTGGTCAGTGGCCCCTGAAATATCAAAATTTGAAACCGTCGCACCCAACCACTATACAATCACCAATGTTGATACAAGCCGTCATGTAACAGCTATCCATACCCTCAAAATGGATGCCGAAACCGATGTCCTCGAAATTGCCACTAAGCTAATTAACAATAGTGAATCCGCGATTCACGTGGATTGGTGCGCAGCGGCGACCTTTCCCATTCCTAGTAACTGTCAGCATATAATAGGTTTTGAAGGGCATTGGGCTGGAGAGTTTCAAGAGCACCAGCTTGAACAACATTTTGGATCCTATGTCAGAGAAAATCGCCGCGGTAGAACCTCACATGATAGTTTTCCCGGGCTCATCATGCGCACCAAAAACACCAACCAATTGCAAGGTGAAGCTTATGGCTTCCACTTAGGTTGGAGTGGAAACCATAAAATTGTGGCTGAGAAAATGGGGGATGGCCGAGCTTACGTACAAATGGGCGAGTTACTTTTGCCGGGTGAAATCATTTTACAGAAAGGCCAAAGTTACCAATCGCCCACATTGTATGCCAGTTATAGTAATCAAGGATTATCTTCACTGTCTCAGCAATACCATCAATACGTGCGCAGCCATTTAATTCGCCAAACAGTCAAAAACAAACCTCGCCCAGTTCACTACAACACTTGGGAAGGCATTTATTTTGACCATAATCAAGACACCTTAAAAGACTTAGCGACACGAGCTGCTAGCATAGGCGCAGAACGTTTTGTATTAGATGACGGTTGGTTTATTGGTCGTAATGATGACACAGCAGGTCTAGGCGATTGGTACGTCGACCAACAATACTATCCCCATGGATTAGGCCCGCTAATTGAACATGTTAAAGCCGCAGGTCTAGAGTTTGGTCTTTGGTTTGAACCGGAAATGATTAATCCAAACAGCGATTTATTTCGAGCTCATCCAGAATGGGTGTTATCTACCCCTCCTAATCCACAACTCGGCTTTCGTAGTCAACTAGTATTAGACTTAAGTCGTACTCAGGTATTCGATTATTTATTCGAACGCATTGACAGTTTGCTAACTGAATATGACATTTCCTATATTAAATGGGACATGAATAGAGATATAAATCATCCCGGTGATGCTAATGGCAAGCCCGCTATTCACAATCAGACCCGTGCTTTTTATCGATTATTAGCCAAACTAAAATCTGCACACCCCAATGTAGAGATCGAAAGCTGTGCCTCTGGCGGCGGTCGTGCTGACTATGGCGTATTAGCTCATACCGACCGTATTTGGACATCTGATTCAAACGATGCGCTAGAACGATTAAAGATTCAAAAAGGGTTTTCCTACTTTTTCCCTGCGGAATTGATGGGTACACATGTGGGTCCAAGAGATTGCCATATAACCCATAGAACGGTCAACATGGCGATGCGCGCATCTGTCGTGTTGTTTGGTCACATGGGAATGGAAATGGACTTAAGGGAGTTAACCGAGGACGAAATTGTTGAACTCAAAGCCATGATCACTTTGTATAAAAAACATAGACAATTAGTGCATTCTGGAGATTTATTTCGCCTTGAACTACCGGAATATATGCATGGTTTAGGCATTGTATCTCAAGACAAATCCGAAGCGTTGTTTTCGTGTAGCCTAGTAGCTTGCAGTTCAGCTTCGTTACCAGAACAATTCTATTTTGCCGGGCTCGATAAACAGGCTCTATATAAATTGCAGATTATCTGGCCTACAAAATCAGGTGAGCACTGGCCCAAAGCCTCGGTTTTCAATTTTAAAACCAACCTTCCTGATATAGATGGCAAACAATTTTCTGGTGAATTATTAATGCAATTAGGCATGCAAATGCCGTTGCTCACACCGCAAAATAGTTTAATTTTTCATTTAACTAGAGTGAGTTAGCAGATTCATTATCGAAAGTGACAGAGCATCTAATTTATGAGGCTCTTTCACTTTAATTCAGCAACCTATACACTGCTTGCAGGGAATTCTCCTCAACAATCATTACAAACAAAACAACTAAATCTAATTCAATCAATACGACGGAAGACAGTTAATATAACGGAGACGACATTTGTGAAAAAAATACTTAAAATCTCGGCAACCTTTGCTTTGAGTGTAGTGTGTGCCAGTCATGTCGCTGCTATCACTGTCAGTGAAAAAGCGAACAAACTAGCCCAAGAAAATATTATTATTGATTCTCATATCGATGTGCCTTATCGCCTAGAAGAGAAGTGGGTGGATGTCACTAAAGCCACAGCAAGTGGTGATTTTGACTACCCTAGAGCCAAACAAGGTGGACTCAATGCGCCTTTTATGTCGATTTATATTCCAGCAAGCCTAGATAATTCTGCTAATTCAACTAAATTAGCTGACAAACTCATCGATTATGTAGAAGCCATAGTAGGCCGCGCTCCCAATAAGTTTGCCATTGCAACTAGCTCTGCAGATGTACAACAACAATTTGAAAAAGGGCTGATTTCATTGCCATTAGGAATGGAAAATGGCTCGCCTATTCAAGGTGACTTAGCCAATTTAAAACACTTTTACGATAGAGGTATTCGCTACATTACTTTGGCTCATTCTATGGCTAACCATATCTCCGATTCGTCATACGATTTGCGTCGCAAGTGGAAAGGCCTTAGCCCTTTTGGTAAAGAACTAGTCAAAGAAATGAACAATCTAGGTATCTTAGTAGATATATCTCACGTATCTGATGCGGCCTTTTATCAAGCCATAGAAATCAGTCAAACACCTGTTATTGCTTCTCACTCTTCACTGCGGGCTTTTACGCCTGGATTTGAGCGTAATATGGACGACGCCATGATCAAAGCTCTAGGTAAAAATGGGGGGGTGGTACAAATTAACTTTGGTTCTACTTTTGTTACTAAACGCGCCAATGCGTGGAGCAAAAATCGTAGAGCTGAGCAAAAAAAGGCCGCTGAAAAGTTGGGTAAAGACAGCGATGAATTTAAGGCATTCATCACCAAGTTTAACAAAGAAAATCCTCTGCCCTACGCCACATTAGACAGTGTACTAGACCATATCGACCATGTTGTTAAACTTATTGGCATTGATCACGTGGGTATCGGCTCAGATTACGACGGCGTCGGCGACTCACTGCCCACAGACCTAAAAGATGTCTCGACTTACCCTAATTTGATCCAAGGTTTATTAGATCGCGGATACAGTGACAACGACATAGTCAAGATACTAGCTGGAAACTTCATGCGTGTTTGGAAAGCCAACGAAGAATACGCTGCTAAACATTAATAAATTCATTAACTAGCCACAAACAATTTAGACTTGGTTGTGGCTGTTTTTCCTCTTCTGTAGTCTTCCAATTATTCAACTTAACTTGCAAATTAATTCGAGCTTTTACTACTAAAGTTGAATTGTGAGTATCAATTCTTACAACTATTATCCGGATAGTTTAGTTCACTTAATTGCTGTGAATTAGTTTGAAGGAGAATAAACATGGTAAAGCAGATAATTGACCATTCTGTAAAGGATATTTCCAGTGCTGTTATATTGCTGGTCGATGACGATCGCCTAAACACCGCTATTTTAAGTAAAGCATTTGAGCAATTCAAAAACGTTTTTTCCGCGCATTCAGGTGAAGAAGCCATTGAATTTTGCCAAAAAAACTTGCCTGATCTAATTTTATTAGACGTAATGATGCCAGGTTTAGATGGTTACACCACCTGTAAAATCCTGAGGAGTTTAGAGGGAATGGAAGATTGCCCAATTATATTTTCCACATCACTAAGCGGTATTGAAGACGAACTCAAGTGCTGGGAAGCAGGAGGGACAGATTTTGTGTCTAAGCCTGTTTCGCCCAAAACTCTATTAAAACGTGTAGAAGTACATATTCAACTTAAGCTAGAATCCAATAAATTAAAGCATTTAGCCATTTATGACAAACTAACTGGGTTACGTAACCGTCGTTTTTTTGATGATTATTACAAACAACAGCTTCACATATGCCAACGCAGCAATACTGATTTGTCATTAGTAATTGTAGATATAGATCACTTCGAAGATTTCATCGGAATTCACGGACAACCCGAAGGCGATTCATGTATTAAGTTGTTAGCCACGACAATTTGCGAACTGTTGCACTATCCAACAGATGCTGCAATTCGCTATGACGAACATAAACTAGTCGTTGTATTACCTAACACCAATTTAAGAGGCGCAAAGTTTATTGCTAACGAAATAATTAATAAATATGAAAAACACGCAATCCCGCATCCGCAATCAGCTAGGGGGATTGTAACTGTAAGTACAGGATTGGCATCATTTGCTACAACGGCAGATGAAGTAGACATTTTTAATTTGGCCGAGCAACGCTTGAAGTCGCTCTCGAATGAGAGCAATTGTATTTCTGCATAGACATTAATTGGCTAAGCGATCAAGAATTGATCGCGCCCCGCTCGCTTGGCTGCATATAGTAGTTTATCAGCCCGCTCGATAGCTTGGTCTGTTTGAAGTGTTCCCCGCTCAACTAAAGCCCCACCAATACTTACGGTAATTTTAGAAAAAGGCGAGCCTTCATGGACGATACTAAGCTCTCGAACCTTCACTAATAAACGTTGACCAAGATATTGGACGCCTTCAAAATCAGTCCTTGGCAACACCACGACAAATTCCTCTCCACCATACCGAGCAACACAATCAGTTGGCCTATCAAATGCTTGAGAGAGTGTTTCTGCCACTATTTTTAAACAGTCATCCCCCCTAAGGTGACCATAGGTATCATTGTATTGCTTAAAAAAATCGATATCGACCAACAGCAAACCTAGAGATTCTTGATGCCTAGCGGCGAGCTTTGACTGTTTTAAAATATATTCATCAAAGAAACGTCTGTTCTTAATATTGGTTAAACCATCGGTGTTAGCTAACCGCTTAAGTTCATCAGTGAGAATTTTTACCGATAAGTGTGAGTTAACCCTATGCCGTAACGTTTTAACGGAAAACGGTTTGCTAATAAAATCAACACAACCAGCGTCCCAACATTCATCCTCTGACTGAGGATCACTCGCTGCTGTAATAAACACCACAGGAATATCTTTTGTTAGCACGTTACGTTTCAAAATACCGCAGGCTTCTAGACCGCTTATTCCTGGCATATTGATGTCCATTAGCACTAAGTCAGGTGGCGTCAC
Organism: Paraglaciecola sp.; assembly: GCF_039964565.1. Lineage (GTDB taxonomy): Bacteria > Pseudomonadota > Gammaproteobacteria > Enterobacterales > Alteromonadaceae > Paraglaciecola. The sequence continues at coordinate 179,507 of NZ_JBDVXF010000005.1, forward strand.
TAAACAATAATCCACAGCGCTCCTGCCATCTGACACATGATGGGTAATATAAATATCTGACAAAGCCTGAGTAGATATAATGGCACTAATAGGGTCGTCTTCCACAACCAGCACCGTTATTTTCCTTGAAGCAAATGTATGCTTAACGAGGGTATCTATCAAGATAATACACTCCTAAAAACTGAGTAGACTTAAGCGTCAAAGAGCAAAAGTACGACTTCCATTACCGCTAAGATAGTAAAACCACTAAAACTTAATATTAATTATCTCTAGTAATTCAGGGTAAGGTACTACAGCAATATACATTTACTTATTCGATTTGTTCTATAAATGTATATATACGGACGATCAACCCTAAAGGCTAACTTGAACCAAACTTTGATAATGAATTTGCCTTCCTATTCTGGCGTTTCGAGCTTATCTTGCGTTTTGTTCTCAAAATCACTGGCATCATTGCGCTGGCGAAGTTGCCCCGCGGGATCTCCCCAACTGCGGTTCACCATCTTACCGCGCTGAACCGCGTCCCTAGCATCAATTTTTTCAGCCCATCCTAGTAGGTTTTTATATGAGGCGACATCTAAAAACTCAGCAGCTTCATATAGCTTGCCTAATACCATCGCGCCATACCATGCCCATATTGCGATATCTGCAATGGTGTATTCGTCACCACAAATATAATCTTTATCAGCTAAGTGAATATTCAATACATCTAGTTGACGTTTTACTTCCATCGCATAACGATCAATCGGATATTGATACTTTTCTGGTGCATAAGCATAAAAATGACCAAACCCGCCACCTAACATCGGCGCACTACCCATTTGCCAAAATAACCACGACAGACACTCTGGCTTTTTAGCAGGGTCGCTAGGTAAAAACGCATTAAACTTTTCGGCCAAATACAATAAAATAGCACCGGACTCAAAGACTCGCGTAGCGGGGGTAGTGCTGTTATCCATTAAAGCGGGTATTTTCGAGTTAGGATTAATAGCCACAAAATCGCTGCCAAACTGTTCTCCTTCCATAATATTCACTATGTAAGCATCATATTCAGCCCCAGTAAAACCAGCCGCCAGTAATTCTTCTAACATTACCGTGACTTTTACACCGTTGGGGGTAGCTAACGAGTGTAGCTGAAGAGGGTGTTTACCAACTGGTAAGGTTTTATCATGGGTTGCACCTGCTACGGGCCGATTGATATTCGCAAACTTTCCGCCGCTTCCAGCGTCCCAAGTCCAGACTTTAGGAGGGACATACGTTGCATCTGACATATTAAGGTTTCCAAATTAAGTAAGTTCAAAAGAGATTAGTGAGGGGAAACGTCATTAATCTTTCAATTTATATGGGGCTATCTTACAAAAACTAAGCCCACAATATAATACTCAGTTTTAAAACAAAAAAGGGCTCCAAATACTTGAAACCCTCGAAATAAAACATGATCAAGCTTTTAGCTTAGTATTCCCACCAAGACTGTCGCCACCATTCCAAAAACTCATCAAAGTCTATAGAGCCATCATGATTTTTATCGATTAAACCAAACCCCTCTTCTACATGGCTTGCTTTAGTTTTGGGCGATAATACTGTCAATAATTCAATAAACTCACGTAAGCCTATTGTGCCGCTACCGTCCTCATCAAAGAAATCAAATTCTTTGCGAGCTTCAGCAATTTGTTCTGGAGTTAATACTTTATCAGACATAGTTTCTTCAACCTTTTATGTAATGACCTAAGTCTACCGTTTATAACAAGTAGGGTCTATGAGCTATTAGTATTAGAAGGTCTTTTCGGTTAATTTATCAACCGTTGCTTTTACCCATAGCAGTTCGTTGCGCGCGACGAGTTGCTGCTTTTTGCTGGCGTCGAAGTTTTATCGCTTTGCGCGCTTCTAAACCTAAGTGTTCCTCGTCACGCTCACGAGCTAAATTGACTTGTTTTTCACGCTCTCTGAAACGCGCAATCTGTTCTTCACTATGTTTACCATAACATTTAGGACAACTCACCCCCGCTTCAAATACAGGACTTTGTTTATCTTCTTCTGTAATTGGTAATCGACAGGCATAACACTGATCGTAATGACTCTTTTCTAAATCATGATTAACGGCCACACGGTTATCAAATACAAAACAATCGCCTTCCCATAGGGTATTGTCTTTAGGTACTTCTTCTAGATATTTAAGAATACCGCCTTCAAGGTGATACACCTCATCAAACCCTTGCTCTTTTAAATAAGCCGTAGATTTCTCGCAGCGAATCCCCCCGGTACAAAACATCGCTACTTTTTTGTTTTTGTCTGGGTCTAAATTATCTTTCACATATTGAGGAAACTCTCTAAACGACTCAGTGTTAGGGTTTACAGCATGTTTAAAGGTGCCGATTTCAATTTCATAATCGTTACGAGTATCAATTAATAATACGTCTGGATCGGATATTAAATCGTTCCAGTCAGCAGGCTTTACGTAAGTACCCACTGTCTTGCGAGGATCGATTCCTTCAACACCCATCGTCACTATTTCTTTTTTAAGCTTCACCTTAGTGCGATGAAAAGGCTGAGTTTCATCCAGAGATTCTTTAACCGAAATCGGATTAAGGCGTTCATCAGCATTAAGCCAATTAAGCAATGCATCAATAGTTTGGCGAGTACCCGATACAGTACCGTTAATGCCCTCTTCAGCAAGTAACAAAGTACCTTTGATATCGTTCGACTCCATAAACTGCAGTAAGGGTTGACGGAGTTCCTTGAAGTTTTCAAGAGAGACAAATTTGTATAACGCGCAGACCACGTATTTTGGAGATGTAGATTGTAAGAGTTCAGACATATTATTACCTTGCGAGTTGGGGCGTAATCCCAGAGCAAAAAATTGGGGGCGGATGGTAGCAGATCATCTTGTTTAGCGTCAACGCTGGAGGGGGCATTGCATGGGGTTGCGGGGTTATGACTTTGTCATTGAGGCTTTAAAGCATGCGCTGGCGCTTACTGCCATCCATGGCTTTTTTCACATAGAATCCCTTCTGTGCGATTTACTTTTTACCTACAGCCGCAAAAAGTAAACAAAAAGGGCCGCTCGAGGGAAATGATCTTCATCCACCTATTTATTAATTTTTGCAGGTCGTAATAATTCGTTCCATACGAGCTATTACTCAATCGCCTATCCATGGCGTTTGACCTACAAAAATGAACAAATAAGCGGCGAGCATTCAGTCGAGGGTAAATCAAGAGCATCGGCTTTGCCGACTAAAGACATGGAGAATTAAACCGAGTATCTTTTGCGTGAAAAATGGAATACGTTTATAACAGAAGTACGAGATGGCCAAATAAAAATATGGTCTCAGTTTTGTTATTGAGTAAATTGTTAATCGAATGAAAAAGGTACACATCGCAATACATCAACTGGAAAAAGCAATAGCTTTGTTCCTTGATGAACAAGATTATATTTGCACAATCACACTCGCTGGAGCTGCAGAGGAAATTCTCGGCAAACACGCTAAATATAAAGGTAAGATACCCGCAAATGATTATTTCCCTAAAGGTCTGAGAGAAAAATATGGTCTTGACTTAAGTGATAAAGAAATTAGAGATGGTCATCTAAACTATGCACGTAATTCAATTAAACACTTTAGAAAGCTCGAAGAACCTGAAGTAAATGTCAATTGGGAAGGGCAAGCAGTAGTAATGCTAATCCGCGCATGTATTAACTATATTTTAGCATTTGAGTCTTCCTCAAAGCCTATAAGTAAACTTTTCATCTGGTTACAAACCAATGACAAACGGCTTAGAAGTTTCGTTTAGCAAGTTTGGCTAGCAAAATTTGCGGACAATCATGTTAACTTGTAATGATTGACCAAGACATAATATCGTCAGACGAAATATTAGCTAATCGGAAACATAAAGGAAATATCTCATGGATGTAGTATCAGCGGTTTTTGCAACTTATTTGGATGTTGTTTCAAACTCTGTTCATGAAAGAATGTCAGATCGAATGAATACTGAAGTACAAGCTAAAGCGAATTAACGAGACAGTCATGTTAATTCGTGGTCAAAACCAACTTTTTCACCAGCCCCGTTATACGAATAAGGAAGTCTGTGTCAAAAATCAAGGGTGATAATCCCCAACAAAGAAAAAAATCGTTAGCCATCTTAGTTTGCGAACATCTAAACACCTTAAACTTCAATGCTAGAGTCATCGAAAACAGAACTAACTCTGCTGGACATAGAGATCTTGTCGTAATTGAAAGCGATTTAGGTTTAGTTCATATCACGGCGTTATCAGGTTCAAATCCTAATGAATTAATCCCTTATCAAGGTGGAGACAAAAAGTGGGTAGAAGAGAAATCTTTTATAGCTGTAGGTTGGAATGTGAAAGGAGGAAGAACCTTTATCTTCTTCGTGCCTTCTGAGCACTTTCAAGAACGCAATGACCTATCAAAAAGTAATATTAAGCCTCTATGTAATAAAGAGTTAACAGCTATCATAATGTAAATTAAAATTCGCATAGGAGTCTGTAAATGAATGATAATGAAATTTTGCAACACCTAAAGGATGAAGCGCGTGAAGACCTTGATTTTTACTCGAATCTTGGAAAAGAAAAAAGAGAACGTTGGGTAGTATCTGAGTTCCTCCGCGTTATTAAACACCCATTTAAAGAAACTGAGATCAAGTCGCTAGAACAAAGTAGTAAAGTTGATGTGAGATTTGTTGATGCTAATTTTCAAATTAAAGAAATAACCAATCCCAACACTTTACGTGGAAAGCGAGTAAAAGATACGTATAACTCAATTAAATCAATTCAGAGTCTTAACGATCTTCAACTTCCTTCGATTGTTGAAGATGTTCCTGCAGTGGCTAAAATATATGACTTGATTGTTACTCAAACTGAAACTTTATCCGACATTGGAAAATACGAAAAATCTAAGAAAGAGCTTGATCTTATTTTCTATATAACAAGAACTAGAGCATCTCTAATAGAGGAAGAAGAAATTAACACTAGTGATTTTTCCGGATTAGGTTGGCGTTCGGTTATTTGTCTAAATGGAAGGCAAGCAGTTGTGTTATATGCATCGGAAGAAGCACCCAGATATATTCAGGCGTGCTCTGGTCGAGTTATCGATATTGATAACCATTAAGCGTAACAAGACAGCTATGTAAATTATTATAAAAAGGAGCTTCCAAGATGAATGAAACAACAACTCATGAAAGATTTATAAGGAACTTTCGTAAAAATCTAGGTCAGTACCAACCAATAACAGAAGGACGGGGCTGGGCTAAAATTGGTCCAGAAACATTATACAATCTATTAAATTCTACAAGTGGAGTTGCAAGGCGAGGCGCCAAACAACTAATAAATCAAATGGCACGAGACTTATGGACAATTAAATCTACAGCGAAAGAGGGAGGCTATGATCCAAACGCTCCATTGCATATTACTGTTAAAGTTCCAATGAATGGAAATAAACCAAGTTATCATTTGAATTGCCGTGAAATAAAAGGTAGAGGGCTATTTATTTATGAAATAACGCAAAAAAGACTCAATTAAAAATTAACTGGACAGTCATGTTTATTCGTTTAGTTAAACTTTTTAAATATATCGAACTCACTGGGAGGGACGGGTTTTTGAAACAAGTATCCTTGTCCATATTGGCATTTGAGATTATTTAGAAAATCGTAACAATCTTGGGTTTCAATCCCTTCCGCGATAACTTCCATATTTAATTCATGGCCCATAGCAATAATAGTTGAGGCGATAGTGTTGTTGGCGGGCATAAAACTCTTATCTATTTTTAATACGTCAAAAGGTAAGTTTTTTAAGTAACTTAAACAGGAGTAGCCCGTTCCAAAATCGTCTAGTAGCAGTTTAGTACCTAACTTAGCTAACTCGTGCAAAGTACTTACGCAGCGTTCGTCTTCGGTTACCGCAAAATTTTCGGTGATTTCAATATGAATGCTCGTTGGCAGTAACGACAGTTTTGTTAAAATCTCAGCAAGACGTGTCGTAAATAATGGAGCTTTTAATTGATGGGAAGACACGTTTATGGCCATAACATGATTAACAGCCCCTGCATCATGCCATTCTTTACATTGCTGACATGCTCGTTCTAATACCCAATAACCAATTTCAATGATTTGTCCCGAATGTTCCGCTATAGGGATAAACTCATCTGGACCAATTACTTCATCATTTGCATTGGTCCAACGTATCAAGGCTTCGCTGCCCACTGTTTGACCTGTGGATAGTTTAACTATAGGTTGATAAACCAAACTAAATTCATTGTTTTCAATGGCGTGATGTAGCTGTTTGGCAATACTCAACTTACGGTTTTGTATACTTGCAGAGACTTGGTCGTATGGCTGAAATTGATTTTTACCCGCGTTCTTAGCCTGATACATGGCAGTATCTGCGTGGCTCAACAAAGAAGTTGTGTTATTGCCATTTTCTGGGTAGCAGGCAATGCCAATACTAGCAGTAATGAGTATTTCAGAATCGGTTATGTGGATAGGTTTTTTAATAGTTTCGATAATTCTATTAGCGACAGAATCGATAGTCTCTACTGAGTCAAAACAATCTGTGATGGCGACAAATTCGTCACCACCAAAACGTACCACCAAGTCGTTTTCGCGCATTGCAAGTGAAATACGATTGGCCATTTTAACTAGTAACTTATCACCCACAGAATGACCAAGGGTATCGTTAATATCTTTGAACTGATCTAGATCTATAAACATTACCGCAAAAGATGAGTGTTCTCGTGAGGCTTTTGCAATGGCTTGGTTAATATAATTTTCAAGTATATTTCGGTTCGGTAAACCGGTTAACGTATCTAAAAAGGCTAGCTTTCTATTTCGCTCCTCACTTTCTGCGAGGGCTTTCATTGCCTCTTCTCGTTTAGTCAGTACTCGTGAGACTGAAATAGATATAAATAGAGTGACTAAAAGTACAATAGCCGAGCATAAAATGATCAGCCAAACGGTTGCCTTGGCAATAAAATCATTGGTTTTTTCTACTGGGTATTCAAATTCAGTAGAGTTGCTCTCAAAATCTGCCAGTGCTGACACTAATTGATTTTGCAAAGCCTGTATATCGACTTCACCTTTTTGATAACGCTCCAACATAGCGAGTGCTAGATCTGCACTTTGGATGTCATTTTCACAAATGCTAATAATTGCCTCGGTACCAATCAGCTTCATTAGGATTCTATCAGTGTTATCAATAGTGGCTAAACAGGTATCTGGCTGATTGCGCACATTGATCAATGCTAGTCTAATTTGTTCAAGGTCTACCGTCTCTTTAAGAGAAACAAGCTCTGCGCGTTTGGAAATTAAAGCATTCAATTCGCTAGTATATTTGAAATGACGCATGTTGAGTTGGTGCAATTGACTGCCGTGAATAAGAGTGAAAAAGCTCCACAAGATAATTAAACTGAAGACTAAGAACATAATAGTTAAAAATGGTAACGCTTTTTTAACCCTATTATTTTTTGTTTTCATCAATCCATGAGCCTGTGTAGCAATTTTATGTAAAGTAGAGTGGGTACTTTAAATTATAAAAATCTAAGATTTGAGTGGTACTTCATGAGCTTGCTATAAAGAGTTTATAGCACAACAGGGGAATTAGTGTATTAAACTAAAGTAGTATTGATAGACGTTTTAGGGAAAACATTGTCACTGCAAAATGAAGATGAGTTCCAATCGATACCAAAAAATTTATCAGAGACAATGTGTACCCTTGATGGTTATGACCTGTATTCAGCCTTTAGCAATATTATTACTAAAGGCTGAAGTCACTTTTATTTCACACGGTATTTGTTATTGGTGCGAATGTAGATGGTCGCGGCTGTATCGCCTTTGTTTTTAAGCGAATGACTGAACTTGCCCGTTGATTCTAGGTAACTACCTGGGCTTAGGTTTTGTGGTGTTTTTTGTTCTTTTGAGAGGTACTCCACCGCGCCAGTAATTACTACTGCACGGAACTCACTTGCTGCTGTGCTAATTTCGCCATCAAAGCCTGCTGGTAATCTAATCATAGTTCCGTTCATGTCGGCGGTGCTTCCCCACAAATAACTAGTTAGTGCACCTGCCGCTTGAATATCATTTAGATCACTGTCGTTTAGCCAAACTATATTATCTCGGTGCAGGTTTAGTGGGCGCTCACCATTATCAAACTTCTCTGTTGAGGGTTTAACTAGATAGGGACCTGAATCAATTTCAAGATAAATTAAGTTAGTCGCAGTGTTAGCCGCTGTGGTGTGATCTTCACCTGCAGGTTGAGTCCAAAACGAGCCCGCTGGCATCCACATTTTTTCTGCGTTGGGATCGTCGTTATGCATTTGTCCTTCAATCACTATGCCGCGGTAGGTAATGTTGTGAATATGTGGTGGCGACTCGAAGCCTTTTTTGAAACGTACTAACATGCCTGTGGCAGAATCAGTGGTACGATCCCCCCAGAGATCAGCTGCTCCAGGGCTTTTTTCACCGCGAAGTGGGTTGAGGTAGCCCCATTCAATATTATTTGCTACCACGACTTTCGAAGCCGTTTTATCTGCAAAAACTACAGGGGATAGAAGTGTAACCACTAAGGCTAAGGTCGGTATGTTCAATAGTGTTCTCATTTGTTCGTCTCCATTGATTGAGTATGACAGTATCCTAAGGCCTAAGATTTATTCGATAAATGGGCAAATCATTAATACACTTTCGCGAAAACGTGGATAATAGTTTTAGCTGAAATTCACTATTATTGCGCGATATACACGAGGCCTAAATGAAAATTGCTGATTTACAAGTATTGCTCAAGGTTGCTGAGCTATTATCTATTACCGCCGCTGCTAATAAATTAGATATGAGCTCATCCGCTGCCAGCGTCTCTTTGAAGCGTGTTGAACAAGAGCTAGGAGCTCAATTATTTGTGCGCACCACCAGGCAACTGCGTCTTACTCCTGAAGGCGAACGCTACCTGCCGCTATGTCAACAAGCGTTGAATTTATTGCAACAAGGTCAAGTATTAATAAACGAAGAACAGCAATCCATTACTGGCGAAGTACGCATGGCGGTATCTTCTGAGATGGGCAGAAATTTAATGCGTGTTTTACTTAATAAAGTTATGAGTAACTACAGCGAAGTGACATTGCGCCTTCATGCTAGTGATAGCCGAGCCGACTTTTATCGTGACGGGATAGATGTAGCATTACGTGCGATCACCAAAGAAGCTGTAAAAGACTTAAATTTATACGGGTTTAAAATTTGCAATATTCCCCATGTGTTATGTGCTGCGCCCCATTATATTGCTAAACACGGCGAACCTCTGACCCCTAATGACCTCCCTCAGCATAATGCGCTGCTTTATAAACTATATGAAGTGGTGCACGACGCTTGGGAGCTGTATAACCAGCACCAAAAATTCAAAATTAAAATGAACAGTAACCGAGCGGTTAATGATGGCGATATTGTCAGACGTTGGTGTGTTGATGGAGTGGGCATTGCTAAAAAATCAGCCATTGATGTGGCCCAAGACTTACTATCTGGAAAGCTAAAAAGATTAATGCCAGAGTACAAAATCCCCTTGACTGAAATGTGGTTAGTACTGCCAAGCCGCCAGTTAATTTCCCCTGCCATACGCTTGATACGAGATGAACTTAAACAAACCATTAACGAGTTGAGAGAACAATTAATTACCCAGAAGCTGTTAGAAGAAGACGAATGGCCGGCCACAGAAGTTGAGTAACGACTAAACGTCTCCACGGAGCAACTATCAAAAATAATGGCGGCAAAGGGTGATTGCTTGCCTACTCGCGACAATATTCGTATTTAAAAAACGCCAAGCCATATAGTGGCGACCACACCCACTAACAAACAATATGCGATCATTGGCAGTAAAGTGAGTCTTATCACTGCACCTTCTTTACCGTTTAGTCCCACAACGGAACAAGCGGCAACAACATTGACGACACAAATCATATTACCGGCGTTAGAGCCCAACATTTGCAGCGCTAATATAAGGTGCTCGGCGATACCTAACTTTTGTGCAGTTGCCTGTTGTAAATCCGCAAACATCATATTGGAAAAAGTCGCAGAGCCAGATATAAATGCGCCTAGGGCACCCACAAAAGAAGCAGCCATAGGCCATGCTTGCCCAAATATATCAGCCATAGTCGCGGCAAGCTCTTTGGGCATGCTGCCAAGTGTGGCCCCCTCCACATTAGAATTTATGAATATTCTAACTAAGGGTACTGCTGTCGCTAAGGTCAGAGCGGTAGGTATGATTGTTTTTGCTGAAATTGTAAGTGAGGACAGTACTTGTTTAGAAGACATGTTATGCAAAAAGAAGGTGATAATACTAACAATCACAAATATAACCCCAGGCAAATACAATGGGCTAAAAGAAGCGGAAATGTTGGTCCCCCAAATATGCAAAAATTCAATCTTTGGCGCTTCAAGAAATGACTTAAAAGGTAGAGAGTTGAGTCTGGTTAGCACTAAAAACATTGCCACCAGCACATAAGGCAGCCATGCCAAATAAAGGGATATGGGTGCGTTATTGTTGGCCATTTTACTCTGGGGTTTTGTTACTGAAGCTTGCTGTTGATCTTGGGGAAATCGCCACACATTTTTTGGCACTAGAAAATTCATCTTTACCGCACTGATTACCACAATCAGGCCGACCAGAGCACCAATAATAGAAGGAAACTCTGGGCCAAGTAGGTTGGCCACCAGCCAAGCGGGAAATAAAAAAGCAAATCCAGAAAACAATGCAAATGGCCACAATGTAAGGCCTTCTTTAAAGCTGTCATTTTGGCCCCAAAAACGAGTCAAAATACTCACTAACATTACAGGGATCAAAACCCCTACAAACATATCAATACTAATGGCAGAAGTAGAAATTTGCTGTAATTGCCCAGCGCTTACGCTATCTAAGCCACTGCCGATACCCACTAACACTGGCGTTCCCACTGCCCCAAATGAGACTGAAGACGAATCTGCAATTAACGCTAACGCCACAGCGGCTAGTGGGTTAAAACCCAAAGCAACTAACAAAGGAGCACAAATAGCAGCAGGGGTACCAAAACCAGAAGCGCCCTCTAAAAAGCTTCCAAATAACCAAGCAATAATAATCAGTTGGATGCGGCGATCAGGAGTAATACCTATGAAACCCTCACGTATCACTGCTATCGCTCCACTTTGCCTCAATGTGTTGAGTAAAAAAATGGCGCCAAACACTATGATTAAGATAGATGTGGTAATAATCCAGCCTTCAAACACAGAGGCTGATATTTGCACCAAAGGCACCTGCCAAAAAAAGAACGTCATCAGCGCACTAATCACTAAACTTATCGCCATTGCTTTCATAGCAGGCCAATGCAGAAGAACTAAAAATAATAGTACAGAAACGACCGGCATTAGAGCCGTAAGTGTTTGTAACAAAGTCATCTGAAATCCAAACTCAAAAAGTACTCGTTTAGTAGTCCACTTGGGCACTTACTTTGGGTGCGTAGTCTTCGGTTGCGTAGCCTTAGTTTTGGTTACTGTTACTTACCAACACTAAACTTGCAAGGGACTTTAGGGTGTCGTACTAAAAAGTAGTTAGTGTAGGAGTCTGCAGTGGTTTTATATGAAAAATAGCAAACACGGTAACGAAGAATTTTAATTCCACAATTACCTTTTATTTCTTTGTATCCGTGGCAAACTATAGCGGCGTATTGTTTTATCTAAGTTGTAAATGAAAGCTGTAACATTTTTTAGAGTTGTACCCTATTCGTTGTTTCTTGTGTTCGCTATGTGTATTGATGCACGAGCGACGAGCTCTTCTTTCGAGCCTAAAGTTAAACTTTCTTCCTCTGGCATATGCCATGACCAAACTAGCGCTTCGTTTAACCGAACCAAAAAATATCAAGCCTTCGATACAATAACCGACTGCCTTAATCAAGGTGGCCGATTACCTAAGGCAAAAACTAATCAAATAGATAAAGCGACCGATGAAGCAATAGAACAAGGTCGCGCCTTTGTTACCCTATACGACAGAGGTGACTGGCCTCACTGGTTGGACAGTGACAAAGATTGTCAAAATACCCGTCATGAAATGTTACTTCAAACCTCGACTAAAACCGTTTCCTTTAAGTCGAACAAACAATGTAATGTGCTTACCGGTGAATGGTACGACCCGTATTCTAGCGAAAAATTTACTCAATCTACCGATTTAGACCTTGACCATATTGTGCCTTTAAAATTTGCTCATGGGCACGGCGCCAGCAACTGGAGTCGCGAACAAAAAGCACTATTTGCTAATGATAGTGAAAATTTAATTCTGGCTCAGGCTTCTTTAAATCGGCAAAAGGGTGCAAAGGGACTTAGCGAATGGTTACCACCCAATCATCACTATAGATGTGAATACATCGCTCAATTTAATAAGGTAATGACTAAGTATAACTTAACCTATGCTCCTTCTGAGCAACGTATTGTTAAGCGACTAGTCAAAGCTTGTAACCGAACGGTATAATAAAAACAGCAAGCAATTGCAATAAATCGTGGGGATCGCGGTCTGTTACTAAGCCGCAGTAAATTACGGTGCACCGCTTTAATTTTCGGCGACTTTAATTTTTGGCAATTAACAATCTAGTATTTAAACCCAATAAGTGACTTACACTTACTACCATTGAGATAACCATGCAATTTACCCATACCCATCGCGCTAAAATATTAATTGGTCTTTTGGTTTTATTAAGTGGCCTTAGCTTTATGACGCAAGCCGCCCCCAAACCTAAAGTGATCATATTCGACGTCAATGAAACCTTACTTGATTTAGAGACGATGCGCAGTTCCATCGGAGCAGCGCTAGATGGAAGATCAGAACTCACCACTTTGTGGTTTTCTACTATGTTGCATCATTCTTTAGTGACAACTGTTACTGGCGATTATCATGATTTTGGTAAAATTGGTGTGGCAGCGCTTTTGATGGTTGCAAAAAATAACGGCATAGCTATCACGCCAGAACAAGCCCTTACCGCAATTAAAACCCCTTTGTTATCATTGCCGCCACATCCAGACGTAAAAGTAGGTTTATCTAAGTTACAATCCTTAGGTTATAAAATAGTCAGCTTAACCAACTCATCTAATCAAGGTGTAAAAACTCAGTTCGCCAATGCGGGTTTAACTGAATACTTTGAGGAAAGATTGAGCATTGAAGACATTAAGATATACAAACCTGATTTACGCTCTTATACATGGGCGATAGAGAAACTTGGCATTAAACCACATGAAGCTTTAATGGTAGCGGCTCACGGTTGGGATGTCGCTGGAGCAAAAGCTGCGGGCTTGCAAACCGCTTTTATAGCGCGACCAGGAAAAGCCTTATATCCCCTTGCGCCTAAGCCAGATTATGTAGTGAAAGATCTCAATGAATTGGTGGCAATTTTAAAGTAAAAACTCTGTAGCTCACCCTACCCTAGTGGCTAGGGTGGCTATAGTGAGTTACTCAATACTGGACTGATAACCTGTTCCCACAAGCTTTGGCAATGTGCTTTATGCCAGCCGATATGCCCAATACGTTTCAGGCCTACGTTTTGCGGCTCTATGACATGACGAGTAACATCAGCGCCACTAAATTGTTCATGTAACATATCGATGTTTTTTAGAGACATCATATCGTCATCACTAAAAGCGATAGCTGTAATAGGTAAATTCACGCTAGCAAATCTTTCTTGCAACCACTGCCCTTCCCCTTCGACCGCATAGCCGTCTTTCAAACACCAACGACGCCATTGCATCATCACACCTTTAGGTAAATTGCACAGAACGTTTAACCTATCGCCGGGAAAGTATCCCAACAACGGCACAGTCACCGGCACCAACACGTACCACAAAAACCAAGAAACACGTTTAGTACTAGGAGAGTTATGCCACCAAGTACCAGTACCCACTGCTACATTGATGGCCCGAGAGATTTGTTTTGTATCGGGCATCATCCCTAACATATGGCCCCCAACACTATGACCAATCCAAATACATTCTAGGTTACCAAACTGCTGTTCAACCGCCTCGAGTACTGCTGGGCAGTCATTATTTGCCCAACTGAGCACGTCACTTTTACAGTGTTTTACATGCCCATCAATAGATAACCCAATGCCATCATAATCAAATGTCACTGCATGATAGCCCTGAGTGGTTAGCCAAATGGCAAAGTCGCGATATAAACGCTGCGCGACACCTGTTGCTGCAGCAATAATGCATATCCCTTTAACGGCCTCAGTTTGGCTGTGAAACAAGGTAAGTGCTACGCTGTGCCCTGCCTTAGTAGGTAACTTTTGGAGTTGCCCGGCGACCGTATTTTTAGTTGTATTCATCGCACACCTCTTACTATTAGGTTTTTATGCCAACTGTTTGTTTGCTTTGGATCATAAAACCACTATTTATTTCGCAAGTAAATTACTTTTACTTCAATGTCGAAATAAAAGTAATATAGATGCTACTTCTCGGTAGGTTTCAATCTTGCCAAACAATTATTTATTTCGTATATTAAATAAATAATTTCTAAAGAATATCGTAATGAAAAAACAGCTAAAAGTGTTTCATTTATTGCAGCTAGCACACGGCGCTTTGTTTAAAGCTGCCGATCGTAAACTCAAACGTGACATGCAAATTAGTACGACACAATTAGCAGTGCTCTTTTCCCTTGCTAAATGTGACAACGCTCCAATTACAGCCATTGCTGATCAGCTCAACATGAGCTACTCAAGCATGTCTGGGGTGGTGGATAGGATGGCAGCTATTGAGTTACTCAAGCGTGAAAAAGATCCCAAAGATGCCCGGGTGCAAAACGTTATTTTATTACCCAAAGGCAAGGTAATAGCGCAACAGTCCAATCACAAGGTAAGAACAATCAACCGCGCCTTATTGCAAGAGTTCAGTCTTGCTGAACAAGAAACCATAGTGCGGTTTTTAGCACATATAGCCAAAAATGCTGAACACATTGTCAATACCGATAACTAGTCTTCGTCAGAAACAGGAAAACATGATGTCAACCAATCTTATTGTAGAAATCAAACACCGCGTAATGCGCCTCACCATTAATCGACCTGAACTTAAAAACGCTTTAGATCGCAGCTTATATGGTGCTTTGGCGGATGCCCTAGAAGCAAGCCAATCTGATCCACAAATCCGAGCGGTGTTACTGACCGCAACAGGAGACATATTTACCGCAGGCAACGATTTAGCTGATTTTGTTAACCCTATCGAAGAAACAGGTACGCCTAATGTTATCCGCTTTTTAAAAGCAATTTCAGAATGTGAAACACCCATCATTGTGGCAGTAAACGGCCCCGCTATTGGCATCGGACTCACCATGTTGTTACATTGCGACATGGTTTACGCCTCTACGAGCGCCAGTTTTCGTGCGCCTTTCACCCATGTCGGAGTCGTCCCTGAAGCAGCCTCTAGCCTGTTGTTGCCTCTAGCGGTTGGCAACGCTTGGGCCAACGACCTAATGATTGCAGGACGCACTTTAAACGCTGAAGAAGCCCTAAGTGCGGGTTTAATATCTCGCGTATTTGAAGATGAAAACCTACTAGCAGAAAGTCTCAAAATTGCCGAGCAAGTCGCTGGGTTAGCGCCGAATTCTGTCAAACAGTCTAAGCAGTTGATCCGCGGAATCAATAAAGAACAAGTAAAAGCACAAATGCAAAAGGAAGGTGAAATTTTCGCTGAACAATTGGCTTCAGCTGAATTTAAGGAATCAGTGGCTGCCTTTTACGAAAAACGTGCTCCTAAATTTGACTAGAACAGAGTATGTAGTCGCAATTATAGCCACTATGATTAATTGCGTTTACTTAACACTAAACAAGCCAATACAGTGCAATCACATATAGAAAATCCTAAGAATGACACCGAGCGCCTAATCAAAAGATACAATTAGATACAAATATTCGTTCCGTTTTAAGGTCAAATACTAGTTACTATTGCCTGTACGCTGAAATGGAAGGAATATTTTGTATAAACTTTTAGGCTATTGGTTTGCCTTGGTAACCCTAACAGTAATTTTGGGATTCACCCCTGGTGCCGTCACTGCACAAACTTCCAATGAAGATGACAGTAGCAACGGCGGTTTTATGGAAGCAAGCTTTGCAATTGCTGCCTTCGATAGCCGATTTGTAGACGCCCCTCACCACTTTGGCAACGTTTTAAATCTCAGGTTCAATTATCAATGGAACGGTTTTTTTATTGAAGACAAAGGGCTGAAAGGCCTAGGGCTGCCGGGAATAGGTTATAATTTTTATTCCGACCCTGCTTGGTCGTTTGATATGTATATCAGTGAAGTACATACATCAATTCGGGTCGACGATTCAGATACAATCAACAATGAACAAAATGGTCTCATTGGAATTAACCCAAGGAAATCAGATAACCGTTTTGGATTGCGGGCTACTCACTATATCAACGAAACCAGCGCCCTTAGACTATTAATTGCACCTATTTCTGATCTTGAACACCACGATACACACCTAGCTTTGTGGTACGGAAAAACCTGGCAATACTTCAATGCTAACTTGTATACCACCTTCAGCGCTCAATATGATAATAGTAAAACACTGAATTATTATTACGGCGTTTCAGACTCTGAGGCCAGTGATAAGTTTCCGGTCTACACAGCGGGTAGCGGTATTACCCTTGGCGCAGAATTCGGTATCAGTTACCCCTTAGCGACTGATTGGGTGCTTGAAAGTTCGATACAATTCACCCGGCTACCTAGTAGTGCCCACAACAGCCCAATTGTTGATCCTAAAATTGAATCAATTGCGCAAATTTCTATCGTCTATGTATTGTTCTAAGGGCAATCACATGACTTGGGTTAGCAGCACTTTTTGTAACATATGCAAAGGTATCAGCCTAGCTTGTTTACTAGGCTTAAATCATCATGTGTGGGCAGATTCCTCATTGCAAACAACCGAAACGAATAAATTACAGATTCAACCCAATACTTGTGTTTCTTTACATATTAACCAAGCTTGTTTTGTGAATCTAAAAATGAGCTGGCGCACGGCTAAACCTAACAACTATTGTTTGTATTCGTCCGCTCAAGATTCTCCCCTAAAATGTTGGGTTGCAAGTAACCAAGGAGTATTTACACAGCAATTTAGCACAGACAACACCCTGCATTTTTATTTAAAATTAGAGAAAAGCAGTGTTGTTATCGCGGCATCTGCATTAGAGGTATCCTGGGTGTATAAAAAGCAACAAAAATCTCGATTGTCATGGCGTTTATTCTAATGAATGAAAAAGAAACACAAATATTGTTAGTTGAAGATGACGTGTCGTTATCTGATTGGATACGCGATTATCTAAGTAATAAAGGGTTTATTGTGACCCAATGTATGCGTGGTGATGAAGCGGTTTTAGCCATCCCACAATTACAGCCCGCGGTGGTAATTTTGGACGGTATGTTGCCTGGTTTAGATGGTTTCGAAGTGTGTAAACAGGTTCGGCAGAAGTACTCTGGCGTTATTATTATGCTCACTGCCAGAGACGAGGAAATTGACGAAGTGCTTGGATTAGAACTGGGTGCCGACGACTACATCACTAAACCGGTGCGCGCACGAGCTCTGCTGACACGAATCAATAAGGCCATTGCAATGCGAACCAATATCGCTACTCAATTGCAAAAGACTCCTTCGCTACCAACAATTGAACCTTCCCAAGAACCAACCAAGTTAACATTTAAAAGTTTGCAGGTAGATAAACTGTCTCGTAGCGTAAGCTTAAATGACCAATTGATTAAGGTGTCTTCAAAGGAGTTTGATGTATTGTGGATCTTGGCGTTAAGTGCCGGTACGGTAATCTCTAGAGATAGCTTAATTAGCCAATTGCGTGGTATCGAATATGACGGATTTGATCGCTCTATTGATTTGCGAATTTCCAAGTTAAGGAAAAAATTAGGCGATGAATCTCGCGATCCTTTAAAAATAAAAACAATCTGGGGTAAGGGTTACTTGTTTGCACCTGATGCTTGGTAGTTCAATGCGCTTATTAACGCTGTCTTTAATAGCAGCCGTTCTGGCAGCCACTATCGGTTTAGGGAGACTATTGGACAATTTATTTTATTATGTTGTGCCCAATTCTTCGAGTGTCAATAACGATACAGTGCTTGTATTGGAGCAAGTTGGCAAAGATCTAGCAGCAACACTAAACGCCATAGAACGACCTCAAGACGTGGTGGCAAGTTGGCCGCAACAGGGGCAATATCAATTGAGTATAATGCCGCTAACTCAAATTCAACTACCAAAACCTCTAGTGCAACAAGTAAAATCCGGCGAACCTCTTTTGTTAACAAACAATAATGAGGTGAGCTTGTATTTTTATTTAGAAAAACAACAATCCTTGTTATTACTTAAACCCACTTTTGCGATTAACCCACCTGAACCTAGCAACTTAAAATTATTGCTTACCCTGTTGTTTTATGGGGCTTTGGTATTGTTGATTTGGATTTGGACTTACCCACTGGTTTCACGCTTAATCAATTTACGTCATTACGCTCAGTTATTTGGGAAGGGTCAGTTAGATAAGCGCATTAAAGTCGGTAGTGTGTCCTACGTCAAAGACTTAGAGCAAGAGTTTAACCATATGGCGCAACGTATCCAAAATTTAGTGAGTGATGTGAAATTGCTCAGTAGTGCCGTGTCTCATGACCTACGAACACCTTTAGCGCGAATGCGTTTTGGAATTGACACTATTGCTGAAGAAACCAACCTAGAACAACGGCAACTCTATCTAAAACGTTTAGGTAGTGACGTAGATGAAATGACCTGTTTAGTAGAAATACTGCTGGATTATGCCCGATTAGAACAAGCAATGGTTAAAATTGATAAACAACAAGTTAACGTCAATCTGATTGTACAACAATGCATAGACACTAAGAACCAAGCTAAGAATTCAACCGAGCAAAAAATCACTCTGCAACCTAGTAGTGAATCGTTTTGGGTAGTTGGCGACCCAAAATATTTGCAGATTGTAGTCAACAACTTGCTGCAGAACGCATTGCAATATGGTGATACCCAAGTTTTAGTGAACATACACCAAAGTGAACAACATATTTGCTTGAGCATTGCCGATGACGGTTGTGGTTTTGCTGGAGATGAAAAGGACTTAATTAAGCCCTTTGTACGAGGCAAACATGCCGTTGATAAACCCCAAGGATACGGTATGGGATTAGCAATAGTACAGCGCATCATTGAGTGGCATAACGGTGAGATACTAATGACACAAAGCCAAACACTCAAAGGCGCAGAGGTAATAGTGAAGTTACCCATTCAAACTGACTGAAGCCTATGCACTGGTTCAAACTAGTTCTCAGCCTAAATTGTAGTAGCTTACATCTAATACTTTGAGTCAATAGGTTTTGATCTATCTTGATAGGCGACAATGAGCGAATTGCAGACATATTCGAAATTGACTGATAGTCTGGATTAAGGTCGATTTTCGACCCAAAGTCGACCAAATAACTTAACGGGTTGAACGGTAAACTTTGTGACAAATCATACGTTTCAGCAAACCTCAACCCCGCAGGCTTCATTACGAATAATTTAACTTTGTTCTGACCCTGATAGTTTGCTGATAGTTTCTTGTGACACCGATAGTTTCTAGAATGGGTGTTTTCTTTATTTTTCTTTATTTTTACTCTTTATTCTCTTTACAAATGGATCAGAATTCAATTGATCAAGTGGACCAGTTTTACATTCTTGTTAACAACTGAGACATGACAGACCATCCGTGGTTGTTTGAATACCTTAAGGTATAGAACAAAGCGGCGTTTTCGCTACTTTTTAAGAATGGGTGTCTTCTTTAGTCTTTTTATTCTTTATAAACAATCACTTAGGATATTCAACGTAAAGCAACGTAGCGCCTAAATCACACCAAAATATTTGATCACATTTACCGCATTTATGTACTTGACTTGCTGAATCAGCTGCGACATGATAATTAACATATGTGAGCATTATTGATCGCAGGTGTAAATTTTGTGTAAATTACAGAAAAATCACTCTTTGATGATGTTTAAAGCATAAGTCTGACGCACAAACTAACCGTAAGCTCGCGTTGGCAATATCAATAAAAAAAATATATAAGACCAAGGAGAAAATAATGAACTCGAAAACTAAAGTATGTGCTGCTGTAGTTGGCATATTATCCGCAGGCATTGGTCACACTGGACTGGCGCAAGAAAGCGTAAGCAGCAACTACACGCTTGAACAGATAGTGGTTACTGCGACTAAGCGTGAAACCACCCTAAACGACACAGCCATTAGTTTGGCAGCCATTAGTTCTGAAGATATTGATCGTAAGAATATCGAAGACATGGACGATTACTTGCGCACCGTGCCAGGTGTGAACTACGTGGATTTAGGATCCGGCGTAAATGGTACTGTCGTTCGGGGTTTGTCAGCCAGTGTGCAAACAGAAGTTGGCGGCAGAGCTGCTGTGTATACCTACCTTGGTGATGTGCCTTTAACGGGCACTGGTTGGCAAGGAAGCACTCCTGATTTGAAAATGGTGGATCTAGATAGGGTAGAAGTGCTTCGCGGCCCACAAGGTACTCTGTTTGGGGCTGGTAGTTTTGCCGGTGCCGTACGTAACATTGTACGCGCACCTCAACTCGATATTTTTGAGGGAAGTGTCAAAGCTTCACTGTCTTCGACTAGTGGTCCGGGCTCGACCAATAATAGACTTGAAGCGGTTCTTAATGTGCCGTTGGTTGACGACGTTCTAGCTCTGCGTGCAGTGACTTATCGACACGATGATAGCGGCTTTATTGATAATGTTGCGGGCAATGTTCGCGAGCAAAATGGTTTTGTAACATCATCTGCAAGATTCGATGATTTTTCAGGTCTTGGCGGTGGTGAGTTATATGTAAACCAGTCGGATGTGGGTCGCGTTGAAACTTCCGGTGCTCGTATTTCCTTGCTGTGGGAACCGACTGAAGAACTGTCTGTAAATTTGATGTATATATATCAAGAAGGCGAACAAATAGGTAAGCCAAATATAGAATTACTAAACGAAAATTTAAGTAACAGTAATTACGCTCAAACTTCTATATCTATTGGTCTCAGTGATATCCCTGAGGTTCGGGGCAATGATGTTGGTCATCAAAACGAAGTAAATCTCACTAATCTGATTGTTGAATATGATTTAGGTTGGGCGAGCTTGTTGTCATCCACCGCATGGATCGATGCAAACAGCGAAGATTGGTATGATCTAACCGGTGCCAATGGATTACCTGCGGCAGGCTTTCGACCAGATGACTCAAAGCGATTTGTAGAAGAATTACGCCTAACATCGCAACTAGACGGACCTTTCCAATATTTGGTGGGGGCGTATTACGAGGAGTCTGAAAGTTCCTCCGACTATACTTTATGGCTACTAGGGCAAACTTTAATCGGTGTTGTAGGGAATACACAGCCTAGATATTTTACTCAAAATAAGGACAACACCATTGATCAGTTTGCGCTGTTTGGCGAGTTATCTTACGAGATTAATGATCAATTCGAATTGACCTTAGGTGCCCGAAACTTTGACTACACCACATCCAGATATGAAGATGAAATCATCTTTGAGTCTGGTGTTGTCAATGTAGATTTTCCATATAAAGAAACATCAGAACGCGACACGGTATTTAAGGCCAACTTATCTTATATGCCCACTGATGACACCTTGCTTTACGCCCAATGGTCTGAAGGCTTCCGTTTAGGTGGTGCCAACCTTGCTAACCCAGAAGAGCGCGTTCCACAAATTGTAACCTGTGACCAAAATAACGATGGTATTCTAGACGGCACTAGTGCCGCCTATCAGCCTGGTTTTGATTCTGATCGTACCGAAAACTTTGAGCTAGGTGCAAAACTGACATTGCTGGATCAAAGGCTACAAATTAACGCATCGGTTTTTCAAATTGACTGGCTAGACCTGCCTGTTGACGTTGCTGGTCAATGCGAAAGCTTGGATGTTGCCGGTGCCATATCAAACTTAACGATATCCTTAAATGGCGGCGAAGCGAGTTCACAAGGTTTTGAACTTGAAACTATATATCAACTAAACGAAGCCTTAAGACTTAATTTAGGTGTGTCATATACAGAAGCGGAGTTCAGTCAAGACGTGCCAGAAGCGGGCGCTTTTAGCGGTGATCGTCTAGCTGGGTCGCCGAAGCTAAGCTATAACCTTGGCCTTCAGTATGATTCAGAAATTTCTGGTTATCCGTTTTATGCCAGTGCAAACTACTCTTATATTGGTGAGTTTTATGCGGATATCGCTGAACGTGGTCAAGAAGTGGGTGACTATGGTGAGCTACGCATGAGTATGGGATTAACTGTAAATGACTTACATATTGAGTTGTTTGCCAATAATTTAACTAATGAAGACGCCTTAGTGCACATGGATTTCTTTTCAGCTGATGCACGTGGCTATCGTTTACGCCCAAGAACGATTGGCGTAAACCTACGCTACGAATTCTACAATTAGTTAATACACTCACTTAAGACTGGTTAAGCAAGGCGGTCCTGATGCCTTAAGACGTCAAGAAACATCTGACATAAGGCATAAAAACTGTGTAGATAAAGCCATCGGAGATGCAGTCATAAAGTTCTCCGTTGAACATCCCCACCTTGGTCAACAGAAAGTGGCAATCAAGCTGACTGAAGCTCTCGGCATTGATATTAGCGCTGGAGGTGTGCGTAGCACGTGGCTAAGAAACAATATGAATACCACTGCACTGAGAGTTGAAAGGTCGCAAGCGTTGCAAGAATCAGCATAAAACAAAGCCAGTCTAACAACTGGCTGATATGCTGTTTACGACAAAGTCGCTCGGTAGTTAGACCGACATAATCCCTGGTAATCACACTAATTCACCTAAATTGAGCCTAAATTAAATAGCAAGCTCATTACTGAGCTTGCCCATATTCATGACTGTTAAAGCTCTTCTGCTGAAACAGTATTTTTAGAACGTCACACTTAAACCAATTGAAGGGCGTAACGAAAAGTTGTCGCTCTCTTCGACTATTATTAAATCATCTGTCGAATTGATTTTGGCGTAATCTAGATCGATATAACTGGTATTTTCTTGACCATAAATATTCATAACCTCAAATACCCAAGTCGCATCAAGCCCCCACAGACTGCTCTTATATTCCGCTCGAACGTCTAGACGATGAGCAAGATCAAACCGTTCTGAATATGCCTGCCCGTAAATGGGCAGAAAGTACCCTTCGGCTCTGGGGTTTTCCCGTACACCAATGATGGGAGTGTAAGGCTGACCACTACGTGCGGTGAAGTTAAAACCCAGATTCCATTTTTCACTGAGTTGATAATTTAGCACCATATTAACCACTAAAGGCGTGTCGGCGTAATATTCAAAGCTCTGTTGTTCACGTAGGTTAGTGCGCTCACTTTTTGAATAACTGAGTGATAGCCAACCATACCATTTGTCCACAAGGTTTTTATTGATCAATAAATCGACCCCATAGGCCTCCCCTTCTACATCATTGGAATACAATAAGTCAGCATCGACCTCTGTCTCGTTTAAGGCTAAGGGCAAGTCTTCCATTTTTTTATAGTAGGTTTCTACTGACCAACTCCACTCATTCGCAAGGTGTTGCTCAAAACCTAAGGTAGTATGGGTTGCAGTTTGCGACTTAAGGTCGGGATTACCTAAAGTCGGCAAAATATAATCGATATCTTGTAGACGATTATACTTGCCGTATTTTGCGGTTATCGTACTGTTATCATTGATAAAATAACTCAAGCTAAATCGCGGTAAAACGAAGCTTTCTTCACTGTAGTTATTATGTTGCCACTGCACACCTAACTCAGCTTGCCAGTTTTGACTGAACGCCCATACGTCAGTAATACCTACAAATTGGTTACTGGTATCGACTTCGTTTATATCGTTAACACGCTCGCCGAGATCGCCATCACAATCTGGATCAATTTCGGTACAAACCTGTTGAAAAATATCATATGCATAGGTTTCAGTAACATCATAATAGGCCGCATCAACAATCAAATGATGCGATTGAGCGAATTGGTAGTTAAGGCGACTTTTATAGGATATTTGTTTTTTTTCACTGTCGATGAACAAACCTATTGGGTTGGCGTCACTCTTACCTAATTCGAGGCGTTCGCTGTCATTTAAAAACCCGATACCACTTTTTACGTGTAAATTTTTAGAATAGTGATCCCAAATAATACTTTGGCTATTAAACTTTTGAGTAAACTCAGCGTCGCCTTGATAATCTGGGATTTTTAACGCTATGTCAGCGCGTTCGTTAAGATTGATTGCAACGCTATCTTCGGCTCCTGTGGCAGACACAGACAAAACATTGTTATCATCGATATCCCACACCCATTTACCTTGATAATCATTATCGTCTGGTTCGTCGTTGATGGTCAGGCCACTGAGTTCACCGTCATCATCTTCTAACTCTTCACCTGTTTCAAAAAATAGTGGCAACATACTTTTTCGGGCAGAAAAATAAAAAGCGCTGTTTTCACTTACTTGCCCTTCAACAAAAATTCCAGAATTAAATAGACTAAAATCAATAGTGGTTTGAATATCTTGATGTTTAGGATTACGCAAACTCACATCAAAAACAGCACCAGTAGCTGCACTATAACTAGTGCCATAACCCGCCGAATATAATTGAAAATCCTGAACTAAATGACGGTTAAAAATAGATTGTCCAAAATCATGGAAAATATAACCGGCTGGCATGAAATCAATCTCAAATAAATTGTCTTCAGGAGATGACCCCCTGACCGCAGGAGATCCCATCGCACCACCAGCTGCCACTACGCCTGGCAAAGCAAACACGGCTTGTAATGGGTCGCCATTGGTACCGGGCATAGCAATTAATTTCGCGGTGTTTTCGGTTATTTCAGACATTACACTGCTACGTTTATGGATCACTTCGATGCGGTCTGTTTTTACTTTGTCGGTTTTGAGATTACCTGATTGACCGGCCGCATCCTCCTGACAATAGGAATAATGCGGAAATAAGCTGCATAACAACAATGCAATAGGCGTGAGTACAAGTTGGGTTTTCATTCTAGTCCTTTAATGTGAGTAAATTGAATGTAAGAAGGAATGCGACAAGAATAGGGAAGAATTTAAAAGTGAACTGTTAGAAATATAAGAAACTTTGTATCGACTTGTAGCCTTTTGCTCAATCAATGTAAAAATCGCCGCAATTGCGATAATTTCAACATTGATACATCTTCAACAAGTTTATTTATATGCAATGGTGTACTCTAGGTTATCAGTTATATATTTCTCGTGTTGCTCATGCAAAGCCTCTCTATTCGCTCTTACAGCCGCCAGCGCAATGGACATTTCCATAGTTACCATCAATTGGTATTGCCATTACGTGGCACCATAAATATAGAGTTAGTCAGTTATTCGGGAAAAGTCGCGCCCGGAGAATGCGTCATTATCAAACAAGGTGAGATGCATCACTTTACTGCAAATAAAGAGGCTAAGTTTGTAGTGGCCGACATGGTGGATTTACCCGAAAACCTCTTAAATTCTCAGCACATAGTTTTTGCCATTACCCTGCCACTCATGAGTTATTTGAACTTTGTGGAAAAACAGCTCGAAAATCAGGTCAATCCAAAACTTGAACAGTCGATGTTAACTACCTTCATTATTTTATTGGAGCAGCAGAGTCTTTTTAAACAGCTTGATCACCGCATCCGATTGGTGATTGAATATATCCTCGAGAATCTCGCCGCCCCGCTTTCAATTGAATCCTTAGCGAAGGTCGCCTGTTTAAGCCAAACCCAGTTTAAGAAAGTCTTTACCCAACAGCTAGGTTTAAGTGTCTCCAAACACATCACAAAAGAGCGCATGGAAAAAGCTAAAGCCCTTTTGATGCATACCGATTACCCTATCCAGATTATTGCTGAACAAGTGGGATATACAGATTTATCTGCTTTTAGTCGCCGCTTTTCGCAGTACTACGGGATCTCACCTCGAGAGTTTTCACAATAAAAACGCCTAAATAGCCAATATAAGCGTCTGAACAGCAAAGTACATCACCCATACGCATTGTACAATTTGTTGTAGTTTTCAAACTAAGTTCGGAGTGTTTTGTGTCTGACCACAAACAAGAGTTAAGAGGAAGCGCCGCAATTATTTTAGCCTGTTTATTGTGGGGCACAACAGGTACAGCGGCGAGTTTTACACCTAATGTCAGCCCATTGGCTAGCGGTGCATTTGCTATGGGAATAGGCGGAATTTTACTAGTAATAAGTGCATTTAGACATCTTAAAATAGACAAAGAAAAACTACTATCAAATTATAAGTTATTAATAGTAGGCGGATTATCGGTAGCGATTTACCCCCTAGCATTTTACAGCGCTATGCGATTATCTGGAGTCGCCATAGGCACGGTAATATCACTTGCCAGCGCGCCATTTTTCACTGTGTTATTGGAGTGTCTAATTAGCAAAAAATCCATAGCGGCTAAGTGGATTATCAGTTTTGCCATAGGGGCAGCCGGTATAGTACTTTTATCAATGGGAAAAGTAGATGATAGCATCCAGAATTCTTCTCCATTTAACCATTATTTTGGCATGATACTTGGACTAGTCGCGGGCTTAAGTTACGCCTTATATTCTTGGGCTGCAAAGTGTTTAATCAGTCAGCAAGTACATTCTAAATCGGCCATGTCGGCTATATTTGGGTTGGCAGCTTGCCTATTGCTACCTTCTCTATTATTCACCGGTGACAATTTATTTGCCACCACTACCAATACAACGGTTGCTTTGTATATGGCGATTATCCCTATGTATTTGGGTTATATTTTATTTGGTTACGGACTTAACTATGTTGAGGCAAGCCAGGCCACTTTGTTAACTATGCTGGAGCCCGCTCTTGCAACGGTCTTGGCTGTAGCGGTGGTAGGAGAAAAATTCACTGCGATTGGCTGGATTGGCATTGTATTGATCTTACTGTGTTTATTTATTCAAATGACAAATAAACCAGCAGTACCAATTACTTCAGCGGTTACCTAATCAAAATTCAGCGTCCACTGTAAAACTCATGGCAACCTTGCTAACTGGATGAACAATTTCTAGAGTTTGCGCATGTAAATGCAGGCGCTTGCCGCGTACCCCATATAGATCATCACCTAAAATGGGCATGTTTAAGCCCTCCTTGTGAGCACAATGCACCCGCAATTGATGAGTCCGACCAGTGTGCGGGGTTAGCAGTATTCTAGTTTGATTGTTATTCGGGTAGTGTTCGAGTACTTGCCACTGAGTATGGGCAGGTTTTCCATCTTGATAGCACACAATTTGTTTGGGTCGGTCGTAAAAGTCGCCTGTTAACGGCAACCTAATCTCGCCGTGATCCTGTTGTGGTATACCTTCTATTATAGCGACGTATTTTTTGTGGACTTGTCGCTGGATAAATTGTTTCTGCAGATATTTATTGGCTTGAGGATGAAGTGCCAGAACCATTAAACCAGAGGTAGACATATCAAGCCTATGGACTATTAACGCTCCGGTTGCTTGAGGAAATTGCTCTTTAATACGCTGGTAAACTGAATCAGAGATTTCTTTGCCGGGTACAGACAAAAATTCGGTGGGTTTGTTAACGATTAGTATGTCGGCGTCTTGGTACACCAGATCTAAATTTTTATCTTCACCATAGTTAAATATTAGTGGGTTTTCGTCTAAGGTCGTGCCCGCCAACATGTGTTTTAAAATGGGTTGGCACTTTCCTGTGCAAGCTGGGTAATACTGCTGATGTTTTTTCACTTCAGATTTTGGAGAGGCTCCCCACCAAAATTCGGCCATAGCGAGAGGGGTTAATTGATGTGAAAAAGCATAGTGTAAGAGTTTAGGTGCTGCACACTCCCCTGCTCCAGCAGGTGGAGTTTTCATGGCCGTTTCTTCAAAAATATCCAGTAAACTTTTCGACTGTTGTGCTTGATTTAAAAATTGATAATGACTAAATATTTTATTCTGTAACTCAGCTGAAAGCTTTTTTCGTTGCAACTTTAACTCACTTATTTGCGTCGTGAATTGTTCTATTTTGAGTTGCAGTTTCTGGGCTAGTTGTTGGGAATGTTCGTTTAGTTCTTTTAGGCGCCACTTATCAAACACACTTTGCTGTGCTAAAGCCTGTAGGCCTGAATCTGCAATTTGGTTATCTGATTCTCTTTGCAGCAACTGTCTTTGCTTTTTGCGTTTTTTGCGGTTTTCGATTAACTCAATTTTAAGTTCGTCGATCTTTTGTTGCTGCTGTGTTTCTAATAGCTGTAAATCTCGTTGCAAGCATGCCAGTTGCGGCGTGTTTGCTAGAGTGTCTATTTGTTCATTGAGCTCGTTAATTGTTATCTTTTCATTCAAAAAGAAACTATCACTCGCCAATAAATCGAAAACCGGTGGCACAAATCCTTGGATATGATTTTGCTCAGCTAATTTGCCTGAAAAAGCCGCGATAAAGCCCAGCTCGCCTTGCTGGTTTCTAACCAACAACACCCCGAACATTTTCCCAATTATGTTTTTAGGATCATCAGACAAACCAAAGTTGTGTTGCCATTGCGTTTGAGTCATTAGATGCTGTTGTAATTGGTTTGCTGCCAAGACACATAAGGGGTGTGGCTGATAATAAAAAGGGAACGTAAAACGTTTGGGTAAATCGTATTGTTCGATAGGTACGGTGAATTTTGTAAAACACCGCTCTTCAATTTGCATAACACTTGGCTCTTAACTACGAGGAGATAAACTGATACTTGTTTTCACTAACACTGTGTTTTTTAGCTTGGGCTATTTTGACTTAAACCAGTGTTTTTTACTGAGGCTTCAAGCTCATGGGATAAACCCATGATTGCTGTTGCCTAGATTTTCGCCGCGCATTATGCGTGCTCTAAAGTGCAATGTATATTAAATTAATCAGATAAAGTTTCAGTTGTAGTTTAACTTTGCGTTAACTTTGATTGACCTAAACCTCAGCTCCTAAAAATTGCTCCCTCAATAGTCGGGTATGAAGAGACAAATTATGAATATCAAACACTTCGAAAAAACATCCTTAGGCTTTTTCCCCACACCTTTAGTCGAGTTGTCAAATCTAAGCCATTTTCTAGATGGCCCGCAAATATTCATGAAACGAGATGACCTGACAGGTTTGGCATTAGGGGGCAATAAAACCAGAAAACTCGAATATATTTTAGCTGACGCGTTACAACAAGGTTGCGACACTATCATTACCGCCGGAGCGGCGCAGTCCAACCATTGTCGTCAAACGGCCGCCGCCGCTGCTAAATTAAATTTAGAGTGTCATTTATTGCTTGGGGGAGAAGCACCAACGGAAACCCAAGGCAATTTACTGTTAGATCAACTTTTTGGTAGCCACATTCACTGGACTGGCTCTAACCGCAAAGGGCAAGATATCCCTCGCATATTCTCGCAACTGCAAGCAGAAGGTAAAAAGCCTTATATCGTGCCTTATGGTGGTTCTAATGAATTAGGTGCATTGTCTTTTATCGATGCGGTAGCTGAGTTGCAACAGCAAAATACCGATGTTGAGTTTTCACATGTGATATTTGCTTCAAGCTCCGGAGGTACTCACGCAGGATTAATTTTAGGCAAAGAAATTTACAAGCAAACCTTTGATTTAATAGGCATTAACATCGATAAAGAAGCCAATTCAGATTTACCTTTTGAACAGCAGATTGCTCAGTTGGTAAATACCACCGCTGAAAAAATAGGTCTAGATTATCAATTTCAACCACACCAGCTCATTCTAAATGCGGATTATGTCGGTGGAGGGTATGGCGTAATTGGGCAACAAGAAAAAGAAGCGATTTCACTAACGGCAAAACATGAAGGCATATTGTTAGATCCTGTTTATACCGCAAGGGCCATGAGTGGACTAATTGATTTGGTTCGTAGTGGCAAACTGACTAAAAACGACAAGGTGCTTTTTTGGCATACAGGTGGCGCGCCATCGTTGTTTGCCTACGCACAGGCGCTAGATTAGTCCGCTATCACCAATTAAGGCATATGATAGCTCTGCAAAGTCGCACTAATCTATTGCCACTCTAGTGTGTTGTTATAAAATTAACACTTTGTTTTATAATAGATTTAAAGGTAAAAATTGATGGAAAAACCGGCTACTGAGAGCTTTTGGGGACTCACCCCTATATTACTGTTTATGCTCTTAGTTATAGGCACCGGGCTGATGACACAAAGTTTTTCCACTATGCCTATCTTAGTCGCATTTATGATTTCAGCGGGATTTGCGTTATTACTTAACAATAAAACATCAAAATTATCTGTATCAGAAAAAATCGATATTTTTTGTAAAGGTGGCGGCGACAAAACCATTATTTTATTGGCTGTGATTTTTCTATTGGCTGGGGCGTTTTATGCCGTCACTATTGATATTGGCGCCCGAGACGCCACTGTCAATTGGGCCTTAAATTATGTGCCCACTGCCTATCTATTGCCTGGCCTGTTTGTGATTGCTTGTTTTATCGCTTTTGCTATGGGCACTTCAATGGGCACCATTACCGCGATAACACCTATTGGTATAGGGTTAGCTGAAAGTCTCAGCGTGCCTGTCCCTCTGACAGTGGGTATAGTCATTGGTGGAGCAATGTTTGGTGACAACTTGTCCTTTATTTCCGATACCACCATTGCTGCAACTCGTACCCAAGGTGTGCAATTAAGGGATAAATTTAAAGCCAATTTAATCATTGTTTTACCAGCAGCATTAATAACAGTAGTGTTGCTTTTAGGAGTAGATATTGATGGCAGTGCTGTTATTACCTCTGAAGATTATGACCCATGGTTGATGTTGCCCTATTTGTTGATTATTGGTTGCGCACTGTTTGGAGTAAACGTAATTGGCGTGTTAGCTGTGGGTATAGGCAGCGCCTGCGTGATCGGCTTATCTAAAGACTTGTTGACCCTTGCAGCTATGTTACAAAGCATACAAAAAGGAATGGGATGGATGCAAGACATGGTAGCCATTGCCCTACTAATAGGTGGCATAGTGGCACTTATGCATGCCTATGGCGGTATTCAGTGGTTGGTCAGTCACATTACTAAAGGGATCACCAATAAAAAAGGTGCAGAATTTGGCACTGCTGCATTAGCGAGTGCGCTGGATATAGCCACAGCCAACAATACTATTGCAATACTTGCCACAGGTCCCATAGCCAAAGACTTAGGTGACACCTACCAAGTAGATCCGAGGCGTACTGCAAGTTTACTTGATATATTTTCATGTGGCTTTCAAGGGTTAGTCCCCTACGGAGGACAACTTTTGGCTGCCGCTAGTCTTGCCGGTGTATCCCCCATAGTGTTAACACCATATTGTTGGTACCCCATGTTGATTTTAGTGTTTGCGCTTTTGGCAATCGCAACTGGGTTACCCAAATTCAAAGATAAGGCAACCGATGACTTTGGCTAAACTACGCAAAACCTTGATGACAGTTGTGAATGCTAGACTCATTCTTTAAGCCGCAGTAGGATCCAATTGTTGCAATATATCGTACAGGCCAGTCTCATCAACTTTTAGGGTATTGGCGGCGGCTTGTTGCAACCGAGCTTGGGCAATAAAACTACAGTTAGCGACCACCTCTGGGTCGATAACCTCTGCATTATTGTGTTGTGATAACGGTTCAGGGTGCATCGCCAACCACAGATGCGCAGATTGTATTTGACCACTGTCTATTAATTGACTGGTATTCTGACAAGTTCGCCAATAAGTATCATCAACTTGCAGAGGATTGGGGCGGTAATAATTGAGATCTTTTGGATGCTCTGGGCTTTGATTGGTTTGTTGGTTTTTCTCTACATTCGGTCGCTGTGAACAATCTTGCTCAAGCATCGCCATAATCAACGCAAATTTTGCCCCTTCTCTCGAGGCGCGGTTAATTGTGCCATTTAATTCATAGTCATTAGATAAAATCGCTTCAAAGCTAGCGTTAAGATCAGATTGACTTGTATTAATCGAGTCGGGCAAGTGCGTGTTCACTAAGAAAAAAACAGATACCTTAGTTATCGTGTTTTCTAGCAAAGACTTTAGGCATTGAAACACCTAGGTGTGCGATACCACCTGTAATTTCGGCCAAATCGTTAACCATGACTTTTGGGATATTCTGTTTCTAAAAACCTGTTCGTCTGCTTTTGGGTTAAAGGTAATCTGTTGTGCGAATAATGAACTAAGGCCAAAAGGTGCATTAACAGTAATGACTCCTCTCGCATCTATTTTTACTGCAACTGCGGTTTCTTTTTCCGGCCAAAAAGTCATGGCATCGGTACTACTTAGATAACAATTATGCTGGCGCTTTTTATGCATCAAGGCTTGATTTTTAACCTGCCAATTGACATTAGGGAGTCGCTGCTGCAACTGGCGAGTGGCGTGTTCAGCTAGCTGACCTTGCGTGTCGGATTGACTATAATAGATCACGTCCACATCATTCAATTGAGTTTTAATTTTGTGTAAATGATCCCAAACCAAATTACGCACAAAACCAGCGGCCACCCAACAGTCGGTCAATACGAGGGTGGCAACAGCTTCAAGTATTGCCAAACGATCGTTATCACTTTGCAACAAACTTATGAGACGTTGTTCTTCGCCCAATGCCATTTAGCTTTAAGTAAATAATTTAGGAATGAGTACAGGTGTCGCCTTTTTATAGCGTTGATAATCGTCATTGTCAGCCCAGCGCTCATCAGCTTGCTCTTCTTGCAGAGACACCCCGCTGATTTTTGTCAGTAATAGTAAAACGAACAAGGGAGAAATTAGCGTTAAGTGTTGCCATTGATACAAAGCGGGATAAGCGATAATTGCGATTCCGATCCACAGCAAAATTTCACCAAAATAATTAGGATGACGGGATCGAGCCCACAACCCCGTTTCAATAAACTGTGTTTTTGTGTCTTGTCGTTGTTTAAATTTGCGCTTTTGATTATCGGCCACAGCCTCAATTAAAAAGCCAATTAGCCATAGCATAAGACCAACGACCCCAATCCAACCAAAATCAGTTTTATGGCTCGAGGTTATAGCCGCGATTGCTGCGCCCGCGGTAATTAAAACCCATAACCCTTGCACCGTCCAGGCAATCGAAAAACGCCAAAAGTTATGTTTAATCTCATCGAAACGACTATCAGATCCTTGTTTACGTACTCTTAAAAACAGAAAACCCGCCAAGCGAATCGCCCAAATAGCCACCACGGCAGTCAGGATCGTGGAGCGAATGTCAGTTTGTTCACTTTGCAGATAAGCAAAAATAATGACGGCTATGTAGGTTGCGCCCCCAGTCAAATCATAAAAATGCTCTGTTTTAAGTAAGTGAGCAGGGATCAACACCACCCACTGAACGACGAAAGCGATCAGCGCACAACTTGCAAAAACTGACAAGGTGCTGTCTAAGGTAATATTGTTTGAATCTAAATTAAGTAGCTGGCCATCATCACTGCCTGCCCAAACCATTGCCACAGCTAATACAAAAACGACGAGATGAATAATTAAAGCGCGAATAAATTGCATAGTTAAGGTTCCTAAGTTTTTATTTTGATTATCAACCCTTAGCGCTTTTATACCCTTTCTAATCAAAAAAAGTTCTGTTAACTCATTTTATTTTGACAAATAGTTAATTTGATAGCATTCTTTAAGCCTAATTTATAACCGAGTAAGCCAATGAACAATTCAATTGCCAGAGTCGCCCCTGCGATTATCAGCTCGGTTATGAAGTCTGAGATTTCCAGCCGAGCATAATCTTTCTAGGCATAAAGCGACAACAAAGCTTTGTTAGCCCTAAAAAATCAAATTAAGTAACGACCTAACATCTGACTATTTTTGCTGCGCTAAAAACAGGTTAGTTGTCTAGGCATATGGAAATTATTATGCAAAATCAATCAAGTACCAATTCAGAACAAAGTAAACAATCTATATATAGCTTATTCAAACAATCCTTGAGCAGCGATAATCAGCAAGACTTAACCCAAGGTTCAATTGGCAAAGCGGCATTTTTGCTTTCTGTGCCTATGGTGTTAGAAATGATAATGGAATCGGTGTTTGCTATTACCGATATCTTTTTTGTCTCCGCTTTGGGCCCAGAGGCCATCTCGGTTGTGGGCTTAACCGAAGCGGTGATCACGCTGTTGTATGCCGTAGCAATTGGCTTAGGCATGGCGGTCACCGCCACGGTAGCTCGAAGAGTTGGAGAGAAAAACATTACTGGTGCCAATCAAGTTGCGGCTCAAACGATTTGGATAGGTTTGGGGGTGGCTTTGGCGGTAGGAATTCCAGGCAGTATTTATGCTGTCGAGATATTACGCTTGATGGGCGCTACCCAAGACGTGGCGATAATGGGCCAAGGATACACTGCCATCATGTTGGGAGGGTGTGTCAGTATTTTATTTTTGTTCTTATTCAATGCTATTTTTCGTGGTGCCGGTGATGCCAAAATTGCAATGAAGTCTTTGTGGTTAGCCAGTGGCATTAATATTGTACTTGACCCCATATTAATATTTGGATGGGGCCCCTTTCCTGAAATGGGATTAACTGGTGCGGCCGTGGCCACTACTATTGGTCGCAGTGTTGGGGTGTTGTATCAGCTATATCATCTGTTTTCTGTCAGCGGAAAAATCCAGCTTTTTATCCATAAGTTAAGACTAGATTTAGCGGTTGTTGCTGGAATACTAAGAGTTTCTGTAGGCGGCGTTTTACAATTCTTAATTGCCACAGCCAGTTGGGTGTTCTTAGTGAGGATAGTGTCACATTTCGGTAGTGATGCGGTGGCAGGTTATACTATTGCAATTAGAATCGTGATGTTCACTATGCTACCCGCCTGGGGCTTAAGTAATGCTGCGGCAACATTAGTAGGACAAAACTTAGGTGCTAAACAAGCCGCAAGAGCTGAAGTTTCGGTGTGGGCAATTACAAAATATAACTTAGCCTTTATGTTAACTGTGGCTTTCGCATTTTATTTTTTCTCAGCCAGCATCATTAGTCTCTTTAGTGACAACACTCAAGTTATTGAATATGGCACGCAATGTTTAGAATTTGTGGCTTATGGTTATGGATTTTACGCTGTGGGTATGACTTTAGTACAAGCCTTTAACGGTGCGGGTGATACTATGACTCCCACAGTGATTAACTTTGTTTGTTATTGGTTATTGCAGATACCACTCGCGTACTGGTTAGCCATTAGCTTAGAGGTAGGGCCTGCGGGTGTATTTGCAGCTATTCCTTTGGCATCACTGTTTATCGCTATACTCGCATTCGTGGTTTTTCGCACGGGCCGCTGGAAAACTAAGCAAGTTTAGCGGTTAATTGACATTTGAGATTAATCCACGAATATAGCGGTTGCGCAAAACTAAAAACGCGATAACAGCGTAACGCTTATTAAGCATCAGAATAAACTATTGGGAAGTATCTATGAACAAACTTTTATGTGCGGGTTTATCAGCCACGTCACTATTGTTATCGAGCCAAGTTTTGGCAGAAAAATCTCCGTTGCAGCCAAACAGCAAGGTAAATAACCAACTCGCTGAAACGCGTATTGTTGGAGGGGAAGAAGCCGTTCAGGATAACTGGCCTTGGATGACCGCCTACGTATTCACTTTTACCGACTTCCTGACATCCTTAAGTGTGAGTGGCGTTGATTACGAAACCAGACCTTTTACATCTGGTGCGCCGGGTGAAGCGAGCGCTGAAATGATTTCCTGTGGCATAGCCGATGAAGTCTGTGCTGAGGCCACTGGCAAGGTGTGTTTAATCGAACGAGGAGAGGTAGATTTCTCCCTAAAAGCAGACAACTGTGAAGCCGGTGGAGGTATTGGTGCGATTATTTATAACAATGAAGAAACAGGCAATATCTCCGGTACATTAGGCGATGATTATACTGGTACTATTCCAGTTGTTGCTGTCACTCGAGACGACGGCTTACAACTATTGGAACAACTTGATAGCGTTGCAACACTGTCGGTGAGCGCAACAGCACAATTACAACAAGACTCTACATGTGGTGCGTCATTTTTAGGCGATAAATGGGTACTGACCGCGGCGCACTGCGTGGACGACGGCAATCCATCCGGCTTTAAAATGAACATAGGGGAATACGATTTATCTGATGGAGCAGAAAATGCCATCGATATCGCGAATATCTTTATGCACCCACAATATGATGCCGACGAAATCAGCAGTGACATTGCCATAATTGAACTGGTTACGTCCGTCGAAGGAGCAGCCGTACAATTAGCCAATTCTGAAGATACAGATCTGTGGGCTATTGAAAACAGTGTGGCAACTGTCGCCGGTTGGGGTGGCCGTGAAGGTTATGCGCCAGGTGAAGGCCCAACGTCTGATTTTCCAGATGTACTGCACAAAGTTGACTTGAGCCTTTCAACTAATGCGCAATGTAGAGAAGTGTTAGGAGAAACCTTTGGCATTTCACCAGACAACGTATCTGTAACTGATGTGATGATTTGTGCATCTTTTCCCGCTGGCGGTAAAGGTTCCTGTCAAGGAGACAGTGGCGGGCCGCTTGTTGTGAATACAGGTTCAGGTGTACAACAAGTTGGTATTGTCAGTTGGGGCTTTGGTTGTGCTGAAGCGGGGTATCCTGGCGTGTATACTCGCGTAGCTGAGTTTACAGATTGGATATCAGCAATCACTGACGGAATTGCAGTGCCGCAAACCCAAGATTTTGGTATCGGACTGGAAGGGGTTGAACAAACTACCGAACTGACTGTTTCTAACAACAGTGAAATCAATGTAGGCCTAAGTTTTGAACTTTCAGCGAACAGCAACCTCGACTTCAGTTTGGATAGCAGTAATTGCGCCACCTTAGATGCCGGTGCAAGTTGCCAAATAAGCTTAAGTTACCTTCCCACTACTTTAAGTGCTGTGACAGCAGAGTTGATTATCACCACAGACAACGATCAAGTGCCAGCCAGTAAAACTTACATTCTTGGTAATACCTTGGGCTCTGCAAGTGACTTATCATCTGCCGCCGGCACAGCTTCAGACGCCGTCACTATCTTTAGTGGAGGCTCAAACGGAGCGTCAGGTTGGACAGCCAATGCTAGTGAAGGCCTTGAGAGTGGCACGAATAATGATTTGCAAGACAGCGTGCTAATAGCTCAAATTGAGGGAGAAGGTGTGTTAACTTTCGATTGGTCAGTCTCTTCTGAAGAAAACACAGACTTAGAAATCACGGATCCTGAATTTGAACCCTACGATGCCCTTTATTTATATGTGAACGGGGAGCTAATTGAATACATTTCAGGAGAAGTCGATTTTACAGAAGTGACTATTGACCTACC
The DNA here is from genome assembly GCF_039964565.1 of Paraglaciecola sp. Lineage (GTDB taxonomy): Bacteria > Pseudomonadota > Gammaproteobacteria > Enterobacterales > Alteromonadaceae > Paraglaciecola. The sequence goes on from NZ_JBDVXF010000005.1 coordinate 216,809, forward strand.
TGAAGGTACAAACGTCGTCAATTGGACCTACAACAAAGATCCTGCAGCTTCGGAAGGTGAAGACAAAGGTTTCATACGTAACTTGGTATTTACGCCAACAGTAGTGGAAGAGCCTGTGCCACTGCCAGTTCCCACCGATTCATCTGGTTCGTCAGGCGGTGGTAGTTTAGGGTGGATGATACTGTGCTTATTTGGACTAACGTTTAGATTGAGAAACCCACACTAGTTGACATCTATATGATGATAAAAGGCAGGGTATGTGATAACTACCCTGCCTTTTTTGTATCTAGAAAATTTTCAAAGTACTGGAAATCGTTTTGCGTATCGCCCTTGGGAGTCAGCGGTATCGAGATTTTCAATAAACGGCTTACTTGATTCTGGACTGCAAGTCACGATGTGTTGGGTCTGTGCAGAGAGTATTGCAATACAGCTTACTAACAATAAAAATCCACAAAACCATAAACCTATCAGAGCTTTTTTCATCAAACACACCCAAAGTGTTTGTTATCGACATACTAATAAGTCGATGCGCAATCCAAAAAAGTTTATAGAAGTTGCAAATAAAGTTGAGCAGTAGCCTTACGTGATTGATTCAGAGTCTCGATTCACTGGTCTTTTTTTATTTTTTGCCACGCGGCTTCCATCTGTTGCAGACTAGCGTCGTGTATATTCATACCTTGATTATCAATCTCTTTCTCAACCTTTCGAAAACGATTCTCGAATTTACGATTAGCTTTGATTAATGCGGTTTCAGCGTTGACTGAGCTATGTCTGGCTAAATTGACTACGGCAAATAATAGATCTCCAATCTCTTCTTCAATCGCTACTTGATTTGGCTCTGGAGCGTTAATTTCAACAAGAACTTCTTCTATTTCTTCGTGAATTTTATCAACAACTGGCGGTAACTCAGTCCAATCAAATCCAACATTGGCACACTTTTTCTGGATTTTTTGCGCCCGCAATAAAGGGGTCATTCCTTTAGGAATGTTTGCCAAAGCACTGATATCTATTGGTTTGTTTGATGCTTCACGTTCTTGTTGTTTAATGTGTTCCCATTGCTGATTGAGTTCATCTTCGCTCTTTGTGGCAGGACCTTTTACAGCACTTTGAAAAACGTGGGGATGACGCCTTACTAACTTATCACTGATAGTTTGTGCAATATCCTCAAAGTCGAATTGTTGTTGTTCCTGGGCAAGTTGTGCATAAAACACTATCTGAAATAATAAGTCACCTAACTCGTCCTTAATATCAAGCATATTACCGCTCAAAATAGCGTCTACCACTTCATAGGTTTCTTCTATTGTATGGGGCACTATGCTCGTAAAATTTTGTTTTTGATCCCATGGGCAACCAGTTTTTGGATCTCTTAATTGCTGCATTATTTTCAACAAACGGGAGATTTGCTGATTAGACATTTTTGCTTCAGACACTTACTTATCAACCTTAATCACTTCAGTTACCCCTTTGATAACTTGCAGGCGACTCTTGGCTTTGGATAGAAGACCTAGGTTTTTCACCTCTAAACTTAATTCAATAATGGCGGTATGAAGCTTAGTATCACTTTTACTGTTAACTCCCAATAGGGTTACTTGTTCGTTAGCGATAACAGTGGTTACATCTCGTAAAATACCGTCTCGGTCTTCGCAAACTACCTGCAATTTAGTCTGAAATGCAGCTTGTAAATTATTAGCCCAATTGACGTCTATTTGCCTTTCGGGGTGTTGATCCAGCAAGTTTGCTAGTTGCTCACAATCTTCTCTGTGTACACTGACACCACGACCTTGGGTGATATAGCCCATAATTTCTTCGCCCGGTAATGGCTGACAACAACCCGCGATTTGACTGAGTAGATTACCGACCCCTTCTACCACTATGCTGTCTTTCTTGAGCTTCGCCGATTGCGGTTTTTTAGACCTGATTTTTAATTCTGGCTCTGGCGCATATTTTTGCTGTAAAAAGTGCACCACTTGCATAATACGCACATCGCCACCGCCCACACCGGCATAGAGGTCGTCGATGCTTTGCATGTTAAATCGCGAAATAGCTTCGCCTGCCAGTTTCGGCTCAATATTGGCTTTGACTAACTCTCTATCAAGCAACTCTTTACCCGCTTGTTGGTTCTTATCTTTATCTTGCTTCTTAAAGTAAGTTTGGATCTTGGCACGAGCACGGGATGAATACACATAACCTAAACCTGGGTGCATCCAATCGCGACTGGGATTTGAATGTTTACCCGTAAGAATTTCAACCTGATCCCCAGTTTGTAATTGGTAAGTAAAAGGAACAATTCTGCCGGCTATTTTGGCTCCATTACATCTATGCCCCACATTACTGTGAATGTAATAGGCAAAATCCAATGGCGTTGAACCTAGGGGCAAATCAACCACATCACCTTTGGGAGTAAAAACGTAAACCCTATCATCAAATACCTGACTACGTAGTTCTTCAACTAAATCGCCACTGTCAGCCACTTCTTCTTGCCAAAGTAGAATTTTCCGCAACCAATTGATTCGTTCTTCGTAGGCCGAACGACTCGACGTCGTACCTTCTTTATAGCGCCAATGCGCTGCCACACCTAACTCGGCATCTTCATGCATTTTTGCAGTACGAATTTGAATCTCAATGGTTTTACCTTGTTTACCCAAGGTCACTGTGTGGATTGATTGGTATCCATTAGGTTTGGGCGTGGCTATATAGTCATCGAATTCATTCGGGATATGTTTCCAGTGAGCATGCACTACCCCTAAAGCGGCGTAACAATCTTGCAAACGTTCGGCTATGATGCGCACCGCTCGAATGTCATACAGCTGTTCGAAACTAAGATGTTTTTTTTGCATCTTTTTCCATATGCTATAAATATGTTTGGGCCTACCATAAACCTTGGCCTTAATATTTTGGCTATCTAGAACCCCCTGTAACTCCTCAACAAAATCATCAATATATTGCTCACGGTCGGTGCGACGCTCATCGAGTAACCCAGCTATTTGTTTATAAGTGGTGGGATGTAGATATCGAAAAGAGTGATCTTCTAGCTCCCATTTTAACTGGCCTATCCCTAGTCGATTCGCCAAAGGGGCATAGATAGTCGAACATTCCCGCGCCACCAACACCCGAGTTTCTTCATCCTCATGTTTAACTTTTTGCAAGGCGCAAATACGTTCAGCAAGCTTAAGCACGACGGCGCGAACATCTTCAACCATGGCCAATAACATGCGGCGCACGTTATCGATTTGCTCTTCATCGTTTTTCTTTTTACTGTTAGCCCGAGAATGCAAAGACTTGATAGCGTCCATACGTCTCACGCCGACAATTAACTTCTGTATGCCTTCACCAAAGAGTTCTTTTATTTGCTCTTCATCTAGCTTGTGTACTTCACAATAGGGATAAATTAGCGCCGCCTGCAAGGTCTCATCGTCCATGTGCAATTCGTGCAGAATCTCAACCATTTCCTGCCCAATTAGCAGGATTTCAGGGGTATCAGACACATCTCTGAGTTTTTGTTTGCTTGTTTCGGGCAGATTTAAGCCTGCCAACCATTTATCAAAGGGAGGGCGGTGATCTTCATGTACTGTTCGAATTGAAACCATATAAATCTATCCTACTTCACCGAAATGAGATGAATTGGGTAAAGCAATTATTAATTGCGGCAACATAAGCTAAGTCCATTTTTGCAGGTTACTTTGACGTTAGTATTGAATTTTCCATCTTTTGTCTTCAATTTTACAATCATATTACGCGCCAACATTTTTGCTACACGGCGCCCCAATTAAAAGGCTTACATGGCTAGGCTGATGACGGCTGCATCAAGCTAGCACTTAGTGGCACCAACTTAGTGCGTACCTAGTTAAAACTATTTTACTTCTTTATTGAATGCTTTTGATTACAGCCTTTATTCAACAAGACTCTAGAACAACAGTCGCCATCGCATAATGCTGTTCATCTGAAATCGATATAAAACTGTTATTGATAGCCTGTTCTTCACAAAGTTCAGCAAATTTCCCTGAAAAAACCAGTGTCGGTTGCCCAGAGGGCAAATTCACTACTTCTACATCGTGAAAACTGACCCCGTTTCCAATGCCAGTGCCCAAAGCCTTTACAGCCGCCTCTTTAGCAGCAAAACGTTTTGCCAAAAAACGCTCTGGAAATTTATGGGTAGTAAAAATAGCTAATTCGGTAGCGGTTAATACTCGCTGTGCGAGACGTTGTGACTTATTTAATTGACTCGCAATTCTTGCGATTTCCACCACATCAGTACCCAGCCCTCTAATTGCCATGAGTTTAAGCTCTAGCTTGGTTCATCAATTGACGCATGTCACTCACAGCTTGATGCAAACCATCAAAGGCTGCGCGGGCAATAATGGCGTGTCCAATGTTAAGTTCATACAACTCTGGAATGGCGGCAATGGCTTTTACATTGTGATAATGCAAACCATGACCGGCATTCACTTTAAGACCTTTCGAATGAGCGTATTGAATACCTTCGATCAAGATAGCTAATTCTTTTTGCTGTTCAGCTTCATTTTTTGCTTCAGCGTATTGCCCAGTATGAATTTCGATGTAAGGGGCATTTGCTGCAACTGCTGCATCAATTTGTTTTTTATCTGCGTCAATAAACAACGACACCAAAATTCCTTGTGCCGCTAAACGCGCGCAAGCGGTGTCTATGCGAGTTTGATTACCCGCTACATCTAAACCGCCTTCTGTGGTTAACTCTTCGCGTTTTTCAGGGACCAAACAGCAAAACTGCGGACGTATTTGTTCTGCTATTAGCAACATTTCTTCTGTCACCGCCATCTCGAGATTCATACGCGTTTGAATTGTTTCTTTCAAAATACGCACATCACGGTCGGTAATATGACGTCTATCTTCTCGCAAATGCACTGTGATGCCATCAGCGCCGGCTCGCTCTGCTATTTCTGCTGCGTGCACAGGATCGGGATAAGATGTACCTCTGGCATTGCGTAAGGTAGCGATGTGATCGATATTCACACCAAGTAACACTTCTTTCATTTCACGTTTCCAATATTGTTTACTGTATTAGCCGACCAAGTTTGTTGGAACAACTCTCGACTCTTTAAGGGTTTGTGTCCAAGTAGAGGCGAAAGTGCCATCCTTGTTATGCGCTTTGCACATTGCAGACTATTCGGTGTCCATACATTATTGTTCACTTGCAACAAAGCTTCTCCATCGAATCGATTCGAGCCTTGTGCCGAGTATTCTGCGCGTTTAATACCATTCTCTAATACCAAACAATAATCTACACCAGCCTCTACCAACTGACCATTTTCATAGTCTTGTGTTAAATCAAAACCGTATCCCATGTCATCGAGTAATAACAGTTCGAATTGGCGTAAACATGGTTCGATTTCGCCATCATTTGCTAACCATTGCAGACTTTGTTGGTAGGAATGAAACAACTCAGGGTGCGGCACTTCTTTGGGTAACAACCGATTTAACAACTCGTTTAAGTACATGGCTGAAAATAGTTGCTTACCAACAAGTTTCAGCATCGAGCCAGAGGATTCAAACTGATTGAGATTGCGTAATTCGTGCTTACCTGAAAGCGACAACAATAAGGGCTGAAATGATTGCAATAAACTTTTTTTATCGCCTTTGTTGCCTCTAACACCTTTGGCAACCGCACTTATCTTACCTAATTCGAGGGTAAATAAATCTGTTAAATAACTGGTTTCTCGATATGCGCGTCGGTGCAGCAAAAAGCCAGTCAGTTGCTCAGGAAGCATCCGCACAAACCTTATAATAAGGAACTAAATGTTAACTTACTTTGATGCGCACAACTTTCATGGCTTCAAACTCCATACCGGCGATTTCTTCGGTTATGGGGTAATAAGTTAAATTTACTCTAGCATTAGTCAGGTTTTTATATACTTTCCTACGACGGAACTTAAAAGGTACGTCGGTACCTTCCACCATCAATGTATTCAAAAACCAATCATCGTCTTTACGTTGAACATGAGAAACCACAACTAACTCTTCGGAATGAGTTAGGTTTTCGTGTTTATCCAGTAATTTTTCTACGTCGGATTTTTTTGCCATGATCACTAGTTAGTTGCTAAAAAAGTAAGTCTAGCACTTTTCCTAATTTCACTAAAGAAGGTTAACACCTTGAATACTTGATTCGACAATTAATTCGAAGGCTCGCTAGTTTGAGAAACCACTATTGCCCTTAAGCCAAGTACTTTTTCATCATCAATAGGCATACGACCGCTCACATCTATCACTACGTTAGAGGTCATGTTAGTTACCCCATTCGGATTCGACTCAGCAAGCTCATAACTGAATTCAAGGTCTTGGGGATAAATATGTATTTCTAGATCGGTATCACTAAATGGCCTGACTTGAGGCAACAGTTGTGCACCATCGCGATTGTCTCGAGCCATATAAAGTAAAGTGTTGTCGGAACAATAGGCACTATTGCTGACGCGTATCCGTTCAATCGGCATGATACTAGGCAACTCAAACTGTTCTGCCAGTTTACAGTCTTCTAATTCTAGCGTTGCGTAGGTCTCTTCACACTGTTTACTCTGGTAACGTGATTCAGCTTGTTTTAACTTGCGCTCGGCGGGTTTACAAATGTTCTTAGGTTTTTTGTTTTTTTTGGGTTTTCGTGGTTTCTTGCTCATTCCCATGGCTTCTGACATAGCCGTTTTAAGGTAAGCAGTGGTTTGTTGCATACAGGCTTGATAGGCTTTCATATCTGTATCTGCACCCATGGTACCGCAGGTTTCTGTTATACATTGTTGCATATCCTGAGCGATAGTCGCCATATTTAAGGGCTGTGGCAACGAACACTTAGGCTTGGCTAATGGCTCAGCTAATGGCTCAGCCTTCACAATCGTTTCTTCAGATAGCCCACAACTGTTGGCCTGCGCTTGCTCTAGTTCAGACCTCGCCTTCTTAATATCTTGGGCATAACCGTCACAACGATCCACTTGGCTCTGGGCGTTTCTATTGTTAGATTCACATTTCCTTACTCGCTGTTTAGCTGCATTTTTGGCCATAGTGAGATTTCGCACAGGCGCATCTTTTGGCATTTCAGGAATGTAACAACGGTTTCCAAACTTAAGAGTGTCAGATTGATACATAAGCTCAAGTGGGATCATAAACTGGGAAGGTAATTTATCTGCCAATTTTAATAGCCAGTCTTTGTAGTCAATTCGTAACCCTGCTAATTCTGCATAACTCGGCGCCCTGCGCTGTGCATTGAAAAATCGCCCTGCATAGGGATCCTTGGAATATTTTTCATAACTCCAACGCGCACTTAACATGGCGTCTAAGGTACGGTCTGTTAGCTTTTCAGGTGCATATTTAACTAACAATATATCCTCAACAAATGGATTAAGCTGAGCTGGCGATTTAAACTGGTGAATTTTAGGTGGCTGCAATGCCTTTATTTGCGTAAAACTTGCGGCTCCCTGCATTTGTTCACCATTTTCGCTCCACCAAATATTGTCATCTTTGTCGATAATAGAAACTTTGTTAACTTTTGCTTCTAATAAAACATCAACAAATTCCTTGGTTTTTCCTCGCGTTGTTTCTACTTGATTACTGGTTCGCAATTTGGGTGTTTGTAGTTCAATTACCACTCTCCAGCCTGGATGTGCACTGGCCCTCACCAAAGCAACCGCTTGCTCAGAAGTTAACGACGACACATCTAAACTCGAAGGAATATTAATCTGCTTGTTTAAACCCAAATACTGTAACCTTTGTGGATACGCCAAACTCAACACATTACCCCAGTGGATGGCACAGTCCCGAGATTTACGTTTAGGGTTATTAAAACAACCTGCTTTGGGATTGTTAACCAACCCACCGACCTCTGACTCAGAATTTCGCAGGTAATATAGGACATTGTTTCCAATGAATTCTGGCGCTAAATCAGTTGTTATAACTGGATGCATACTCGATTTTTTATTAAATTCAAAGGTTTGAGTGTCTTGCTGATAGCGTAAATCTTTCAATTGTATAGTGAGGGTTAAATGATCTATTTTTTGGGAGTTTGCTAAGTCCATGGCAAATTCTTGAATAAGCGATTTGTCTTCTCCTTCAGCGACTAAATGCATGGCTTCTTGGCTGACTTGCAAATGTCCTTGCCTAAAAACTGTAGCAAGATTGAGTCCCCAAGGTACACTTGGCAGAATCTCAGGCCAAACAGGTTGTGAGTTTTCTATTTCTCCGTAGCCAAGTATATAGTCGTAAAAAGCTTGTAGTTGTTGTGCACTCATTTGCTGTTTGTCTTGCCAACTAAATACCGATAGATTTGCACGATCTTCAGCTTGTTTGACTTGCGACACCAAATCTTTCTTAGTCAAGCTACTAGATAGTGACGTTGCATTTTCTTTGGTGCGCGCAATGTTATCTTTACGTCTTAAATGTTCCTGCCAAAATTTACGCTCGGTAACCGGTACATTGCGCCACATGTTCTCGAAATATTGTTCTTTAAGTTTATTATCTTGCAAAAGCATCAAAGGAATAATTCGTCCATCTAAGATTTTAGTATTCTTAACAGTTTGATACTTTGGTTTAGAAATAACGCCATCTAATGTGTCTTGTTTTGGTGAATAGTTTTCAAGGGGTAAACTCGTTTCGGCAATTTTTTGAGTTAACTGCAAATCTGAGAATATTTCTAGTTTCGGGCTCGCAAACTTGTAAGCCCACTCTCCAGAGTTGAAAAGGTGTCTTTGAGATTTCAAAGAAAAAGGAAATAAATCTAATTTAACAACCGCATAGAGTTGTCTGTTTTTGCCACCTGTTACTAAGTCTTTGGCTTGCTGACGCCCCATCTCTAAAGTGACTTGATAACTTCTAGGATATTGAGTTCTATTAAATTCTTCTGCTGTGCCTTGGGGAGCATATCTTGCGGAATGTTGAAGTTTCCTCGACTGAAAAGCCTGCCGCTGCAAACCACTTTCACTGTATGCTTTTGCCTCGTTGAATGGTGAAAAGAAGTTGGATGGCAAATTATAACGAAAAGAGAATCTCTCTTCGTTAAATTGGTAATTACCTAAATTAACTTTTGTAACTAACCAAGCTTGTTTAATTTTGCTGATATTTTTACGATAATTAACGAAGTTTTGATAATGGGCATTCATTAAATTGTCGGTAATGTCTCTTACCTCAAATTCATCGGGACGTCGAAACTGAGCACCAGGCTTAGTTGTATTTTTCACCATAATATTTTCGACACTTTTAGCCGCACATGGTGAGTCCATATTTTTGCAAAATGCTTTCTGATGGGTTTTTGGGCGCATTGAAAATGCCATCATTTCTAGATGTTGGGACCAGAATTGAGTTTGTTGATGGTGTTCAATCAAGGTATCTTGGCATTGCTCGACTCGAACCTTATACCCTTTCAAATTATTGTAACAATCAGGAAATTGCTGCATATATTGCAGTTTACCGCTCAATCCAATGGAATAGTTATGTAATTCGATAGCCTCTACAGATTCACTACTACTGAGTTCTCCCAACCGAGGTAGGCCTTTATAACTACTTAGTTTGATCGGCCTATAGTCGTTTGTACCTGAGGAAAGTGTGATAGTGGCATGAACCCTTAAATTACATAAAAAGGCACTCAACAAAAGGGGAATTACGAGGAATTTATGCGCAAACATGTTCTGTTCCTTGAAGACATATTAGATTCGTAAGATCTCACATAATGCCAGAATAGAACAAAAAACAAACAACAAAATCACATTTTTACATTATTTATAGGGCGACCATACCTTCAACCAGTAACTGTAAGCTAGTTCTGCCGCGAAATTCGTTAATATTTAATTTGTAGGCAAGATTCACATGAGAACATTGTGGATTGGGCCACAGCCCTAAATCAATATTAAACGCAATAGCGTCAATTAACACGCCACTTTCATGTTTCACCATAATCTTGAGATGTTTACTGCCTACTATGCGTTGCTCTACTAATTGAAACTCTCCATCAAAAAGAGGTTCTGGGAAACCTTGCCCCCACGGACCTGCATCTTGCAAACATTGGGCAAATGCAACTGTAAAATCTTCACCTTGTAACTCTCCGTCAGAAATTAACTCACCTGCTAAAGGTTTATCTTTAAGGTTCTCTTCGGCTATTTGCTGAAAAACCTGTTCAAAGGCTGCCAAGTTTTTTAACGGCAAACTCAGCCCAGCGGCCATCGCATGACCGCCAAATTTATCAATCACATCAGGGTAACGATTGTTTATTTCTTCCAATAAATCGCGAATATGTAAGCCAGGAATTGACCGAGCCGAGCCTTTTAATGTGTCGTCATCTTGGTGAGCAAAAGCGATAGTAGGGCGAAAATACTTGTCTTTGATTCGCCCCGCTAAAATCCCTATCACGCCTTGATGGTAGTCGGCTTGGTACAACACAATCCCATAGGGCAATTTATTGGCTTGAATATTTAGGTTTTCTAAGGCACTCACCGCTTCTTGCTGCATTGAACCTTCTATTTCACGCCTTTCTTTATTCAAACTATCAAGTTGCACTGCGATTTGCCTAGCGCGCGCTGGATCGTCAGTAATCAAACATTCTATGCCCAATGACATATCATCTAATCTACCAGCTGCATTTAGACGCGGTCCCACTACAAACCCCAAATCAGAAGCCACTAAGCGACTTTTATCTCTGCCTGCCACATCGAGTATTGCTTGAATGCCTGGGCGACACTTATCACTACGGATCCGTTGCACACCTTGATGCACTAAGATTCTATTATTTTCATCTAAAGGCACTACATCAGCCACTGTACCTAAAGCCACCACATCCAACAAATCAGCCAAGTTAGGGACAGATAACCCTCGCTGTTCAAACCAACCATTGTTTTTTAGCTGCGCACGTAGTGCCAACATTAAATAAAAAGCCACCCCCACTCCCGCCAAATTTTTTGACAAAAAATGACACCCTGGTTGGTTGGGATTCACTATTGCATCGGCAATAGGTAATGTCTCTGCTGCTAAATGATGGTCGGTCACTATGACAGTAATCCCCAAGGCTTTAGCTTTTTCCACTCCAGCAAAACAAGCGATGCCATTGTCTACTGTCATGATCACTTGCGCATTTTGCTGCGCCGCGACTTCGACTATTTCCGGGCTTAAGCCGTAACCAAAATCAAAACGGTTCGGGACCAAATAATCGTGATTGTTAGAGCCCATCATTCGCAGCGCCATAATGCTTAACGCAGTACTAGTGGCACCATCAGCATCAAAATCCCCAACAATAATAATTTTTTTGTTGTTAGCGATCGCATCGACTAAAAGGGCTACAGCTTTTTCGACGCCATGTAATTGCTGGTAATGTAATAGTGCTTTTGCGCTTCGATTGAGTTGCTCTGCACTCTCTACACCTCTGTCGGCATATATTTGTTTTAATCTAGGATGTAACTGATCGGGAAGGTGTTGGCTGTCTTTTGTGGGTCTGCGACTGATTTGCACTTAACTATTTACCCTGTGGGGAATGAAAATAAAAAAGCCTGTATTAGATATGGAGTATGCTAATACAGGCTAATGAAGGGTTGTCTTAATAAATTATAAAAGCGCTTTTAATGCTTGTTCAAGTTGTTTGGGTGGTTGATATCCAGGAATAACAGAACCATTAGGCATGATAATATTCGGTGTGCCGTTTACCCCAATTTTTTGGCCAAAAGCATATTCTTCTGCCACTTGTGTTTGGCAGCTTTTAGAAGGTACAGAGCCCCCCGCTTTAGCATTATCCATGGCTTCTTGTTTGTTATCCGCACACCAAACCGAAACCATATCGGAGTAGGTACGACTCTTTAAGCCACCTCTAGGAAAAGCTAAGTAGCGTACGGTAATACCAAGATCATTATACTGATCCATTTCATTGTGCAACTTACGGCAATAACCACAGGTAATATCGGTGAAAATGTTAACGACATATTTTTCGTTATCCGCTTTGTATTCAATTACACCATCTTTAAACTTTTTTAAACCGTCTAATCGCATACTACCTAAGGTATCTTCAGTGACGTTACGCATACCTTCATCGATGTTATAAATGCTGGCACGGAATAAATATTTACCATCTTGGCTAGCGTAAAATAAACCTTTCTCTGTTATTACTTGTAATATTCCAGGTACTGGTGCATCACCTATCGCACTAATATACATGCCAAGACCCGCCTGCAACTTAGCTTTGACTTGGTCATAATTATCTGTTTCAACCGAAGCAGATAGGTTAAAACTAAGGATTAACAAGAATCCGTTCAAAACAGTGCTTATTTTTGTCCACTTTTTCATAGTGTTTTCCAATTAATTACGATGCTAATATGACCCTAAATCTGGGAAATAATTTCAAATTTATCGCGGTTAGTTTATCTGAATCAAAAAAGGAAACCAATGGTCTTTAAGGATGTATACCTAGACCATAGATTTATTATTGTATTTATTAACACGTTACCCTCTTGGATGATGTTCTGCCACCAATTTTTGTAGTCGTTCAGTGGCGACATGAGTGTATATTTGCGTAGTAGACAAATCACTGTGTCCTAATAACATCTGTACCACACGTAAATCCGCCCCATGATTAAGTAAGTGTGTAGCAAAGGCGTGGCGCAAAGTATGCGGAGACAATTCAGTTTGAATATTGGCCAATTGGCTATATAGCTTAATACGATACCAGAATGTTTGCCGAGTCATCGCCACACCACGTTTGCTGGGAAACACGATATCACTCTCAGATTTAAGCATTACCCCTCGACCTTGTTTTAAAAATGTTGTCACCCAATCAATTGCCTCTTCCCCTAAAGGCACGAGTCTTTCTTTGTTTCCCTTACCGGTCACTCGCACAACGCCTTGCTGAATACTCAATTGGTCTAATCGCAGACTGATTAATTCTGTGACCCGCAAACCCGTCGCATACAGCACCTCCAACATCGCTTTATCACGTAGTTGAATCGGGTCTTCTGTATTAGGGGCGTTAAGTAGGTCAACAACCTCAGATTCAGTCAATGTTTTAGGTAAAGACTGCGGCAGTTTGGGATTTTGCAGCAAACTCAGAGGATCGTCACTGCGAATTTTTTGCCGCAACATATATTGGCACAAGCTACGTAAACTACTTAAAAATCGTGATGTGCTTCGCTCCGATAATCCTTCGTCATATCGTGTAGCCAAATATTGATGGAGGTCGTCTTGGCTAAAATCACGCAACAACACCAACTGCGTTTTGTCTTTTTGCTGGGCTAAATAACCTGCAAACTTGGATAAATCAGAACGATAGGCACTGAGGGTGTTTTCGCTCAATCCTTTTTCTAACCACATAGCCTCAACAAATTCTTCAATTTGGTTAAGGTTGCTATTATCTGGCGCCATAGACCTTTGCTTTAATAGAAGTTGTTGGAAGAAATCTACGAGGCATTTTCTGTCCCGCATTGCCAACACAACTCAAAGTTAGCCAGGTTGGACTCGTTACATTTAACACAAACCCAAGGCGTATGGTTTGAAGTTTGGGACTCGAACTCCTGTTCAAACTGTTTTACAAAAAGCTGTGCTTTGGGCAACCATTGAGGATCGCTAATCCAAACTTCGGGCAATACGTCCATGGGCGATAACTCTCCCATGGCGCCTATGGCAAATTCGTTTTTCACAAAACATGGAATGCCTTTATTATCTAGTAATTGCTTGACTTGAAAAACCATAAATCTGTCAAAGTGACTATAAACCTTATCCAAGACAGTGGTTAATCCATATCAATCGAAACATTAGACAACGAACCAAGTTGATTGCCCTCATCAGAGTCTAATTTGATCATCAAACGTAGATCATTAGGCGAATCGGCATGATGAATAGCATGTTCTAACGTCACTTTGCCAGCTTTGTACAAATCGTATAAAGCCATATCAAAACTCTGCATGCCAATTTCTTTGCCTTTTTTCATCGCCTCTTTTAATCCACCAATTTCGTTTCTTTGGATAAGATCTGTTACTAACGGTGAGTTAAGCAATATTTCAATAGCGGCGACTCGCCCAGTACCATCGGGGGTTGGAACCAACTGCTGGGCAACAATTGCTCGCATGTTTAAACTTAAGTCAAATCGTAATTTTTCATGTTGATCGGGAGGAGCTAGATGCATGATACGTTCAATGGCTTGGTTGGCATTGTTCGCATGTAAGGTCGCGACACATAAATGCCCAGTATCGGCAAAAGACATCGCATATTCCATGGTCTCCATAGAACGAATTTCCCCAATTAAGATCACGTCAGGAGCCTGGCGCAATGAACTTTTTAAGGCGTCGTCGAACGACTTCGTATCGATACCTACTTCTCTTTGGGTCACCACACAATTACCATGTTCATGTACAAATTCTATTGGATCTTCAATGGTTAAAATATGCCCTTTCGAATTTTGATTTCTGTGGCCCATCAGGGCTGCCAGTGACGTTGATTTACCTGTACCTGTCGCCCCGACAAATAACAGCAATCCTCGCTTTGACATAATCACATCTTTTAATATTTCTGGTAATCCTAACTCTGCAACTTGGGGAATTTGCGTCACAATACGTCTGACAACCATACCGGCCATGTCTCGCTGCCAAAAGGCACTACAACGAAACCGTCCTATTCCTTCCCGCGCTATAGCGAAGTTGCATTCTTTACTTTGTTCAAACTCATCCCTTTGTTTATCACTCATGGCATCATGCACTAAAGCTAACGCGTCCTCTTCTGTGAGACTACTGCCACCAATGGGTGTCATCTGACCGTTCACTTTGGCACTAACCGGAAAACCAACGGTGACAAACAAATCCGATGCGCCTAAACCTTCCATTTCTTCCAAGTAAGGGGTGAGTTCCATAGTAAATTCCTAAAAACTAGAGGTTGGTTTTTTGTCAGTTGACTTAGCCGCGGCGTCTTGCGCAGTAATTAACCCTTGCGCCACTAACCTTTGAAGACATTGATCCATAGTCTGCATTCCGTGGGCTTGACCTGTTTGGATTACCGAGTACATTTGCGGCACCTTGTCTTCTCGAATTAGATTTCGAATCGCTGGGATACCTAACATGATTTCATGAGCAGCCACCCTTCCCCCACCCACTTTCTTCAACAAAGTTTGAGAAATAACCGCACGTAACGACTCTGACAACATTGAACGTATCATAGACTTTTCAGCTGCGGGGAAAACATCAATTAATCTATCTATGGTTTTAGGTGCCGAGTTGGTGTGTAAGGTGCCAAATACTAAATGGCCTGTTTCAGCGGCCGAGATAGCTAAGCGGATAGTTTCCAAGTCACGTAACTCTCCCACCAAAATAATATCTGGATCTTCACGTAGTGCTGAACGTAGCGCATTATTAAAGCTATGAGTATCCCTGTGCACTTCACGCTGATTGAGAACACAAAGTTTGTTTTCGTGGACAAATTCAATGGGATCTTCGATGGTTAAAATATGCTCACGTTTTGTCGAATTTATATGGTCAATCATGGCTGCTAAGGTGGTACTTTTACCGGAACCTGTTGCGCCAGTGACTAGAACAATGCCAGTAGGTTGATTAATAATATCTTTAAATATTTGTGGTGCGCCTAGGTCGTCTAGACTTAGGATATCACTTGGTATGGTTCTCAACACTGCAGCCGCACCGCGATTTTGCACAAAAGCATTGACCCTGAAACGAGATAAATCTTTTACTTCAAATGAAAAATCAGTTTCAAGGTTTTCTTCGTATTCCTTACGCTGCTGATCGTTCATAATTTCGAATATTAAAGCATGTACTTCTTTATGGTCGAGAGCGGGTATATTTAATTTTCGCATTTCGCCGTCAACCCTTATGATTGGGGGTAAACCAGCAGAAAGGTGTAAATCAGAGGCTTTATTTTTAACACTAAAGGCTAAAAGTTCGGTAATATCCAAGCAATATTCTCCGTATATCAAGTTGCAATATGGAAACCATAGCAGAACGACTCAAAAGCGTACAAAATACCGTCGAGCAATCTACCTTAGATGCACATCGTCCATCAAATTCGGTAAAATTGCTAGCAGTGAGTAAAACCAAACCCGTATCTAATATTGTGCAAGCGTATGAAGCGGGACAATATTGCTTTGGTGAAAACTATGTGCAAGAAGGTGTTGAGAAAATACAACATTTACGGGCACTTGATAAAATTGAGTGGCATTTTATTGGTCCATTGCAATCAAATAAAACCCGTTTAGTGGCCGAACATTTTGACTGGGTGCAAACAATCGACAGACTCAAAACAGCACAACGACTTAATGATCAAACCAGTCCGTTTAAAAAACTCAATGTTTGTATCCAGGTAAATATTGACAATGAGGAAAATAAAGCAGGCATAAAAACAGAGCAACTCAATGAACTAGCCAAAGCGATATCAGCTCTGCCTAACCTTATATTGCGCGGGTTAATGACCATACCAATGGCTAATCAAACATCGGAAAAACAAGCGGCTAGCTTTGCTCAAATGAGCAGTCTTTTCAAGAATATGCAAAAGCATTACCCAACAGTAGATACATTATCGATGGGTATGTCGGGAGATATGCATAACGCGATATTAAACGGTAGTACTATGGTAAGAGTAGGTACAGCAATTTTCGGCGCACGTAACCAGTAATGAACACAAGGACAACTATGCAACACAGAAAAATAGCCTTTATTGGGGCAGGTAACATGACAAGAAGTATTATCAGTGGCTTAGTCAATAATGCTTACCCTGCACACTTAATAACCGCTAGTAACCCATCACTTGGTAAACTCACTGCGCTTCAATCGGACTTTGGGATTAACATCACCCAGCAAAACTCAGAAGCCTTAGAGGCTGCTGAGGTAATTGTGTTAGCAGTTAAGCCACAATTGATGGAACAAGTCTGTAAAGAATTGCAGCATCAAATTCTAAACGACAAGCTTTTTGTCTCTATTGCAGCGGGTATCACAACCAGTAGGCTACAGCAGATGCTTGGTGGCGATTTTGCAGTGGTGCGAACTATGCCCAATACCCCCAGCGCTTTAGGTAAAGGAATGACAGGCTTGTTCGCCGATAATAGTGTCGAAGCGTTGGATAAAACCTATGCAGCAGACTTAATGGCTCAAGTAGGTGAAATTGCATGGGTTGAACATGAATCAATGATAGATGGGGTTATCGCTGCAGCTGGCAGCAGTCCCGCCTACTTTTTCCTATTTTTAGAAGCGATGCAAAAAGAATCACAGCGCCAAGGGTTTGATCAGCAAACCGCGCGATTAATGGTGCAACAAGCAATGTTGGGTGCAGCGGAAATGGTTTGTCACAATCCTCACCTTGAATTAAGTGAGTTACGCACCCAAGTTACCTCTAAAGGAGGCACTACTGCTAAGGCCATCGAATCGTTTCAACAGCAAGATTTAGAGAAAATAGTCGCCAACGCCATGCAAGCAGCCGTCACACGAGCCGAAGAAATGGCGCAACAGTTTTAGTCGGTAAAGTTAGATATCATAGATAAAACCGAGGAAAGTCGAGAATATGAGTTCAGTACAGTTTTTAATTGATTTTGTTTTTAACATTTATTTGATGGTGGTGTTATTACGACTGTGGCTACAATTTGCCAGAGCCGATTTTTATAACCCTTTCAGTCAGTTTGTGGTCAAAGCCACACAGCCAATTGTGGCACCAATGCGCAGGGTCATACCAGCAATTGGGCGTTTAGATACCGCAACCTTAATACTAGCGTTACTGGTAGCAGGACTGAAAATTGTGGTTCTGAATTTAGTATTGGGTGGTACGGGATTAAACATAGTGTCTTTAGTCATAGTCTCATTTGTTATTGTACTAAAAGAATCACTCACCCTAGTGATGTATGTACTGATCTTACGGGCTATTATGAGCTGGGTAAGCCAAGGAAGAAATCCAATGGAAATGGTACTCGCTCAACTCACCGAACCTATGCTCGCACCGATACGTAGAAGAATGCCTGATATGGGAGGATTAGATTTGTCAGTAATGGTGGTAATTGTGTTATTACTGTTTATTCAAAAGCTACTCGGTGATTTATTTGGAATATTTTAAAGTGAAGATTAACAAAGGCCTCTCAGCAATTATTTGCTTAACCTTGGGTTGGCTCTTTTTAAGCTCAGCTAGCGCCGAACAAAAGCAACAACTGGGTGGCTGGGATGTGCACTATATGGCTTTGAATAGCACATTTTTAACGCCCCAGGTAGCCAAGGAATATGGCATTGTACGTAGCAAATTTAATGGCTTAATTAACATTTCGGTACTAAACACAGACGACCAATCTGCACAATCAGTGGTACTAACAGGGCAAGCCAAAAACTTACTTGGCGTGGTTAAAGAGTTAAAGTTTAAACAGGTAACCGAAGGCGAAGCCATCTATTATTTAGCCACATTGCCATTTAGTGACCAAGAGCAATACCGCATATCAGTTGACATTAATAATGGGCTCAAATCGAAAACTCTAAAATTTCAACACAAATTTTATGCCGATTAAATCCAGAATTGTAGACTTATGGCTAATAGCGAATGAGGTATTGATGTTTTAAAGTTATGAGCTAAATTTCTTCTATAAAAACTTTTTGAGATATGGCCACCAACAACTTGTCTGCAAAACAGTCCATAAAAGTGAGTCGCCGCCAAGCTCTTAAATCGATTGGCCAAGCGGTCGTGGGTGCGACTGCAATTACCCAAGCCCCTTATGTATTTGCAAGACAACGCACCCAACTCAAAGTTTTGGGTACCCATGTTACCTTACAAAAAGAAATCCGCCACAAAGCAATGGAAGACTTGGGTATCGATTTGATTTTCGAACCTAGAGGCAGTGCTGCAGTTTTGCAAAAAGCATTGATGAACCCTAGTTCGTTTGATCTTTATGAGCAGTGGTCTAATAGCATCAGACCTCTGTGGGCAAGTCGCTCAATACAACCTATCGAAAAGAAGCGATTACAGTATTGGGACGAAATTAACCCTTTATGTAAAACAGGACAAGTCGCTGCCAATGCAAAGTTTGGTGCTGGTGACGCGCCATATAAAATTTTACATGTGCAACCCGATGGCAAATTAGGCACACAACATACCGAAAAAATCAGTTTTTTACCCTATGTCCACAATGTGGATTCATTTGGTTATAACACCAATGTAATTCAACCAGAAGAAGCCTATAAAACCGAAAGCTGGGGTTGGTTACTTGACCCAAGATATACAGGTAAAGTAGGTATTGTAAACGCCCCTACCATAGGTCTATTTGATTTAGTTCTTGCCACACAAGCCCAAGGGTTAGTGAAGTTTGAAGACATTGGTAATTTAACTAAGATAGACTTAGATCGCCTTTTTGATGTACTCATTGATTTTAAACGACAGAACCATTTTGGCGGTTTTTGGAATTCGGTACCTGAATCTGTTGATTATATGCGCACTAATCGTGTGGTAATCGAAAGTATGTTTTCGCCGGCTGTGTCAGCATTAAATGAACAAAACGTCCCCGTTAGATTTGCAGCCCCGAAAGAGGGTTATCGCGGCTGGCATGGAGTCATGTGTCTGTCCTCAGCGTGTAAGGGTAAAAATATCGATGCAGCCTATGATTATATGAATTGGTGGTTATCTGGCTGGCCAGGCGCGTTCGTCGCTAAACAAGGATATTATATCTCCAACCCTCAACGCTCAAAGCCGTTTTTAAGTTCGCCAGAATGGGATTATTGGTACCAAGGAAAAAGAGCCTCTCAAGACCTGCTAGGGGCAGACAACAAAATTTCAGTGCGAAAAAATGATAAACGCAGCGGAGGAAGTTACACCAAACGTTTTAGTAATGTTGCAGTTTGGAATACAGCTATGCCTACCTACGATTATAGCGTGCAGAAGTGGTATGAGTTTATTAGTTCTTAATCAAGTCGAGGGATAACGTGTTCAGAACAATAAAAGCGCAAATACTGATAATTTTAGTCACTTTAGTGTTGTTGTTGTTATCTCAAGTATTTCTATCTAGAAACAGCCAATCCACTTTTGTAGAAGTACTTGATTTAACCCAACAAGCGGTGGTTAAGGTGGGTTTGGTACGAGAGTTAGAAAGAGACGTTATCGATTTACAGCGCAACGTACTCATCTATAAAGAGTCAGCCAGCGGTTCAGCCATTCGCCGTTTTAATATACTTATTGAACAAATTCAAAGCAATTTAGTACGCTTGGAAAGTCTCATTGTGGAAGATGAAAGCAATGAAATGTATTTCGACTACATCACTCGAATGCGAACACGCCTGAATGATTACAATGAGAATTTTAACAGTGTCGTTGCTGGCAGAAGTAAACAGCAAACACTTTATAACTCCGGACTATCTAGCGAGCTTGAAACCCTATTTACAAACATTAAAGATACTCCAAACGAGACACAACCGAGCTTGGATAGCATTGAAAATTCCAAGTACCATATAGCGCGAGCAGAGATTTTTCTGTTGCAGTATTTGCAAACGCCAGACCAACAACTGGTTGAGCCTTTTCAGCAAGAAATTTTAATGGCTAAAATGCAAATTAACCAACAGCTTAGCGTAAATGAAAAATACCAAGCTGTTATCGATCGGCTTAGTCAATTGGAAAATAACTTTTTGCAATTAACTCAGGTCACGCGAGGTTATTTGTTTTTGGTTAATGTAGTAATGGCTGGCACAGCCAATGAATTTTTGTTTTTAGCCAGAGAGCTAAATAAGCTCGTTACCGAGCAGCTCATCGAAACCAATTTGGGGGTGAAGTTGACCCTCGATAATACAAGCTTAAGTAGTAACCTGTTTTCAGCGGTTGGCATAATTCTAGCTGTCGGCACTGCATTGTTTTTAACCTACAAAATAATGTTACCTATCAACATCATTACCGATGTTTTCCAACGCTTAGCCAATGGCAAAGATGTAAAGCGTATTCCTAGCCAGCATCGCAAGGATGAAATAGGGCAGTTGGCGAAAGCTGCCAACGTATTCCACAACAAAAACAAACAAACTGCCAGTTTATTAGAGCAATCACAATCCCTTAATGCTCAACAAGAAGCGCTGAATTCTCAGTTGGTGGCCTCTAATCAAAAAGTTGAACAAGCGACGGCTTCTAAGAGTATGTTTTTAGCTAATATGAGTCATGAAATTCGTACACCAATGAATGGCATTATTGGAATGTTGGAGATTGTTTTACGTTCGAAATTGACCGAATCCCAACGAGAGCAACTAACTAAAGCAGCCCACTCTGGTCAAATATTAATGAGTTTAATTAATGACATTCTTGATTTTTCCAAAATTGAGGCTGGAAAGTTAGATATTGAAAGTACTGAATTTTCAGTCGAGTCATTGTTTGCAAACGTATTAGCCAATATTGGTAATCGAGCTCAAGAAAAAAATCTAAATGTGCGCTTTAACGCCAACCCGAATATGCCCGCAAAATTGATTGGCGATCCGTTAAGGATCAGTCAAGTATTGCTAAATCTGTGTAGTAACGCGATCAAGTTTACTCGAAATGGGCTTGTTTCCATTAACGTTGATTTTGAATTACACGATGATACACAGTTCGTTAGTTTGTTTATTGAAGTAACTGACAGCGGCATAGGAATGACGCCAGAACAAGTCAGTACAATATTCGATTCATTCACTCAAGCCGATGGTTCTACAAGTAGAAAATTTGGTGGTAGTGGACTAGGACTTTCAATAGTAACCCAGCTAGTCGAACTGATGGGCGGCACTGTCACGGTTAACTCTGAAGAGAATAAAGGTAGCACCTTCAAAGTGAACCTATTACTAAATAGCTCACAAAGCCTAGACCAAGTCATGTCAAGGTTACCAGCTCAAAAGGGCAAGCTATATTATTTTAGCGCAGGCCGTAAAGGGTTCTTTAACACTGAATATATCGAAAAATCAGGGTTAAACTACCACCATTTTCCACTGGGCCAGATGTCTGCCACGCTTAAAGACATTGGTGGCGACGACACTATTTTACTCGACATAGAAGATCAAACCGTATTTAGAAGCAACCATGAAACTATCGATAAACTAATCAGAACATCAGCAAACGTAGGCTTTATTACTAACTCTCAACCCAGCAACTTACCCAAGCAATTATTAGCCACATGGCCTGCTAAGTGTTTATCTCACCCTTTTACACCACAACAAGCCAGTACCTTTTTGAAACATTTAATAGACACTAATTTAAACGTCGAACCTGCTGACGTTATCTCCAAACACAACCAGCAAACTGCCCCCTCTCAATATGAGGGACACGTATTATTAGTTGAAGATAATAGTATTAATCAAGCTGTTGCTAGCGAAATGCTGAAATTGATGGGCCTCACCTACGACATTGCCGAAAACGGTTATCAAGCGGTCACTAAAATAGTTAACTCACCGCAATATGATTTAGTTTTAATGGACATACAGATGCCTGTGATGGATGGCTACGAAGCAACACGTACCTTAAGGCAGCGGGGCCACAACAATCTGATTATTTGTGGTTTGTCGGCAAATGCTATGAAGCAAGATTATGCTAAAGCCAAAGAAGCAGGAATGGACGATTATATAGTCAAACCAATAAAACAAGTGGTTTTAGAAGAACTAGTTGCCAAGTATCTATCCAAAAAAGCCATGGTAGATAATGACATTGTTGGCCTAGAACAGTAAACAAATACCTGCGCCTAAGCCAACCTGTCACCCATTCCTTGTGAGAGCGATGAATGAGCCAAAATATTAATGCCGCGTTTGATTAACCTTGCATTTCTTCCAATTCTTTTCCTTTGGTTTCATACACAAATTTAATCACAAAGAAGATTGAAAGTACGGCACATAAAGTATAAAAGCCGTAAGCTCCGGCCAAACCAATACTCGCGAGCATAATAGGGAAAGTCATGGTAATAGCAAAATTTGCAAGCCATTGAGCTAAACCCGCAACCGCTAATCCTGAACCTCGGATTTGATTAGGGAACATTTCTCCCAACATAACCCACATCACAGGTCCCCAAGATAAATTGAAGAAAAACACATAAGCATTAGCTGCTACTAGGGCTAACGTACCCAGCTCACCTAAATCTAGGTTGCCATTTGCGTCTACCACTGCATTACCAAACGCATAAACCAATAAGCCTAACGTCACTGCCATGCCAATTGAGCCAAGGGTTAAAAAAGGTTTACGGCCTACTTTATCGATTAGATACATAGTCAACACTACTGCCGCTATACTCACTGCGCCACTGATAATATTGATAAGCAGTGCATCACCTTCTGAAAAGCCAACAGCTTGCCATAACACCGCACCGTAATAAAACACCACATTGATACCCACTAGTTGCTGAAAGATTGCTAGACCAATGCCAACCCACACAATAGTACGTACCTTCCCGGTTGTTTTTTCTTTTAAATCAGCTAATTTCGGCTGATGGGGTTCCGCCGACAACGACTGCTGAATTTCAAAGAGTTTTTGCTGACCAGCGTTATCACCATATAACTTTCCAAGTACAACTTGCGCTTCATCATTTCGAGCATCTAACACTAAAAATCTTGGGCTTTCGGGAATAAATAACAAAGTGACTAGAAACAGTGAAGCTGGCAGTAACTCTATCCAAAACATCCATCGCCACGCTTCGAACTCCATCCAAAATGTAGCAGTAGAAGCGCCTGCGAAATTAACGATTAAATAGTTACTCACAAATGCAGAGAATAATCCAATCACTATGGCAACTTGTTGAATTGACGCTAGACGGCCACGCAACCTCGCGGGCGCAATTTCGCTTATGTAAGCCGGAGCCATAACCGATGCAGCACCGACTGCTAGCCCCCCTAAAAACCGATATATGATAAACTCTGCTGAAGACTCAGAGACTCCTGAGCCCCAAGCACTGATAATGAAAAAAACGGCGGTAGCCAATAATAACGACTTACGTCCATACTTATCCGCTAACCTCCCTGCAGTAAACGCCCCAACGGCGCACCCTAACAACATACTGGACACGTTAAAACCTGTGCCTATATCTTGCGAGTTAAACGCAGTTCTCAAACCATCAACAGTGCCATTAATGACCCCGCTATCAAAGCCAAATAAAAACCCGCCTATAGTGGCAACACAACTGATTAAAACAATAAACAGCATATTCTCGTTATTCTGCGCCAAAATTATTTCCTCTTGTGCAATTCGTCCAGTTTTTGGTTGGATATGGTGACCCAATAAGATATAAATGTAAACGTTTGCACATTACTATGTTAATTTTTTGTATTACTGTTTTTTGTATAGGGAGCAGCTATCAAAGTGTATTGCGGGAATTGGCATATTTTGAAGTAGCCTTTGGGAAATTAACATTCATATAACACTATCGATATAAAACATGACACTTGAATATTGGTGATAACTATCAAACACTTGTATTCTCGTTGCTATTAATTTGCACTTACCTTTAACTTGAGAAAATCATGCATCCTAACCTTAAACCTAACAACCCTAACTTTTCATCTGGCCCTTGTGCTAAAAGGCCTGGTTATGATGTCAGTAAACTGGATTTATCTGTGTTAGGAAGATCTCACCGGGCGACCATTGGCAAAAAAGCACTAAAAAGTGCCTGTGTCGATACCGCAAGAATATTAGGTTTGCCACAAGGGTATAGAGTTGCAGTGGTTCCTGCTTCTGATACCGGTGCAATGGAAATGGCTATGTGGTCAATGTTAGGCGAGCGCCCCGTGGATGTCGTGTACTGGGAATCCTTTGGTCAAGGTTGGGCCACGGACATCATCAAACAGTTACAAATAGAAAATACCCGCGAGTTCAAAGCAGACTATGGTCAATTGCCTGTGTTAGCAGATGTAAACTGCGACAATGATGTGGTATTTACATGGAACGGCACAACTTCTGGAGTCAAAGTACCTAACGGTGATTGGATTGATGCGAACCGCAAAGGATTGACGTTTTGTGATGCGACTTCTGCAGTATTTGCGCAAAATATGGATTGGGAAAAACTTGATGTGATCACCTACAGCTGGCAAAAAGTGCTAGGTGGAGAAGGTGGACATGGCATGTTAATTCTAAGCCCACGCGCTGTTGCCCGCCTTGAAAGTTATGTCCCTCCTCGTGCGCTACCTAAAATTTTCCGTATGACTAAAGGCGGTAAATTAATTGAAGGTTTATTCACAGGAGCCACGATCAATACTCCTTCCATGTTATGTGTAGTGGATTATTTAGACGCCTTAAATTGGGTAGAATCATTGGGGGGCGTACCGGCCACTATCGCTCGAGCGAACCTCAACTTGGCCACCATTGAAGCATTTGTGGCACAACATCCGTGGATAGAGTTTTTGGCACAGGACAGTAATATTCGCTCTAATACAAGTGTATGTTTAACCCTAGATATGCCCCCTGAGCAAGTTAAATCCGTTATCAAACTACTTGAAGAGCACCAAGTAGCCTATGACATTGGAGCCTATCGAGATGCGCCTGCTGGATTAAGAATTTGGTGCGGAGCAACCATCGAAAACAGTAATTTAGAAGCGCTATTGCCTTGGCTAGAATGGGCTTACCATAGTGTAAAAAAACAAATTCTTTAAACAATCCACCTTGTAAATTTACGCCGAAAAATAGTTAAGGAGCAAGATGTTTAAAATTAAAACCTTTAATCAAATATCAGTCAAAGGACTGGACCGCTTTAGCCGTGAGAAATACGAAGTGAGCTCAGATATAGGTCATCCTGATGCCGTATTATTGCGCAGTCACAAACTACACAATGAAATACTCGCCGACTCAGTTCTAGCGGTAGCAAGAGCTGGAGCCGGCGTAAACAATGTGCCAGTTGAAGATTACAGCAACAAAGGCATAGTGGTATTTAACACTCCCGGTGCCAATGCTAATGCCGTAAAAGAGTTGGTATTAGCCGGACTACTGCTAGGCTCTCGCGGGATAAAGTCAGGTATTGACCATGTCACGACTTTACATGATGTCCATGATGCGACCGAATTGCATCAGACCTTAGAAACTCAGAAAAAGCAATTTGCAGGCAATGAACTCAAAGGCAAAACTTTAGGCATAATTGGGTTAGGCGCAATTGGCTCTTTAGTGGCTGATATGGCACTTGCATTGGGGATGAATGTGGTGGGATTTGACCCTGCTTTGTCTATTGAAGCCGCATGGCGTTTGTCCAGCGACGTACAAAAAGCTGAAAACATGCACGCCCTACTCGCGCGCTGTGATTATGTGAGTCTACATGTGCCGGCTATCAAACCTACCCATCATATGATCAATCAAGATGCGCTGGCTCAAGCCAAACCTGGCATGATTTTAGTGAATTTTGCACGGGAATCTATTGTCGATCCCCAGGCCATAGTCGAAGCACTCGATAGCGGTAAATTAAGAGGTTATGTATGTGACTTCCCAGAACCTGTTTTTTATGGTCGCGGCGACGTGATTGCCATGCCACATATAGGCGCTTCTACTGCAGAAGCCGAAGAAAACTGCGCCATCATGGCGGCAGAACAAATTATGGATTTTCTTGAAAACGGTAATATTAAAAATTCGGTCAATTTTCCTGAAGTCAGCATGGCGAGGTGTGAAGGCCAGCGCATCATTTTTGCAAATGAAAACGTCCCTAAAGTACTTGGCAGCGTGTTATCTGTGTTAGCAGATCACAATGTGAATGTACTCGACATGATGAACAAAAGTCGCGGTGATTTAGCCTACAATATACTCGACGTCGAAAAAATGGAAAACGGACATGTGATTGAAGCAATAAGAAATATTGAACATGTGACCATTGTCAGGTTGATTAATTAACCTGAGCTCGGGTTAAGACGTGCCGCGTCCTATGAAGTAAATCCTATAAAAACAATAGGTTATAATCTTACTATTTATCTAGCCGCCAATTTAATGCATCCAGTGCTGATATTATTGTGTTTATCAAGGCGAGCTTGTGAAGCAATAGCCAGCTATTGAGAGCAAGTTCAACGAAGATAGGCGCAATAATAGCGGTGCTGGACGGTATGGCTTATCCCGAGTTCAGGTTAATTAGTAACGCATTGTGGTTAGTGTGCAGTACTGAGCTAACCATTCGTTATTATTTTTTAGCTACAACACAGACCATTGTTGTTTCAACCCAATCAAATGCACCATTCCAATAATTAAACAAATTACCGAACTCCAAATCCAAAATTCGGGGCTTCTGCCTAAAGGGTGAGTCACAAAATAAAAACCAACTAGGCCTCGCATAAAATAAATACTGGTTATAGCAATTAACACTAGCCGCTTAAAAGGTAAACTCATTAGTATTCCAGCAGTTGACAAAGCATAAAGTGACCAGCAAAGTAGCACAGCTGTGATAAACAAGGTAATAATTGTAGGCTGCAGCAATCCTTGTTCGGCCATCCTTGCCATATGTTCACCGGCTCCAAAAAAGCGATACCAAGGTGCACCAAAAACAATACAACCAATATGTATTATTGCAGCCATGCCGCTCAAACAACCTGCTACTACCAGATAATAATTCACACCTTTCTCCGATTAACACTCTCAGTTCATTGGATCAGCTTACGATGAAAAGATCCAGCCATACACCATAACAAATTACACTAAAGACTAAATTGAATTTTGATAAAGTGTGACCTCTTGCAAGTTCAATATTCGGGTAAAGCCTCATGACGATACAAACAGCAACACTTTTTGCCGATAAGTCAGATTTATACGCATCGGCTCGCCCTCAATACCCTAGCGCTTTATTTACCTTTATATCTGACTTGGTCAAAAACTATGATCAAGCGTGGGACTGCGCTACTGGCAATGGTCAAGCCGCAATTGGATTGGCCCAAAAATTCAAAACAGTACAGGCAACAGATATTAGCCCACAACAAGTTGCTAACTCTCTCTTAAAAAGTAATATCCATTATTCAGTTAGCCCCGCCGAGCAAACTACTTTTACCAATAATCAGTTTGACCTAGTTTCTGTTGCACAAGCTTTGCATTGGTTTGATTTCGAAAAGTTTTGGCCTGAAGTCAATCGCGTTCTTAAACCCGATGGCCTATTTGTGACGTTTGCTTACGCTTGGTTTACAGTCAGTCAAACGATTGACCTAGCGGTTGAAAAATACATAAAACACGTTATCGCTCCATACTGGCCAGTAAACAATCAATTAGTATGGAACCACTACCAAGATGTAGATTTTCCTTTTGTTAAACTAAAAACACCCGAATTGACACTTCAAAACCACTGGGATTTGCAGCAATTTATGGATTACATGCATACATGGTCAGCCACAAGGCGCTGTATTGAAGCCAAGGGAATGGACTTTTTTGAACAAGCTAAAATCCAAATAGGCAACCAATGGGGACCCCCCAAAAAAAAGCGCTTGGTAATATCACCTTTGACAGTCATTGCGGGGAAAAACTGGTAACTAGTTGGAACCTAGTGCAAGGCGCAACTAGGATTTATCTTTATGTTTGAACAAACTCTAACGTCAAATTTTCACTAACAATCGCGAATACCCACTAAATGACTTTTCTGTGAAGCAAGGTCTGTTGTATACAGCGGGGATAGTGTTTATGCTCCACCAAGAAAGTGAACTCGTTTGATGAGTGCTCTTGGCAGTTTACATCCGTAATAAAATAACACGCTAACCATGCAATCTGAAAGGTGACTCGAATTGAAGCGCTACATCATTAGGGTGACCCAATCCATTAAACGTCAGAATACTGTGATTAAACGTAAAGCCTTGATCCCTCTGAAACTCGGTTTGTTAACGGTGAAGCGCGGTCTCGCCCAAGAAAGCCGAGAAACAAAGGTTATGCTCATTACGTATAAACGATTCACCAGAGGCCAAGCCAGCAAGGTAGAAATGCAAGAAGCCAATCGACAATTTATTGATGTCATTCGCGGGCTAGGTTTAGGTGTATTGGCGGTATTACCTTTTGCGCCCATCACATTACCTTTCGTTGTCAAATTAGGTGAAAAAATAGGAATAAACGTATTACCCAGTGCATTTATGAAAGATTTGCAGGAGGAAGACGTGATTGATATTCAGCAGGAAATTGAAGTGATTGTAGAGTCTGATAGTGATACTCCTCCTACTGATACCAATCCGCACTAATGTTTAGCCACATTTGCCCAGTCACGATTACATAATTTTACTATCCGTTTATTGTTTTCAATAAAATTGTTCCAAGCTGCGCTACACGCGTTAAGTATATCGTCATATCCTTCGAAACAATGGTTCGCTAAATGATTTTGACGTAGCCAAAACCATACTTGCTCTATGCGGTTAAGCTCTGGTGAATAGGGCGGCAGTTTATTAATGCTTACGTTGGCAATATCCTTGGCTGTGTCATCAGAGTGCCAGCCTACTCCATCCACGATGACTGCCGCATGACGGCCTGGCTCGGTCGCTGCTGAGATCAACTTTAGATGCTGGCACATAATGTATTTATTTACCCAAGGCGCTAAAATTGCCTCGGTTCGTCCAGTACTCCGACAGACTGCACCAAAAAGATAGGCATATTCAAAATGTTGCTGCTTAATTGCACGGGCGAGAGCCTGTTTGTGCCCACAAGGGAGTTGTTGTATTTTGTTGCCCGAATCGCGCTTCGTCCTGAAACCAGATATCAACGTAATCCAATGACATTTGTTCTGGGATCAACTTGACCGTTTCAATCTGCAGTTCTTTTAAACCGGTCTTGAGCCTTTCGAGACTGTTAATGATGCTTGGAGTGACTCGTTATCCAGCTATATAGTATTTGATGTGTTAGCCGGTCAGACGTTCTCCTTCATCTGATTGTGATTGTGATTGCAAGTCAATAAAGCTGACCAACTGAGCCTGTTGTGTTTGTGTCAAGAGAGGTTGCCTACCTAAACGTGTTTTATCTTCAAGCCCTAATAAACCTGGCGTCAGGTAGTGACAGACCCACTTATTCTCACTGGCCCTGATGACATTAAGTTGTAGGGCAACATGGGCGCGGTTTTGACATTCGACAAAAAAAGATATTGCCAGCAAACGTACCCGCCTTGCGACGGTTTTCTCTAGTTTTAGATAAGAGAAGAAGTTATTCAGATGTATATGTATTCACAACAAATTAGGATTTAGTTAAACAGAACACAATTAGATCATACTTCTTTGCGGATTGGTGTTATTTCGGGCCTGCGCACTAAAACCATTTTATTTAAAGTGGAAAATGGTCAACTTAGGTTGGCTTTTTATGTCTGGATTTTGGGTTTAAAAAAATTTTAGGCACGTCAATCACGCGTCCCAGATGATCGGCTGCCAATCTCAGCGTCCTTGCTTAGATAAAAAGCTAGGCGCTTCTGCGTAGCTTAATAACTTAGTTTTCCCCCTGATGTTCGGCACCCTAAGCATCATTGCTTGTTTATATGCAAGCAGCTACGATGTATAGCCTTGTAACACATCATCAATGATGATTTTAAGAGAAGTAACTCCAGCACCTGTGATATACCAAGCCTCTGGATCGACAAAGATGACCTTATCGTTTTTCCACGCATTAGTTTCGCGCAGCAAAGGATTGTCTATAGCTTGCTTGTCTAATACAGGGCTATGTTCCATCACAGCCGTTCTGTCTACCAGATAAATAATGTCAGGATTATTTTCAAATATAAATTCGCTGGAAACAGGTTGACCGTGTAAGCCCATTTGTTCTGATGAATTAACCGCTTTTACACCTAGAAGGTCGTAGACAAACCCGTAGCGAGAGTTAACGCCTAAAAACCGAAAAGAGCTATTATTGTGTAGTACTACCATAGCCTTTTCAGGTCTATTTTGAATAATCTGTTTAGCAGTTTGGACTTTATTTTCTAACTCGATTACCTTACTCTGTGCCAAGGTTTCTTTATCAAATATCTTTCCTAAGATTAGTAAGTGTTGCTTTACCGCATCAAAATATTCACTACTACTATCTTGATAATTAATATCAAAATGGATTGTCGGTGCTAAATCCGACAGCGCTTGGTAATGGCTAGCTTGAATAGGCGACATCAATACTAAATCAGGTTTTAATGCATAGATACGCTCCATGTTTGGCTGTACTATTGCACCTAAATCAACAATATTACTGTTGTTGCTATAATCCTCTAGATAGTGCGGAATAAAATCCTTTGGCATACCGGCTACAGGCACACCTAGCTGGTCAAGATAATCCACTTCATTCATATCTAAAGCAGCAACACGTACAGGACGTTTTTTAATAACCGTACTGCCGAGTTTATGCTGCACGTCAAAAGGGATGAAATCTGCGTTTGAGCCTGACGTTGCGACAGTCGAGTTGGGCACTTGTTCAGCCTTGTTGTCACAAGCTTGTATAAAAACAGACACCAATAAAAGTATACCAATGCTTTTATTTCTGTTGTTAAAATATAATGTCATTTTGGTTTTCCTAGTTGATTAAAATAATTACACACCACTCCTTGGCTGGTTTTGAGGATCTCAAAATTCAGTTCATAAAGATCTTGCAGTGTGTCAGCTGTCACAACGTCTTCAACTGAGCCAGAACTGTGAATAGCCCCTTGCTTCATGGCAATAATGTTGTCTGAATAGTTAGCTGCAAAGTTAATATCATGAACGACCAAAATCACCGTACGTTTATGTTCATCACACAAATGGCGCAGCGCTCGCATAATGCTGACAGCATGTTTCATGTCGAGATTATTAAGCGGTTCATCCAGCAACAGATAATCTGTTTGTTGTGCAATGGACATGGCTAAAAATGCCATTTGTCGTTGGCCACCACTTAACTCGTCAATAAACGTATTTCCTAGAGGCTGTAAAACCAGAAATGACAACGCCTCGTCTATTATTCGGTGATCATCCTTTGTAAGCGCACCTTGACTATAAGGAAAACGACCAAATGCAACTAACTCCCTCACGGTAAGACGTAAGTTGAGGTTATGAAATTGGCGCATGGTAGCCACCCGCTTCGCATAATTTTTCAACGAAATATCGCGGATAGATGTGTTTCTCAGTAATATTTCGCCCTGCTCAATATCCAACAATCGGCCAATAGACATTAGCAGGGTGCTTTTCCCAGCGCCGTTTGGACCAATTAACGAAGTGACCCGACTTTCAGGAAAGTCAACGCTGACATTTTTTAGCACCGGCTTGGTACCATAAGATTTACATACATTATTGACGCTTATCACGCAGCGCTCCGAGGTTTGAGAATTAGTACAAAGAAATAAACACCACAGAACAGGTTAATTAATAACCCAACACTAGTTTGGTAATTAAATACATGTTCCACAAGGATTTGTGTAAGCAAGAAAACAGAGATAGCGATTATACTGGCTGCGACAAAAGTAAATTGATGAGTCGGGCGTTTGGCTAGTAGATAGGCCATATTCGCGACAAAAATCCCCATAAAAGCAGTGGGCCCGAGTAAACTGGTTGATACCGCAACGAGGATCGCAATAAGCCCGAGCTGTATACGTACTACTTTTTGATAATTCACCCCAAGTGATATGGCTTGTTCTCGGCCCATAAGC
This sequence comes from Paraglaciecola sp., assembly GCF_039964565.1. GTDB lineage: Bacteria > Pseudomonadota > Gammaproteobacteria > Enterobacterales > Alteromonadaceae > Paraglaciecola. The sequence continues at coordinate 249,231 of NZ_JBDVXF010000005.1, forward strand.
AATACATCGAGCACAGCGCGAGTATTCCAAACAGCCACACATACCAAACTGACAAGGGCGAAAGAGGCGATTAGCTGTTCTGGTCTAGCACGGTTAAGAGAAGCTAAGCTATAGCTTTGGAAAAGTGAAAACTCTCCCGGACTAATAGAATATTGAATAAGTAAGGTAAAACTACCTAACATCACAGTAAGCACTAAACCAACAAGTAAAAGAAAGAACACATCATGCCGCTCTCCACTAAACAACCAGCGATGAATAACCAATGAATAAAGCAGCATCACAACCATTGATATGAAGAAATTCATATCAGCGCTGATTAGCAGACTACTAGCGGTTCCAAACGTAAGTACCAGTAGCGCTTGAAGGATCAAGTAAACGCCTTCGTATCCCATCACCGATGGCGTTAAAATCCTATTTCCGGTGATCGTTTGAAATAGAATCGAGGAAAACGAAATACATACACCTCCCAAACAGATAGTGCCTAAGCGTAGTAATCGATTAGGTATCACATATTCAAAATCAAAGCCTGAATCCATGAATAGAAATATCATGACCAAAGTAACAGGCAGTCCTAAAGTTAAGATGCGCCACACTATATTCTTCATCTTATTTTCCAAACAACAGCTAAAAACATCAATCCACCTAAACAACTGGCCGTTATGCCAATAGGTATCTCAAAGGGATAGATAATCAAGCGCCCTAATAAGTCACACACTATAAGCAATACGGCACCAGCAAAAGCGATGATAGGCAAGGTACGTTTCAAATTATCGCCATAACGCATAGCAACAAGGTTAGGAATAATTAAACCGATAAATGGAATACTTCCCACAGTAATAACAGTAGTTGCAATAGTGAGAGAAACCAATATCAGTCCTAGGGCTACAATATTGAAGTAACTTAGCCCCAGAGTGGTGGCTAAACCCTCCCCCATCCCCACTATCGTTAATCGCTGGGCATAGAAATATGTCAGTATGACAACGGGCAGGATTAAATAAATAATTTCATAATTACCCTGCACTATTTTTGAAAAGTCGCCAAGCATCCAGCCCTGCATATTTTGCATCATGTTATTTTGATAGGCATAAAGTTCGGCAATAGCACTGAGAACACCGCCAAACATAATGCCGATAACGGGAACAAGTACGGGGCTCTTATAGCGAATACTGCGAATAACCAGAGTAAAAATACAGCAAGCGAAAATGCAGAAAATCAAAGCCCCAATCATTCGAGCTGTCATCCCCATACTGGGTGCATAGATAATTGAAATTAAAATACCTAATTTAGCTGCATCAAGTCCACCGCAAGTGGCTGGCTCAACAAACCTATTTTGCACAATTTGCTGCAATATAACACCGCACACTGCCAACCCCACACCTGAACAAATCAAGGCGAAAAGGCGCGGTAGACGACTAGCAGAGAAAACCAACCATGCATCATCAGAAAACGTTAAAAACTGCGTAACAGATGTGTACTTTGCCCCCAACAATAACGAGGCTAAGCACAGCATAAAAAGGCACAGGAGTGCATACACCACTTTCAAAATTGATACTTCCTAAATACTAAATCGCTGCTGCGATGACATTGTCGGTCTCGACTCGCTAGGTTTGGGCCTTACCCAACATTTTGCTGTTTTGTGCCTGCGTGACCATAATTCCCTCTAGTACCAAATCTCGCTTACTTTCCCACCAGCTGCGCCTTCCCCCTTGCATAATGTCAATCATGGCATTTATCTGCTCGGCTTTTTCAGGGACATTACGTGCTTCAGCTTGCCAAATGGCGATAATTCGCTCTTTACGTGTTCGGCCATCTTCTTCGGCTTTATCTGTGGACCACCAGCCTAAAAAACACTCCCCAACCATATCGACTAAGACGTCAACGGCAACCACAGCATCTTTAAGGGAAAAACCTTTTTGCTGAAGCTTTTTTACCGACTCTGCAAAAGACAAAATACCAGATGATGGCGTAATGTTAGCTTGACGAATAGCTTCCGCTAAACCTGGATTACGATCGTAAAGAACCCAGATTGCATCAGTCAGTATTATTAGCTCGTCTCGCCAATTAGTCGCTTCAGGCGCTCGCCAGTCAAGTTCGTTGATAGCTAGATCCGCAGCCATAGTGACCACCTCATTCCGGCCTTTTACATAGTGATAAAGAGAGGAGTGGTCTACCTTTAAATGTGCGGCAATGGCTGGAATAGTTGCTTGACCAACGCCCATATCTAAGGCGGCTCGCGCAATCGCTTCACGAGAAATGCGACTAGGCCGGCCACGCTGACGCTTTTGATTAGGTGTTTGTGTCATATGAGTAAGTCTTCCCATGCAAAAAAGCTAATTCTAACCGCTCTTTATCCCTGCTGCATATGCAGCAGGGAGTTTTAGCAACTAAAATTTGGCTCTCACTCCTAAACCAATCTCTCTAGGCTCAAGTAGGTAAGCATTCACCCCACCGGTACCTCTGTCTGACATTTTTGCCAACGGCGCTCTGTCATCCAAAAGATTACGTACATAAGCAAACGCTTCGATATGTTGGTTGATTTGATAAGACGAATTAAGATTAACAGTGGTGTAAGAGTCCACTCGTAAATTTACCTCATTCGTATCTGATGAAAAATATCCATCGGTATGACGTGCACCAGCATTCATTTTAAACTTGTCAGTTATGGCGTAGTCGAAGCCTATATTGAACATATAGCCTGGCGCTTTGCTAAATTCCGTACCAACAAACTGTTCGCCTCGGTAATCATTAAATTCGCTTACTTCAGTCTCAAGTAAACCAAGCCCGCCATTTAAGCCAAAATTGTCTGTCACTTTAAAATTAAAATCTAATTCAAGACCATAGCTTTTTGCCTCATCAGCGTTAATAATCACCGAACCAAATGCACGTCCATCTAAATAGTCAGTAACCGATCGTTGCGAATCACTCAAACTAGTGTAAAAAATGTTGCTGTTAATAATTAAACGTTTTTCAAGCAAATTAATACGCGCAAAAACTTCATAATTCCAAGCATATTCAGCATCGAATGTATAATATTCACCACCTCTAAAATTAACACCCGTACCGCCAGGTATATATCCTTTACCTATCATGGCCCCCACAACGACATTTTCACTAACGTCATGGGATAATGTGGCCTTAGGCAACAAAGCAGTAAACTCTTCGTCGTACTGTTGGAACACATCAGGCACGTAACTATTCATGCCCTCGTGACTAATATTATCAACCTGATAACGTAAAGCTCCGGTAAGTTGCCACTGTGAGGAAAAACGCCAAATTATCTCACCAAAAGGCGCAAAACTATCGTGTTGAATATCAGCATCAGCATTGCCAAGTGTGTTATTTAATTTATTGTTTGACTTATCCTGCGAGTAAAATATCCCTACAACGCCACTAAAAATAGAATATTGATCACCAACGTTAAGCCTTAGCTCATTAGATAAATTATTATTATTTCGTTCTGCAATCCCCTGATAGGGGGCAGCAAAGAAGAAATCATAATCACCTTCAGAATATTGCAACTTATTGTGCAACTTCACTCCATTGTCAAACAGATATTCAAGATCCAAAATACCTACATCATTGTTTACTGTTTGATTGTCTTGATACACCGAATGATTTTCTAAGTCATCATAAGGCTCTGAGACCACTTCGTTACTGGGGCGTTCCGCTTCAGTCATTGAATAGGTAAACATAGCTGAAAAATTACTATATTGTTCAGGCTCCCATAACAATTTTGCCCGTAAGTTCTTATTCATAAAGCCAAAATCGAAATCATGGGCAGTAAATTCAGAATTAACATAATCAACATATGTATCTCTACTGCTGTAGTCCGCGCTAACCCTTGCAGAAAAATCATCACTCAGCGCACCTGATGCCATAAACGACAGACGCTTCTTATTACGGCTTCCGTAAAGGGCTTGAACCGCAAGTTCAGGTGTGCTTGTAGGATTATGAGTATTGATCACAATCGCACCAGCAATACTATTTGCACCCTGACTGGTAGTTTGTGGACCTCGGTATACCTCTATAGACGATACATCCCAAATTCCTGCCGCCCCCAAATTCAGTTCAGCTGGACTCAGGTATTTACCATCAACACTAATTGTTGCACCAGGAACAGGTTTTGCTAAGTACGCATTACCTGCTGTCACCGGGCCTTTCGTATCAGTTCCACGAATAATAGGAGCGTCAGTACTTCCTGCATAAATTATGTTCGGAATACCATTAATTATTTCCGAGATAGTTGACTGGTCAGAATTTTTCCGCAATTGCTCTTCACCAATCACCGATAATGAACTAGCAGTATCTTTCATTGTTCGTTCAATTTTTTGGCCATAGACAACTATCGACTCGATACTCTCGCCAGCTTCTTTTTCTTTGTATTGTTTATCGTTAACGGTTCCACTATCAGCGATAGCTAAACCTGAAATAGCGCTTAGTCCCAGCGCAATAGAGCCTACAACTAACTTAGGATGAAACTTACGAAAATGGGTCATTTATACTGACTCCTCAATGATTATTAATGATAATGAGAATACTTACCAATTAGATTAACAAGCATGATATTATTTATCAACACCATGTTGATAAATAAAAATATCGCCCTGATAATAATGTAATGAGAGTTAACTTCAGTGATAATGAAATAAGGAACTTAAACCGTGGATTTATATTTCTCCATAAAACTGGCTTTTCAAGCAGCATCAACGCACCTGTATCAAGGCGTCTTTGCTCCGCTTATCGATTCTATAATTGATTCGATGAACTACGCAGTTGCCATCAGCTTTATTGAGGGGGAATTAAAGTGCTATTAATGTCCAAATCAGGTTCAAAGCTAGCGTTTGCATTGCGCCCTTCCATTCCCGCATTAATTGTTGCGGTAATTTTAGCGACAGTATCGAGTGTTGCTGCACTTGGGGCTTTGTGGTGTATTGTTCAGCTGATTGCTACGCATAACTATTCTTTACTCGTTGCAGCATCATTACTCTGGGCTGCCTCAGCGTTAATATCTGGTAGCGCCTCTTGGATAAGCCATAACGCTGAAGCTAAATTCTCTGGCCGTTTAAGGCGCATGATCGCAAACCATTTTGTGAGGTTACCTTCAAGTACCTTGGCAAAATATAAAGGTGAAAAATTGCAGCAATTGATGGTCGGCGATATTTCTTCACTGCACCATATGGTCGCGCATTTACCGTCTGAACTGGCGACTTTTATACTTGTCCCTGTTATCACCATAATTTTACTTGTATCTAACGCAGATGCTATGGCTTTACTTGCGCTTATTCCTGGAGTAGTTGCCGCACTTTTCTATTTGCTAGTTATTCCTCGGCTTGCGGCAAAGCAAGGCGAAGCACGGGTTAATGTGATGGGTAATATTATCGCAACAGTGGATGACTACTCACGTGGCGCAGCTATATTTCGTATCTTTACGACCCAAGATGGGGCAATGGAAAGATACACAAAGGCCACACAAGACTTTATGCAAGAGATTGTTGAACGTGTAAGAAAGGTATCAAGTTCGGTGGCCTTAGCAACAGCATTGCTTCAGGCCGTCAGTACCTTTGCCATCGTTTATGCCATTGGTTATGAATGGCCTACGGAAAAACTTGCCGCAGCCTTATTTTTTAGTTTGGCTATTGTCACCCCCGCGTTAAAATTAGGTCACGGACTTGACTATGTAACGGCAGGTCGTTCTGCAGCCAACAGACTAAACGACTTTCTGGGACAAACGAAACTCCCGACCGGAACGACTCAAGTTAACAGCATAAGCAATGCCACTTTAACACTGACTAATGTTATACCCTCATTATCTAACACAAGTCGGCCAAAACCAATTAACTACAAATTTCAAGCAGGTCAAGTAACCGCGATTACAGGGCCAAGCGGTATTGGAAAATCCACATTACTTGGTTTAATAGCAGGTAATGAACTCTTAGTTTCAGGTGCTATTTTTCTAGGTGATGTGGCACTAAATGAAATGGACGAAGCCACACGGCATAAATCCATTATGCTAAACCCACAAAATGTAGGCATTCTAACAGCCTCTATTGCTGACAATCTCGCGCTTACCGCCCCCAACGAGACAGACCAAAGCTACAAAGAGGCATTGAGTGTAGCTGAACTAGATAAACCATTGAACACTATTGCAAGTAATCTATCTGGCGGTGAAATACAACGTATTAACCTTGCCCGAGTATTTCTCTCTGTAGCCCCCGTTATATTACTTGACGAGCCCACATCAGCACTAGACGACACGACAGCCTTAAAGATATTCGATGCATTACGTCACGAAGCAAAAGTTAACCATAAAACGATAATAATTGTGACCCATGATTTGGCGCTTGCCGAATTGGCTGATCAGGTTCTTTCACTTAACACATCACACTCGGAAGAAAATAAACGATGATAAATCGCCCACAAAAGAACACTGCTATCCAACACCTCATTCCAGTTGCTTGCACATGGGCATTAGCTGCCATACTAGAAGCTGCATGTTATGTACTGTTAGCTTTAGGCATTATTCATCAGCACTCTCCGTTTAACCTCATTGTTATATCAATTGTCACAATACTCTTAACTCTATTTGCCTCGCGCTCAGGTTTTTGGGCGGGAGCCAAACTAGCTAATACACTGTATATCTCAATTGGGGAAACCATGAAACATGCCAAGATATCTTGGTTTACTGCCACTAACAAAGCCCTACTTAAGGAAACCGTATCTCGGAGCATTCCTGGCTTTATGAGTATTCCTGCACATCAATTTCAGATATTTATTCATGCGCCACTTATCCCACTATGTATAACCTTGGGTATGGGCTATATCATGGGAACAAACTTAATGTTTGTTTTGGCTAGCTTGTTGTTCTTATCATTTGTTATCCAAAGTTTTGCTCAGCGTACCCTTGCCCATGCGGATGCCAATCGCAACGACATTGAACTCTCCGTTAATCAAGCAACCAATGAATTAATAGAACATGTTGAATTATTGCGAACGGCTTCTGGATCACAAAATTCGACTAACAGATTAGAAAAAAACTGGTTCACACAAGAAAACTCTCTGAGTAAAACTAACACTAGTGCATCAATCGCCACTTTACTTTCTGCTGTAGCCCGTTTTTTGCCTGTAGCGGGTATTGCTCAATACCTAGCGTTAAGTAACATTGATAGTACTGCAATATTGCTTGCGGTCTTGCTTCTAAGCATACAAGCAACCGCACCGCTCGAAGCTCTGGCTGCAGCAGCCATATCTATCAACGATCAGTTGGCGGCAGTTAAACGTTATCAGCAAACCAATAACGCCCCTTCTTTAAATCAACCAACAACAGCACAAATAATGACACCGGCAAACCATACTATAGGGCTGAACAATGTATCCATCTCCTCTTCTGTGCAGAATATCAGTGCACTCATCACAAAAGGGGAACGCGTGTTAATTTCTGGTCCCAGTGGCTCAGGTAAAACTAGCCTACTCAATCTATTAATGCGCTTTGACGATCCTGAACAAGGTCAAATTACTTTAGGTAATGCACCGCTTACATCTATATCTCATGACCAACTCAGCACATTCTTCGCCTACGTCACACAAGATCCTTTGATTTTTACAGGCACAATTGCAAGTAATATTCGTATTGGAAATCCTGATGCCGACGATGTAGCGATTGATAAGGTCGCCCGTCAAGTCTTACTTGGAGAGGTGATTGATAGATCAGAACTAGGTATCAATCAAGAGGTTGGCTTACAAGGAGCGGGATTATCTGGAGGTGAACGTCAACGACTTGCCTTAGCACGAGCTTTAATAAAAAACGCCCCAATCTTAGTATTAGATGAGGCAACGTCTGCATTAGATGACGAAACCGAAAAGCAAGTGGCTAAGGCTTTTTTCGAACAAAACTGCACACTTGTGTTGACCTCGCACCGAAATCAAGAAGTTTGGCAGCCCACTAATGTTATCAATTTATTACCCGAGTACACGATTGAATGTTCTGCAGCGCCACATCCATAACTTCAAGCTCGGTATATCACCAAGTATACTCTGCTAAGGTATTTAAAAATCCGAGTCTGACAGATAGGGGAGGAGTAGTTAAAGCAGAGGCTAGATTTACCGATCACATAACAACGCCCCCGATATTCCAGCCCTTTGGGAATACTTCTTTAATGGGATTAATGGTATGGACCCTCTCCTCCCATAACGGCTTCAAATGAGCCAAGATAGAGGTTGTTTAAATCAACTATCAAAAAAGAGAGGGTCACATGAATAAAGTAACAATAGGATTGGATACTGCTAAGTCTGTTTTTCATTTAGTGAATAAAAACAACCAAGGTCGAGTACTAAATAGGAAGAAACTTAAGCGTGCACGAGTATTGGATTTTTTTGCCAATTTACCGCCCAGCATTGTGGTTATGGAGGCGTGTGGTATTAGTCATTACTGGTGCTGGGTTATTAGTCGTTTAGGCCATGAGGTTAAGGCTATTCCTCCTCAGTATATCGTGCCTTATCGTAAAGGTAATAAGAATGACTACAACGATGCAGAAGCGATTACAGAGGCAGCGCAGCGGGAGAATATGCGGTTTGTGCCCTTCAAATCACAATCGCAGCAAGATGTTCAATTAGTACACCGAGTACGAGAACGATTGATAGGTCAACGTACCGCCTTAAGCAATCAAACGCGAGGCTTATTAGCAGAGTATGGCATTGTGCTGACCAAAGGTTTGGCTCAATTAACCAAAGGCTTACCGTACATCATTGAAGACGCAGAGAATGAGTTGAGCATAATGACACGTCATCAGTTTAGTGGTTTATTGGAAGAGCTGAAGGATTTACAAATCCGCATAAAGCAGGTGGATAGCCAGATTAAAACATTAGTGACAAATTAGCTAATTTTACCAAGCCACCCATAACAATTTGACTAAATAAAAAGACCCAGCTTCAAAGTAGAAGTGCACCACCTTTACTAACCTTTTATTTACGGAGGTGCACCATGGGTATTCATATTTTCTGCTAACTTCTAAATAAGGGGCGCTGGCATGTGGGCCAAAATCCGAGCGAAGCGAGTCAGTCAGATTGTTTGCGTCCCAGAGTGCGGAGCGGGCGAACTTGATTTATTTGTTATGTGCCTTTTCTAGAAACAACCTTTCTAAGCCCTAATGAGACACCTGCAAAGGCAAACACAAATATAAAGAAAATGAACACTAGAGCACTGGAATTTAAAGTATCTATACCCGGGCTGACGATTACGGCAAACGTGTTGACGCAAAGTAAAATTAAGCTTGTTTGTAAGTAGCCTTTATAGCCTACAAATGCCGTAAGCAGAAGCATAAAAAACGATACTCCAATTGCCGGAGTAAACGGTGCGGCTGCTAAAACCATACAACCTACCGATATCAGGACTGAGATCGTCAAAAATAGCTTTGTCATAATTTTATTCCTAGCACATGAATAATAGTGGTCAGATTCAAATTAAGAATAAGAAGGGTCAGCTTCAGATTAAAAGGAGTCGCTCGTTTTCGCGATTCAAGTAGACGAATATTATAGTCCGCTTTGAGTCGAAAACTGACCTTAAACCAGACTATCAAACAATGTCCAATATGTCTGCAGATCGCTCCATCAAGCTAGTCAGATTGGTCCACTCACTAGATGACTAATCTAGTCCTGTTGTATAGGCAAGATATAACGCTTATCCTTCCTTTAATCACAGTATTCGGATCATACAAATGCAAGAAGTTCCCAATAATCATGCTCGTTGGCCACTTATTCGCCAAGGCATTATTTTTCAATTTAAACTAGGTTTAGATGCGCTGCGGGATATCTTGATGAGCCCAGTATCAATAGTATTGGTAATAGCTGATGTCGTGATGGGGAGCCATCAACAGCAAAGTTATTTTAATAGGTTAATGCGCCTCGGAAAAAAAAGTGATCATTGGATAAATTTATTTGCGGTTGATTCACCTACCGCTGAGCCAGAGGGCAATAAGGTAGCAGCAGACACCAATGTTGATTATTGGATCACTAAGATTGAAACTGTGGTCAAAGAACAGCAGGTTGACGGCAAGCTTACCCAATCAGGCAAAGAAAAACTTCAGCAATACTTTGGGAAAATCATGCAAAACAACAACAAATCAGAAAGTAAGGACTAACTTACAAGCAATATTCAAAAACTCAATTAATTTGACTTAAAGTGTTCGTCAAGAAAAACAAAATGGTAATTAATGGATTTCTGCCAGTACGCTAAAGTGTGGCCACCAGGCATTTCAAGATAACTATGGGGGATGTGCATAGACTCTAAGGTCTGATGAAATTCTTGGTTAGCGTTATAGAAAAAGTCATCCACTCCTATATCAAAAAATAACGCTAAGGACTTGTTCTTAAGTAAAGCGGCCATGTTCACCACAGAGTAATTCTCCCAATTCGCTGGGTATTGTGCCTGGCTACCGATGCGTTTGGCTATATCCCAGTTATTTGGAAAAGGTCTTAAATCAAAACCACCGCTGGTACTTGTCGCTGCGCTATAAACATTGCTGTTGCGAATGCCTAAGTAGAATGCACCAAAACCTCCCATACTCAAGCCCATAATTGCCCGCGAAGCCTTATCAGATTGAGTATTAAAATGCTTATCTACGTAATTAACCAGCTCTTGCGTAATGTAAGTTTCATATTGAAATTTGGGATCTATGGGGCTGTCGATATACCAACTGGTTTTTGCACCGTCAGGACACACAACAATGATGCCATATTGATCTGCTAGCGCTTTTATTTTTGGAACGATTGTTGGCCAAAATGTGTGATCGTCTGTCGCACCATGCAACGCGTACATCACTGGTAAAGGCCTTCCTTCTGCACTATATCCCTTAGGCAAAATGATGGAATTAGGGACACTCTTGCTCATCGATTGACTGTAAACCTCAAATGTCGCCACATTAGCCGATAAAACCTGTGGTACTAGAAAAATAAAGGATAGTAATAACGATAACCGCAACATAATGCCTCCTTATTGCAATATTGAATGATTAAAAACTGAGTGAATGATTCCCACAAAAAGATAATAAGACATTCTTTGTAATAAGTAACATTTAGTCAATTCTCACGACAGTCATACAAAAGTAACATCTAGATAGTTGAGAGTTGCCCCTAAGAACTTTATTTAGTAGTGTTGAATGCAACTTAAAATACAATTTTTGCAATTAAAACAATAAATTAGTAAAGTTTCGCAACTGTTTTTTGTTTTGTAATGACTAGGAAACGTTATTGTGTTCTTTATAGACATTAATGTTTATTGCCATAAAATATTACCGATAGTTTGTAGTCAATGGGCAAAGTCTTATGACTAGCCTGCGTATCATCCTAAGTTTTAGCTTTCTAAGCCTATTGTTTACTGCACAAGTAAGAAGCGAGTGTATTAAAACTATGGCATGGGATGACGACTATCCCTATGCATTTATGTTAAACCCCGATGACATCCAACCTAGAGGTTTAAATATCGAATTGGCATTGGCAGTGTTTGCAGAATCTAAGTGCCAATTACGCTTTTTAAAAATGCCTTGGGCAAGAGCCCTAGTCGAATTATCACAAGGCCGAATAGACATTATTGGCGGTGCCTACTCCAATCAAGAACGACAACAATATGCTCGGTATTCAAAGATAAGCTTTCATTTTGAAAACGTGCTTTTTATCCGAACAGATATTTCCAATAATGTTGTTTTACGTACCCTAAGTGACATCCAAAAGAATCAACTTAAAATAGGGGTACAAATCGATGTTTATTATGGTGATGCTTTCGAAACCTTAAAGTTAACCTCTGATTTTTCTCGATTGATTTACCCTAACACTAGCAGAAAAGCCTTGTGGGGAATGTTAAGTTTAGGCCGAATTGATGGAGTCATTGCCGACGCTCGCTCTGGACAAAACGAATTAAAACGACTGGGTTTAAGCTCAGTTATTGTGCCCAGTGGACTGATTATTTATGATCAGGCTTCGCATTTCATTTTCTCGAAAAAGTCAATTAAACCAGAATTTGTGGAAGAGTTTGATAGGACACTAACTAAGTTAAAAGCAAAAGGTTTAATCAACACTATTTTAGAAAAATACTCTCCTTCAAAAAGAATCGATAAAAACTTTCTATAACAACAACTAAAGAGATTTTTTTCTACTGCTGTAACTCAAAGCCAGATAGATAAACTGTTTCACTACGTCAGTTTGTACCTGCTCGCGACTGTCAAATATCACGCCGCGATTTTTGTCGTATTTCAACTCAGGGTACACCAGTCTAAACTCTTCGATTAAAGATGTTTGGCAATGCACAAACAAACCATATTCGTAGGGGTTAGATTTAAGTTGTGAGAGTCTTAACGTTGTACCTGATTTAGGTGTATGCGTTACGTAACTAGGCTCACCCCACTTTAGGCATTCTTCAACTTGACCTATTTTTTCTGTGTTTGCCGCCACCTCAAAGATCCATTGACGAATCTTCAGCAAAATTTGTTGAGTTGACGCCCTATACTGGGTAAATACTTGCTCTACTTCCGAGTTATTAAATTCCATTAGGATAGATCTTCTATAATATTGTAACCATATATAGCATCGAGGTTATTAGCAGCGATTGCATCGCTTAGACCTAAATTGGCTAGTCCCGACAGCACTGCCAGCTTGGTTTTGTCGATTGTTGTACTCATATGATACAAGCCCGCATTCTTGCGTGCACCACGCTGAATACCACTTGCTCGGGCTAAACGTATTTGCTGATATTTATACAAAGCGTTTTGTAAGTGATTTTGATTGACAGAGCTTTGATCCGTGAGTGTTTGCTCAGCCAAACAGTGTGCAAGAGCATAACTATCTTCAATCGCCATGGCAGCGCCTTGTGCCAAAAACGGCAACATCGGATGGCACGCATCACCCAATAGAGCCACATTTTTATCGGCCCAGTGACTCAAAGGTTGCCTGTCAAATAACGCCCAAAGAAAACACTGCTCAGTTGCAGCCAATAACTCCGATACTTCAGGATGCCAGCCAGCAAAGGTCTGCCGCAATTCCTCAATGTCGCCAGCCTCATGCCATGATTCTTTTTGCCAATCAGAACGCTCCTGTACGGCAACAAAGTTGACCAATTCCCCACCTCTAAGGTAGTAACTCACAAAATGTTTGCCCGGCCCGACCCATAAGTTGGCATTGGGTTTAACTAACCCTTGAGGCAATCTATTCGCATCGACCACACCTCGCCACGCGACTTGTCCAGTAAACTGAGCTGGAGTCTGACCCAACATACAAGCCTGAACTTTTGATTTGATGCCATCCGCACCAATGAGTAAATCCGCTTCCACGCTCTGGTCGTTGTCAAATTGTATACTGAGTTTATCAGCGGCGTGCTGATAACTTTGCAGCTGCTGCCCTAAATAAATGCTGATATGCAAATTCTTACATTCTGTATATAAAATAGTATGAAGATCAGCGCGGTGAATGTGCAGATAATCAGCGGCAAATTTACGTGTCGCGATATCACCTAGAGGAACAGTAAAATAGGTTTTTCCACTTTGAAAATGACGCATTACCGCTGATTTGGGGCGAAATCCTTTAGCCTTGACTTGCTCTACAATTCCAAACGCGTTCAGAACATGCATGGCGTTAGGACTAAGCTGTAACCCTGCTCCTACTTCAGCAACCTGTGAGCTTTGCTCATAAACCGCCACTTCGAAACCACGTTTAGCCAATGCCAAGGCAGCACACAAACCACCAATACCCGCTCCCGCAATTACAATTTTTTTACTCAACAATAGTATCCAGTGATTTAGACTTCTTTGCAGCAAATAGTAATACGCTTGTAAGCATTTTGGCTAGTGTGTTGAATACATTCAAACTGGCGTATGCACTTTATTGTGATTAGCCACAAAAAAATGAAATTTTTAGATCTAGAAAATCACTTTATCAGTAATACTTAACTCAACTTATGATATTTACAGGTTTTTTATGGTCGCCTCTACTCTTATGTGGTTTCGCCAAGATTTGCGATTAAGAGACAATCCAGCCCTGAGCTATGCCTGCGAAAAGGGTGCGATTATTCCACTCTACATTTTTGATAATGAATGCGAGCAACATTTTATTCCCGGCAGTGCCAGCAAGTGGTGGTTGCATCACTCTCTTAGTGCCTTAAATAATTCCTTAGGAAACCAACTTCATTTTTCAAAGGGTGACGCTAGCAAGGTAATAATTGAGTGGATTGAAAAACACAACATTAAAAGGGTAGTGTGGAATCGCTGTTACGAACCATGGCAAATCAAACGCGATGCGCAGCTGAAACAAACGTTGTTAGCGGCGGGTGTAGAGGTCAAAAGTTTTAATAGCAATTTATTGTGGGAGCCATGGCAAGTCTTAAAAAAGGACCAAACACCCTACAAAGTATTTACGCCTTATTATCGTCGCGGTTGTTTGTCAAAAACCGCCCCTCGAATGCCGATTGCAACACCTAAGAATATGCAGTTAGAATATTATCCACAATTTGATCAAGGCCTTGATACACTTGAGCTGCTGCCAACTATTGATTGGCATACTACAATCGAAAAAATGTGGACACCTGGTGAACAAGGCGCCGCAAAACACCTTAGCGAATTTCTGCCCGATGGCGCTAAAGCATACAAACAAAAACGCGACTTTCCTGACCTAGGTGCTACATCCAAGTTATCGCCACATCTACATTTTGGCGAGATATCTCCAAATCAAATTTGGTACAGTGCTATCCATGCCTTAGACGGTAACACTGAAGATGCAGGTTTAGATTGTTATCTTAGTGAATTAGGTTGGCGAGAGTTTTCTTACTACTTATTGTTTCATTTTCCGCATATTCCTCAGGAAAACTTCAGCCCTAAATTCCAACACTTCCCGTGGCGTAACGATCCTGACTCACTGAAAGCTTGGCAACAAGGCCAAACAGGCATTCCCATAGTAGACGCTGGAATGCGTGAATTATGGCAAACCGGCACAATGCATAATCGAGTACGTATGGTGGTGGGCTCGTTTTTAGTCAAAAATCTTTTAATCGATTGGCGTCAAGGTGAACGTTGGTTTTGGGATTGTTTGTTAGATGCGGATTTAGCAGCAAATAGTGCGAGCTGGCAATGGATAGCGGGCACTGGCGCTGATGCAGCTCCATATTTTCGGATCTTTAACCCCGTTACTCAGGGGCAGCGTTTTGATCCCCATGGAGATTACGTTAAACGGTATTGTCCCGAGCTCAGTAAAATGCCAGATAAATACATCCATAATCCTTGGGATGCACCACAAAATATTAAAGAGTATGCGGGTGTAGAACTAGGGTCTAATTACCCTAAACCTATTGTTGACTTAAAAGTCTCGCGGCAAAGAGCGCTTGACGCCTTGGCTTATTCAAAGCAACAACCCCATGAAGAACCTGCATAAACATGGGCACCTTACGTCTGATTTTAGGTGACCAACTAAGTCATTCTTTGACAAGCTTAGAAAACTGCGACCCTAAACGTGATTGGTTATTGATGGCCGAAGTACGAGAAGAAGCTTCATACGTCAAACACCACAAGAAAAAAATTGCTTTTATATTCTCAGCGATGCGCCATTTTGCCGAGGAGTTACGTGCTCGCGGATTGAATCTGCACTACACAAAATATCACGACCAAGACAACCAAGGCAGCTTTTACGGCGAAGTCGCTAGGCTATGCCAGCGACAAAAGATCACCAAAATAGTCGTCACTCACCCAGGTGAATATCGAGTTTTAGCAGAGATACAAAGTTGGCAGCAAAAATTAAATATTGCCGTTGAAGTTCGCCAAGACGATCGCTTTTTAGCGAGCTTAGAAGAGTTTTCAAATTGGGCGTCGGGTCGTAAACAATTACGCATGGAATACTTCTACAGAGAAATGCGCAAAGCATGGCATTTTTTGATGGATGGTAACAAACCTGTTGGGGATAAATGGAATTTTGATAGCGCTAACCGTAAAGCTTTACCCAAAGAAATGTCACCACCACAACCAACAAAATTCGAAATCGATACCATTACCCAAGAGGTACTGGAGTTAGTAGCAAAAGAATTTGACGATCACTTTGGGCAACTGGAAAATTTTCACTTTGCTGTGACCCGCGATCAAGCCTTAGTGGTGTTAGATGAATTTATCGCCCAGCGCTTGGTTAACTTTGGCGATTACCAAGACGCCATGGTGCAAGGTCAACCTTGGATGTATCACTCGCACATTAGTTTTTACTTAAACTGTGGATTGTTAACTCCCAAAGAAGTGATTGAGCAGGCCGAATATGCCTATCGAAATGGTGATGCGCCACTAAACGCAGTAGAGGGATTTATTCGTCAGGTATTAGGTTGGCGTGAATATGTGCGCGGTTTGTACTGGCTGAAAATGCCTGATTATAAGAGTGAAAATTTTCTTGAAGCAACGCGTTCTCTGCCTAAATTCTTTTGGGGCAGCCACACCAAAATGAACTGCCTACATCAGTGCATCAAAGAAACCTCAGAAAACGCTTATGCCCATCATATCCAGCGCTTGATGATATTAGGCAATTTTGCCTTATTAGCGGGGCTGCATCCTGATGAAGTCAACGAATGGTATTTAGTTGTCTACGCCGACGCTTATGAATGGGTCGAAATGCCCAATGTCACTGGCATGATCTTATTTGCCGATGGCGGTTTACTGGCCAGCAAACCTTATGCCGCCAGCGGCAGCTATATCAACAAGATGTCCGACTACTGCAAAAGTTGCGACTACAAGGTTAAAGACAAAAATGGCCCACACGCTTGTCCTTTCAATTATTTATATTGGGATTTTTTAGACCGCAACAAAGAAAAGTTAGGCAACAACCCGCGTCTGGGTATGCCCTACCGCACCCTCAATAATATGTCTGATGAAAAACGTCAAACTATTCAACGAGATAGTCAGATATTTTTTAAAGCCTTAGAACAAGATGAAAAAGTCTGACCTACCCAGTAAAACTTGTCCCATTTGCCATCGCCCCTTTAATTGGCGTAAAAAATGGCAACGCTGTTGGGATGAAGTAAGGTATTGTTCAAAACGTTGTGGCCAAAACAAACAAACCACCTAAATATAGATTTGTACTAACCTTATCGAGTTACAACACCAAAAAAAATTGGAAACACACTTATTAGGAGAAAGATATGTACCCCCCAACCCACTCTATCCATTCCTTATTTGATCAACTCGGCCTAGATAGTTCACAACAAGGAATCAATGAATTTGTCAGCAAACATAGTCCACTTGCAGCTGATATAAAGTTACACCAAGCCGACTTTTGGAATACCTCACAAGGCGCATTTTTACAACAAATGATGAATGAAGATGCTGATTGGGCAGAAATCGTCGATGAACTAGACGCCATGCTTCGTTAGTTTTTCAACGTCTAGCGAAAGTAGCCATAAGGCTTAGCATTACTCAGTACTTCACTTTATTGCTCTTCACTCATCATTGCCGCTAAAACAGGGCGCTGAGCACAACGTGCAAACCAAGCCTCTACATGTGGGAAGGCGGACAAGTCCAATTCCATAAACAGTGTCCAAGCAACTAACACAAACATATGAGTATCGACTAAAGAGTAATCATTCAACAAAAACTGTCGTGCGGCTAACGCGTCATTTAAAATTTCGAAACAGTGATGCAAAGTCTGCCGCGCCTTTGGCAATGCGTCTGGGCGCCGTTGTTCGATCTCTACAAAATCTTGTGAGCCCTGCTGTACGGCACCTGGAGCGCTAGGAGGTAATTCAGCTGCCAGTTTACCTGCTGCATCGGCCAAATTAAGGTTTGACCATACAACCCATTTCATCGCCTCACCACGACCGGGGCCAGACTCTGGAAACAAAGCCTTTTCTGTACCAAATGTTTCACCTAGATACAAAGTTATAGCAACCGACTCCCAAATAATGACGCCGTCATGCACTATTACAGGGACTCTGCCATTCGGATTGAGCTTTAAGAATGCTTCTGTTCGTGTATCACCCGCATCGATATTTATTTCAACACCTTGGTAATCTAAGCTTAGCTCTGCTAATACCGCCTCTGTAATACTAGATGTAGACATAGGTGCATGATAAAAAGTAATGCTCATTTTTTTCCTTGTAAAAATAGTGATTGTATAGCGCCTAATGGGCTATCTGTTAGTCAGAGACGGCCCACTCACTTAGCGACCGCCTTCAACAGTTTACCCCGTCCTCGCTAAAGCAGGGACCTGATCACATATTGCAAAATACCACCGTGTCGAAAATACTCAAATTCATTAGGCGTATCGATACGGATCTCGGTTTCAAAATCAATACTGCTACCGTCTGCCCTTTTAACGTGAACTTTTACTTGTTTCTGGCCAGCCTCAATCGCTTCAATTGAATATTGCTCTGTGCCATCTAACTCATAAGTATGCGCCGATTCACCCGGCTTAAATTGCAATGGCAATATGCCCATTCCGATAAGATTAGAGCGATGTATTCGCTCATATGTTTCAGCGATTACTGCTTTGATACCCAATAATAATGGCCCTTTGGCTGCCCAATCACGGGAACTCCCAGTGCCGTATTCTTTGCCAGCTATAACAATAGTGGGTATTTTGTCAGCAATATACTGCTGAGCAGCCGCAAAGACGGTGGTTTGTTCACCACCCGGTTGTTTGCGGGTAAAACCGCCTTCTGTACCAGGGGCGAGTTGATTCTTAAGCCTAACATTGGCAAACGTACCGCGCATCATAACGTCGTGATTTCCGCGCCTTGAGCCATAAGAATTAAAGGCTTGTTGCTCAACATGATTCTCGCGCAAGTAATCAGCTGCAGGCGTATCTTTGCCAATAGAGCCCGCTGGGGAAATATGGTCAGTAGTCACGCTGTCTGATAATTTGAGTAAGCAGCGCGCTTCTTTGATGGCTTTAGTTGGCGCGGGTTTTTCTGGCATATTTTCAAAAAATGTCGGCTTTTTCACATAAGTACTTTCAGGCCAGTCGTAAATATCTGAATCAACTGTTTCCAAATTTTCCCAAATATCCCCTCCATCATATACAGAGCCATATTTCTCTGTGAACATCGACTTATTGACAACACGTGTCACTATCTCTTGAACCTCGTGCTGGCTTGGCCATAGATCTTTCAAATAAATAGGCTGGCCGGCGCTACTGATACCAAGAGGATCACTAGTAATATCTATTTTCATATTACCGGCCAACGCATAGGCGACCACTAGAGGAGGCGATGCCAAATAGTTAGCTTTTACATCAGAATGTATTCTTCCTTCAAAGTTTCGGTTACCTGATAAGACTGATGTCACCGTTAAATCAGCTTTTCTAATCGCCTCGGAAATGGCCTCTGGCAATGGTCCTGAATTACCGATACAAGTGGTGCAACCATACCCAACTAAGTTAAACCCCAGTTTATCCAATTCTTTAGATAATCCTGCCTTGTTGAGGTATTCGGTTACCACTTGTGATCCCGGAGCAAAACTGGTTTTAACCCAAGGTTTCACCGTCAATCCTAATGCGTTGGCTTTTTGCGCCAATAGAGCCGCAGCGACCAACACTGAGGGGTTCGATGTGTTAGTACAACTAGTGATAGCAGCAATCACCACGGCTCCTTCGTGAAGTTCTAAGTCTTGTTGATTATGACGATAAGAAACCGTGGTTTTGGAACCAATATTTTCTACGCCACCTTCACTATCAAAGCGCTCTTTCTGCTTACTATGGGACGAGACAGCCAGTTCATTTTGTTGAGTTAACCAATCTTGAAATGAAGTGGCGGCTTGATCTAAATTAATTCTATCTTGGGGGCGTTTCGGCCCAGCAATAGCAGGAACAACAGTATCCAAATCAAGGGAAAGTGTTGCATGATACTTAGCATCTGCTTGCGCTTCACTGCCCCACATACCTTGGGCTTTTGCATAAGCTTCAATAATTTCAATTTGTAGTTCACTACGGCCTGTTAACGCCAAATATTGAGTCGTTTGTTCATCAATCGGAAACAGTCCACAGGTTGCTCCATATTCAGGAGACATATTAGCAAGTGTGGCTCGATCAGCCACGGTTAGGTGTTGCACCCCAGCCCCATAAAACTCTACGAACTTGCCAACAACGCCAAATGCACGCAATTGTTCTGTCACCGCTAAGACCAAGTCGGTGGCCGTCGCACCTGGTAGCAACTGGCCTTTTAATTCCATTCCAATCACTTCTGGTATTAGCATAGTGACAGGCTGGCCTAACATCGCCGCTTCAGCTTCGATACCGCCGACTCCCCATCCTAAAACACCTAGGCCATTTATCATCGTAGTGTGTGAGTCGGTGCCAACTAGGGTGTCAGGATAAAGCAAAGGGAGGTCTTGCTGCTCATCAACAAAGGTAACTCGCGCCAAATATTCTAAATTGACTTGGTGCACTATACCTTTACCTGGGGGCACTACTTTGAAGTTATCAAACGCACTTTGTCCCCATTTCAAAAACTGATAGCGCTCTTTATTGCGCTTTACCTCAACCGCAGTATTATGTTCAAAGGAATCAGCCTTACCAAACTCGTCTACCATTATTGAATGGTCAATCACTAAGTCCACAGGTTTAAGTGGGTTAATTTTATTAGGGTCGCCACCCAAATCCAACATAGCGTTGCGCATAGCAGCTAAATCAACAACTGCCGGCACCCCTGTAAAATCTTGCAGAATTACCCTAGAAGGAACAAATGCAATCTCGGTATCAAAAGAGGATGCAGTATCCCATTTCGCTAGGGTTTGAATATCTTCTGGCTGAACATACATCTCATCGCTATGGCGAAGTAAGTTTTCTAACAAAATTTTTGCGGTAAGAGGGAGTCGTCTAATTTCAGTTTTCACCGTGCCTAGATCAAAATATTGATATTCTTTTCCGCGCACATTTAAGATGGAAATATGTTTATTTGATGCTGTCATTTGGCTCTCCTTTTGACCCCAATGGGCCTTTTCTAGGGGTGTGTTTCTTTGCGTATATTGATTTCGTCTTTTTTAATCTGTTTGTTGTTTCTTAATAACATAATAAACAACAAACAAAATTGTGGCGGCAACGATAGAGGTTACTGCCAACCCAGACGGTTCTTTCATTAGTTCTAGCGCCCCTTTCCCAAAAAATACCGCGCCTAAACCCAAGGGTGCGATGCCTATTGTTGAACCCAGCATAAACCTGAAAATATCAATTTTAAGGGACCCTGCCAAAATACTTGTTGCCGTAAAAGGCGGAGTGGGTGCAAGTCGCAGCGCTAAAATAGCCCAAGCGCCTTTGTCATCCATCTTTTTCTTTATTGTTTCAGTGTGTTTTTTGACTCCTTCCCCAAAGAAATCCGCGCCTATAACCCGGCCAATACCATATCCGCTTAAACTTGCTAGAAGGAAACCAAAGATGCAAATTAATACACTAATCCAGAGATTAAACACCAAGCTAACTGTAAATGCCATTAGCGGAACGGGGATCAGTATTGAGCCACCGACCAGGAAAACAACTAAAAAAATTAAAGCGGTTAATGTGGTGTCGGGTATATCACTAGCTAACTCGGTGAGTTTATCTATTTCTAGATAATCACTAAGAGGTGTAAAGAAATACAAGGCAATAATAGCCAGTACCACACAAATGAATATGCCTAACTTGATGATATTTTCCTTCTTCATTTTTTTGCCTCGCAAATCAACCAACTAAAAATGTTCCGATGTGCCTTCATATAAAAAAGATATTCGGGATGCCACTGTACGCCCAGTACCTTATCGCCGTTGTTACTTTCGATAACTTGGTTAATGCCTGCATCTTCTTTAGCCGTAACAGTTAAACCGTCCGCGGGTTCTGCTACTGCTTGGGAATGTATTGCGTTCACGTGCAACGGATCGTCGCCGGCTATCTCTGCAATAAGTGAATCGTTAGTCGTATAGAGCACTGTTTTTCGAGGGAATGGGCTACGGATCCTCATATCGTTTTTTAAAAGCGGTAAAGTTGATTCATACATTGAACCGCCCAACTCAGCATTGAGTAACTGATGCCCTCGACAAATCCCTAAAATTGGCAAATTATTATCCAGCGCATAATGGATAAACTTTATCTCCATATCGTCTCGGTCTTTGTCGTATCCAGATGAGCCTAAACGGCTCAACAACTCCATGGGATACAGCACACACTCTTTTAATCTGATCCACAGAGTGCGCTTTACCTCTGGGGCGTCTTCCTTTATGTAATTATCAGGGTGAATATCTGAGCCGCCACCGATAATTACACCGTCGTAATCAAGTGTGCCGTCAAACGAATCGGATGTAACGCGAATCGGTTTTCCACCAGCTAGTCGTACATTTAGTGCAGTAAAAAACCAAGCGGTTGTACCAGATTTATTTGGCCCTGTTATCGCAATTTTGGGTTTCGTATTGGTAGACAAAATTTCTCCTTTGGGTGCCTTAGCCGCCCATGTATTTACCTGTCGCTCTGCGGTTTGTTAAAACTTTGAGGTCCTAAAACCGGTACAGATAAGCCACACTTAAAAAGTCTAATCCTGGATTTTTGGTATTGAGTCCACCATTTGAATAGTGAATATAGCGAATGGCTATCTCAGAATTTTGGCTCTCATCTAAACCAATAAGTAATCCCAAGCGATCTTCAAACTGATAAAAACTACCAATATCAACACCACCAAATTTTTCCTCATGTACATAGGCAACACCTATGCCGAACTCAAGGGTAAGTGGATAATTATTGGATAGATTAGGCAAAGCCTTTGAAAAAACGGGTGAAACAGACACCCCATAAGTCGCTTCATTACGCGCACTACCGTGCAAATCAAAAAGATTAAGGCTTGTTTCCCAAGACAAACGAGTTGCGCCAATAAGTGGGATCTCTAGATCGTAGTTAAAGTCCGGTCTATAAGCGATCCGCATACCATGCATATCACCAGTGCCAGTCATATATTCCACGGCCACGACTTGTTTGTTTTTATTTGGTAATTGAGCCGCTGCAACTTGGAAACTTAATAATACAATAGTGAACAACAGCACTGGTTTTACTAAGATGATAGTGCGAAGTATTGATTTATCGATAATGCCAGTCGTACTTTTGCTACTTTTCATGGTTTTCCTTGTTTTTAAAGAGTGAACGATTTATTAACCTAACTTCACTCGAATATGATTAATAAATCATATGTAGCAAAGAACAGACCAGCCACAAAAACCCCAAAATACCCAATAAAAGCAACAACTTAACCAAATCTAAATTCGTAAAATTCCGGAATGAGAGAATTAATTTGTAAAATTTACTCTCTACTTAGTAATATTTTACTTAGTAGTGTCGTGACCATTCATCATAATGTTTACAGACTTAAGTCACTCTGTGTGAAGGACCAATCCATACACACAACAATACTCAACATTGGCTACATAAACTGAAACCAGTTGACAAAAAAAGCCCAATAGCGCTTAGCACTATTGGGCTTTGTTATTTTTTATTCGATGAGTTTAGTGTTTTGTTTGTTCCTGAAGCGCTTTCATCTCATCATGCAACAGTTGTGCATCAGCTCTAATATACGTCAGGGTATTCAAGGCTTGAACGGGCTGCTCTTGGTTTAAGGCATCGTCTAATACTTCAAGCACCTTGTCTTCGACTTCTTCAAGTTGTTTGACGTAGGTGTAATCCTCGTCGCTGGCAAACAACGCTGCAAATTTGGTATACATTTTACGTGAATCGACAGCTAAAGATGTGCCATCTTCAATCTCTCCTTGCTCGTCAATGGCAAGTGGTTGCAAAGCTTGTATCGCAGCTTCTTTGTTTGTCACCATTTTTCTGAAGGTATTTTTGACAAATGTATCGTTCACTTGTTCAATTGCGTCATTGTAAAACTCAACGCCTGCTTTCATAACTTGAATGACGTCTGTTACTTTCTCTACACTTGTTGTCTGATTTAACATATTAACTCCTGTTTTGATTGTACCACTAGCCATTGCTAGCTTATGATACAATAAGCAACTGACATTCCATTATTAAATAAAAGTCTAATCCACTGATAAATAAAGATATTTTTTATTTTCAGATTCACAGAATGGTATTTCACTTAATGTGTGATGAATGATTTACAAGAAATCGTGAAGATTTTACAAATCAGTTTTACTGACCTAAGTTGATAAAATGATTAATCTACTTTTTAATGTGTCTGTTTGTTTACCAATACCTTGAATAATAAATAGTTAGGCCGCAGTTAAGTCTCGATAGTAATGTACTCGCCTACACTATCTTTCACTATAAAATCGATCAATTCGATGACCTAACTCTGCATGAGGATAACCATTGTTAAACGTATTATTAGTCGATGACGACAACGAATTTACTGATGTAGCAGCTAACATTATTGAATTTTTAGGGCACCATGTATCAGTTGCCGCTAATTTAAAAGAAGCATATGAGTGGCTTGATAGCCAACCTTTTGAGCATATATTGTTGGACTTTATGCTACCAGATGGCAGTGGCTTACATTTAATCGATCATCTCAAAAAAATACAATCAAAGGCACAGGTTACTTTTATTACAGGTCACCCGTCAGTGAAGGGTATTCTTGCTGAAATAAGTGGTCCCCAGATGGGCTATTTAGTAAAACCACTGCAACGTGAAGATATTGAAGGGGTGTTATCTAAGCAGCCCAAAATTAAACCTCAAGCCAAAACTTCATCAATTAAGCGTCACTTTGGATGTTTAATTGGTGAATCTGCACCCATGCAAGAATTGTATTTGATGATAGAGCGGGTCGCTAAAACCTCTGCCAATGTCATGCTGAT
Organism: Paraglaciecola sp.; assembly: GCF_039964565.1. GTDB lineage: Bacteria > Pseudomonadota > Gammaproteobacteria > Enterobacterales > Alteromonadaceae > Paraglaciecola. The sequence goes on from NZ_JBDVXF010000005.1 coordinate 273,992, forward strand.
GGGCAGCAGTGGTGTGGGTAAAGAAGTGGTAGCCACTGCTATTCATAAAGCGAGCCAAGTAAAAGGTCAACTAGTGACGACTAACTGCGGCGCGCTGTCCAAGGAGTTGATTGGTAGTGAATTATTTGGCCATGAAAAAGGTGCGTTTACCGGGGCCGTGGCTAAAAAAGAAGGAGTATTTGAACGAGCCGAGGATGGCACGCTGTTTTTGGATGAAGTAACCGAAATGCCCATTGATATGCAGCCTAATTTGCTCAGAGTATTAGAAAGTAAAAAAGTCATAAAAGTTGGTGGAACGAAAGAGATCCCGGTTAATTGTAGAGTGGTTTCAGCCAGCAACAGAACAATGGAGTCAATTGCCACAGACAAAGTATTACGTGAGGACATTTACTTTAGATTAGCAGTATTTCCGATTCACATACCTTCGTTACGAGAGCGTAAGGAAGATATCCCTCTTTTGGCAAAAGCATTTTTAGAAGAACTTAACTCAGAAAATGGCTGTGAATATGTGTGGACCGATGCGCAACTAGAGAGGTTGAGCAAGTTCGACTGGCCAGGCAATGTACGAGAACTCAGACATAGCGTACATCGCGCATTTATTATGAGCGATCCAAAGGGTAATGAAATCCAGTTACCGCACACATTTGAGTCGCCTTTTTCACAGACAAAAAAACAAGACAATAACGTCACGGCTGGTCAAACAATCGAAAATGTTGAAAAAGAATTGATCCGTATCACCTTAGAAAAAGTAGAGGGTAATAAGACCGCTGCGGCAGAAATGTTGGGGATTAGTACTAAAACACTCTACAACCGCTTACACGCTTATGGTGACTTTGCGGAATAGACATCCGTTACATTTGCTAAGTTAATAGTCTCTTAAATTCTGTGGAGAAAACCATGTCATCTGATGAAGACCAGTCTGTAAATCAATTAGTGCATGACGCGAGGTCGCCACTGAATCGTATTTCTATGAATGCAGAACTCATTAAACTGATTTTGGAAAATGATATGCCAAAAGAAAAAGGGATAGAGGCTATCGATAAAATCATCAACGCCTGTCAAGAATGTAGCGATACGCTGCAAGTGCTAAGCAGCCAGCACGGTAACAAATAAGATGGTTGAACAGTTAAGAAAAAAAAGACTACTTGATAACTCGTTGCCTACTTGGTTGTTGATTGCGCTCATTGTACTGTGTCTAATTGCCGGAAACGCCTATTTGGCGATCAGGACAATCAGCGCTTTATCCACTACGCAACATCAATTATTTCAGACCTCTGAGTCAGTTATGGCCCTAAACAATCTACATATTTCTGTACTGTCAGCAGAAACCGGACAACGGGGCTATTTATTAACCGAAATAGATGATTACCTAAAACCCTATAGAAGAGCGCTAGAGGAAGTATCTGCGCAAATGGATATTGTCAAAAAACAGACCTTTCAACATAAACAGGCTCAGTCAAAAATAAGCGACTTGTTAGAAATCAGCGCCAAAAAAATAAGTGAGTTGGAAACTACGGTAGGGCTGGCGCTAGTTAACAACGAAAAACGCGCAATTGGCTTAATCATGACGGGACGCGGCAGAAATTGGTACACAGAAATACTGTCACTGATTAACGAATTACAACAAGCTGAAATTGCCTTCAGAGATAGCCAATATGAAAAGCTTCTTAAGATTCAAAAGGAAGCCAAAATTACCTTTATCATTTCAGGATCCATTAGTGCTTTGCTGTTACTTGGCATGTTAGTACTCGCAAGGATTAATATTGGCAATGAGGGCAAACTTCGTAAATCCTTAGAACAACAAAACGATAGACTCGCTGAACAAGTTAAAATCAGAACCAAAGAGTTAACCGTATATTCAGAAGAGTTGACTCGTAGCAACCGAGAGCTGGAAGACTTTGCTTTTGTTGCATCCCACGACCTACAAGAACCGCTACGTAAAATCCGCGCATTCGGTGACAGGCTCATGACAACCTACGGTGAAGAACTCGAAGGTAAAGGTATTGACTACATTACTCGAATGAAAATAGCCGCTGAGCGCATGTCGAATTTAATTAACGACTTGTTAGAGTTCTCACGTATCACGACCCGAGGCAAAGAATTCAGCGACGTAGACATGGCAGCGCTTATTGATGATATTTTGAGTGATTTAGAAATAGCGATTGAAGAAAGTAACAGCCAAATAACCGTAGGCACATTACCTGTTGTGAAAGGTGACAAAGGGCAAATGTATCAGTTGTTTTTAAATTTGTTATCGAATGCAATCAAGTTTCGTAAAGCTGAAGTATCGCCAAAAATATCCATTAGTTACACGCAAAGTGAATCCTACGATGAACTAACCGAACGCTCAGTTCAATGGCATGTGATTACATTAACGGATAATGGGATTGGTTTTGAGCAAGAGTTCGCTGACAAGATATTTGTGCCATTCCAACGTTTGCATGGTAGATCTGAATATAAAGGAACAGGTATAGGATTAGCCGTTTGTAGGCGTATAGTTGAACGACATGGCGGCACAATTTCGGCTAAAAGTGAATTGACCAAAGGTTCTGTATTTACAATTAACCTCCCAGTTGGGGCCACACTATTTAAAAATAACGGATGAATACATGAACACAATAATTAAAAAACCTATCACAATATTGATGGCGGATGACGACGAAGATGACAGGTTGCTTACCAAAGAAGCCCTAGAAGAAAGCAAAGTACTCAACAATCTACTTTGTGTAGAAGATGGAGTGGAATTAATCAGTTACCTGAAACGCGAAGGTAAATATGCAGATGTTGAAGCTTACCCTTGGCCGGGCATAATTTTACTGGACCTTAATATGCCACGAAAAGACGGCAGAGAAGCGCTAAAAGAATTAAAGTCAGATCCAGAATTAAAAGCCATCCCAGTGGTTATCCTCACAACATCTAAACAAGAAGAAGACATGGCCAAAGGTTATGGCTTAGGTGCCGCATCTTTTATCACTAAACCGGTCAATTTCGAAGGTTTAGTTGAGTTAATGAAAGCCCTTGGGAAATACTGGATCGAATTTGTAGAATTGCCTAACCACGATTAATGATAACCAAGTCTATTCTGAGATCACTATGTTAGAAAAAAAAGCGCGGATTCTAATTGTTGAAGATGATGAAGATGATTACGTCATCGCTAAAGATTATCTAGAAGAACTCGACGAATATATATTTAAAATAGACTGGGTATCAACCCCAAATGAAGCACTTGAAAAACTTAAACTAAATCAACATGATATCTGCTTATTAGATTATCAACTGGGTGCCCACAATGGCTTAACAGTTTTATTAAAAGCCACAGAAATGCAATGCCGCGTGCCTATCATCATGTTGACAGGTCAATCAGACAAAGTATTAGACAAAGCGGCTTTAGATGCGGGAGCCGTAGATTTCATTGTCAAAAGTGAACTAGACGGTCCAAGATTTGCTCGTGCAATTCGTTACGCCATAGCCCGTCAAGAAGTGCAAAAAGAGCGTTTAGAGAGAATTAATGTAGAAACCCAAATTCGCTCTAAAGATCGATTTTTAGCCCACCTTAGCCATGAATTACGCACCCCTTTAACCTCGATTCTCGGTTATACAGAGCTACTCCTAGACAGCGACAAAGCTCAACCTGTTTGCCACGAACTCAATATCATTCTCAACAACGGTAAACATCTACTGAGCTTACTGAATGATGTTTTAGACTTGTCCAAAATAGCCGCTAAAAAACTTGAGTTAACCCCCACTACTTTTAACTTAAATAGTTTTATGGCTGATATATATACGCTGATGCAAGTAGCGGCAAACGATAAAGGCATTGAGCTGACTTTAATTTCAACTACTGCGCTTCCTGAAGAAATTCACTGTGACCCCACACGCCTGAGACAAGTGTTGATCAATTTAATCCACAATGGCATAAAGTTTACCGACAGTGGCAAAGTAAGCGTGTCTGTTAGTGCCAAATTGGACAATAACCAATACACCTTATTTTTTGAAGTAGTCGATACGGGAAAAGGCATTCCAGCTGAGGCCATTGATAAAATTTTCCAACCATTCGAACAAGTAGAAGACACCATCTCCCGAAAGGAAACTGGCAGCGGATTAGGTCTCGCCATTTCTTCAGAACTTGCTAATAAACTTGGTGGAGGTATCGCAGTAAAATCCACCGTAGGAAAAGGCAGCTGTTTTACTTTAAGTATTTCATGCCCCAACCTAGCTGGCACTAAATTGTGTTATTTGTCGTTACATAGAAAAGTGACGGGAGAAAAAAATGCCGCAACTCCCCCGCTTTCAGGTCGGGTTTTAGTGGTAGACGATGTAGCAGATATCAGGATGCTGATTGGTCACACCGTAAAAACATTTGGCCTTAATGTAGACTTTGCTGAAAACGGCAAGCAGGCGGTCGAAAAAACCCTATCCAGCATTGAAAAAGGTGATCCGTATGCCGCGATCTTAATGGACATTCATATGCCCGAAATGGATGGAAAAGAAGCAGTCGTAGAAATCAGAAAACGCGGTGGTAAACAACCTATATTGGCGCTAACCGCTGCCAATATGAAAGGTGTTAAGGAAAACTTACAAACCTTAGGGTTCGACAATTTAGTGTCAAAACCCATTGATAAGATGCTGTTATATAAACATCTGTCCTTAGTGATTAATGCTAAGGCTACAACAACATCCGCCCCACAAGAACAAGCGAATATTGAGCAGATGGATCAACAAGCACAATATTTTATGCTAGTTGAAGATGACGTTGACGCCGCACAGATCACCCAAATATTACTTGAATCACTGGGAGTGAAAGTCGAAGTGGCGCATACAGCTCAAGCGTGTAAAGAGAAACTCACTAGTCGTAAGAACTGGGATAAAATTTTAGTCGATGTACATTTACCCGACGGAAACGGATTGGAGTTGGCAAAGTACCTCTCTACTCAAAGCAGGTCCACAGAAATAGTGATCGTTAGTGGTGCAGAAATAGACAAGGCTGCAATCACTGGTCATGGCGCTAGTCGCGCCATTTTGAAACCTCTTAATAAAGAGAAACTACAAGAATTAACACATTAAATATTTGTGTTTCTATGGCGCAAAAATAATTTTCCTTGTTGCTCTAATGGCCTCTTAGTTTTGGGTTTTATTACAGTAGTGACGGTTCTCAGAGTGATTCGTTGAGCCCATTTCGCTAGCCTTATCATAGCGGGCAAACCAATTAAAATGGCTGATTGATTTACAAACCGAAGTGTTGATAACGCTGGGTGTCGAAGAACGAAAAAATCTTGTGGGGTTTAGATTAAATAAGTGAATAACCAATACTCCTAAAATGAAGAACCGCGCCATAAAGGCGCGGTAGATTTTAAATGATATAACTTAGTTACGTGCTACAAGTTCTTTAAGTTCAAGTTTATCGATAACACTTGTCACGTCATCAGTGTTTTTGGCAATGGCAACCGCTAGATCTCGTTCTGAGTCAGAATCAACACTACCTGTAAGCGTTACCTCACCAGCGTTAACCTCTACTTCGATGTCTAGACCACTCACTTGTGATTCAAACAACAATCTAGTTTTAACCACAGTTTCAACTTTAGAATCTTTGAGCGTTTGCATCATCTCATCATCTTGTTTTTCGTCTTCGTTTGAAACTATAGATAGTTTGTTGTCAACATCAGTCACACCTTCAAGAGAAGCAACCAGCTCTTCCGCTAAGGCTTTATCTACAGAGTTGTCAACTTTACCCGTCAACACTACTGTTCCATTTTTAACATCGGTATTGATGTCGAACGAATTTAGGTTGCCGTTAAATAGTAATGTTGATTCGGCTTTACCATCTATCCATGCGTCTTTAGCACCGTCTTTCCAAGTGTTTTCTGCATGTACGTTTAAAGAAGCGGTACTAATAGCAGTTGCGATAAGAATTGAAATAGTTGTACGTTTCATAATTTTTCTCCTGTTAAAAGTTCACAGGAACTAATGCCAGTTCGATGCCAAAACATAACCAACTGATATTATTGATTTTTTTCAAATTATTCTAATTCAAGATCAGAAAAAAGCTTGTAACTGTTGCTTAGTACTATGTAAAAATTTCACATCATCAGCAGTTACAATGATTAGAAACTATGAATATCAAACTCAATAAAAACTCATTCACGCCCTAAGAACTGGATTAAAGGCTATCCCCTGCTAGCTATTTTGATATAGGTAATTGACACACTGGCATGAAAACACGGTAAAGTAAGTTGTCTAGGCAGCGTTGCGCAGCACCAGCCGACTCAATTATTTATGGGTTATTTTAAACAGATTATCTTTCAGGTTTATCGACAAATTATGAATACACGTTTGCTCGCAGTTATTTTAGCGTTAGTCTCTGTTGCCGCCATTATTATCGCTACACAAAGCTTTATGAGTGAAAGTGACACGGTCGTTGTGGTTCCTCAAAACAACTTACATACAAGTTACACCGATGATGTGCGGCCGATCCTTGAGAATCGATGTGTGGTTTGTCATGCCTGCTACGACGCGCCGTGTCAGTTGAAGCTAGGCTCTTTTGAAGGTCTAACAAGAGGCGCTAATAAGGAGCGTGTTTACGATGGAGAGCGCCTACTTGAAGCCAATCTCTCTCGGCTTTTTGAAGATGGTCATTCTGTTGATCAATGGCGTGAAAAAGACTTTTTCCCAGTTGTATCTGATCAACCGGGTACCACTAAACACAATCAAGAAAATAGTCTCCTAGCCCAAATGTTGTTACTAAAGGAGGCTAATCCCCTTCCGATTCAAAAAATACTACCTAAAGAATTTGAACTAGATTTAAACCGCGACTACCAATGTCCGACTGACAAAGAGTTTGACGATTATGCATCAGATTATCCCTTGTGGGGCATGCCATACGGATTACCGGCTATTGATAATCTAGAGCATCAACATCTTATTGATTGGATAATTCACGGTGCCACTCAACCGCAACCGCAGCCAATCAGCCCAGAGACTCAAGCTCTAATTAATAGCTGGGAGTCGTTCTTAAACCAGGACAGTAAAAAAGCTCGGTTAATGAGTCGTTATTTGTTTGAACACTTATTTTTGGTCAATCTTCAGTTTAGCGACTCCGAAAACAAGCAGTTTTTCAAACTGGTTAGATCGAGCAGTCAACCTGGTCAGCCAATACAGGGAATTTTTACGCGCCGCCCATTCGACGACCCTAAAGTGCCTCGAGTTTATTATCGAATACAACCCGTGTTGGAAACTATCGTGCATAAGTCTCATATGCCAATAACACTAGACGCTGCTAGGATGGAGCGTTGGTCAAAATGGTTCTTAGAAGCAGATTACACCGTTGATAAACTCCCCTCTTATCAACCTGAAGAAGCATCGAATCCCTTTATCAGTTTTGCGCAAATACCACTGAAAGCCAGATACAAATACATGTTAGACGAAGCGCAAAACACCATAATGCAATTTATTAAAGGACCAGTTTGTAGAGGGCAGTTGGCATTAAATGTGATTAACGACCATTTCTGGGTATTCTTTGCGTCTCCCGACTTGGATGTGGTTGAAAATAATAATGAATTTATGCAACGGGCTAGACAAAAAATATCCTTGCCAGCAGAAGCACAAAGTAATGCATTGCCCACGTCTTGGTTAACGTATGCGGCAAAAGAAAAGCAATATTTACAAGCTAAATCCGAATTTATTGAACAACACTTGAAAGACAAAATAAAGGTAACCCTAGACCTTTTGTGGGATGGGAGTGGAGATAAGGCTGAAAAAAACGACAACGCAACCCTAACTATTTTTCGTCATAACGATGCGGCAACTGTTGTAAAAGGTCTGATTGGTGACCAACCACAAACGGCGTGGGTGTTGACTTATCCGCTGTTCGAAAGGATCCACTATCTGTTGGTTGCTGGATTTGATGTATACGGTAATGTTGGACATCAGTTAAATAGCCGAATGTATATGGATTTTCTACGTATGGAAGGTGAGTTTAACTTTCTGAGTTTTTTGCCCAAAAAGAACAGGCAAGAAGTTAGGGAAAAATGGTATCGCGGCTCAGTCAGTGAAGTCGAAAAATATGTATATGATGCAAATCAAACGTCTGTAGAATCCGACCTTAATTACAAAACCGAACAACCGTTAAACGAGTTGTACCAAAGATTACGAAATCATTTTGCTGACGTTAGCAATCAACAACACCATCTAAAACGCGGTCTAAAACAAAAATCTGTCTTGGATTCACTGCAACAAATTAACAAGGTACAAGGGATAAGTGCTTCACTGATCCCACAATCTTCGATTGTACGAGTGGTAGACACCGAGAGCCAAAACGCTCACTTTTATACTTTGTTACGCCATAACGCCTACAACAACATTTCCCATTTATTTGGAGAAGAAGACAGACGATTACCAGCAGAAGATACCATGACTATTGCCCCAGGATTATTGACGTCACATCCCAACGCTTTCTTTACAGTAAAAACAACTGAACTCGCAGATTTTGCTAATGGTATTGAAGGGTTAAGTTCCGAGCAAGACTACCAGGCACTCAGAGAAAAATATGCGGTATACCGGACTTCAACAAACTTTTGGGAATTTGCGGATGCAATGCATCAGTATTTTAAACAACTCAATCCCTTAGAATATGGTGTCCTAGACTTTAACCGATTAGAAAATCGATAATTCGCATATGAATTTAGCGGTTTTGAACGCTTGGTCGCAGTCACTCACATCTAACCTAACAGCCTGAGATGTTTAACTTTGATTTATTCTGACTGTCAGATAAGAGCGCAGATTATATGAAAACTATTTTCAAGCCATTATTTAACCGAGAACTGATGTAAATATGTGTCTTACTCAAAAATATGACTTAGTTTTCACACAACCTGAGCGAATTATAGTCTTTCAACCTCAAAGAAATCAGTCTCGATTCGCTTTTTTAGAGATCAAAATAGGGCTACGCAAGCAGCCCATCTAAATTCAAAGTCTTAAATCACATATTGATAAATTGATAGTCTGTGTAGCCGATATGATTTCCACCAAAAAAATAGTCCGTTTGAGGTGTGTTCAAGGGTAACCCTTTAAAAAGTCTCAAGGGAAGATCAGGATTTGCAATGAATGGTCGACCAAAACCAATTAAATCTGCCCAGTTATTTTGAAGAGCATGCTGAGCCTTGGCTAAATCATATTTCCCTGAATAAATGATCGTACCCTTGTAAATCAAACGAAGCGCCTCTTTAAAGCCTGCAGGCATAATCGGTGCATCTTCCCAATCCGCTTCTGCAATGTGAATGTACCCTACATTTAACGCTTGAAGTAAAGAAGCAACGGCTAAATACGTCGCCTCTGGCGTAGTGTCTATAGTACCTTGCAGCGTTGTTAGCGGAGCCAGACGAACACCAATTTTCTCTGGAGGAGTTTCCTTGCAAACAGCATTGATTACTTCGCGCAGGAATCGCAGTCGTTTTTGAAGAGTTCCTCCGTATGCGTCAATCCTTTTATTCGCCTCAGAATCAATAAACTGATTAATCAGATACCCATTAGCCCCATGCAGTTCAACACCATCAAAGCCAGCGATATTTGCGTTTCTCGCTGCTAACCTGAATTCATTAACAACGCTTTTGATTTCCTCTAATGTCATCGCCCGAGGCATTGAGTGTTGAACCATCTCTCCGACACCTTTCTCAGGTCCGGACATTTTTGGGTCGATGAATACACTCACTCCGTCAGCCTTGATAGCTGACGAACTAATGGGTGCCGAATTACCAGGTTGTAATGAACTGTGGGATACCCGGCCGACATGCCAGAGTTGCGCATAAATAATCCCTCCTGATTGATGTACTTCACTCGTTACTTTCTTCCATCCTTTTACCTGTTCGTTTGTATAAATTCCAGGTGTCCAGGCATACCCTTGACCTTGCTGACTAATTTGGGTCCCTTCTGAAATGATGAGGCCTGCTGATGCTCGCTGAGCGTAATACTCAGCCATTAGCGGTGTGGCAATATTTCCAGTGCCAGCTCTCGCTCTCGTCATTGGAGGCATAACGATACGATTTTTTAGCTGATTGCCATTTAGCTGATATTTTGAAAAAAGCATTATTCCTTCGCTCCCTCTTCAGTTAGCTTTAGTCCGGTTTGGTTTGTAAACATCTTTAAATCAACGCCATAAGCCATAGCTTTATTCCCAGCATCACTAGGATGGAGGTGGTCGCCAGAGTCAAATTCCTTTTTTATCTTATTTGGGTTGTTCTCAGACTGAAGTATCCTATCAAAGTCGATGACACCATCGAAAACATCTGCGTTTCTGATCCAGTTATTTAATGCCAAACGAAGTGCATTTTTTTCTTCGTTATAGTAATCATTCAACGCCGTATTGGGTAATGCACCTTCAAATGGAGGAAGAGTGGCAACATAGATTTTAATTCCATGAAAATGTGTTTGTTCTGCAAGCTGAGTGAAACCTGCAATCAGCTTTTTGAGACTGGGTCTTTCGCTGCTTGGCGCAAAAAGAGTTCCTGGCCAGGCAATGTCGTTTATTCCTAGCAACACAATAAGACTTGTAGCGCCGGGTTTTGAGATAACGTCTCGGTTAAGTCGACTTAGGGCATTACTTCCCATCCCATCAGATAATAATCTTGCCCCGGAGATCCCGGCATTAAATACCGCGATATTCTGCCTTTTCATACGCTCAGCAAGAAAGTCAGTCCACCGCGCATTATTATCAAGACTCGCTGTCGCACCATCCGTAATCGAATCTCCGATTACGGCGATAGCACTAGCTCCTTCGTTTCTAACAAACAGAGCACTGATTAACAAGCGGGCTGTAGTTGCATATCTTTTTGAACTTAGAACTGAAGCCTGACTCTGGTCACCGGAAACGATAAAATTTGTCTGTCTTCCATCCCAGTGGAATGCCCCTAACTCTGTTTTTTCAGGGAGGTATGCCGATATCACAATGCTTGATAAAGGCGGTATTTGAAGCGGAATTATATCACTCAGTAGCACAGCTCCGGGCTGGATAGTGGCCTCTACTGCTCCACCGAAAGTGACCGTGCTGGTCTGCTCTAGTGCATAATTGTCTTTCTCACTTACGGGAAGTCCAACCGTCACTCTACCTAATTTAACAGGGTTGCTCCCGTAGGCATTTGACATTTCTATTCTAAAGCTATCGCCTCCTAAACTGACCCTGACACTTTGCCTTATCGTTTGATTTTCCAGTTTGGGCGGAATATTTGTGGGGAAAATGAAGTCTTCGCCCCATATAGCTTGCGGACTAGATGTCCAAGAAGTGACAAAGTGAGAAGGCAAGTTACTTGCCAAAACAGGCTCTAATAACAGAACCAAAAGGAGACCAATTATTAATTGATAAACTGAAACACTATTTGTTTTTTCCATAACTACATGCCTATTAAATTGAATGCAGTCATTGTTAAATAATTAAATAGTGTGAAAAATATTCAAAGAGGAATATTATATGTGCCATAAAGTCAAAGGTCGGATTTAAATAGATGGCGAAAAACGAATTTAATCGTTCTGCAGAGCTAGAGGTCTTCTTGAAAGTAGTTGAGTTTGGAAACTTTTCTGCAGCAGCCCGTTTTTTTGATAATACTCCATCTTCAGTTAGTAAAACTATTTCAAAGTTAGAACAGCGCTTAGGCGCAAGATTGTTTAACCGCTCTACTAGGAAACTCACACTAACGAGCGAGGGTTGTGTCTTTTATGAACATGGATTGGAAATTATAGCTGCTTTAAATGAAGCCGAAAGCATAGTTGGGAGACAAACCAAGCCGTCAGGAAAAATCAGAGTTAACTGCAACATTCCGTTTGGTAAGAAGTATGTTCTACCCCTGCTCCCAGATTTTTTGGCAGCTTATCCAGAAATTAGTATTCACCTTGAATTAACAGACAAGGTAATCAATGTTCTGGAAGAAAGTGCAGATATTGCTATCAGAACGGGAAATCTGTCAGATTCTAACCTTATATCAAAGAAACTTGGTACCGCTAGGATGGTGGTCGTCAGTACCCCAACTTACCTGAAAATCAATGGTAATCTGCAATCACCCGAGGAGCTAAAAACTCACAATTTACTCGACTTTACATTCTCCCGGGTTACTCGTGAGTGGCCTTTTATAGTCGATGGAAAAGAGAGAATGATAGCGCCCCAAGGAAATATCAAAGTGAGCGATGGTGATACTTTGCGCCACCTTGTGTTGTCAGGCTTGGGTATTGCCAGGTTAGCGTATTTTCAAGTCGAAGACGATTTGGAGAAAGGGCTACTCGTTTCTGTTCTAGAAGACTACACGCCAAGCTCCACAGAGGATGTATATGCTGTTTATGTCGGTCAAGGAGGGATACTACCTAATAGAATTAGAGCCTTTATTGATTTTTTATATTCACGGGTAAAAATAAAGTAATCAAATAAAATACTACGTACGAGTCTGCCCCATTGATTTGGGCTATTCAATGTGTTGATACAGACTATGATTTACCCGCGATCTACAATCATATTGAAACTAACAGTATGCAAGTTTCTACGTTCAAAACAAAGTACCAAGCCCCCCATGTTAAATAGACATAATAAGAAATGTTACGAGTGACATTGGCCCCAATACTTTTACCCATAAAAGTAAACGAAACATCAAAATTGAGAAGGTAAATACTAGCAAACCGAATTGTTTTACGCAGAGCGTTTTTGTGCGAAAAGACAGAACAGCGGAGTGCACAAAAACGAACGTAGTTAAACTATTCCCAGTGCAGCTTTTTGTTAGCATTTTTATACCACTGTACTGCATGCTTTTCATGCGTCTTCACAAACTCGTCTTTGCCGTCACAGTACACTCCAATATCATTATTGCAATTTTTAGCAGCATCCAGTTTAATCCCTGCATACTCTTGTGCGACCGCCGGATGTGTAATTAAATACTCTTTAAAAGCTAGATGTCTAATGGAGTTCTCTGAGGCCTTACTGAATGCATGAATTTGGTGAGACCGCTTACATCCACCCTTCTGAAAATATCGACGCCCAGAAATACCAAATTCACCCTTACACTCGTAACCGATGGACTCAAATATTTCATTGCACCCATCCAAAGCTTCTATTTCTTCGATTTCTAACAATATATCAATAATTGGTTTAGCGGCAAGTCCACTTACAGCTGTACTGCCAATATGATGAACCCATAAATTTTTAATAGGTAGGCTTGAGATTATCAATTGCTTTTCTATTTCAAATAGACGAGGCCAATCATCGTTATATTCAACAACTTCTATAATTCGCATAATCTGCTTTCTACCTAACTTTAAGCTAACAGGCAAAAACACGATACAATAAAGCGAAGCAGCATTGTGTTTTTGTCCCAGCGACCGAAGGGAGCGAGCTTAGTACCTTATTAGCCGTTTTTCGAAAGTGCTAATTTAGCGCCAAACCCAATAAATACTAGCCCTGTGATTGAATTTAACCATATTTTAAATTTTGGATTATCTGTAGCACTTTTTACTTTTGATAAGGTAAAGACCATGCCTATAAACCATAGAGAATTGACTACAACATGGGCTGATACAAGCGAATAAGCATTCAATGCACTACTATTTGCCGACAAAAATTGTGGGAATGCTGCAAGGTAAAACATGGACACTTTAGGATTAAGCATGTTAGTGAGAAAACCTTCCAAAAAAGCGGCAGTGAGCGAGATTGGTCTTTCTGCGATTTGGGCTGCATTCATTGGAGGTTTTGCAGAGTGAGCTAAAGCATTCTTCAGTGCTTTTATTCCTAACCAGACTAGGTAAGCAGCACCCAGCATTTTAAATATGAAAAAGGCCTGTCCTGATTGCAAAAGTAAAACAGATATCCCGAAAACTGAAAGCGTGCCATGCACATAGAATGCTGCGACAAAACCGCACACATTTAAAATGCCAGCTTTATGACCCGCAAGCGGCACTGTCTTTGCGATAAGCATACCGTTTGGACCTGGAGAAATGACGAGAAGCGTAGCAACCGCCATGAATGCCAAGATGTTGTTTATATCCATAGTTTTTCTCCGACAAAAGTAGTGTTACCAAACGAGCAGCTAACGCCATAAGAAATAATGGTGAAACCGTTCGTTTACTTTCTTGTAAGGCCATGTGGGGCTGGTTTTTTAGGATAAAACATATACCCCATCTATCCTTAAGACTGCACCTCCACCAAACCAGACCTGACAATTTTCAATATCAGTTTCTCTCGAAAAAAGCTGCACGTAATTCGGGGAGTCTCGGAAACTATTTTGCTCTATTTTAATCATCTCGCCATCCCACTTACCGTGCTTTAAGAGATAATAACCTAAAGCTGAGTTTCCTGACCCTGTTGCTGGATCTTCAAGGTAACCAAATGTTGGTGCGAAGACTCTGGTCCGATATTTACTCTCTTGAGTGACAGTTTCTGACGAATACAAGATAATAATATCCACTCCAATTTGTAAGCAAAATTTGTTGAGAGTCTGAAGGTCTGGGGTCACAGTAAGTATGGACTCAAGTCCAGCTATAGGGACAATAAGAGTCTCAAGCCCTCCGTTTACAATTTGGATTGGTAGTAATTGGTCAATGTCATTAATGTGACAATTAAATGCTGAAACAATTTCAGTTATGCTAATATTTTTTGAGGAGAACCGAGCGGGTGGTGCAGATATATAAACGCTTTTCTCACTTTTGTAACGGTTTTCAACCATTAAATTGTCAGTCATTGTCGAGATAGACAGTATTGGCTTTTCTTGCATTGTCTTACTATTGGCGACGATGTCGTTTAGGATAGCAATTGTTGCATGCCCGCAGAAGGCGACCTCTCCTTCAGAAGAAAAATATCGAAGGTGGTAATCAGTATCAGTCCCTGGACTGACATAACCAACCTCACTGACAAACCCTTTCAGTTCTTTTGCTAGTTGTAACATTTCCGCACTGGAAAGCTTTTCTGCTGAGTCAAGATATACTACAGCAGCTGGATTCCCTGTTGAATATTGGGAGGCAAAAGCATCTATCTTTTTGAATCTTAATGTATGCATGAATTTCCCTTGCGCTTAACGCTTAGGCTAAGCAGAAAACACGAACGCATTGACGAAGCCAGTGAGTGGTTTTCTGATTGAGCTTTTTGTTAGACATTAGTGTACAAAGGTTCATCATCTTTCCAATAGTGACCAAAGCAAATGTTTGTAACGATACCGTATTCTGATTGAATCTCCAGTTCATGTTCGGGAAAGGAATAACTTTCCATTGATCCATAATCTTCAAATTCATGAGAATACCCAAATACTGAAGCAAGCTTAGAGAGGATATCTATTACTTCCATGCCAATAACTTTCGTATTTTGCAAAAACAGCAATGGATTGGAGCTTTGAATCCAATGTACTCTGTCGTTTTCATCCATCCAAAATGTACACATTAGTTTATTGTATTTGAGTAGAGGAAACTCATCATTATCTAAGTCAATCTTGTCTGGTTCCCCAATCAGCTCTTTTAAGTAATCTTGAGAAACGCCAAAACTAATTCCATCTAATCCTATGCCTAGTTTTATTTCCATGCTAATCCAAAGCGTTAGCGCGTCCAGCCCGAAGGCGGATGCTGACTGTATTTGTTAGCATTAGAAGCCTTGGAACATTAACTGAATTTGATCATCAGTGTTGAATGTATTTAATACCCAGCCATCACTAGGTTTATAAAAGTAGAACTTCCAACGCATCATGTGCTTTTCAAATTTTTGAATGTACATAACCAGCATCAGAGATTCGCCAACTTCCTGTATTTGAGAGAACTCCATGCCTAATGTCTTGCCGAACCGCTGCTCTATTGCTGGGGCCTGCATTCTTAAAGAATTTAGGACGCCTTCAAATTCGTGATCAGGAATAATCAAATATGGCTTGGCTAATTTAAGGCCATCTTCCGTCTTTCCTTTACCTACAAGTTCCATTATTGATAAAGCAAGAGCCATGGCCTCTTCTTTATCTTTCAGCGTATCGGCAGTAGAAACGCTCGAGTAAAATATAGCCAGAAAAATTAGAATACATTTCATTAAATACTCCTTTTTGGATGTGATGCTAACGCTTAACATGACCAGAAAATACGAAACGCTTTGGGCGTAGTCTAGCGAGTAATTTTCTGGTTGATGTTTTTGTTAGCAGCGGCATCGCGTGCTGCTGTTTGAATTGATTGATGAACTAACAAACTGCGACAGCCCTGTTTAAATTTGCGTGATGCATTGTCCGTTGCCTTACCTTTGTCAGTGTTTGATGATTGATATTGCCAGAACTTACTAGCTACGTGAACCTTTTTTACCGACTGTGACGAGCTAAAAAGCTAACCGCTTTGCTCACCACTTTTAGGTAACCCGCGAAGAATAAGCTTTGGCATGCTAACAATATTAATAAGACGCAAAAGCCCGTGCTCTTGCATATATACGTGTTTAAAACTAAAGCGGTGAATAAACACAGCATATAACGAGTAAAAATTATAACGAACTCACCTTTTTTAAACTCATATCTCAGAGTATATTTGTCAACGGCATTACGCCCAAAAAACTATTGGTAGTTACATTCAGTGGGTTTATCGATTTATTTGTTTTCATCAAAAACGACATCCTGCACAAATGGCCGATCATCAAGTGATTCATCTACCTTTTTTGAGGTGGCATTGAGTTACATTATTAAATGTATGTTCCCTTAGGAAAATACCTTTAGATTAAACTATTCACTTGCTCTACCGGCCGTTTGAACTATTTTATATCAAGCTCCATTACAACACCGTGTTCATCGTCTTCTTCGGTCACGACAAAGCCAAACTGTGAATAGAATTTGCGCATCACATGATGACCAGGCATATAGAGTATGGTGATTTTCTTACATTCTGGAATTGCACTCATCTCTTTAATCACCAGCTCCGTAGCAATTTTCCCAATACCTTGCCCCTGATATTTTACATCAACCATGAATTGGGCGATGTAAAATTCATCAGGTAAATCTTCTTCAAGTTCTTGGTAATATTGGATAAAGCCGACAACGTCATCGCCGAGATATATTGCCCTATTAACATAATGAGGATAAAAACATGATTCGGCGATAGACTCTGAATTTAACGCGACGTAATCCTCTTGCTGTTTAGTAATTTCTAAGTGAATGACATCCACCCAATTACCCTTAGTAACATTACGCAAACTAACTTTCACAGAATTTCCTTTCATTTATGGTAAGTAGAAATATGTGTGGGGGAAACGAATAAAAACAATATTAAAACGAAGCTTGCTCACCTTGTGCTTCAGTATTTACGTCATAATCACTTGGTACTTATACCGTCAATATCCCTTGGCAATCACACTAATTCAGTTTGAGTAGCCGTGGCGGTCGCCAGACTGAAAAAGCAGACGGGAGGAAGTCACCGCCTGCAATCAGCATCTATACAATTTAAGATTAAACCCTAACGATTGCGCGTTTAAATGACAACACCAAGCCACTTTGTCGAATCTTATTACCGCGTCATTCGAGGAATTATGTCGTTTCGCAGTAACACCAACCCGTAATACGGATTGGTATAAAGCTATTCAACCCGTAAACTGGCTTGTTGGGCTTTTGCAAGCTCTGGCCTATAAAACCCGTTTTTTTCTACTGAACGTTGATGTAGCTCGACTAACAACCTTCCTCTATGGGCGTAATCAATGGCTTTGGTTCGCCAGTTTGCTTTGAAGTATTCAACCGCGCTCGAATAGTAAAATTCAGCGCGCTCTAAACGCAGCACACTGTTTCTATCTGTTTTTCCGCGATCAGCATTTTCCAATGCGATTTTTAACTGGTCAATGCTGGCTGGCATCAACTCTACTTGTTTAGATTCAACAGTTTGTGACACAGCCATTGCAGAACTGACAATGGTTAATATGATAGCGGCAACAAGAGTTAAAAATTTCACGGTAAAGCTCCTAAGTGCAAAAAATTATAATGAGTTGTCGTAGCTATTGCAGAAACGATACCAATCTAGGAGCAAAATCGTACCACCAGCATTAAATTCCTAGACAGCCCGAATTTACTGGGATAGGCCAAATTTCGAAGTATTGATACGGCTAGTTAATGAGGATGTTTCGTGAAGAAGAATGTTCACAGGTAACTATTTACAGTAATTTTTTCAGAGGCCTTGAGTAAATCCTACACAAGCTAGCATTCAAAAATTCACACCAAGAAAAAAGCTCAACTCTGGAAAAGAAACTCCTAGAAAAGGAGCGCCAGAGCTGAGCCAAAGCTAAGTGAATCTTAACTCGGGTTAATACGGGTTCAGTCACTTATTGCTGCGCTACAAATATTACGCTAGAACAACTTGAGAAACATTGACAGAAATATCGATGCAGGCGGTTTAGGTACCTCAGCAGTGGCACCTTTAATTGCCCCCGCTACAAACATACTGGTGATGCCAGTTGGGGATGAGATAAACGACTCACTTTGGGTTCTGGCTTTTACAAGTTGTCGTTTCGAATACTTATTCGCAAGTTCAGCATTCGTCTTAGCTTGCTGCAATTTCGCTTTGTGTTTATTCAACGGATCAAACATATTATTTTCTCCTAGCTACTCGCTTTTGGAATCAAACAACAGGTCAGCGGATGCGGTCATCTTGACCGAGTTGAGGGCATTACGGAGCATTCGCTGGGTGACAAGCCACGCCACTAAGTTTGTTGCAAGTACGAACAGTAAGCTCCATGACCAATGGAGACCGAACGCCATCAAAGCATAGGCTATACCCGCCAGTAAACTGACCCAAATGACAACCCCGAAAGCAACTAACAATAGGATACAGATCAAAGTGACAACCAGCGCTTTGATAGACAACCTAAAATCCGCCGCTACCACTGATGCGTTAGTTCTCATCCGGGCCTTAACTCCCTGAAATACTTTATCCCAGGCAGATATAACATCACTAACGCTAGCGTCAGCATTAGATGCTGACGCTTGCTCATTGGCTATGTTTTGCTGTGTTGTGGTCATAATAGGTAAACTATTTTCTTCTAAGGAAAGTGGTCAGTAACATACCTGCAGCAAACGCGATACCTGCAGTGGCAACCGGGTTTTCTTTGGTGTATTTACCCACAGCAGATTGATCCCAATACTGCTTCACCTGTTGCTGTTTCTCACCCATGGTTTCAGCCGATGCTGATGCACTGTGACGTAGTTTTTCTTCTGCAGTCGCAGCGTGCTCAGACAAGGTATCAACTGATTGATGCAGTGTTTCAGTGACTTTATCTGCAATAGGGGTACCTGAGTTGGTTGCTGCGGCTTTTGTTTTTGTTGACGTGCTCATAATTCGCTCCTGTTAAATTAAGTGAATCTAGTGCGATGTATTGCGCATTAGTACTTCAGTAGGAGCAACCTCTATGCCAGACATCCACGCACAACATACTTCAATAAAATCAAACACTTAAAAAACAAAATCGAAACCCCGCTATTGATTACCGTTTGAAAAATGTAAATAATTCCTGGTTATCTGAAAAAATTACGTCATCTCAACAACACTCACTACAAAATATTATCGCCTTCTTCGGGATCTCTGGCTTGAGCAGCCTGTTCCCGTATTTCATCATGATCGCTGCTAGTATCATCATTGGTTGACTCGTTCGGCACTTTATTATCCTTTTGTACTGAATGAACTTGGCTTGGTTTCATGTTAGAAACCACGGGATTCGCCAATGTTTCAGGGTTCAAAATAATCCGTTCTCGCGCATCATCAGGCATAGTAATATTTTCGGCCAAATACGTTTCAACCACTCGTTTCATTAATACTGACGATACCTTTAACGGACTATTCACTTCGCTATTAACCCAAAAGTACAAGCGCACGTTACAGGTCGATGCGCCTAACGAGTCCACTAACGCTTGAGGCGCTGGATCATCTAATACTGCTGGATGAGAAAGCATAATATCCATGGCTAAAGATTGAGCCTGATCAAAATCGGCATCGTACCCTACCCCAATATCAATAGTGCTGCGCATAAAGGGATTGGCAGTTAGGTTACGAATCGCATTTTTATATATTGTAGCGTTAGGAAGTTGCACATGGTCACCATTAAAATCAACCAATGTGGTCGCTCTGGACGTCATTTTTTTCACGACACCTAAATAGCCTTCCACCTCTATAATGTCGCCTAATTTAAAAGGACGTTGCACGCTTAACAGTAAACTAGATAAAAAGTTCTCAGCTATGTCTTTAAAGGCAAACCCTATAATTAAACCAAGCACTCCCGTGCCGCTTAGCAGTGCTACAGCAAATTGGGTGAGTCCAACTAAGCGTAACAAAATATACAGCCCCACAAGGATGACTAACATACTCATAATTCTGCGCACCACCATTTGAATCAGTTTACTGGTGGTCGCTTTTGCTAACGGTTTGGTTAATAAATTAGCAATAGGCCTCGATAGCCAAAAACATATGGCGAATATTAAGACCCCTAGAAAAATTGAAGGTAACTTTTCTACAGCGAGTTGGGTAAACTGACTCAAATCATCGAGTACCAATTGGGTTTGCATAGTGTTGACCTTTTAAATGTATAAGCGGTGTGTTTTATTGAATGACTTACTTAAGCCTTATGTTTACAGTAAAAGAAAAGCAAAATTAATGCCGTAAATGGCTCTAAATGACTGCCCGCTTGTCAAAGCTAAGCAGACACATTGGTCGTAGTTAAACTCACAAAGGGTAAAAATATTGGAAGCTTTGATAATAATTCTCACCATAACCATGCTAGGTGTAACATTGCTACCTTTACTGCCATCAAACCACTGGCTTTGCAGAGTATGGGAGTTTCCTAGAGTACAAATAGCCGTTATTACAATTTGTTTATTGGTAGCAAGTTTTTACGTTACTTCACCTATTATCCAAATAGTCTTAGTGATAACAAATGGCTTAATCACTATTTATCAACTTGTTTGGATATTCCCTTACACTCGGCTTTACCCTATACAGGTGCCTAAAGCACAAAAATCGAGTCAGACTCATTCGATTAAGATATTAACCAGTAATGTATTGATGCCAAATCATAGTGCTGAAAAATTAATTACCTTGGTTTCGCTGCATCAACCTGACGTTATTGTCACACTCGAAACAGATGATTGGTGGCAAGGGGCCATGCAACCAATCCACGCCGATTACCCCCACAGAGTTAATCAGCCTTTGGACAACTTGTATGGCATGCACCTATACAGTAAATATGCATTGGAAGACGTTGAGGTAAGAAATCTAATTGAAGATGACGTGCCATCGATTCATTGTTACTTATTATTGAGAAATGAACTTAAGATAAAATGCCATTTCTTGCACCCAGCTCCACCGAGCCCAACTGAAAATACACGTTCGACACCCAGAGATAGAGAATTACTATTGATAGCGCGAGAAGTGGCGGATAAAACCGAGCCCACTATTGTCACTGGAGATTTAAACGATGTCGCTTGGTCACCCACTACCCGAGCTTTTAGGCGCATCAGTGGTTTAAAGGATCCTAGAATAGGCCGAGGCATGTTTAATACTTTCCATGCGGATTATCCTTTTTTACGTTGGCCACTAGATCATATTTTCCATAGTGAGCATTTCACGTTAGAAACAATTCAGAGAATGCCTTCTATTAATTCTGACCATTTTCCGTTGCTGAGTGAGCTCGTCTACGAAGAAAACTAACCTTATGAGTCGACCTCATCCTTGGCCTCAGAAGTATTGCTACGTGCGCTATCAGACTCATCCAAGCCACTAACAGAGTTTTCTACTTTGAGGCTATATGCCTCAATAAATGCATTCCTGAGTATTCCTGAAAGCGCATCAAAGGTAGAGACATCAGGATCATCCAGTGCCCCTTCAATCGGCACGCGTGTTGCGACTAAGTCTTTATCATCATTTGCAAACAATGTAGCTAATGCCCCGCCAATCATCTCAACGATTAATAGGGCGGGATTATCACCGTCTTCAACCACATCTTCGTGCCACGAAAAAACATCGAGTTCATAAATACCAGCCTTTAGGTAGCCGGTGACTTGTCCCTCTACAGACTTTAATTCACTAGCTAAATCAAGCTGCCCAGCTTCAAAATCAAAAGGAGCATAGAATTTAATTAAAGAATCAATATAAGAAACCGGCAGTTTTTCCATCTCAAGATTAATATCAAAAGTGGGTTTGGCGGTGTTGGGGTCGAAACTTGCGTTTACCAAAATCTTGGCGTGATCCTGAATATCTCCCGTTAATTTAGCATTCGCAATAGTTGTAGCGCTTTTAGAATTGGAAATATCGGTAGCAGTCAGTTGGATGTTTTGCACGGTAAATTTTGAGCGTTTCAACTGTGATTGAGCATCCATACTAAATGTACCGTTTTCTACAGTCAGTTTATCAATAGCAAATGGACTCAAATTTCGCGCTAATCCCAACCAAGTTTTTTCATCGGTTACCGCTTCAGATTCAAATACCTTGTCTTGAGGTCTGTCATACAAACTAAATACTGGCCTAATAATGTTTACTTCTACAACCCATTCCCCCTTTAACAAAGCCTGCCACAAAATGGATATATCTATTCTTTCAACAACAAATAAAGGAAGATCTTGGCTATCCCCAGTCTGGCGAATATTGGCTTGAAAAATACTGTATGAACCTGCAATCATGTGCAAATCCACATTCGCTACAGAACCACTCATACCATCAGTTTGTTGGATTGCGCGGTTTGCATACCAAGTGATGATACTCGGCGCTGCAACCCTCAACAGGATCACAGTAAGCAATACACAGACCGTTGTATTGGTCGATACCTTAAAAGACTTCAGCCAACTCATTTCTATCTACCTTTGTTAATAAAAATTAATGGCTACTTTTTAGTGATTACCCAAATAGCGTGAATGATACCTGGCAGGTAACCTAACAAAGTAAGAATAATGTTTAGTAACAAAGTCATAGATAAACCAACCCGCAAAAAGACTCCGATAGGGGGTACCAAAATAGCAATGATAATACGTAGCAGATCCATGATTTTCTCCTTGGGAATAATGTTTATGGATGTAAGTAGTAACAACAAAAAAAGATTGAGTTGTTCATCCTACCTACACAGCTACAGCAGTTCCTGTACCAGTGCGTACAATCTCATTCAAAATCAAAACTAACCATATGATATAAAAGAATTTTGTTATAATTTAACTAGTAGCATTAGCTCTCATCCGAAAAAAATGACAACCTAGAAACCGCTACAAATTTTCAAACATTTTGTAATTTTTACTTAAGATCAATACCGTCTTAATCAAATAATCACAGCCACATTGTGGGTCTTTCCACTGCTTTCAATTCCGCTGCACTTAAGTTCTCAATCACTCGATAACGTCCAAAGTGAAAAACTAACATTTAACACTGTAAATCTTACACATCGGTCAACCCAAGCAACCACTCAAAAAAACCTTTCTCGTTTATTTTCAATAACTTAATTCATTGGCATAGGGTTTGATTGTAGATTACCTGTAAATCAATGATTCACTTAAAACCTGAGTCACCTTTTAATTAATTGTTGATGAATGAACGATTTAAATGAACAGGAGAAGAAAATGAATACAGACACAGTAAAAGGTAAGTGGAAACAAGCTTCAGGCTCTCTTAAAGCAAATTGGGGCAAACTCACAGACGATGACCTACAGGAAATCGACGGCAACTTAGAGAAGTTTCAAGGCAAGATGCAAGAGAAGTATGGAATGGCCAAAGAAGAAGCAGAGAAAGTATTCAACAAGAGTCACGCTTAATCAAAATGCAATACAGTGCTAAGCCTGCTTAGCACTGCCCCCTCAATCAATTATCTGGAAAGTGTTATGGAATTGCTAAAAATCGAAAAGTTTTGGAGTCTAATAAACGACAAATTAGAACGATGGCTCGAAGCGGGTATAAAACACCTTCCTAATTTTGTGGTTGCTATATTAATCGCCATTATTTTTTCGGTTATAGCCAATATCGCCGGCAAGACGTTAAAAAAGGTCTTGTTGAAAACCCTCGAATCGCCGCAAATCGCTGGCTTATTGGCTTCTATTTTTAAGATGTGTGTCTTAATTGCCGGGGTGTTTGTTGCCTTAGACTTCTTAGGCTTAACCGGTACAGTGACATCTTTGTTAGCGGGTGCTGGTATTGTTGGTTTGGCCATAGGTTTTGCTTTCCAAGATATGACTGAAAATCTAATTGCAGGTATCGCGATGGGGATCCGCAAACCCTTCCAAATTGGTGATGTAGTTGCTGCAGACAAAGTATTTGGCACAGTCAAAACCATTAATTTACGTAACACCCTAGTAGAAACATTTTTTGGTCAACTAGAAGTCATTCCCAATAAAATCCTATTTAGAAACATTCTTACCAACTACTCAATTAATGGGGTAAGAAGAATTGAAGTGCCTGTGGGGATTTCCTATGCGGATGATCCTGAACAAGCAGCAGAAGTGATAAGAGAATTTATTAATCAGTATGATTTTGTCATTAGGAAGGAAGAAACCGCAGTATTTGCTAAAGACTTTGGTGACAGTAGCGTCAATTTACTATTGTGGTTTTGGATTGATTATCCTGGTGAAGTTGGTTTTATGCAGGCGCGTCATCAAGCCGTAGTAGGCATTAAGAAGGCACTTGAGAAAGCCGATATCCTAATCCCATTCCCCATCCGCACCTTAGATTTTGGAGCGAAAGGCGGAGTCAATTTAGACACAATGCTTCAATCCGACGTTACTGCTGTGAGCAGTAATAAAAGCAACAATGACAACCCAAGCGTTAGTGACTCGAATTGAATTCAAAGTAATCGTTTTACGACTGCAGCACGTATTCATTAAATAGACTAAGTACAGGGCAGCAAGATTGCCAACACTATGGGTCACAATATCAAATAACGGAGTAAAAGATGGATTACAGCCGCGGTACATGTTCGCCCCTAGTGTTGCTTGTTATATTAAGTTGCTTGGCAGGTTGCGCATCTAAAAACGCACTTGAGCAGGGGTCAGGCCAAAGCCAATTGTTTCAAAGTGGATTAGGCCAACCCCAAGCCTCGGTTGAACGTAACGATATGATTGAGGTTGAAACTTCAAATGGTGTAGTTGCCATTACTCCTACCGTAGTGGGTTATGCTGACTCACAGTTTGATGACCCTTTTGAATCCATTAATCGCCCAGTGTTTGCTGTAAATCATGTGGTTTATACGTGGGTCCTCAATCCGCTAGCCAAAGGTTACACCGCTATCATGCCGGATCCTGTAGAGGCGGCAGTTAGTCAATTTTTCAGTAATTTACGCGAACCCTTAAACGCTGTGAATCACCTGTTACAAGCTAACGGTAGTGATATGAGTAGTAGTTTAGGGCGCTTCTTAATCAACAGCACGATAGGTATATTTGGACTGTTTGATCCGGCCCAAGCTTGGTTTGAAATTGAACCGCGAAAAGCCACCCTAAACGATACGTTAACATCCTGGGATCTAGGTTATGGCGCTTATGTGGTGTTACCTATACTGGGGCAAAGTGATGTAAGAAATGGTTTATCAACGTTAACTGAATCGGCATTTGCTCCCGTCACTTTTGTATCTGAGCCACCGCAAACTCAATACATCCAAGCCTATGATGGTTTTCATGAGTTTGCTCCAAGAGCAAGCAGCTACGAAACCTTATATCAAGAAAGCGACGATCCTTACGTTTTTTTCCGTAATATGTATATGCAAACCCTGTTGAGAGACAAAGAATATCAAGATACCCAAAAGCTAAAACCAGCGACAACAGTTGCGCCAGTTAAGGCCAATACCCATGACTGAACAACGCAACCTTTGGCTTACAAAAAAACCACTGCTAACAGTCGTCGCTGTGTTACTGATAACCTTATGCCTTGGTTGGTTTGTACAATATTTTAAAATAGATGCGTCTGCCGAAACATTGCTCGTAAAAGACAACAGGCTTTATATACAAAGTCAGGTAATGAATGAAAGGTTCTCACCTGACGAATTTATATTATTGGCTTACGAACCTAAAAATCATGACCTATTTAGTGACCAAACCTTTGAAGACATCCAACTCCTGTCTGCGAAGTTAAAAACCTTACCTAGGGTTCAAAGTGTCACTCACATACTCAATGTCCCTTTATTGTCACAAATGAATGAACTTGATCCCAATCTTGTCGCATCAGATTGGACTTGGCTAAGTAAACAGTTTAGCCACCAGACAATGCGTCAGACCTTCGACCAACATCCAATTTTTACCGACTTGTTGGTGAATCAAAAAATGTCGGCTACATCGATTCAAGTAATATTTAAAAAACACCCCGAACTATCTGAAATCGAAAGCGACATAATTAACCTTAATAAAAAACGTTTAACCCAAGAATTTACCCCTGAAGACGAAGAAAAAGTTCAACAGCTAAAGGCGCAAGCCGACCCCATTCGACAAGAGGTCAATATTCAACGAGAGCAAGAAATACAACAAATATATGCCTTTGCCGATACTGTCAAAAACAATGCTAGGGTTTATTTAGGTGGCTCTTACGTTTTGGGTCATCAGTTAATTAACATTATCCGCGCCGACCTAAAATTATTTGGTAGCGCTATTGGTCTCGCCATTTGTATGATGTTGTTCATTTTATTTAGAAGTTGGCGCTGGGTTGTTATTCCAATTGCATGCTGTGCCACCAGCGTGGTTATGACCATGGGCTTGTTTGGCATTTTTGACTTGCGAACGACTGTCATTTCTTCGAATTTTATCGCATTACAACTGATTCTTACTCTGGCGATATGTGTGCATTTAATCGTGCAGTATCGGCAACTTGCTAGTGATGATGCTAAAGCCACCCAAGCACAATTAGTGTCTCAAACCCTAAGACAAAAAATTAAACCCTGTTTTTATGCTGGCATTACCACTTCGGTAGGCTTTGGGTCGCTGATTTTTAGCGGCATTCAGCCCGTAGTGAGTTTTGGTTGGATGATGATCATTGCCATGTTGGTCTCAATTGGCCTTTCATTAATATTTCTGCCCGCGCTACTGTGTTTATTTCCTCGTAGTCAAGCAATGGCACCTAACAAAATCAGTCAACGTTTCGTTCAATGGGTCTCAGTCATCACTTTAAAGCATTCGACTAAGGTGGTGGTGGTGTTTGCTGTGATTACCGCTATTGCTATTTTAGGCGTATTCCGGCTCAGCGTAGAGAACAGCTTTTTGAATTACTTTGCGAAAGACACCAAAGTACGTCAAGAATTAACCTTTATTGACCAACAATTTGGCGGCTCTACACCTTTTGATATTATTATCGATGTGCCAGAAAACATGCAAAAAACAGACTTAGCCTTAAGTGCCAAAAGCATACAACAGTTGCAAATAATCCAAACCATACTTAAACAATATCCTGCTAGTGGTAACACCACCTCAGTAGTTAACTTTACTGAATTGGCCATGAAGTTAAACCAAGGGCGTCCGCTGACTGAATACGAACTCACCGCCATCTACCACTTAGTCGATGAAAATTTACGAGAGTCTTTATTGGGCAGTTATTTTTCAATAGAGAACCAACAATTGCGCCTAAGTAGCAGAGTCAAAGACAGTACTGAAGGTTTTAATCGCAAAGAGTATCTCGAAAACTTGCGTATTGACCTAGAAAAAAACGGTATCGCAGAAGACCAATATCAGTTTACTAATCTTTTTGTGTTGTATCAGGACATATTACAACGCTTATTTAACTCACAAATTTTAACCCTAGGAATAGTCTACATCGCCTTATTATTAGTGATGTGGGTGCTGTTTAAACGATTATCGGTGGCGTTAATTGCACTCATACCCAACGTGATTTGTACCTTAGTAATTTTAGCGGTAATGGGGTATGCAAATATCCCCCTTGATCTGATGACCATTACTATTGCGGCCATAGCCATGGGCATTGCGGTGGACGATACCATACATTTTGTACATCACTATCTGAATGGTGATGCATCACCAACCAAGGCTGTTAAACAGGCGTATTTTAGTGTGGGTTACGCGATGTTATTTACCACCATGATCATTTGCGTGGGTTTTGCGTTACTAGCGTTTTCTGATTTTGTTCCCAGCATGCTGTTTGGCTTACTAACCGCGTTAGCCATGATAGCCGCTCTCATCACCGACCTGACTCTGTTACCTGCTTTGTTGACCCACTACATTTCCCCTGCGACGCAAAAAAGTAGCTAGAGAAGTCATTGTCGACTATGTTGACACTGACTTCTGTAACGAAATATTCAACATTTCTCAAGGCTTTATTGACATACATACCTAGATAAATGTCTTTTGGTCATTGTCGATATCATGGTCTATCCACAAGCTTGATTATATTTTCATTATCAATAGAATGTGTAAAAAAAACACCTAGATAAAAACAACTACACGGAGATGTTTAAGGGATATGTACAGAAAAATTATCATCGCATTATGGTTTCTACTGCCAATCAACTCGTTACACGCTGAATCATTACCAATAGAGTATTTCAACCAGATGCCAATGCTGCAACAACCGATTATTTCGCCAAACGGTGAGCATCTAGCGGGGATTTATAACAGTAATAGCAACACCCAAGTAGTAGTGATGCCTTTTGGTTCGCAAGATCTCAAAGCACTAGTAACTTTGGGTGGTGAAAAATATCGAATCGAGAGTATTGATTGGGCAAATGACAAAAGGTTACTGATTAACGTCAGCCAACCTTATGAATTTAATGGCTTAAAATTAAGAACGACCCATTTATATTCTGCAGATATTGAGGGTAAAAACGTATTTGAAATGCGCCGTTCAACCAACGCCCGAGTTAGCACCAAAACGACCGAATTAGACTTTTATTATAACAGTCCCAATTTACTGAATATTTTGCCTAATGACGCAGATCACATTTTGGTTACCACCAGAGACTCAAGGGATGGCAACTACGCTTCCGTTTACAAAGTGAATGTGAATAATGGAAAGTTTGAGAAGCATATTGCTAATAGCAACAGGATCACCAATTGGATAACCGATAAAAATGGTGAAATATTACTGGCAATTGGCGGTAGTGATAGGGCTCGCAACGAAACAAAGTACGTTTACGTCAGAGAAAATCAAGAGGCTGATTGGAAGCTGATCAAGCAGTATACCCCTTTTGAATCAGAAACCTTCGACCCCATCATGTATGAAAAAGAAACCAATTCTCTGTTGTTATTATCTGATCATCAATTAAATAAAACCGCCTTATGGCGCTTCGATATCGAAAAAAACCAGTTTTCCGATCTGGTAGCACAAGCGCCTGGAAAGTTTGATATTACCAATGTGATTTTTAAACCCAGTCATACTGAAATGAATGTCATTGGTTATAGCTACGTTGATAATTTTGTGCGACGAGTTTATTGGGATTCGGAACAAAAAAACATCGGTGACCAGTTAGCACAATTACTGTCTAAAAGTGGCCTGCAAAGTAACATTTATGATTATAGCCTGGACGAAAACCGCTACATCATTTCTGCCCTAAGTGACACAAGTCCTGTTAAATATTACTTGTTTGATAAGACAAAAAAGAGTCTGGGTCTTTGGTTTAGTCAGTTCCCTTACCTTGAAGGTAAATCGCTGGCCAATGTGACTCCCATCACTTTCAATGCTAGAGATGGTATGGAAATTTATGGGTACATCACTTTACCCGTTGGTGTCGAAAAGCCCCCTGTTATTGTGTTTCCTCACGGAGGGCCATATGCCAGAGATTATCAATATTTTGACCCCTATGTACAAATGATGGCAAATGAAGGGTATGCAGTGTTGCAAGTTAACTTCCGCGGCTCAACTGGTTACGGTAATAAATACATGACAAGTGGCTACCATCAATGGGGCAAAGCCATGCAAACTGACCTATTAGATGCTTACGACTGGTTATTAGCAACGGAATTAGTACATAAAGATAAAGCCTGTATAGCCGGTGCCAGTTATGGTGGCTACGCGGCTTTAGTGGCCGGTTACCAAACTCCGGAATTGTTTGACTGTATTGTGAGTATTGCAGGTGTTTCAGACTTAAATAATCAAATGACCATGTGGCGAAGATTAGGCTATTTTGATTATATTGATAATGCGGTAAGTGATGATGACACCGATATTAAGGCGGTTTCACCTTACTACCACGCTGATAAATTTAAGAAACCTGTACTACTTATACATGGCAAAAAGGACACTCGGGTTAGTTACCGTCAGTCTAGTTCGATGTACGACCAGTTAAAATCAGAGGACGTAGACGTTACCTATAGAGAATTTGAATACGGTACTCATTACTTGGACGATGCCACAAATCGTGTCAATGCGATGAAATTGATGAAGGATTTTTTTGAAGAACACTTAAAATAATCCAGTGCAACAGGATGGAGCAGATTGAAGAGTCTGTTTCATCTTTTTCTATTTAATGTTTGTAGGCAATAAGACTACTTTAGCAACAGCTAGCAATCGATCACCGCTCTGCGTGCCACACAAAAGCGTCGTGTTTTCTAAAATAACGTCTATTTTGAGACTGAATAAATCGAAGCCACTCTCTTATTAATTGTCTTTAAATCATCTTCAGCTAACGACAGTTTATTTTGTTGCTCTTCAATCATCTTAGTTTGGCTAAAAACGAAATGTTTGTGTTCGTCATTTTGGGCTTCCATTATCAAATTATGCAACGAATCAAGTAGCCTAATAGTCACAGCAACATCACGATTCGCCTGTTGCCTTATTTGTTCAAATGCAGCGCTGGCAATATCTCGAAACGTTAGCACCTTGCAGCTTAATCGCAGCATACCGGCTTGGTCAAAGTCCTGGGGCGAAGGAAAGTTTCTTTTTGTGAGTCCACACAGCACCGCATTTAATTTATCGATACAAGTGATGGCTGTATAGGGGTCATTTATACCGGGTGAAAGCGCACGTAACGCAATTTCTACCAGTTGATGTATAGCAAATTCTGGATCTTGTACTGGGGTTCTACGCGCACCTAATATTATCTTACCTGCGGCGTCATTGATTAAGGTTTTAGGCACTGCCATGTTCGAATGAACAACAGCTATCACGGCGTCTTTAACAATGAAGTCCCCAGGTCGCAAACAACACTCAATCAACACATTATGTTTAGTGGCGAGAGTGACTAGGGCTTGTTGATCTATGGTTTGAACATAACCACTGCACTTTGCTGCTACCTTGAGTTGCGTATGTCGCTGTGAAACATCAGGCTCTATGAGCGCACTATTTTCCGCAAAATTTTGTTGTTTTGAATTGGTAGGAAACAGGTTTTGGATGGCGTTTTGAAGTTCTTCATAAACATCATCAATAACCACATCTGCCTGAATGGATTTAGCCACATGGTGAATAAAGTAAATCAACACCCCAACGCTAATGCAGGTCATGAGCACGGCGATTACAACAGTTAAACCGGGCTTAAATGTGTAAGGGGCTTCAAAGCTAATAGCGCAAAAAACTAAAATACAATATAGAAAATTCGAGATAAATGCCCCCAGTACCACTTGCGTACCTGGGTCCATCATGAAATTTCGTAATAGGCGAGGCCCAAATTGTGAAGAGGCTAACGTTAACGCAACAATAGTGATGGAAAACGCGATGCTCGTTACCGTAATCATAGCGCCAGCAATCGTCCCTAACAACGACCTAATAGCGTCAACATCAATAGCATAAATAAGGGGAATCTTAAGCTTAGAATTATTTATATAAGACGCATCAAAATACACCGAAGCGACGGCTAAAATGATAGAAGAAAACACCATAACGCTGGGCACAAACCAAAAACTGGTGCGCGCTTTTTCTATTATGGGTGCATATTTGACAACATTAAATAACATCACGTTTCCTTGTTTTTCTTCGCCTAGTCATAAAAGGGTTATGGACTTTTTTAAGTGTAGAACTAGTCCTTACGCTAAAACATTTAAAGAGCTAGGTTGCACCCTTAGTAAAAGTTCAGCAGCTTGGCGATTTTCACCATCTATCATGTACTTTAGATCTGCACTACTTGATATTCGAACTTGGCTACATTGCGTAAATTGAATATCAGGGTTTGCCACTTCCCCTGCTAAACCACTAAAAGCCAAATCAGCCAAATTAAACACTTGTTCAGATACAGTATTGTCGGCGGGCAACCAAGTTATATCCAATAAACCGTCTGTCACTTTAGGTCCCCCTCCTCCTTGAGCAAGTACCGTAGAAAATGGTGCAGCATTGGCAACCACCAAACTTGTGGTTTCGATCGTCATTTTGGGATTATCGTCAATCTTTAGTTCTAGCTGGTAGCTTTGCTGAAGTTGAACTGCCTCCCACAACCCTTTGAGGTACGCAAATTGCCCCCCTAGATCTTTCTCTTTGCGATCTGCCGATTCAATCATCTTCTGCCCAAAACCAATACTAGCCATTAGTAATACCAGTTCATCGTTACATAAAGCCGTATCTATGATTCGAGACTGGCCAGCAATGATTAGGTCACAACATAAATCTATCGGGTACACTTTTGAGCCAGTACCATGTAAAACATGGCTAAACGCGTTAGTGGTGCCCATAGGCATCATCCCTAAAATACACTCAGTATTCACAACAACCGAGGCGACTTCTGAAATAGTGCCGTCACCGCCACAGGCCACTATGACCTTAAATCCGTTTTCCACGGCTTTTTTAGCGAGACTTTGGGCTGTTAGATCGACTTTAGTTTCAAAAACTGACAACGAATATTTAAGGGACAAACGTTGTATAATCTCATCCTTATTATTTTGCCACTTGCCGCCACCAGAGACAGGATTAGCAATAATTGCCAAAGGTTGTTTTTTTGTGAGGATCCCAGAGGTCTGAATTTTTCTGAGCGCTTTTAGCTGTTTTCGATTCAAACCCGCAGTGCTGCGCACACCTTGAATAGTTTCCAGTGCGGTACCAACATCCCAATCTGGATTTTTGCTGAGTAAATACGCAGCCATCACAAACACCGATCTGCCTCGACCTAGGGCGCAGTGAATCACCACTGAATGCTCACGAGTCTGCATGTCTATCCAGTTAACTGCATGTATTAATTGCTCATTAGTAGGATTTTGATGATCGAGAACAGGAAGATTTAAATAATGGAGATTCGCCTCTGTTGCGGACCAATCTAGGCCATCAAATTCAGCCGTCACATCGAGAATAGCCCGAATATCATTGTGTTTAAGTTCATCTATATCTGAAGGAAATAACCTGCACGCTAAGAACAAATTATCAGCGATTTTTTGAATCGCTGGTACTGAATCATTGTTACGTGCCCAAGCGTTGTATAGTTGCGCGCCAAGAAGAAAAGGGATAAACAACCACCTGATATAAAAAGGTATCGAGCCGTCGTGTTTTTTCCTGAAGATTTCAGGTCGCTCAAAAATGTAGGCAACAGAAACGGCGCAGAGTGATCCCCCAATCCAAAACCATACAACACTGAAATAGACGCTTGGCGAGTGGACACCCGCCCAAATTGCTAAACATGCCGCTACTATGTAGTAATAGGTGATTGCCATTTTTGCTCTCTCTGTTTTTTAATCTACTTAACGTTTTGATTTAGTTTTCTTGGCAAACATCATTAATCCACCTACGGCAATCACGGTTAACAGTCCGAATGCCACTAAGAACGTCGTGATAAATCCACCATTACCTAAGCTTGTTGCGCTGAGTAAAAAACCTGTAGTAATAATCACAGCAATAGCCAATACTTTTAATAACATCTTGCTACCCTCCTAATTCCTATTTGATTGATTGTTTCTCTGTTTAACTTCAGCCATAAAAAAAGGGCCAAAAAGCCCTTTCTTATGCAAAGTGTTGCTGATTAACAGTTGTCGTTTTCAGCCTTTGCCGCTTCTTTTAGGTCTTCACAAGCATCTTCAACTGCATTGCCCGCGTCTGTTGCAATTTCGTCTAGTTTTTCACCTGCATCTTCTGCTTCACCATCACAAGCAGATAAAGCAAATACCGCAGTTAAAGCAAGTAAAGTCGTAGTAAAATATTTTAAATTTTTCATGGTTCTCTCCGTTTCAATTAATATAGTAAAATTAGTGGTTAAAATTTACGCCCCTAAACTTTCGGGGATTTTCCTCTTAGTGCGTTTGATATAAGTGATAACACCAGCAGCACGATAAAAATAAAGAATATGATTTTAGCAATACCTGTTGCAGCGCCTGCTATACCACCAAAACCAAAAACTGCAGCTACGATGGCGATAATAAAAAATGTTAATGCCCAGCCCAACATAATAATTTTCTCCCGTTTGTTATGTTTTATGATTTGACACTTTAGAATATGCGACATCTATGCCAAGCATTAAATAAACATTAAGCAGTTGTTTTATATGAATTTTATTCACAAGCGAGATATTATCTTTTAAACTTCTATAATCTAATTGTGAAAAATTTACACACTCACTAAGAACAAGTTTCATTATTTACATATCTTTAAATTAAAGAGACCATCAGCAACTCAGAACAGAGCCTCTTACAAGGATGCCTTGTTAACACCAAACCAATTAAAGTTAGGATCAATTACTTAAAACTGTTAATTTTTATTTGAGATAGTGACTCAGGATGACAATTTGCATTTTTTGCAGGCGTTACGGGAATAAATGCTCCCCTTTTTAGATATCAGTCATTAGCAACCGATAGTACAATGCAAAGTGATATACGTACTCGGGATTACCCTTGGAGATTTACCCAATGTTCAAATCGATAAAACTAGCTATCTTTGTCCTGACGATGAGTTTTAACGCTTTAGGAAAGCCGTCAGAAGACCCCTATATTTTTGTTAAAGATGTAGCGACGGCAACTTTCGCGAAAATGAAACAAGATCAAACGCTAATTGAGAGCAATCCTGACACGTTGAAAAAAATTGTAGAGCAACAGTTGTTGCCACATGTAGATCACGTATATGCGGCTTTAAGTGTGTTAGGTACGCAGGCAAAAGATATACCTCGTGAAAAGCTGATTGTATATTTTGAGGAATTTAGGGTGTATTTGTTATCTACCTATTCTAATGCGTTAAGCAGCTATAAAAATCAAAATGTAGAGTTCGAGCCTTCTCGACCTACCGAAAACAAAAAGACAGTGCCAGTTAAAGCCATCATTAAGGAATCTGGAAAACCAGATATTAGCATCACCTTTCAAGTGCGCCGCAACAAAGAAGGCGAGTGGAAAGCCTACGATCTTATAGCCGAAGGAATAAGTCTGGTGCAATCCAAACGAGCAGAGTTCGCCCCTATTGTTCGCCAGCAGGGTATTGATGCGGTGATCGATTTTATGCGGGTGAAAAGTACTCACCCCCCAAAATCTGATAAGTAAACTAGACAACTAAATGTCCAATACTCACCCAAAAACTCAGGCTATGTTGTGGGCAATCAATAATATTGGTAAGCCCCACTCGCCCCTACCCACAACCGTTGAACAAACCACTGATGATCCCTCTTCTTTAGGGTTTGATTGGTTTCATATTCAATCTGATACTAAAGATTCGAAACAATGTTTACAGGGTTTGGGGTTACCAAACGAAATAATAGATGCACTTTGCACTGCTGAAACTCGCCCTAAAGCGATACAGCTAGGTGACGGAATGCTGCTGTACTTACGAGGAATTAACCACAATCCTGATGCTGATCCTGAAGATATGGTGTCGTTGCGTTTATGGATTGGCGAAAACATATTAATTTCTGCTAGGCGTAAAGACCGGCAATTATTATCAGTACAAGATGCGAAAGAAGAACTTGAAAAAGGCCAGATTCCTGAGGCGCCATTGGACTTAGCACTAAGAATTATTACCAAAATTGCCGACAGGATCAGCGAGACAGTGGATGTTTTAGATGAAGATCTCACCGAATTCGAGGCATTAGATAAATCTGACAAACGAGATAGAATAAAATTGTCGATGATCCGCCGCCAAGCCGCAGCTATTCGCCGTTATTTAGCACCGCAACGAGATGCTCTTGATGCCATGTATCGCTTCAACAAATCCTTGAATCAACAACAGGCGTTTGAATTGCGAGAGCAAACTGACCGAATGACTCGCTACGTTGAAGACCTAGATCTGGCTAAGGAGCGGGCCATGGTATTACAAGATGAGTTACGTAACCGGATTGCCGAACAACAAGGGATGCGCATGTACGTGTTATCTTTGGTCACCGCAATATTTCTACCTTTATCCTTTCTAACTGGTATATTTGGAATGAATGTAGCGGGTTTACCCGGCACCGAAGAGCCTAATGCCTTTGTATATTTAACCGCTACCATGGTTATTTTAGCGGTGATATTGTTGATTGGCATGTTGTGGAAAAAGTGGTTTTAGATATTTTATTAGGAGCAAACTGGTGATTAAACCCCTTGTTATAGTTCTGAGTCTGTGGGCTCTTGGAAACACACCAGCCTATTCCCAAGTAGAAAAATCCTTTG
The DNA here is from genome assembly GCF_039964565.1 of Paraglaciecola sp. Lineage (GTDB taxonomy): Bacteria > Pseudomonadota > Gammaproteobacteria > Enterobacterales > Alteromonadaceae > Paraglaciecola. The sequence goes on from NZ_JBDVXF010000005.1 coordinate 310,357, forward strand.
AAATTGTAAAGGCTAAAACAATTAACCGGAATTTGGCACGGCAATTTCCCATTGAAAAGTCCTTCCAAGGGATCGAAGCAAGCTTTTCTGATGCGCAAATTCTCATAGATACCTTAGATCAAACGGTTAAATTACAAATGTTAGTATCTGCCAGTAAGGATAAACAAGAGTATTCCGCAAAATTAGTATTTGTTGGCAAAATGGAGTTTGACCAGTTTTTAGAGTCGTATTTATTTGAAGATTTGCGGTTAGATAGCTATCGAGTTGAACAAGATTCTTATGTTGACTCGCAACCCACTGAAAAAGCCATCAAACAAAGCCTCATCAACGACTTCGAAGATATAAAGTTATTTAACCTCACAAAATTGAACGCATTTGTTCCTAAACGTAAAGCTGACAAAATTGAAATTTCCACGGGACAACTGCGATTTATATGGCATTAGAATAGCCGTTTACACAAGCTAATCTGTCACTGAATATTGGTATTCAATAGTTAAAGTATGGCTTAGCATTTTCTGCTAAGTTAGGAGTGTTAACGTATTTGGTTTATTTTATTTAGACAACTACAAGAGTTGAGCAGTATGACGACTAGAAAATTTGGCCGTGTATTTCTAAAGACGATAAACAATTCATTTTGTTTTACCTTTATTGCCGTAATCCTATTCGATCCGGTTGTTATGGCAAAAACCCTTTACATTACAGACCAATTTAATAAACCAATCGAAAATGTAGTGGTAAGTTTTGCTACAACTAAGCCAACTCAAGCTGATAATGTTAAGCTTTTGGTAATGGATCAAATCGATAAACAATTTTCACCTCGACTATTAGTAGTCCAAAAAAATCAACGCGTTTCTTTTCCAAATAGCGACAACATTCGCCACCATCTCTATAGTTTCTCAAAGCCTAAACCTTTTGAATTTAGAATGTTCAAAGGAGGGGATACAAAAGAGTTGGTATTTGATCAAGCAGGCATTGTGGTTCTTGGCTGTAATATACACGATCAGATGGTAGGCTACATTTATGTCGCCGATAATGAGCAAACCGTTGTGTCTAATAAACATGGCTTAGCTGAAGTACCCGAAAACGGATTGATGTTGAAGTTATGGCACCCCAATTTGTCTACTAACAAGATACTCAGAAAGAACTTTCAACTGCCTGAAACATCGCTTGAGGCCCCCTTTCCAATTGTTTTGAATTTACTTGAAGATACAGTCATCCCAACTCAACGTACCTTTAAATCGAAGAAGTTTGACAGAGGAAATAACTAATTGACCCAAACTCCACTTAATCAGAGTATCTTCAGGCTAGTTGCAGGCTTAGTAATACTCACGGCACTCACAACCTTTATCAATGTTTGGATAGCCACCGATGAACAAACTCGAGAAAAGTTAGAACGAGACTTATCGATTGCAGAAAACGTATTACAACGAGTACTACAAAGTCGCGAAGATCTACTTTATATTTCAGCCTCGGTGCTCACCGCTGACTTTGGTTTTAAACAGGCCGTTGCATCCTTAGACAAAGGCACTATCGATAGCGCCTTATTTAATCACGGACAACGCATTAACGCCGATTTAATGGCCCTTGTATCCTTGACGGGAAGTTCAATCACCAGTGTGCCAGCAGCACTAAAAATGGATCAAGAATTTCCCTACCCACAAGCCATAGAGAGTGTGATTAGCAAAGGTGGTTACACTTCGCTGATGATGTTGAACAAACAACTCTACCAAGTCATCATGTTAACCGTTGACGCGCCGACCCCCATTGCCATTGCGTTAGTTGGGTTCAAGCTAGGCGACCCTATTTTAGCTCAGTTAAAAGATATAACTAAACTCGAAACAACCTTACAGGTATACAGCCAGCAAAACGAAATATTTAAAATTAGTACCTTACCGGCACCTTTGGTAGAACAAGCCTTAGCGCAAATCAATGAGCGCCCATCTTGGTTGTCTATTACCATAACTCAGGATACACCCTACGTTTCTCAACAATTTACTTTAAGCGATGCCCTCGAACACCAAACAATCATTACCTTATCTGAGGACGCACAGTTGCTTTTTGCAGACTTCAATTCACTGCAATTTAGTATTACTGCATTAGGTATAATCGTTATTTTGCTAGCGACGTTTTTAGCGGCGTTATTTTCACGAAGAATATCCAAACCATTAGTAGTTCTGGCCGATATAGCCAAACGAATAGCGGTGGGCGATTACACTAAAGATGCAGTAGTCGAGACTAAAACCACAGAAGTCAGCTTATTGTCTAAAGCCTTTAGCAAGATGCAAAGTAACGTGCAAACCCGTGAAGAAGAAATAATATTCCAGGCAAGACACGATGTTTTAACTTCGCTATATAACCGGCAGCATGTCGAAACCTTGCTAGAACAAAAGTTTAGTGACAACGACAATTTTGTGGCCATTGGCATTAACATTTTTGGCTTTCGTGGCATTAACGATGTATTTGGTTACCACAATGGCGATCATTGTCTTGAGGAACTAGCACAACGCCTCTCAAAATTTGATGGTATTGCTGCAAGACTAACGGGTGGAGAACTATTGTGGATACCCTCACAACAGCCATCTCAAGAATCGATTGAATCAATAAAATCAACATTGGAAGCACCAATCAATGCCATCGATGTCATTATCAATATAAAAGTCGCTCTAGGCTTAATATATTGTCCTAAAGATGCCAACAATGCAGAACAGGTATTTAAACGGCTCAATATAGTTTTGGATGAAGCACAAATCACTCGCCAATTTGTACTGGCCTTTGATTCTCCACTAGAAGCACGCTACTCGCGGCGCTTGTCTATTATTACCGAATTAAAAAACACCCTAGATCACCGCCAAGAAGAGTTAAGTCTCAACTATCAACCTAAACTCGACTTACAAGAGGGCAAAGTCACTCACGTTGAAGCCTTGATACGCTGGACAAATACCAGCTTGGGTTTTGTTTCGCCAGAAGACTTTATCGCTGTGGCAGAACAAGCAGGATTTATTGAAGGCATTACCAACTGGGTCATCAATCGCGCAATCAAGGATGCAGCGATATTCCGAGATGCCGAAGTAGATGTGTCGATAGCAATTAACCTTTCAGCAAAAGATATTATGAATCCCGCGCTATTACCTAACGTACTGGATTTACTTCAAGCAAATAACCTAAACACCCAATGTTTATCGTTTGAAATAACCGAGGGTGACTTAGTGAAAGACCACAACAAAGCCATCACCCACCTACAAGCGTTTCGAGATAATGGATTTGAAATAGCCATTGATGACTTTGGTACTGGATACTCATCCATGGCGTACTTACAAAATTTACCTGTCAACACTTTGAAAGTAGACAAGAGCTTTGTGCTTAATTTACATGAAAACCAAGGTGACCAAAAAATTGTTAAGACTGTTATCAGCCTTGCTCATAGTTTTGATATGAATGTAGTGGCAGAAGGCATAGAAAACATTCAAGCCTTAACACTTCTAGCGCAATGGGGCTGCGAGTTAGCCCAAGGTTATTATATTTGTAAGCCAACATCTGCAGATAAATTCATCTCATGGTATCAGGATAATCTAACCACCAAATGGCTATAATAAAAACAAACAATGGGCGCTTATATTGGTGCCAATCCTTAGTCATTTTTCTAGGTTTGGTTTCGCTTATCGCCAAGGCAAGTGACGGTAAACTAATAGGCACAGCGGGTCTAAATCAACTTGAAGGTAGCGGTGGCGGTGGCATCGTAACTTGGGCCACATTGGCAGGTTATGATTCTAGAGAGCAAATATCGGTGAACGCTTTTGGCACCCAAGTTTACCTAGATGACTACCGTTTAAACGTATTGGGTGTCAGTGCTTCTTTTTACGATAGAGTCGAAATAAGTATTGCCCAACAGCGTTTTGATTTGAAAACCCTAGGGGGTGATATTGAACAAAATATCTACGGTGTTAAATATCGAATTTATGGTGATGTGGTGTATTCAACTTGGCCACAACTTAGTGTGGGCATACAACACAAAACATTAGATGACGCCAGCATTGCGAATGCAGTAGGAGCAACAGATGACTCAAATGGAACGGATCTATATCTAGCGGCTACCAAAGTACATTTAGGGGCTATTGCTGGCTTTAACGCACTGTGGAGTGTAACGGCTAGAGCAACCAAGGCTAACCAGCTAGGATTGCTTGGTTTTGGTGGAATTAAAAATGATAGCTACCAAATTATGGCAGAAGCTTCGGCTGCTGTGTTATTGAGTCGACATCTCGCTGTTGGTGCAGAATATCGCCAAAAACCTGATAATTTAGGGCTAGGTGAAGAAGATTGGTTTGACCTATTTATTAGTTATATTCCCAGCAAAAATCTAAGCTTTACTCTGGCTTGGGCTGAGCTCGGCAGTATTGCCGGTGCAAACAACCAAAAAGGTCTATATCTGTCACTAAACGGGCAACTTTGGTAACCCTATGAAAACGCTAATTTTACTAGTTACTTTGTATTTACTGTTAAGTAGCTGCGCCACGCAAAACGGCAACACATATCAACAATTAGGCGGACAAGCCAAAATCGAAGAAATAGTCGATAATTTTATTTATGAAATTGAATTTGACTCGGTATTGTTCGAGTTTTTCAAAGATTCCGATATCAATCGTTTTAGAGAAAAACTTATCGAACACCTCTGTTTACTCACCGGTGGGCCATGCCAGTATACCGGTGATACTATGGAACAAGTGCATGCTGGCATGAATATCAGCGAATCAACTTTTAACCATGGCGTAGATCTATTTATCAATGCTATGACCCAGGCAGAAATCCCACACACGGTTCAGAACAAGGTTTTAGCTACGATGATACAGACCCGAAATCAGATGATTTACCAATGATTAAATTTTATTAAACATCACGATCCGCAGAGCTTTATGTACGAGGAAAAAATGCCCTATAGCAATGAAATAGTAAAAAGGAACAATGTAACGATCACCGGGTCAGGCGAAAAAACCCTGCTATTGGCCCATGGTTTCGGCTGCGATCAAAATATGTGGCGCCTAATGTTACCGGCGTTAATTCCACATTATAGAATCGTATTGTTTGATTATGTTGGATCAGGCAACTCCGACGTTTCTTATTATGATCAAGATCGATACAGTTCACTAGAAGGTTATGCTCAAGATATTCTAGACATTTGCCAAGCGTTGGATTTAGAGGATGTTGTATTGGTTGGCCATTCAGTTAGTAGCATGATAGGACTTATAGCTTCGATTCAACAGCCAAGTATCTTTAGTCGCTTAATAATGGTTTGCCCTTCTCCTTGCTTCTTAAATTTTAAGCCAGATTACTATGGAGGGTTTGAACAATCAGATTTAGAAGAACTACTAGATTTGATGGACAAAAATTATATTGGATGGGCAAACTATCTAGCCCCTCTTGTTATTGGGTCAGGCAGCTCCGAGGATTTTGTTGCTGAATTATCTGGAAGCTTTTGCTCGACGGACCCAGTAATAGCAAAAACATTTGCCAAAGCCACTTTTTTCTCTGATTATCGCAATTTATTGAGGAAAGCTAAACACCCTGTCTTAATTTTTCAAAGTAGCCAAGATTCATTAGCCTCCACTATCATTGGTGATTTTATGATGGAACAATTGCCAGAAGCGGAATTAAAATTAGTAGAAGCGAAGGGGCATTGTTTGCACATGACCCATCCTGACATCGTTAACCAATGTTTGAGGGAATACATTGCCTAAAAAAACAGAGCGAGAACTTTTGACGCCGGATGCATTTCAATTTGGCGCGTTAGTTACAAATGAAAAACGTATTATTACATACGCTAATGCGTATTTCTCTGATGAACTAAATTGGCAAATAGAATCGTTAATAGGTAAAAATGCTGATGAATTATTTACCCATTCTTCAAGAATATTTTGCGAGAGTTATTTAATGCCATTGTTGTTGCACGAAAAAAAGTGTGAGGAAATGCAACTAGCCTTGTTGGATGGTAAAGCACAACGCGTGCCTATTATAGTTAATGCCAGAATGGATGAAAAAGGACATATTTATTGGAGTTTTTTCAACGCGACCAAACGAGGCAGACTTTACGAAGAATTGATAGAAACCCGTAATATGCTAGAGAAACAAGCAAAAGTACTACATTCTAAGTCATCTACTGATGAATTAACTGGGCTTATGAATCGCCGGGAAATGAATCTACGGGCACCTGAGCTTATTAAACAAGCAAAACGATATGACCATACAATCGCCTTATTAATGATTGATATCGACCACTTTAAGAGAATAAATGATTCGTTTGGTCATTTAGAAGGCGATCGAATTTTACAAGAGTTAGGTCGTGCGTTGCAAACGTTTGGTAGAGAGACGGACTTAATTGCGCGCTTTGGAGGCGAGGAGTTTATTATGCTTCTGCCTGACACAGGAGTTAATGACGCTAATTTATTTGCTGAGCGTTTACACAGGTTAACATCAAAAATAGAAGTCGATGATTTTTCTATCACGGTGAGCATAGGAATCACTATGAGTGACGGGAGCCAGAGCCTACACGACTTAACTATGCAAGCTGATAGCGCACTGTATCAGGCGAAAGAAAAAGGTCGAAATAGAACCGAATTTTTTGAAGCCGAGATCCCTAGGCTTTCTACAACCAATTTGTTAACTTGAATCCAATACCTAACCTTTGGGAATGCTGGTTGTAATAAATTAGGCTTTCTCCATAACCATTAAAATATTCAACGTATCCTTGAAGGCGGCCATTAATCGGGAACGACCAGCCTAATTGGATCGCACCTCTATTATTATCTGTCCTTAGGTTATTGCGAAACATAAATTCTAGTGAATTATTTTCTGAAATCCGCCACAATCCTCCTAATTCACCGTACCCCATATATTTTTCAATATCGGGGTTGTCGTCACCTGATGGGTCGAGAGGGTCGATTTTTTCATCTTCTGGTAACCGGTACCAAGTTCGAAATCCCCAAAGCACATTGTCTGTTGGCGCGAAGGCAAAGGATAAAATCACCCTATTCCAACTTCTCGACAATAGCCCAGTTTGTCCGTTAGACTGGTGGTTAAATGACAATGAAGTTTGCTCTATTGGTAAGCCCAATAACGACCAAGAGTGATGATAATTGAATATTAACTCTGGTTCGTAATTTGTTTCTCGAAAAGGTGCTGAAATATCACTATTGTAGGCTTGCCACCAACTAGTGGTAGTGAAAGCAACCGCTAAATCAAGATCTTTAAATACCAAGTCTTGTACAGCTAAATACTTCAAAGAAACCTGAAACTTAACTTCAACGTCATCCAATTGAGAATCGACAGGGGTATCAATATAAGGTTCTTGATTGATATTAGTTATGCTCGCGGGTAGCACAAAATTGGGCTTGTGAGGCACTATCGCAAAACGATTTTTCGACGCTTGCTTTTCTAACTCAACGCGGTATTTGAGTAATGTAGGCGCTGTTTCTTCACAACTTTTCCTTAACTCAGCCACGGTTTGTTCAGGCTTTGCTTGTTTAAGGGCAACTAATAAACATTCGTCAAAAGCGTTGTGCTCAACAGACTCAGCTGCTGTAACCACATTAATAGTCGTTACACCCATACCTGCCAATAAAATCAATACAGCAATTTTCATCACTAAACCATTCCCAAAAACTTATAGCAACCTCTAACATCGCGTATTCTGACAGCACAGATGACGAATGCAAACAATCTCCCGTATTTCTATTATCTTTGTAGCCTTTTTAGTTTGTGATTACCTCTATTCAAACCAATGTTGAGTTTTATTAACAAAATACACCAATGACAACATCACTGGTACTTCTACTAATACACCCACTACAGTGGCTAAGGCGGCACCTGAATGTAACCCAAACAGTGATATTGCTACGGCTACCGCTAATTCAAAAAAGTTAGAGGTACCAATCATACTGGCAGGCCCTGCAACATTGTGGGGAAGTTTAAGGCGCTTAGCGATGAAGTAAGCGATAGCAAAAATACCATAGGTTTGAATAATTAGTGGTATGGCAATCAACAAAATCGCTTGTGGTTTATCTAGAATAGTTTGCGCTTGAAAACCAAACAGCAACACAACTGTTCCTAATAAGCCCACTATCGACCAAGGTTTAAGTTTTGCAACAAAACTATCAATGTTTTCTTGCTCATGATGTCCATCAACCTTTTTATCTAACATTGAACGAGTCAACGCCCCAGCCACTAAAGGTAACAAAACGTAAAGCACCACAGATATCAGCAAGGTATTCCAAGGCACTTGAATATCGCTAACGCCCAATAACAAAGCGGTGATAGGAGCAAAAGCAAAAATCATAATAATGTCGTTAATCGACACCTGAACCAAGGTATAATTGGCGTCGCCTTTGGTCATTTGGCTCCATACAAAAACCATAGCGGTACAAGGCGCTACACCCAATAAAATCATACCGGCTATATATTCGTTTGCCGATTGTGGATCGACCCAATCAGCAAAAAAACCTTTAAAAAACAACCAACCTAACGCAGCCATAGTAAAAGGTTTTATCAACCAATTAATTGCCAGTGTTAATGCTAAACCTTTGGGTTTCTTACCCACATCTTTAATGGATGAAAAGTCTATTTGGATCATCATGGGGTAAACCATTAACCAAATGAGTACTGCCACCACTATATTTACGTGGGCGTATTCTAGGCCCGCGACCAAAGCAAAAGTGTCTGGAATAAGTATTCCTAAGATTACGCCGGCTATAATGCTGATGCCGACCCAAACAGATAAATAACGTTCAAATAATCCCATGTCATAACCCCTTTAGATTGAACGCTGATTAACGCGCTCGGAGACTTGCTCTGCCGACTCGACGCGTTCTGAATAACGGTCAACTAAGTAGTCACTATTGTCTCGCGTCAACAATGTGAACTTCATCAACTCCTCTAAAACATCCACTATACGGTTGTAATAAGGCGAAGGTTTCATGCGATCATTATCATCAAATTCCATAAATGCTTTGGCAACTGATGATTGATTAGGAATAGTCAACATTCGCATCCAACGACCTAACACTCGCATTTGATTCACAGCATTAAACGACTGAGAGCCCCCCGAAACCTGCATTACGGCTAAGGTTTTACCTTGAGTGGGACGGACTGCACCAATGCTAAGTGGTACCCAGTCGATTTGACTTTTAAGTATACCAGTCATGGCGCCATGACGCTCCGGAGAGCACCAGACTTGACCTTCTGACCACATCATTAACTCTCGCAATTCCACCACTTTGACGTGGCTAGCGTCATCGCCATCTGGCATGGGTAATCCCGTAGGATCAAAAATTCGGGTTTCTGCTCCCATGGCATTTAATAAACGAGCCGATTCTTCAACAACTAAACGACTAAAAGAACGCGCTCGGAGTGAACCATAAAGTAACAGTATTTTAGGTTTATGATCTGAGCTTGTCTTAACAAAACTTTGGTTATTAGGCACATTAAATTGTGTCACATCGAGATTAGGCATAGTTGCATCAAGTTTAGGCATTAGGCCGCTCCTAATTCTGCAAGCGCCGCTTTAAATGCGACCTTGTCTTTAACATCAACATCAAGCTCAACTAACTGAAACACTCTGTTTTTTATCTGCTCAATCGTGGACCTAAAGGCTTCGGCAAGTTGTTCTTCGGTTCCTTGCAACTTAGATGGATCTGCCAAACCCCAGTGTACTTTTAGACTTTTACCAAACCATAAGGGGCAACTTTCGCCAGCTGCGGAATCACACACAGTCACCACTAAGTCCGCGTCGAATGCTTCAAAATCATCCCAAGACTGACTGTGCAATCCATCGGTTGCAATACCCGCTTCTTGTAAATATTTAATCGACAAGGGATGCACCTCACCAGCAGGTTGGCTGCCAGCACTTTTTGCTACGATTTTGCCGTCAGAAAAATGATTAGTAATAGCTTCCGACAAAATACTGCGGCAACGATTATGGGTACAAATGTATAAAACTTTCATGCAGACACTTTCCATTTCATTAATACGGTTAACAACAGCTAACTTGTTGGTTAGCTAAATCTAGGTTTTTTAAACTTTCATCTAAATAGGCTGGGTTGTTTTTTGTGGTCACTTTAAGCACCTCTAGTGCCCACTGAGGTAAAGCGTGATTAAGTTGATAAAACACCCATTTCCCGCGCCGGTTATCAGCCAAAATCTCACATTTACGTAACTCAGCTAAATGCCGTGATACTTTAGGCTGGCTTAGCTTTAATGCACTAATCAAATCACACACGCACATCTCACCTTTAAGGGTGATCAATAATAAACACTTCAGCCGAGTGTCATCTGATAGACATTTATAAAAAGAAACCGGATTCATCAAAGTTTAGGCTACGTCCAACTCATAACATATGAAATATCATATATATGAAATTTCATATGTCAATGAGATATGAAGCGGATTTGTTGCAGTAAATTTGGGATTTGCTAGACGAGGTAAGCGACTTCCCAGCAAAACTGTTAGTATAGGGAGGTGTTTTTTAAGGTGCGTTATATGCCACAAGATTTACCCTACTTGGCCCACTACCCCGTTCATTTGCAGAATGAGATCAGTCGTTTAATTGAAAATAATAAACTAGGGAATTGGTTACGTAGCCGTTACCCAAACATTCACAAAGTAGCCAACGATAATGATCTACGAGATTATGCGTTAGCCTTAAAAAACCAATATATGAAAAAGACCCAACCACTCAGCAAGGTGATTTACGACGGTAAAATTCATATAGTCAATCATGCCTTGGGTTTACACAGTTATGTGGCGAGAGTGCAAGGCGGTAAGTTAAAAAGTAAAAATGAACTACGTATCAGCACATTGTTTAAACACACCCCTGATGCGTTTTTAAACATGATAGTGGTACATGAACTCGCCCACCTAAAAGAAAAACAACACAACAAAGCCTTTTATCAGTTATGCCAACATATGCTACCTGACTATCATCAAATTGAATTTGATGTGCGAGTGTATTTAACCGAGTTAGAACGCTCTGGTTGGGTATTTAAAGAGCCAAAGTAGCAATTCAGCATGATTATTTAGGGGAGTTATGCTCAAGGCACGATTTAAATAACCTATAATATCCAGCTAGTATTTAATAAGTGGTGACAGCAAATGGACTACCAATTTTCCCGTGATTTTTTAGGCAGCCCCGTCGCAACATGTGAACTCGAATGTGAAGCGTTTGGTGATTGGTTAAGCCAAGATATCGCCCAAGACACCTCACAAATAAACCTGTTGCTTAACATTGTCGAAAAATTACAAAACAAACAACTCATTGATTACCAACATAACGGTAAAGAGTTCCACTTGTTATTTGATAATGACGAAGTTGAACTGGTGCAAAATAACAACCTTATTCAGGAAATGTCGGCGACCGATGATGATGAAAGCCAAGAGTTATCCGATTTACATATTCAATCGGGTTGCGGTTTAGCGGACTTTAAAACGCTTCTGAGTGCCTGGCGAGATTTTATTGACCATTCAGTCTAGTGCACTATTTTGGTGACTTTTGTTTTTTTTCTCACGTTATACGTGCAGTCTCGATAATATACCCACACACAAAAACTCTAAATCATTGTTTTAATTCAATAAATAATTATGGCCTGATAACTGCTTTATACGGCCAATGAGGGATCTGTCTTCGAGAGGTAGGGACTAACCAAAGTGTACAGACAACACATTGGTTGCCGAAAATAACAGCTAATAGTTATAAAGGCAGAAGACAGCTCCACTCAAAAAACAGAAGCGCCGAACCGTAGTAATATGAGTCGGCGCTTTTTGTTAATTAACCAAAGCTCGGTTTTTTAGAGCTCGCTGAGTTTCATCACTATCCAGCCATTTATATAAATATTCCTTGGCCTAACTGCCGCATAAATGGCATCGGATTCGAATAGTTCTGAGATCTGCGTTAGGGTCAATTCCAATGTTTCTTTGCGATAATAGTTCGGATGCATCGCTCTATCAGACTTCACATGTTTTGTGGGCGACAACTTTTTACTTTGTCCGACATTACCAACTTTAAATACTAACGAATTTTCTTTCACTTCCATCACTCGCATCGGGATATAGCGATACTTTGCATCAGAGTTGTCATTGATAGCAAAATAATCGACAAAGAAAAAATCGTTACGCTGTGGTTGCTCTACAACCATTTTAGTGACTCGGTTGTCATGCCAAGACGACAGCATCAATCCCACCAATAATACGACCACAAGAACCCACTCGAAATTTTCACCATTCCATTCAACAAAGCGCTTAATCTGACTGAAGCTAGGAGGGCTTAGATAACCTCTTTGAACACTTAACAACATACATAATCCTTTTAAGTAGCTGAATATTCATATTCACATAGCATCTGGTAAGTAGCAATTTTTTCCTGAAAACTGTAAATATGAGCTTATAAAGAATACGCTTCGCGTTTGCGTTCCATTTACCCTGGGAATAGAGCATATAAAAGTACAGAATTAAAATACTCACAACACTATAACCTTGTAAGTTAGTTGGTTATTGAGTATTTATTTAATTTGGGTGACTAGATAAAGCCGTTTGAGCCAAAAGTCTCTCCTTGACACTGTACCCCTCATGATTCACTGTTTTATCACTATGACTCTGAGGAACAATTGCCCCCACATATGAATTTTGACCCTCTATACCTCTTACTATTTTTGCCAATAATTGTCGCGCTCATCTATTTGAGACTCCGCTACAAATTTTGGCGAGGCAAAAAATTAACGGAATTCGCCAGAAGTAAAGGATTCTCTATTCTCAATATCGAAAATATAAAGATTAATATCGACGATCCCCTACGTGATACTGAATTAAAGCGACAACAACAACTTTATGATTTTATTGGCCCAGCAAGTAGTGAAGCGTGGTTAACTAATAGTGGCTACTTTGCAAGTGTCCATGTGGAATCGGTAATCAAAAAAAACAAAGTAAACTATAGGCTCATTATTCTTGAAGTTGCAGCAATAATCGATCATAACGTTGAACGGCCAAGTGTGCGGCCACAGGATAGACGAGATGATTGGGATGGCAATATTGTAATCTTTCAAATTCCTGGCAAAAATTTTGAAAGCAAAGTGGTTATTAATGGCAACTGGAGATTGTTTTATGCTGAAGATCGTATCATTGCTTTTCGTTACGACTGGTTAAAACTAAAAGCCTTGTGGTCAGTCAGCAAACTCGACATCATATTAAACCAAGTGACCTCACTCGTAGAAAGTGATCTAACTTAGCTCAACCTATTTTTTACACGGATATGATTGCTCTAACGCTCTCATCGCAATAGCTCCTTTCATCAAACCTCTATTTAACGGCTTCGACAGGATATAGCTATTGATTGCTGTCGCAACTTCAGTTGGATTAACCATTTTGGGCAAGCAGAAACCTTTATCTATTTGATAAAAAAGGCTGTAGTAGGTTTTAGTGGAGATGATACCTTGAATAAACTCTTGGCAGGCCATCGCATTTAATGCATTTTTACTCGCATCGTCGCCAGCCTTTAAATATTCAGCGCAGTCTAATTGCAATTGCCCTGCGTCATTCTTACGCTCTTTTGCTCCCACCTGACTCGTTAACAGCAAAAATAAGATAACTAGAAAATATTTCATCGATTAGTTCATGTTAGACATCACAGCAACAAATAAGCTAACACAGGGTTGAACTAAAATTCAACGAGTCAATTCTCAAGGGTTGCCTTGTTCGAAAAGTAATTAATTAGACATCGGCTTGCTGTGAGAACCATTAGAAGATGTACCTCATAGCAATCAAATGCATAGTGTTAGGCAGTAATCGAATCATAGAGGAAGTTGAAGTTTTAACGGGCAGAAGACTCTCAAAAAAAATTCGTAGCTGACCAGTATGTTGGTGGAAATCAAAAAACGAGATTTGCATTGGAGTGACCTCTAATATACTTTCGTCTGTGCTTAGGCATGTTCGTGTAAACTAATGTTTCGCCCACCTAAATAACCAAACACACCGCACAACAAAATAGCGAGAGCGCACATCCACAACACAGGCGCCCAACTGTTGAAGTTCGAATGTAATCCACCAGCCAGCATTGGCCCTATAGCTGCCAGTAAATACCCTATGCATTGTGCCATTCCTGATAACGAAGCTGCTTGTCTTGGATCATGAGTACGTAAACTGATGAAAGACAAACCTAAGATAAAAATGGCCCCAGAGCAAAAGCCTAGAGTGCTTGACCATATAAAAGCAAAGTGAGGCAAATACAACAGACCTAAAGCACTGAGAAACCCCAAAATGGCTAACAATAACGCCAGAATTTTTTGATCTTTTAGTTTGGATAAAAGGGGTATTAGCATAATTCCAGGCACCGCAGCGGCAATTTGAAAGGCGCCATGAAACACGCCTGCTTGTTGCGCATCATATCCACTTTCCATCACGATATTAGGTAACCAAGCAATAATGACATAAGTAAAAAATGAGTTAAGACCAAGAAATAAAGTCACATGCCATGCTACGCCATGATGCCAAATTTTACCTTTAGTGTAAGACTGAGTCAGATCTTTGGTGGGTTTAGTATGTAATTTTAACTGCGGCAGCCAAACAATCAGGCTGAAAAGCGTGATTAAACCATAACTCGCTAGCGCAATATTCCAACCGATATCCTGATAAGCAGCCAATGGAATAATTAAAGCAGAATAACTTCCGCCAAACACCCCCATAGCTAATACATATGCGGACGTCATTACTGCAACTTTATGTGGGAAGTCTCGCTTAATTAAACTCGGCAATAAAACGTTACCTATTGCAATACCCACACCGATGATCGCAGTACTCAGGTAAAGGGTAATCACTGAATCGAGCATACGGGTACCCAGCCCCAAGCCAATCAACACCAGAGCGATAAACAACGATATTTCAAGGCCTTGTTTTTTCGCTAGGCTTGTTGCCAAAGGCGAGGCGAGAGCAAATGCAAGTAAAGGTAATGTAGTTAACATACCCGCCTGAGAAGCCGTTAGTTGGAAATTGGCAATGACGTGTTCTAGTACTGGACCTATACCGGTGATAGGGCCTCGTAGATTGGCTGCTATCAATAAAGTGCCTAAAATCAAAATGAAAGAGGAAAAAAGGGATCGTGTAGGCAAATTTGAACTCATTACAATAAACAACAATTAAAAAGAAGGGCGGATAATAACAGACTTCAATAAGCATAGTGCTGTTAGAGAGGGCTAAGTTACCAACATAAATATGCTCATGCTCCCATAACAAAAAGGCCGTAACTGGCATCCTAGTTACGGCCTTTTTTACTCTTAAAACGATTTAAGCGTTATAAGTAGACGATGAAGTATTACCACCACGCCCTGTCCAATTGGTATGGAAGAACTCGCCTCTAGGCTTATCTGTGCGCTCATAAGTATGGGCACCAAAATAATCACGCTGGGCTTGTAACAAGTTAGCCGGTAAACGTGCTGTGCGATAACCATCAAAGTAGTTAAGGGCTGCTGTCAAACAAGGAGCTGGTACACCAGTCGTAATGGCATTCACCGCTACACGTCTCCAACCTTCCTGAGCAGCAACCACGGTATCTTTGAAATAATCATCTAACAACAAGTTGTTTAACTCTGGATTTTTATCAAAGGCTTCTTTGATTTTACCTAAGAAAGCAGAACGGATGATACAACCACCACGCCACATTAAAGCAATGCCGCCATAGTTGAGGTTCCAGTTAAATTCTTTGGCTGCTTCACGCATCAAGGTGTACCCCTGTGCGTAAGACACAATTTTAGCGGCCAAAACTGCCTGACGTAAATCTTCGATAAACGCGGCTTTGTCACCGTCGAACGTTTTAGCTGGCCCTGTAATCACTTTAGAAGCTTCAACACGCTCTTCTTTTAGGGCTGAAATGCAACGGGCAAATACAGACTCAGCAATAAGCGTTAATGGCACACCTAGGTCTAGGGCTACAACACCTGTCCACTTACCTGTACCTTTTTGACCAGCAGTATCTAAAATATTCTCAACAAGCGGGCTGCCGTCTTCATCTTTATAAGCCAAGATATCGCGGGTAATTTCAACTAAATAACTATCTAACTCTGTGGTATTCCACTCTTTAAATACTCCATGCATTTCGTCAGCCGACATGCCCAGTACTTCTTTCATTATTTGGTAGGCTTCACACAATAATTGCATATCGCCATATTCAATACCGTTGTGCACCATTTTCACAAAATGACCGGCGCCATTTTCACCAACATAGTCACAACAAGGTGAACCGTCTTCTACCTTAGCTGAGATATCTTGGAAAATAGGTTTCACCGCTTGCCATGCTTCAGCCGAACCACCAGGCATAATTGATGGGCCTTTTAATGCGCCTTCTTCACCGCCAGATACACCTGCCCCCACAAAATTAATGCCTTTTTCTGCGCAGTATTTTTCACGACGAATAGTATCTGGGAAATGCGTATTGCCACCATCGATGATGATGTCGCCTTTATCTAACAAAGGTAATAGTTGTTCAATAGTGGCATCTACCGGTGCACCTGACTTCACCATAATCATAATTTTGCGGGGCGTGGCTAGGGATTGAACCAACTCTTCTACTGAATAAGCGCCACGAATACTCTCACCTTTTGCGCGACCATTAATAAAGTTTTCAACTTTATCGGTAGAGCGATTATATGCAGTGACGGTATAGCCTTTACTTGCCATGTTTAAAATAAGGTTTTCACCCATTACAGCAAGGCCGATCAAGCCAATATCAGATAGTGTTTTCATAAAATTCCAATGTTTATTTTAATTAATAATGCTTGCTTAACCATTCCACATTATATGTCAAACGATGATACATAGTCCAAAGTTGCAGAGCTAATCGAACCAAGCAAAACATGATGTTAGGACGCGCAGTCCCTCTATACTAACCACTAAACAGAAACTTAACACTTCATAAATGCATAAATAAATAACGCATTAGTATAAGAAATAATTGGTATGACCAATTATTTCTTATAGATCTTTTTACAAAAGGCTCTACTAATCTCTACAAACTATTTGTTAATCACTGCCTCGGAGCGAATTAACCGCCGGTTGATTAATGAATCTTCGTAAAGGCCAATAACAGGCGAACAGCGACAAAACCAAAATAGGTGTGACGGTCAATACAAATGCGAGCATTACATTTTCGTTTAGATAGATATTTAACTCTTGGTTAAAACCTAAATACAACGCCAGCAATACCAATACGCCGCTCAACATTCCCAGCAAGATCATCGAGGTATTATCTCTGATAATCAGTTTGAGTATATCGCTACGTTTGGCACCTATCGCTAACCTTGTGCCTATTTCGAAGCGGCGTATTTGAGTGCTGTAACTTAATATTCCGTAGAGTCCTATACCCGCTAATAAAAATGTCAAAACGGCTAAGGCTCCGCACGTAATAGCAGTAGTGTATTGTGCAAACAAACGCTCAACGCGACGAGATTCTAAAGAAGACAAGCTGAAAAGCTTCAACTCTTTTGACACTTGCGATAACACCTGCACTACCTGCTCGCGAGTCACGCTTTGGCCTTCTTGGGTATTAATTAAAAACATGTTTCTGGTGGGCGAAGCGGGGAAATAAAAGCGTGGTTCGATTGTTGTTTCCCCCGGTATGAGTATACCTTTAACCACCCCTACTATTTTTGCACCATTATCAAAAGTCAAACCCAATACCTTGCCGTTTGGCGCTAATTTTTTAGCAAACACATCATTGACTATCACCACGTTATTTCTATCTTTGATATCTGCTTCACTGAAATAACTCCCTGCAAGCAAGGGTTGTTCTATCAATTGAAAATAGCTGTGGTCCACATCTTTAGCTCGCATTGAATAGCGCTCATCACCACCTAGTCGGCTCAGCGCCCGAGTAAAAAATGGCATAGGAGCCATAGACTGACTGACGCTCTCTACCTGAGGTAGCGCTGCTAATTTATCTCGAACTTCAGCCATATTAGCCACTAAACCGCTGCGTTGCGATTCATCAACCCTAGGTAACGAAAGCACTAAGAAGGAAATATTCTTAGTAGCGAAACCTGAAGGACGATTGATTGTTGTCATGGCCTCACTGAACAATACAATATTAATAAAAACCAATAGTGTCACTATGGCAATTTGCGCAAACACTAACCCCTGGCGAACTCTTGTTGGTACTTGTTTGCCGATACCTTTACCACCACTTTGCATAGATTGATTTAGGTGTCGATAATCAATCATTCTCATGCTGATATAAGCAAAAAACCATGCAAACCCCACAACCAATACCAATGCGTATACAAGGGTACTGAGATGCAATGACAATTCATCAACTCTCGGTAAATACTGGTTTAAAAATAACTGCATGCCTTTAAATCCTAAGGAGGCAATATACAGGGCGATAAAGGTCGCTGCTCCTACTAATAACGTAGCTTCTGCCAGCACCATTTTAAATAGCTGACGACGGGAAGCGCCAATAGCAGCACGAATCGCAATTTGACGACTACGCTCGGCAGTGCGCGACATGAACAGGTTAGCAATATTAGTCGTGGCAATCATCACTAGTCCAAAAACGCCAGCGATCAGTAAATATACAGTTTGTTGGCTATTAGCTAAAATGACTGATTCTAAGGAATGCAGTTTAATACCAATGCTCCAACCGTTGAAGAATTGATGCCCAGCCACCTGCTGTTGCCAGTTATCGCTCACCAAATTTGTGAGTAGTTGTTCTGTTTGCGTTGCTGAATTGCCTGGTTTTAATCGGCCTAACGCCATCAAACCACTGTCATCATTACCCCACTTTTTACGTTCGCTGGAACTGATTGAATTATAGTCCCAAGGCAGAAACACTTGGGACTGGTAACCCACACCGTAAACTTGAGGTTCAACAAATGTTTCATCTAGCACCCCAATTATTCGATAACTGACCTCACCAAATTGTACCTTCTTGGACAAAATATCTGGATCCAGTGAAAAGTTATTTTTCCAAGTTTGGTAGCTCAGTATGGCGACCGGATTGTAGCTATTAAGCACTTCTGTCGCGTCAAAACTTCGACCAAGGACTGTTTCTGCACCCAATAATGAAAACCACTCGGGTGTAACAAAAGAAATAGACAATGTCGGATGCGAAGGCTGCGAGACCAGTACATCGGCATCGTAATACATCAAAGCTAAATCACTAAAGACTGTTTGCTTAGTGTACAGCTGCATTAGGTTAGGATAGGTAAACGCAGTACCGTCTATTCCAGCATTGTTATCAATCAGGTTATGCTCAACTGTGTATAGATTATCACTTTCGGGGTAAGAAAGAGGCGACACCAATAATAAATACGCTAAGGTCAACACACACAATAATGCTCCAAAAGTAACGCTAATAGTCGTCACGACCGCCACTACAAACCCTGGGGTAGTCTTAAGACTAGCCCAGGCTTGTTTCAGTAGATATAAAGATTGCCTCATCACTATGCCCCTAATCACTGCCACGTAACGAACGTATAGCGGGATGATTAATGTACTGGCGAAGTGGCCAATAACAAGCAAATAGCGACAAGACAGAGATAGATAACACGGTAGACACAAACATAGGTATCAAATCCGCACTCATATAAGCTGACAGCACCTCTTTGTAACCTACATACACTCCCAGAAGTATCACAACACTGAAGGCCACTCCCAACACAATTACCCAGGCATTATCTTTAACAATAAGACTCACTAAATCTTTGCGTTTGGCCCCAATTGCCATACGAGTGCCCAGCTCAAACCTACGCATTTGAGTGCCGTAACTTAGAATACCGTACAAACCTACACTAGCTAAAAATAACGTAATGATGGCAAGTACTGAAGTGGTTATGGCTGTGGTGTACTGCGTAAATAAGCGCCTTCTTTTTTCTCCTTCTAGTGTGTCCAAACTAAAGAGAGCATACAAACTACTTACCTCACTAATTACACTTGCCACTTGCTCTCGGCTTACGATTTGTCCTTCTTTTAATTTTAAGGTGATTTGTGAGGTTCCTGAATTGGACGGCGTGTAAACACGCATTGGCATCTCAGTTTGAGCGGGCATAATCACTCCTTTAACTACACCAACAATAGTGAAAATATTGTCCGGTCCACCGCCTGATATTTGCATTCCCAAGACGCTGCCAGTTGGATTAAGGCGTTTTGCGAACACATCATTCACTATCATAGCTAAATTGCCATCTTTAATATCAGCTTCACTGAAATAGTCTCCCTCAAGTAACTCTTGGCCAAATAAAGTAAAATAGTTGTGACTCACTACTTTGCTCTCAGGCGTAAAATTTTCCCCTGAAGCTATGGCTGTTAATGCCCATAAACCAAAACCGTTCAAAACCGAGCTTGATTGCGAAATACTCTCTACCTCGGGCATCTGTAACAATTTTTGTTTAAGCTCAGTCATCACTGCCGCGACCTCCTCTTCCGGTGGAAATTCTGGAGCGGAAACCGAGAGACTCATTTGTTGCATGTTGTCTACGCTATACCCTGGCTCTTGGTTAATGGAGTCCATAGCTTCTTTGAACAAAGTGATATTCGCAAAAACCAACAAAGTTGCGATGGCGACCTGACTAACAATCAACCCTTGTCTGAAACGCTTAGAAACCTGCACTCCTGTGCCTTTACCACTAGATTGAAGCATAGAATTTAATGCACGGTAATTGATCATATTGCTACTTAGAAAAGCGAACAATAAGGCGAAAAAAACGGCTAAAAGTACTGAAGCGAACAACGTAACGTGACTGACGCCCAGTTCACTAATACGTGGCAATTGAGACGCTAGATTCGATTGTAATAACGAAAAACCTAAGGATGCGACAACTAAAGCCAATAACAGTGACAGCCCCATCAACAAACCTGATTCTGCTAAAAGCCCGCGAAATAGATGCGACTTTTTGGCACCAAGCGCGGCGTAAATTGCCAGATGACGTTGCTGCTCTGCGGTACGCGACATAAACAAATTTGCGATGTTGGCAAAAGCAATTAAGACTAAACCAATCACGCCGGCTAACAATTTATACACAGTATTTTGGCTGTCGCCCACAATAGCGGTTTGGAAAGACTCTAGCTCGACACGAATTGACCAACCATTAAAAAACGGAATTGATGCGACATTTTCTACCCAAGTATCGCTTACTAATGGCGTAAGGGTTTGCTCTGCCTGTGAAGCCGTTATTGTATCTTTTAACTTACCCACAAAAGTCAACGCGCCGCTAATGTTACCCCAACGCTCTTTCATGCGAACATCAAGGTTGTAGTCCCATGGAAACCACATGCCTACATCACGACCCGCACCTTTAATTTGCGGCTCAATAAAATCTTCACCCAAAACGCCAATCACTCGAAAGCTGACACCACTAAAGGAAACTTTTTTATCTAACATATCAGGTGCAGAGGCAAATTCTTGTTGCCAAGTTTTATAACTAATAACTGCAACAGGGCTAAAAGTATCTAACCCTTCTGAAGTGTCAAACGTGCGGCCCATCTGCATGTTAACTCCTAAAAGCTCGAACCATTCTGGAGTCGCGTAAGCAGTATTTAAGGTGGGCTGTGTAGGTAATGAAGTAAGTACATCTTGCCCGTATTGAATTAATGCTACCTTTTCAAACACATCTTGATTCTTGTACAAATGGATAATGCCAGGGTAGGTAAACGATTGTGCATTTGTCTCACCTGTCTTATCCCCAATGGCGTGTATGACGTTATAGAGTTTGTCTTGATCAGGATAGGGCAAAGGCTCAATAATTAATAAATACCCTAATGTTAAAACACAAAGCAATGCGCCTAAAGTTGTCCCCATGGTCGTCACAACTGTAGCGACAAAGCCTGCTTTTTTCTTGAGGCTCACCCATGCCTGTTTAAATTGATAGATGAACTGGCTCATACTGCCTCCTGCAACTCGGGCGTAGTCAATATTGAACCGTCTAATAGTTTAAGTTGAATGTTAGCCATGTCTGCATATCGCGGGTCATGGGTCACCATACAAATAGTGGTGCCACAATCGTTGAGTTTTTCCAGTACATCCATGACTTGATCGCCACTTTTAGAGTCTAAGTTACCCGTTGGCTCATCTACCAATAAAATTGCCGGCTCTGCGACAAGAGCACGGGCAATAGCGATACGCTGTTGCTGACCACCAGAGAGTTGATTAGGCTTGTGACTTGTGCGGTGGCTCATGCCCACTAACTCAAGACATTCATGTACTCTATCTGCAATATCTTTATCACTAGGCACCTGACTTTTATAACGTAGTGGCAAAGCGACGTTATCGAACACTGACAACTCATCTATCAAGTTAAATGATTGAAAAATAAACCCTATCTTGCTATTTCTAATTTCTGCAGCTTGGTCAAGTGACAGGTCGGTAACGTTAGTACCTTCAATGTAATACTCGCCGCCTGATGGCATGTCTAACAAACCTAAGATGGACAATAATGTCGACTTACCACAACCCGAAGGGCCTGAAATCGATACATAATCACCCGAATTAATAGTGATATCGATGTTTTTTAAAGCGTGAGTTTCAAGTTCATCTGTTTCAAAAATTTTAGAAATGCCTTTCATTTGAATTTTAATATCGCTCATAGCTACTATCCTTTCATTGTCTGTAAGTTGTTAGTTATCGATGTTTCTTAATTAATGCTAATGGTTTGACTGGTCCCTTGAAGGTACGACAAGTCAGAAATAATGAATTGTTCACCAACCGATGCGCCCGATAAGATCTGCATAAATTGCCCGGCCTGTACCCCAAAACGTATATCTTGTGATGAAGCGCTGTCTTGATTATTGAGTCGGTATAAAGAAGTCTTACTGTCTGATTTCGCAGCAGCAGGACGTTTGATGTAAACCACATTTTGCAAAGTGTCGGCAATAATGACTCCATCGACACTAAGTTGTGGTCTGGCGCTGGCAGGTAAGCTAGATGGCAGTGCGATTTCAATTTCAACAGTATTGTTATCAACAATAGGGTCGATACGGCTTACCACACCTTCAATTTTGTCACGGCGCGTATCTATGACAGCGGCTTTGCCCACAGTAATTAACTGTGCTTGGCTTTGCGGCACGCGTATAAGAGCAATCAAATCTGTGACGCTACCAATTAAAGCAACTTCTTGTCCCGCAGCTAAGCTTTGCCCAAGCTCCACCGATAAACGTTGTAATACTCCATCAAAACCCGCTCTTACCGTTAGTTTATCTAATCGAGATTGAGCAATGTTTAAACGCCCTTGTTGCTGCTTGACACGCTCAAGTTGAATATTGACCGATTCATCATGCACAAGTTTCAGCTGTTCTATACGTTGCTTTAGAATAGCAATACGTTGTTCAAGTTGTTTTTCATCCAAAGCAGACTGCTGAAAAGTCAGTTGTGACACTATGCCTTGTTTTACCAATTTTTCTTCGGCAACTCTTTTTAGCGATGCGGTATCAAAGCGCGCAGTAATTTCCGCTAAGTTGGCTGATTCGTTGAGAATTTCTCGTTGATTATTGAGTTTCAATTGACGCAAGTTGGCTCGCACCTGAATTAACTCCTGCGCCGCATTTTCAACTTCTAACGCAAGTTCAGGGTTTTCCAAACGCACTATTACACTGTTGGCACTGACTTGAGCGCCGGGCTTCAAGACTATTTCTTTCACTGTGGCGGCTGAAAAGGAAGTAATCAGTTGTTGCTTGTCAGATGTCAACGTGCCGTAGCCTTCAATGATCACCTCTAAGTCACCTTGCACAACAGACTCAATGATTAGATTTTCTCTATCCACAGACATTGAGGAGTGATTGGCAACCGCAAAATATACCAACACGCCAATCACTACTATCAGCCCCAACAACAACTTACCTTTAGTGGCTTTAAAAGCAGCGTTTTTTTTGGTTTTCACTACGTCCATTTTATTCGTACTCAATATTTTTGACTTTGATACCACTTCAATAACAAGAGTTGTGCCAACTAAATAAAATCATATTTTTCAATTGGTTATAATTAAAGACAGTTATAAAGCTAATAAACGAGTCCGATATCGGACCGAACTGGTCCGGAATTGAAAATACAAAAGAACGGTAAAGGGAACAAAACTTCGGATAACAAAATTGCTGCTACAAGCACTCTTTTGCTTCTGCTTTAGAAAAGGAAACCACAATTAGCAACCTTAGAGCTTGGGTTGTAGTGCACGAGATAGTATTAACGACTACAAAAATTAGCGTCAACTAATTAACCCGAACTCGGGATAAGCCATACCGTCCAGCACCGCTATTATAGCGCCTATCTTCGTTGAACTTGCTCTCAATAGCTGGCTATTGCTTCACAAGCTCGCCTTGATAAACACAATAATATCAGCACTGGATGCATTAAATTGGCGGCTAGATAAATAGTGAGATTATAACCTATTGTTTTTATTGGATTTACTTCATAGGACGCGGCACGTCTTAACCCGAGCTCAGGTTAAATAAGTCAGGTGTACCCGTATCAAAAATACAAAACTCAAGATACGGGATAGCAATACATTGTTGTGAACCAAATAAATGACTGGCTGGCATTCATTTCTGAACAAAGACTTTTCCACCTTTCATGACAAAATCGACATCCAGTAATTGTTCAATATTCTCCAGAGGTGAACCGTCAGTGGCAATGATATCGGCTTGTTTACCTACCTCTAAGGAACCTATTTTTTCGCCCATACCTAATAAATCTGCACTATTCACAGTGGCTGATTTAATTACGTCCATATTGCTCATGCCCGCATTAACCATCAGAACCGCTTCATATGCATTAGTGCCATGTTTTGATACGCCGCTATCGGTACCAAAAGCAATTTTGACCCCCGCCTTGTAAGCACGCTCCACATTACCTTGCATTTCTTTGCCAACAGTTCGCGCTTTATCTTTTATAGCGTCACTCATAAAATCTGAGTTTTCAGCCATTTCTAACACTGTATGTCCTGCTAACAAAGTGGGGACTAAGTAGGCACCGGTTTTCTTAAATAGTTTAATTGCGGCTTTACCCGCATAACTTCCGTGTTCGATACTGTCGACTCCCGCTTCAAGCGCAGCAATAATGCCGTCTTCTTGGTGCGCGTGGCTGGCCACTTTGCGACCCATACGTTTAGCAGCCAGTACGACTTCTTTTAGTTCGTCCATTTCCATTTGCTGCCCTGTACCTGTCGCGCGATCAGTTAACACGCCACCTGTTGAGGTGATCTTAATTAAATCAGCGCCATACTTAATCGCATCACGAGTGGCACGGCGACAATCAAAGGGTCCATCACAGATATTCGAGCCAGTGTAAAATTCCATTAAAGCTGGCTTAACTCCGCTAATATCAGCGTGGCCACCCGTTATGCCAACTCCACCCGCGGCAATGATACGTGGTCCGTCTATCCAGCCATTATTAACGGCGTCACGTAGGGCGTACATTTCTTGAGGCAAAGAGCCCACATCTCTAACGGTGGTAAAACCCGCGTTTAAGGTTCGCATCGCAAACATGATTGAACGCATCTGTACCAATTGATCAGACACCTTCAGCGTTTCACTGTCGTTCTTTGGACCCAACTCGAATTGCAAATGAACATGCATATCCATTAGCCCTGGCATCACAAAATAATTTTTAAGATCAATCATCTCGGTATCTGGACCATAGATTGCGGGGTCTTGATAGCCATCCACAATATGGGTTATCAGATCATCTTTTAATACTAAAGTTTGCTCAGTTTTAGCCGCTTGACCCGGCTGTGCCAGTAAGTTTCCAATATGCAATACTTTGGTGTTCGCAAATAACGAAAAATTCGTGAATAAGGTAATTAACAAGGCCCCACAGGCGAATGGGTTGGTTTTAATACAACGAGAAAATGTTTTCATGGTCTGTCCTTGATTGTAGAGTAGGAGTTATCAAAGTAACGCTTGATATCACTAAAACTTAACTACTGTACCTACCCTTCAATAAATGTCTATTTTTTGTTCAACACATTAATACCAATCCATCCTAACAATAGAATAACTATTGCTTCATTCGAGCGCCTTGATTAGGTGATTTTAAATCTCGCTGAGCGATCAATTGTTAGGATGGATTGGTATAATCTAGCGGACACTCAAATTAACAACCACTAAACGCAACTGAATGAGTCATGTTTCTGACATAGCGCCTTAAATTAACTTAGTTAAGCCTTCGCTGAATCTATAGTGGTTTACTTTGGCTTGACCTCAACTGGCAAGCTAATACTGACAGTCATACCTTTTTGAGATGAGGGGTTATTTTTGATTTCTATGCTGCCACCATGTTGTTCAAGAATATTACGACAAAAAGTTAGGCCGATACCCTGCCCTTGTTGTTTGGTGGTAAACAAAGGAACAAATAGGTTGTCTGTGTTAGCCAAGCCATGACCGTTATCAATAATTTTAATAACAGAGTATTGCTTTTTTTCGGTAATTTTAATTGTGACCTTTGTTGCTTCAGCTTCAAATGCGTTTTTTATCAGGTTAATAAAAACCTGCTCTATAAAAGTAGGATCGGCCCATAACCACTGTGGCTTAGCGACAAAAGTCACATCGTATTGCGAAAAAAGTCCTTGTAAACGCTCAGAAAAGGTAGCCAGGTGAATGGCTTGTAAGTCCAGATTGAGGCTTTGTGATAAGGAGGAGTAACGACTCACAAAGTCTTGCAAGTGGTGGCAACGCTCAGCAATAACATCCAGAGCCTGTTTTTCTCTCGGCGAATTGGATTTACTGCCTAGACTTTCGGCTAAGGACGATACTGGCGTAAGAGAGTTACGAATTTCGTGCCCCATCACTCGAATAATTTGCTGCCAAGCATTCAATTGGCTGGCGCGAATTGCTGAGTCGATATTACTGAACACCAGTAATTGATGACGTTCACCGCTATCAATAAACTCACTTTGACTGACATGCCATTGCTGTTCTTTGCCCGCCAAACACCAACCTTTGTCGGTGTAGGTTAAGCCTAATAATTTAGGAGATGCAAGTCGAAACATTTGCCATGGCTGCCCGAATAAGGTCGAAAACGCAGCATTAGCATAGGAAAGTTTTTGCTTTTGATTAAACACCAACATAGGGGTATCGAGTTGATCAATCAGTTGATACAAAAGCAAGGCATGTTGGTCATATTGCGATTTATGGGTCTGCATTTGTTCGCTAAGCAACGTTAGTTCATCATGAAAAAACGCCGTGACGCCCTCTTTGAACTCTGACTTAGCATACTGATTATAGTCTTCCACCTTAACCGCTTCGATATGCAACAAGGCACGTTCAAAGGATGACATCACTCTATTCTTAAAGCGCGTAACCGCAATTAGCAAAAACAAACAGGCGACAACTAAGGTCAAACCGATATTCCACGCCTGCCAATCTGCTGCCACTAGGATCCAAGCAAGAGCCAATACAAACAACAATGAAAAACCGCACGAAACCCATAAAATATAGGCACTTAAACTTTTACTTTTGAAGATCGGCATATTTTTCTAATCTTCGATACAGTGACGATTTGGTTAAGCCCAACAACTTAGCCGCCTTAGGAACATGTTGATCTTCAAGGTTTAGTGCTTGGGTAATAAGTTGTTTTTCGGCATCTTCTAAGGTCATCATGGGTAAATGACAATCCGCTGATGCCGCACCTTGACTTGGTCTAAGATTGAGATCTGCTACAGACAACTGCTCATTGCGACACAACAACACCGCACGTTCCATTAAGTGACTTAGCTCTCGAATATTTCCCGGCCAGTGATAATCTTGAAGCGCAGCCTTGGCATCATCGCTAAGAGAAATATTGGGTTTAGCGTATTTTTTACAGTAAAGATTAATAAAATATTCAGACAAAGGCGCAATATCTAAGGTGCGTTCTTTAAGTGACGGCACCCTAAATTCAATAGTATTGATTCGATAAAATAGGTCTTCACGAAATAACTCATTATCTATTAGCTCCTTAAAATTGCCGTTGGTTGCACTAATTAAACGAATTGAAGTGAACTGCGTTTGGCTGGCACCTAACACTTCATATTCACCGGTCTCCAATACCCTGAGTAACTTTGATTGTTGGGTTAAAGGAATATTGGCAATTTCATCTAAAAATAATGTGCCATTTCTGGCTAACTCGAAACGACCAATGCGGTTAGATTTAGCGTCAGTAAATGCGCCTTTGGTGTGTCCGAACATTTCACTTTCAAATAACGTCTCTGAGATCGCGCCCATGTTTACTGCAATAAACGGCCCACTACTCACCTGAGATTGTTGATGAATATAACTGGCCAATTGGCTTTTACCCGTTCCATTGTCACCGGTAAGCAATATCGCCACGTTAGCACTCGCGACACTGCTAATTTGCTGCATCAACTCATGCATACAGGGTGAGCGCCATTGGTAATCACCCTTTTCTATTTCTGTATTATCGAGTCGTTGCTGCAGTTTTTGATTTTGTTTTTTAAGGCCACTTACTTTGATTTGTTGTGCGACCACTTGTAGCAGCCTTTGATTTTTCCATGGCTTTTCGAGAAAGTCTCCCGCCCCTAATTGCATCGCTTTGACAGCAAGCTCAACATTAGACCAAGCGGTCATCGCAACAGCGGGAATGCCTAATTCTGCCTTATTTAGCCATGCTAGTAATTCCAATCCTTCGTCACCCGACGTGGTATCACGAGAGTAATTCATATCCAGTAGCACTAAGTCAATCTGCTGTTGTTTGATTAACTCTTTTGCCATAGCAGGACTTTCCGCTTCTGTGACTTGATAATGGTTGTCCTCAAGTACAAAGCGCGCACTGATGCGCACGTCAACTCTGTCATCAACCACCAATACATTGAGTTTATTGGAACTTGGTGTAGGCATTTGTCGCCCTTTAAATTTA
The DNA here is from genome assembly GCF_039964565.1 of Paraglaciecola sp. Lineage (GTDB taxonomy): Bacteria > Pseudomonadota > Gammaproteobacteria > Enterobacterales > Alteromonadaceae > Paraglaciecola. The sequence continues at coordinate 339,210 of NZ_JBDVXF010000005.1, forward strand.
AGCGTTATAGTATTTTCAACAAATCATACAAGATGTGCTTCCATAAATATAAGGCTAAGTGTTTTTAGATTATTCTACTAGTTGGCTTTAAAAAACAACCCTAACCAAGTGTTATGGCTTTTGCTTCTTAAACTCAGTACTAAGACGGTTAATAACAAAGCTAGAAATTCTGTACTCGCAGCGGCATACCAGATCCCCCATTCAGCAAAGAAAAACGGCAGTATAAAAATCAACGGCAAAGAAAACGCGTAAGTTTTCATAATACCTAAAATACCCGCTCGCTTAGCGTCACCAATTGCTTGAAAAAACATACCCACCATCATCTGCGGGCCCACTACAAAAAGCGCCAATGTGATAAAAGGTAAAATGCGCACGACTTCGTTGATGACCATTTGATCGCTCACAAATAATGCGCCTAATTCTTCCTTAAATACAAAGGCAATAAACTGAAAAGTAATGCAGTATAAAAACGAACTAGCCAAGGCAATTTTAATACTTCCATTGACGCGTTCCAATTCATTTGCCCCAAAGTTGTTACCCACAATAGCCTGAAAGGCCATACTTAATCCCAACAAAGGCAAAAAGATAAAAGTCATTAAACGCGTGACAATGCCATACGCGCCAACGGTGGTATTGTAATTTGCGACATCCCACGCTTGTAAATTATACAAGATAGCACCTGACGACAAAGCAAGACCGATATAATTCAAACTCGAGGGTGCCCCCAACGACAAAAACGTTAGCCAGTGTTTCCGCGATTTAGTAAAGCGTATTACTTGAAGCCCAAGATCACTGTTGTTGTATTTACGGTAAATAAAAATGATCAACAACGAGGTGCCTTGCGCCAGCACGGTGCCATACGCCGACCCCTGGACTCCCCAATTTAAATTGACTATCAGCAGGTAGTTAAAAATCCCGTTTAAAACTACCGAAATAAGGGAAATAAAAGCCATGAAAGACACTTTGCCTTCACAGCGTAGGCTGTCGCTATTTATTGCCAAAATAAAAACCAAAGGTGAAAAGAACACTAAAATAGAAATATAGCTGTAGCTCATTTGCGCAATCAGACTTGAACCATTACTGACAGACGCGACTAATGCGTTTCCCCCCAGCACAAACATCACAATTAAGAGTGCACACACCACCAACGACAAAGTTATTGCCTGCGAAAAGGTTTGCACTGATTCACTGCGATCACCCGCCCCTAATTGCCTAGCCATCAAACTTGCGAAGCCGTTTGACACTAAAGTAGACATAGCAACGATCATAATAAAAGCAGGAAACATCGAGGTGACAGCGGTTAATGCATCTGCTCCTACAAATACCCCAAGAAAATACGCGTCCACCAGCGAAAATGAACCGTTGACCAACATGATCAGAATAATTGGCGCCGCCGTTTTCAAAAAAACCATAGGCAAGGGAGCGCTCAAATATGCATTGTTTACTGAGGCGGTTGTCATGAGGAAGTTACACCACTATGTAAATCTGATATTTCCATAAATTTCCCCATAACCAAGTCTTTAATGTCAGCGGGCCAAGATTCAATTGCCGCCTCAAAACTCACTTTACTATTGCGATATAGCGCCCTACTGGCTTCTTCAAAACCTGGGGCATCCCCTAGAAAAGCCAGCATGAATTTATCTAACTGTTGCTGTTTGACACATATTAAGTCCTCAGTTGATGGGTTCTTTTGAGCTTCATCAACTAAGCGCCGTAGCGCTGCAGAAGCCCCTCCTTTTTGAGTCGATAACCATTCCCAATGACGGGGTAATAATGTCACTTCTTTTGCCTTAACCCCTAGTTTTGGGCGACCACGTTTCTGACTAGAAGTATTGTCAGCAGTCGCATTGTTTAGCACTGTTTGTGCGTCACCGTTCCAACTGAAGTCAATTCGTCTGCAGCTATTTTCCTCAAACACCATAGGTTCGAGATTGCTATCACGTGCTTTGACCTGATGAATAATCTCTTCAAGCTTACCGCGAGCAATAACCGTTCTATTGTAAATGGCTAAATATTGATTGTTCATAACATTTTCCTATGTCCTAACTAAATACCAACAATATTACCCGGGCAATAATAAAATAACAATAAAACCATGGTAAAAATATTTAATGTGTATCAAATTATCTTTTATGAAGTTCGACAAAAATAGGTTAAGGTGAACTTAAGTTGCGTAAATCGAGTTTTTAACTTATTAAGGGAAATGCAATGGATCACCTCAGCGGCTTAGATGCAGCCTTTTTACATTTAGAATCACCTGAAACCCCTATGCACGTTGGGGGCCTTAGCATTATGGAGTTACCTCCAGAGTATACTGGTGATTTTATGGATGACGTACGTAATCACATTCAAAACCGAATGCATATGGCCCCTATTTTTCAGCGAAAACTAGTGAATATGCCATTTGATATTGCCAACCCGATTTGGGTAACGGATGAGTCAATTGATATTGATTATCACATTCGTCATGTCATCGTTCCGCCTCCAGCAACACGGGTCAACGTAGATAAACTAGTGGCACGACTGCACTCTAGCTTACTAGATCGGAGTCGGCCTTTATGGGAGATGCATATTCTCGATGGTTTACCTGTTCCTGACGAATTACCCGAAGGCACTCGTTATGTAGGACTTTATTCCAAAATGCACCATGCCGCGCTCGATGGTATGGGAGGACAAGTATTAATGGAGGCCATAATGGATGTTTCCGCCGTGCCTCGCGCCGCGAATAAACGTAAACGTCGCAGAGAGTCCATTAGCGGTGACCACTACGGCATTGCAGAGCTTACTGCCTCAGGAGTCATGCACAATGTTAGTCAATCTATAAAATTGACAAAAAATCTGCCTAAATTAACACTGAAAGCCTTTGATATGTTGAAACCTGCAAAAGCCCCAGATGGCGATAGCAGTGAACGTTTAAACTGGCTTGCTCCAAAAACCCCACTTAACGCAACTATTACCAACCAACGTAGTTTTGCACGTTTTTCGATTCCTTACTCCGACACAAAAAAAATCGCTAAACTCAACGGTGTTAGTCTTAACGATGTAGTAATGGCGATCTCAGGAGACGGCATGTTACGTTATTTTGCAGACGAGGGGTTTGCTCCGATTGAACCTTTATTAGCTGCGATTCCGGTCAGTGTTAGACCTGAAGGTAACACTGAGTTGAGTAATCAAGTTTCAATTGCACGCATGAGCCTAGCTACTAATATTGAAGATCCTCTTGAGAGACTTCAGGCAATCAAAGCCTCATCAACACACACCAAGTCACTGATGTCTGATGTAAAAGCGATCATGCCAACGGATTTTCCTTCAATTGGTGCGCCTTGGTTAATGAGCAGTCTCGCTTCAACACTCACCAGAACCAGAGTGGTCAACGCTGTACCACCTTTTGCTAACGTTCTTATATCCAACGTTCCTGGACCGAACATGACACTTTATTTTGCGGGAGCTAAACAAATTAGTACCTTCCCTGTGTCGATTCCTTACCACGGTATGGGACTGAACATAACTTTGCAGAGTTATAACGGCTGGCTCGACTTTGGTTTAATTTCTTGCCAAAAATTAATGCCAGATATTCACGAACTGGCGCAACATATGAAAGATGCACACCAAGAATTACTCATGCTTAGCGAAAATAAATCTGCCGCTGCCCTTTCAGAAACAGTGGCCGAAACCACCACTTAAGGAAGAAGCGGTCCCATAGTGGTCAGTAATGCGTCAATATTGACGGGTTTGCCGCTATGGGCGTTCATTCCAACAGCTAAGTAACTGGCGACCTCTTTTTCAAGTACGTTAGCTGATAGTGCAATGATCGGAAGCTGTGAAATTTTGGGATTTTCATGAGCACGTATGATTTTGGTTGCCTGTATTCCGTCCATTTCTGGCATATGAATATCCATTAATATAATGTCGAAATCATTGGGTTGATTCAGTAAATCAACGGCTTCTCTACCATGGTGTGCGATAGTCACCTTCGCCCCTTTATCCACCAATAAATGACTAATTACCACTTGATTGATTTCATTATCTTCAACCACTAAGACGTGCACTTTAGTTAAGTCTACACCTTGATCGCTGGGCGGATCCAAACTATCTATTTGATTGATGCATTGCTCGATAGTGTTAAATAATTTGTCAGAAGGACAGGGTTTGCTCAACACATAGTCTACGTTTAGTTGTACTTTTGTATTTTCAATTATCGAAGTTTCGTAAGCTGAAATGATAATGATTTTGGGAGGAGATATTAACTCAAGTTGTTTTACTGCTTTTAGAAAACTAGCGCCGTCCATGATTGGCATAGTCCAATCAGTCACCAATACTTTTATGTCATAATTTTTGTTTTGTAAGGCTAATAACCCTTCTTCGGCGGTGAGCACTGCTATAGGCCTCACTCCAATTTTAATGAAAAAATCAGATAGCACTTCCAGGGCAATAGGATTGTCATCAACAACAAGAATATCAACATTACCTGGAATATAATCGTGCTTTCCTATAGAAACAAGTACGTTTTTATTGAGGCGTAAATTTATGCTAGCCTTGAAAATACTTCCTTTATTTTTACGGCTGGTCACTTTGATGTCGCCGCCCATGGAATGGCAAAGTTTTTGACTGATAGCCAAACCTAACCCAGTACCACCATATTTTCGTGTTGTAGAGGTATCTGCTTGGCTAAATTTGGTGAATAAACTGTTAATATCGGTGTCGTCAATGCCCACTCCAGTATCAACAACTTCAAATTGTACCTCAACTTCGCGATCTGAATTCGCCGCCGTATTCATTGAAATATTGACATTAACACTGCCAGTTTCTGTAAACTTGAATGCATTACCGCACAGGTTAATCAATATTTGGTTGATTCGAAAAACATCTCCGATTAAGTCTGGGTAGAATTCACCTACTATTTGAATATTGAAGCTAATACCTTTAGCTTTGGCTTGTTCGTCAAATGACACTTTAAGGTTATCTATCACACTATAAATAGAAAATGCCTTTTGCTCTAAGGTAATATTGCCCGAATCAATCTTGGAAAAATCTAGAATATCATTGATTACTGTTAAAAGATGTTTACCTGAAAAGGTAAGTTTTCCTAAATATTCCCGCTGCTGATTGTCCAATTCGGTTTGTTTTAATAAATCAGTTAAACCAATGACGCCATTTAACGGGGTTCTTATCTCATGACTCATATTAGCCAAAAATTCAGTTTTGGCATTCTCAGATACTTTCGCTTCCTCTACTGCTACGGCCAATTGTTGATTCTTGCTAATCAACTGGTTTTTTTGTTTAACTAGCTCAAATGTTTTGCGTGCCACTTCTTTTGTTAAGTTGCTATGAATTGACAATAGTGAATACGTTATAAATGTCAGCGCTAGCGTTAATAAGATCCCAGCAATAAAAAGCGCAAATAACAAGCGATTAGGGCTATCTAAGTTTTGGTCTATCGGAGAAATGATCAACTCAAAGTGATTATTTACAAGCTGTATTGGAAAAGTAAAACTGATTTTAGGAAGATTTATATCCTGAGCATTTAACAATTTTTTCTGAGGGTAGTGGAAAACATTGTTGCTCTTATCTTTGAGTAGAAAACTAAAACTTACTGCTTCTGAATCATTCGTGTTTTGTTTAAATAAACTAGATATGTATTGGCTAGATACAATAAGACCAGAGGTATCTACAGTTGCTAGGTTATTCGTTTCTTTAGGTAAAATGGGGTGTACATAAAGAATAAATGGCTCTGTGGTTATACCTTCAATGGGTTTAGAAAAGTCAGAAATGAGCGGTTTTTGATTTTCGATTACAGGAAAAATCAACGGGCCGATGGGCGAACTACGCAGGATATTTCTGCCGATAAAGGAGTTATCACTAATTTGTGGGAAGGTGTAACTTAACACCACATAATGCCCATCTACTTCTGTAGCCGGAAAAACCTGTTTCTTATTGGTATAGTCAAAAATAGTAAAGTCCCTATATTGAGGGGTGGGATCTTCTCTAAATTGACTTATAACTTCATTGAGTTGTTCTGCAGGGATTCGAATTATATTAGAGATACGCCTACCTTCTGGAAATTCTCGAAAAACCCGAGTAACAAAGGCTGTAAATTCTGCGTAACTAACCCAATTCGAAGAAGCAAATAAATTTGCCACAGAGGAAATCTGAAAATATGAACGACTGAATTCCGCTTCAATATCTTTAGCGTATATTTTTGCTCGGTTTTGATATTTATTTAAAGTTGATTCTTTTTGTTTAGTTAAAGCCGACTGATACATAAACGCAGAAAATACAGTACCAATTAATAGCACTATCCAAGGGTAATAATGGGTTTTGCTAAATATCAAACTTTTAATTTTATTTTTCATATACCCATTAAAACCTAATCTTCCCAGTTACACCATAAGACCTAGACTCACCTTGGGCACACAACCGAATAAATTCAGGTGAGGTGCCTGGAGCGATAGACCTTTCGCTACAATATTGTTCATTAGTTAGGTTCTTAGCCCAGAGTGCAATTTGATATTCTCTAGCACTGCCAAATGACCATAATGAGTTGACGGTTAACAAAGCTGTAGAGTTTTCCGAAAAATTATAAACCCATGCTTCACTATTGTTGCCTTCCAACTGATGAGTATGTTTACCAAAATAGGATAAATGCAAGCTTAGCTCTATATCGCTATTCGTGAGTTGGTAACTTTTTACCGCTAAAACATTATAATTCCACTTCGGAGTATTGGTTAAAACATTGCCATTTACGACTTGGTTTTGAAAGCCCGCTATGTTTTCTTCAGGGATACCTGTGGTATCTAAGTTACCATCCGTAATTTGGCTATCCAACCAGCCAACGCCTAAGTTAACGCGTAACGATGGAGAGACTTGCCAGACGATATCTAATTCAGCACCTATCGATTTAGCCTCAGGTAGATTCACCAGAGACGCAAATAAATCGGCTGGATCGCCAGGGTTATTGACTAAAAAAAACTGATAGTCCTGCCACCAGTTTCTGAAAAACGCGCCATTGATACGCAGTGAGTTCTTAAAAAGATCGCTTTTAAAACCGAACTCAGCAGTTATTAATGTTTCTGGCTTAACCACTTTATCTAATAAGCTTTGGTATGCCGCAGTGGTAGGATTGGAATTAACCGCTCCCATTTTAAAACCCCGAGACAAAACGCTGTAAAGCATCAGTTGTGGAGAAACATGGTAGTCCAAAGCTAACTTACCTCCCCACTCATCAAATTGCTGATCTATTTCAGCTGAAGCCGGAACACCACCATTTGCCTCAATAAAACGATTGGCTCTGTCAAATCCCATATAATCCGACAAACGTTCAAAATCGTCATTACCTAAGCTGAGCCACCCCAAACTACCTAAGGGGAATTCCTGACCTACCAAATCCATCATCATGCCAACTGAATTTACTGTTGGGGTTAATTGCTGTGTTGTCCAACGCAGGCCCGTGGTGATATTAAGCCTCTCATCAAATTCATAACTAAACTGTGAGTAAGCTGAGGTTGTGCGGCTTTTATGCTCAACCCAAGCGCCCCTATCAAACATAGCACCACTGCCCTGATCTTCAATGTTGTCATCAGGCCTCCCAGGACCTGCCGGATCAACTAACGAAGTTTGCAGTAAATCCCCTTCGTCATGAATATAGAGTAAACCCACTATCCACTGTAACTGTTGCTGAGAATTTGATTGCCACTGAAACTCCTGCGACATCGAACTAGTGTCTGAAGAATTGTATGTTAGCGACTGATAAACACTGGACTCAAGATGTTGACTGCCCCAATCGTCCATACGTTTAGACTTAACCTTTTCAAAAGATGTGATGCTATTAAATGTGTAACTATGTTGCTGAGAATCAATCTTAAAATAAGCGCCTAGTGCATCAATATCATTTGGAGGATTGATAACCGACGAATGATTTTTGGACAAATCATGATTGTCTAAATTTATAAATCCAACATTACTTTCAGCGCTAATTGGTGTTTTAACTTCAGATATTTGGTTTTGTTTACCTCCGTATAAACTAACAAAAAGCCTTGTAGCTTGAGTAAGTTCATAGGCCAGTTGTAAACGTCCTCCGTACTTAGCTAAGTCGTTGTATTCAGTGTTATTATTTTCTATGTTGCTGCGCACCAAACCGTCTCGATTATGGCTAAAACCAGCCACTCTAAGACTTAGTCGTTCGCTAAAGTTGCCAGAAAAAGCACCATTAACAAAAATTTGGTTGTTAGTACCTAAATTCAGCTGTCCATAACCACTGCTAGCTGAATCAATCTGGGCTCTATTAGAAATAAAATTAATTGCACCACCTGTGGTATTTTTTCCATAGAGTGTATTTTGTGGACCTTTAAGTACTTCAACCCGATCAATATCAAACAAAGCAAAATTAGCCAACATAGGGTTAAAAATGGCTACATCATCAAGATAAAGCCCCACCGCAGGAACAGAAGAAAGGTTAAACCCATCCATTCCCACACCCCGTATATAGTAATTACTCATACCACTTATAGAACGTGTTGTGTTGACATTAGGGACTAAAGTAGCAATTTCTGATGATTGGTTAATATTGAGAGAGTCTAAAGCGTCTGCAGAAAGTGCAGAGATAGCAATTGGGATATTTTGGACTGATTGAATTCGTTTTTGCGCAGTGACTTCTATTACATCAAGTTGTTCCGACGCATTCTCATTGGCAAAAGCGACTCCGCAATAAAAAAAACAAACATGAATGCAAAATAACTCTTTGAGTCGTTTCATATTTTCAATGATAAGAATGATTGATTCCTATTATAACGTAGGGCTGGTTTCTTCCTTGAACTTTTTTTAATTCTGAAAACATTTAATTCAAAATAGTGATGCAGTAATACTAGACCTTAATTACATACAGGACGTTTTATTTTTGCCTTGTTTGTCAATTACTTCCCTATTGATTACTTTTTTGAATGATTCAATAGATTACTATGGCCTAAAATACTAGTGAGGGATATGTGGTTTTTATACTAAGAAAGGTAGTTGGAAAGCAGTAAAAAGTTACATTTGATTATTGTAATTGGTTGTTTGCAGCGTTAGTTAATACGTTTCATATCAACTAACGCTCGCTAATGTTAGCCGATAACTTCGGCAACACTGGTTCGTTGTTCAAACTAGAAAAGAATGAATATACTTAGTTTGACGTCGAAGCAATATTCAGTGGTTTGCTATTCTTGCTTTTCATCACATCAATCACGGCTTCGATACCTTGCTGGCGAATAATAGATGCAAACTCATTGCGTTTACTTGATAACAGACTGATCCCTTCTGCGACTAAATCGTAAGTTTTCCACTCTTGTGTCTTTTTATTCTTACGCAGCTTAAAATTAACATGAATATCGGGGTTACCTGCCTTCCTTATAATCGCTTTAACCGTCATGTCTTTTTTGTCTTCAGTGTTTTTAACAGGCTCAAACACCAGTTGTTGGCCTCCATAACTCGATAACGCAACGGCAAAATTAGATATTAAATACTGCCTAAACTCTTCAACATACTCGGGAATTCTGTTTTTGGGTACTGACCTAAATTGACTGCCTAATACCTTAAATGCAGCGAACTTATGATCAATATGTGGCATCAACTCTTGCTCTATGATTGCACGAAGCTGATCAGGGTTAGATTGGATGTCTGCTTGTTCTGCCTCAATTCGTTCAAACGTAGTCTGAGTGACTTTTTCTAACAATACTTGAGGGTTGATTGAGTCAGCATGACTTAAGCTCACAAAGGTAGTTGCTAATATAAACAATCCAGTACGACTGACATTGCTTATTACTTTTGAAATGGTGGTGATCATGAGTGTTTCTCAAATAACTAATTTTACCGGAATGAAGTGATTATGGACGCTGGAGTAATATAAATATAATTATATATTTATATATGACACATTTTCTTATGTGATGTATCATTGCGTCATTATTTTTTAGTCAGGACAACTTATGCGCCCGCAAGAGCTGAATCTTTTAATGATATTTGATGCCATCATGACAGAGCGTTCGATTACCCGCGCTGCCAATCGACTATCTATGACACAACCGGCAGTTTCTAACGCGGTTAGTCGGATGCGTGTGGCTTGGAAAGATGAGTTATTTGTTAAAGATGGCCGCAATATTCAACCCACGTTACACGCCCAGAATTTATGGAACCAAGTTCGTGAACCCCTTAGTTCCCTCTCGGAGGCTGTTGGTCCTAAGAGTTTTGACCCAGCAACGGCAAAACGTACGTTCCGAGTTGCTGTAAACGATATAGTAGTTGATATGGCATGGGCAGAGTTGCGATGCATTTTTGAAAAAGAAGCCCCAGGTGTCAATATCCATGCTGTCCCCTATACCATAGTAAATACTGAACAAGTGCTGGAGGACGCAGAGGTCGATATGGTAATAGGTGGAACTGGCGTTATATCAAACACATTTAGAGCTGAGTATTTGTTTTCACCTATTTTTGTTTGCATTATGAATAATGACCATCCATTAGCAAAAGCAGATCTCAGCGTAGAAGAGTTTGCAGCCGCAGACCATTTATTAGTGTCGTTATCTGGCGATATAACCGGATATACCGATCAAGTATTGTTACAACACGGTTTGTCTAGAAGAGTCGCTGTGACCGTTAATCACTTTTCATCGGTAGCTAATTTGATAAAACGCAGTGACCTAATATGTATGATCCCCATTTCTGCGGTCGCCGAAGAGATAATCGCTGGAGACATCGCAGCGACGAAACCACCAATAGAACTAATGCCACAACAAATAGCTGCTATATGGCACAAACGACAAGATAATGATCAAGGATTAATATGGTTTCGAGACCATTTAAATCGGATAATTAGTCGGAACGTAGAACGTCAAACATCGCAAGCTTTCGACAGCTTATGTGAAAACAATCCTGCCATGTGTGAACCATGTCAAAAGTAAGACCTGATTGATAATAGCGAGCATATTCGCTTGCTTGGCTATTGTAGTTCTAATGACTAACTTAAAAGTTATTTCGTTTACATATGCTTCCATTTTCCACTTAGCAGTTTCTCACTGCTTTCATTCTGTTCACAGAGTTAAGAGCTGAATAATATTCTATTGAAATCAATTTCCAGTTTGGCGGTCTGTTACATTGCGTGATGATAGGCCATGTAAAAAGCGAAACTATATTTCCCTTTGTGATTAATTTTCTGCATGGCCACAAATTATCAATGTCTTAGCTAACCAGTCTAATTTACTAGACAACAACTAACAAAAAATGAGGATTTAAGATGAGTGAAGCGATACCGAGTGATGTTCGTGGTCGATTGCAGTGGTCTTTATTGGCCCTAAGACTCGGTGTGTTTATAGTGATGTTTGTATGGACATTAGACAAGTTTATTAATCCTGGGCACAGCATTAAAATCTTTGAAAAATTCTATGCTATTTCGGGCTTAGGAGAATCCATTGCTTACACTTTAGGCGCACTGCAACTTATATTGGTTCTTGCATTTTTAGCGGGATTACAAAAACGTCTAACATACGGACTGATCTTTTTACTTCACGGTGGTTCTACTCTTTCTGCAATGGGACAATATTTAGATCCTTTTAATAACTTGCTGTTTTTTGCAGCATGGCCAATGTGGGCTGCATGTTTTGCCTTGTATTTATTACGAACTGAGGACACTAAATTTACCCTAGGTAAAACAGCCTAGTTGCACTTTTTAATAGGCAAAATGGCAGGTAAAACATTGAGAATTGACTAAGATTAAGTCCCGTTGGTTAATTCTAAAACCTGCCATTTTTGTAGACAGTTACAGCGCCATGAAGTAATTCATGGCAAAAAATGGCTATCGCTCAATCAAAAATCTCTAGTCAAATAAATGCCAAGATTTCACAAAAAGGGATATATTAGTAACTTAGACCTAATTCTTATAATTCAGCCAATTGCGTTAATTAGGCCTATTATTGACTACCAAAGACACGGAATATTTGGATCTCGCCTATGAAATCAAACAAAGTTCAAAGTATGTTGACCCACCCGTATGTTATCAATGACTCACTTCACCAGTTATTTGAGGCAGTTTCTGCTATTTCTGTGCAAGGATACGATGAACAAAGACGTGTTATCTATTGGAACAAAGCGAGTGAATTACTTTATGGCTTTAGTAAAGAAGAGGCGACAGGGCAAAAAATAGAAGACTTAATTATCCCTAAACCGATGCAGCGCCATGTTATCGCTGCACATAGCGACTGGGTAAAAAATGGCGTAGAAATTCCAGCAAGTGAGATCACTTTACGCAATAAAAGTAATCAAGATATCACGGTATTTTCAAGTCATGTGATGTTTACCAATCAATATAATACTAAACAAATGTATTGTATTGATGTGGATTTAACCGACGTTAGACAAGCTCAAGCTCACGCTTTACTCAAAGATAACATGCTTGAAACTATATTTGAGGCGATTCCTGATTTATATTTTTTAATGGATGAAAATGGAAAAATCCTCGATTACCATGCCAGTAATCCTCAAAACCTTTATGTTCCCCCAAACCAATTAGTGGGTGAAAATATTGCTCATTTATTACCAGAGGAAGTGGCAGAAAAATTTAAGACTAATTTCGCAAAATTGTCTCAACAAAAAGGGATCGTAACCTTTGAGTACTCACTCGATTTACCTCATGGATTGGTTTATTTTGAAGCGAGAATTAATCACTTATCGCAGTACAATCAAGTAGTCGCAATCATTCGAGATATTACCGAACAATATCAATCCGCCGAGGTGATCCGTCATCAAGCTTACTTTGATACCCTAACCTCTCTACCCAATCGTTTTTTAGCCCTAGAGCGTTTGTCTCAAATGTTGATTGAAGCTGAAAGAAACAACCAAAAAGCCGCAGTGTTTTTTCTCGATATTGATGATTTTAAGAAAATTAATGATACGTTAGGTCATGAAGTCGGCGATAAACTACTGATCAAAACGGCAGCAAGATTACAGAAAGTGTTGCGTAAAGAAGATACTGTAGGTCGTTTGGGAGGAGATGAGTTTATTGTTTTATTGCGAGGTCTAAACGCTGAAAATAGTGCCCTTGCCGTAGCTGAAAATTTACTGGATACCTTTAGAGAACCCTTTAAAATTGACGGTAGAGAATTAATACTCACCACCAGTATTGGTATTGCTATGTACCCAGAAAATGGCCATAGTGCCTCTGACATACTGCGCAATGCCGATACGGCTATGTATCAAGCCAAAGCATTAGGAAGAAACACTTTTTCATTTTTTACCGCCGAAATGAATTTAATAATGCAGCGCCGTCTTGAAATTGAAGAACAAATGCGCGGCGCACTCGAACGTAATGAATTTGAAATTCATTACCAACCCCAATTGGATACTAAAACCCAAACAGTTATTGGCGCTGAAGCGTTACTGCGGTGGCATAATTCAGTGCTTGGAAATATCACCCCAGATGAGTTTATTCCGATTGCGGAACACACTGGGCTCATTGTTCCTATTGGCAAATATGTTATTGAACAAGCACTAAGCTTTTTAAACGAATGGCAAAATAGACAACAGCAGAGCTACACAATTTCAGTGAACTTATCCCCTCGCCAATTTAGAGATAAGCAATTTATTAGCTTTATCAAACAAGCGCTTATTGCAGCGAATATTCGCCCCGAAAGTTTAGATTTAGAAATAACCGAAGGGGTATTGATGAGGGCGCAATCGTACATCCAAGAAGCCTTAGTTGACATAAACAATTTAGGCATAAAGTTAGCGATGGATGATTTTGGAACTGGCTATTCATCTATCAGTTATTTACGACAGTATCCTTTTGATGAACTGAAAATAGATCGCAGTTTTATTCAAGGTATCGCCCATAACAAGGCAGATAGTGATTTAGTCAAAGCGACCATTGCTATGTCACATAGTTTAGGGCTCACGGTTGTTGCCGAAGGCGTTGAAACTGAGGAGCAATTAAGATTGTTAAACGCACTAGAGTGTAATTTTGTACAAGGGTATTACTACAGTAAACCTCTACCCCCACAGCAGTTACTTGAATTTTCAGTCCATTGACACCTAATGTTCCGGCGTTCAATCTATAACTCAAGCGCCTGCCCCCCCAAGTTACATCACAATAGTTGGTCCTAGAATAATTGTTCTTAGTACCCGTCTCTCGGTTAATTCAAATAGATATTGATTTCGAAACATTAGTTAGTTAGACTAACTATAAATAATTTTTAGTATCTTTGTTATGGTTAAAATTCTCACTAAGACTCATCAGTCATTACTCAGTCATTTTGGAAAAATCCATCGAGTGATAGCAAAAACCCTTGAAACTAGGTTGTCACCAATTGGTATTACCTACCAAGAAATGCGTATTGCCGGTTTATTGATGGGAGAGCAAAACATGACTCAAAAAGCGTTAGCCGAAAAACTCTCAGTAAGAGCAGCTACACTATCTATTGCTATTTCCAAACTCGAAGCCCAAGGTTTGGTCAAGCGGGTTCAAAGCAAAACAGACAAACGAGTCAATTATTTACACATAACCCCCAATAAAAAGATATCTAAGGTTGACGATATTTTAAATGCGTTAGAGGCCGATATAACGCGGGGGATACCCAAACAAGATCTGCAGATTACCTCGCAGGTACTAACGAAAATCATCGATAATTTACAGGCGCAACAGGGGGCACAATTATGATGTTACTGGTTATTGGAACACTAATTTTCTTTGGTATTCACTTGGTGCCGTCAACACCTTTCAAACCTCAGTTGGTAACAACCTTAGGAGAGAAAAAATATAAAATGTTATTTAGTCTGATTTCTTTGATTGGATTGGGGTCAATTACTTATGGTTTCAGCCTTTCAGACTTTGTGCCTCTTTGGGACCCCTTACCTTGGGGACGCACTTTAGCTTTTGTTTCCATGCCATTTGCCGTCATAATGATGTGTGCTGCTGAAATACCGAATAACATCAAACGATTTGTTCGTCATCCTATGCTAATTGGACTAATACTATGGAGTGGCCCTCATTTGGCAGCTAACGGCGACCTAGCGAGTACCATAGTATTCCTAAGTTTTGGGGTATTTGCCCTTGTAGATGTGTATTTAGTTTCTAAAGGTGGGCGCTACAAACCTAAACAACCAGTCAGCTTTTTATGGGACATTGCGGTTATTTTTCTTGGACTGATACTTTATGGGGTACTAATGAGTTTTCATGGCAGTTTTACGGGTATGCCTTTAATTGGTTAGCTGCAAGCTGGGGTTAAGGTCGTGGTACTTCCCCCTTGCGCTTGCTTGCCAATTATAGTTTGAGATCTTCAATCTTAGCTGGCCGATAAAAATAATACCCCTGCATCTGCTGACATCCCAAAGTAAGCAATAAGTCTCTTTGCTTTGCGGTTTCTACTCCTTCTACAGTGCAACTTACATTAAAACTGCTGCATAACTCGACAATGGTTTTCACCACACCTTGACTACGAGGATCCTCAAGTAAATTTTTCACGAAACCGCGATCAATTTTGAGATTGTCGAACGCTAATTTATGGAGGTAACTCAAACTCGAGTAGCCAGAGCCAAAATCATCCAATGCAATCATAAAACCTTTTTGTTGCAACATTTTGGTGGTATTCGAACAATGTTCGAGATCACTCATCATAATTGTCTCTGTGATTTCTAGCTGAACACGCTGCTCAGATACACAGTGTTCTTGGAGTATTTCAGATAACCTTTGCAGAGTATGTTGATTCATTACGTCATGCACAGAAAGGTTAAACGACAAAAATAAATGCTCGGGCCAATTTTTAAGATCTCGAACCGCTTTTTCAAATAGGCATAAAGTGATTTCAGTTACCATACCGCTTTTTTCTGCAATCATGATAAATTCGTCTGGTGGCACCATCCCAAGTTCTGGGTTATTCCATCTTGCGAGCGCTTCTAGGGCTATGATTTCACCCGTTTTTCCATCAACAATGGGCTGATAATTTAAACTTAATTCGCTATTTTTGATGCTTTGGTTTAGTGCGAGTTCCAATTTTGATTTTTGCTTAATTAAGCGCTTATGTTCACCAGAAAAAATAATGGAACTACCTCTGGAAGCGGTCTTGGCTTCATATAGTGCAAAATCGGCACTGTCCATCAATTCATCTACACTTTCTCCGCCTTCGGGATAAATAGCGAATCCACATGATCCTGAAATTTGTACTAAACCGGTGCGCATCTCAAATGGCTTTTGAATCTCTTTGGTGATGTTATTGCCTAAGCTTTGAATTGCTTCATGGCAATTGTCATGGTCGATAACCAGTGCGAATTCGTCACCACCTATGCGCGCCAAAAACCCTTTACCTTTTAACACCTTAATTAAACGCTGACTCACCTCTTTTAGCACTCGGTCCCCAGCTGCGTGGCCGTGGATATCATTAACAGGTTTAAAACCATCTAAATCGATCAATGCCACAACAAAGCACTGTTTATCTATATTTTCCCGTAACTTTTGACTGAGATGTTTGGAAAAACTGCGGCGATTGGCTAATTCTGTTAAGCCATCCAGATTCGCCAGTAATTCATTTTGAATGTTGAGTTGTTGGGTATGTTGATGTTGTGTCTGCAACTCTTCTTTAGCCGCTATGACGTTCGAAAATGCCCGATAGTAGCTCAAAGTAATCAACACTAAAACCGCAGCTACCAGTAAAAAGTTGACTGCAATGGCGACAAAAATCAATTCACCAGTATTAACAAAAAATACCACAAAAGGCGCACCTACAGTGAGGGTGGTTGACCAAACCGCTGCCGGTAAGTGAAGTAAACACACAATAATGCCAATAACAGTAACCGACATGTAATAAGCTACATGTACTCTTAAACTAATGTCACCATATCCATAGAGCGCAAAGCCCCAAATGGAAAAACCAAACCCCATAATGATAGAGAACAGCACTGTCATTCGGATTTGGTGTAGTGCTTGAAGTTGAGTAAAATTTTGAAATCTAAAGCGATACCACTTGAATGCCCTAAGGACACAGGCAACGCTTAAAAAAGCCGCCACATGAACCGTTAAATAATCAGGGGCAACGCCATAGTAGGTGTAAGTTAAGGCCAAAGAACTGACCAACAAAACAAAATATAATAACGGTACTTTGGTGAGTAACTCATTAAACTGGGCGAATATGAGTTGTTCGGTTTTTGCACCGAACCCTGCCCATTCCGTCATACGTTGCAGTAGCTTTATGTTTGCCTCCAAGCATCCTAGCCCATAGGATTAAGCAATTTATACCCCATATGTGCTAATCAATAAAGGCATATTGGTGGTTAATCAGGCTTTTGGGAATATCGAATACGCCTAAGTGACTGAAGATAAATTAGCAATTAACTGTGGTAAATCAGCCATGTCTTCAAAATCAGTTACATTAGTCAGTTGATGACTCTCATGAGTTTTATTGTAAAATAAAGTGCTAATACCCGCTTGGCTGCCGGCCGTTACACCTGTGATACTATCTTCTATGACAACACATTCTTGTGGTTTTACGCCTAATATTTTTGCTACTTTTAGGTAGATTTCAGGGTCCGGTTTATATTTATCAAGGTCATAAGCACTGTAGATACGCTCACCAAAATATTGCCCTAAACCACATATCGTTAATGCCTGCTCAATTTTAAATTTAGGACCATTTGATACTACCGCTTTTTGTTGCGGTAATTTTGACAACGCAAACTCAATATTTTTGACTGGTTTTAATTGGTTTTCGAATAATTTAGCGACACGTTCGCGATAGTCCGGTAAAAAGTTATCTGGTATTGATACCTTATGTTTAGAGCCCAACGTTGATAAAATACTCCCCATTTTTTTACCACGATAATGCTCTACTAAATGGTCAACATCAAGATAGACACCCAACTCAGCGAACTGCTGTTTAATGGCCAAATTACATAAATATTCGCTGTCGACTAAGGTGCCGTCGTTATCAAAAAGTAAGCAGGTTTTGCGCATTGGTTTTACCATTGTAAATTATGTCGGTGCACATGTTTTACACAAAACTATTGCTAGGCTTTGTTTACAAACTTTAAAAATAGAGAAGGTTTGAGTTCTTACATTATTAATAATTAAAACATAACCTCATATGCACCATATTAAATATATTTTATCACTTGAGTTCCAGGTTCGAAGTATTGGGTATTTCTACCACCAAGTCACTGCCAGATACAAAATCATCCTATAAAAAACAAGTTCTGCAATGTGTTCTAAATAATTACAATGGGTGACTTGGTAATTGATTGATCAAGAGCACACTAGCACCTACTGACTAACCTGAGGCTCATATGTGTTAAGCGATATTCAAAACTAAGCTACTTTTCCTAGTACACTTTCCTTAAACATATTAACTACTATTCTGACCGTTGTTTTACGTGAAACTAATCGAGGTATTAGAGACATTAAGTAATTCATTTTTCCAGATACTGTATATATTCTATTTTTCTCGTAACCAATGAGCGCGGATCTAACCACTTCGCTTGCTGGAGCTAAGTCCATTTTAGATGTGTCAGCATTAGCATTTTCCATAAAACGAGACTCGGTTGTTCCTGGGCATAAGGCCATAATTCGAATATTGGTGTCTAATAACTCCCCCGTTAGCGCCTCTGAAAAGCTTAAAACAAAGGCTTTAGAGGCACCATAAACAGTTTGATAGGGTAGTGGTTGAAAAGAAGCAATAGAAGCGACGTTAATAATTCCACCACTATTTTTGTCTTTCATTGCAGGTAGACATAAATGGGTAAGCTCTACTAATGCATTGATATTTAACATCAACATTCTATGATACGTTTCAAAGCTCTCACCAGAAAATTCACAAAACTTTCCAAAACCCGCGTTATTAATTAAATAATCAACCGGCAGGCCTAAGTCGCTTATTTTTTCATATAATTTTCTAGCACCATTTGGTTCACTTAAATCCGCAGGAATAGTTTTAATCAAAATATTCGTATGTTCAGATTCGAGATATTCCGCTAGATTCATAAGATCGCTATGCGTTCTAGCTGTTAAGATTAAATTAGCCCCTTTACTAGCAAATTGTTTCGCAAACTCTTTGCCAATACCAGAAGATGCGCCAGTTATTAATATGGTTGTGTTTTCAAAATTCAGTTTTTTCAAGATAATTCATCCAGTCAGTTAATTAAAAACTAACTGTAACCCTTGCCCTTAGGGACAAGGTCAATTGAATTCTTTAACTAAATCATCTTTAAATTCCTTCAAATTTTCCGATTTGAGTAAAAGCGCTTCAACCTCTTGTTTTAAATCTGATATTTTTTTATCTATTACTCGATGCACCAACTCAATAGGAAGCTTCTTTTCATGAGTTTTTTTGGAAACAATCTCTTTGATTTCAAAGAGGCTAAACCCAAGAGTTTTGGCTCGACAAATCATACTGACAACCATGACATCATGGTCATCATAAATACGGTAGCTACCCTTTCGGTCAGGAGGTGAAATCAAACCTATAGACTCATAGTACCTAATAGCTTTACGAGTTGCTCCCGTCAGTTCAGAAACACGACCTATTAACATAGTAATTCTCATGAGTGTGGAATAAATAATAGTCTCAACGCCCACGTTAAACGGAGAAGACTCAATGAACTTTTATACTAATACACATCCCTACTATTGTGGAACGGGTTTACATGCTCGGCTGCTTTACGTCTGTATTATTGACGAACACGGTGAAGTACTCGTACACAAGAAAATTAATGACTCGCATAATCAGCTACTAGCGTTATTGCAACCCTACATTGGCGATATTGTCGTTGGCGTCGAATCAGTAATGAAAATTGAGTAGCTAACGCACACATTAAGCGGACTAAACACTTTATTTGCTCTGATTTAATGTAGCAACAGCTAAACCTGAAGTTATAAATGTTAAGCCAGCACCGATATTTAGACCATTAATAATTTTAGGACGACTTTGAAGCCAACCAGTTAGCTTTGAAGCAAACACCCCCATTAATGAGAAGCCTATGCCGGTAAGTAACGCAAACCAAATGCCATATACTATCATTTGAGTTGTAACTGAACCTAATTCGGGACTTACAAATTGAGGGATAAAAGCCAGTACAAACATACCCGGTTTAGGATTTAAAGCTGCAGATAGAAAACCCGTTGTAAAGATTGCTTTCACTGGTTGTTTAGCAGCAGGAGCCAGGTTGATTAGATTTCTAGATCTTAATACTTTTATTCCCAACCAAATTAAATAACAAGCACCTATAACCTTTACAACAACAAAAGCTAATTCAGATGTTTGTATTAATAATGTAAGTCCAAAAGTTGCAGTCAAAACATGAAACAATATTCCTGCACCAGATGAAAAACCAGATACCGATGCAGCGACTTTACCTTGACTAAGCCCTCTTCCAATCGCCAGTATATTGTCGGGACCTGGCGATATTACTAAAAGCAAACAAGCTAATGTGTAAGTAAACCAAATATCAATAGGAAACATGTATCCTCCGTGAGTGTGTTAACGCCGAGTTAATTAATGCAGTGATGTTGGCAGGCTTAGCTGCGTTTCTTTGCAGCAAAAATGACAATATTACTGTATCCATTTGAACGCCTTGTAAAATTTATTTATGTCGCTTGAAAGTTGATCCTTAAACACAATCAAAAGCTACGTCGTTAAAACTAGTGAAAGCAACTTCCTTGAATTCACCTTCAAGGCAGGTCGTATTGCGCTTCACTATCCTAAGTGAAACGCCCTGTGCGGAGCCGCATGCAGGGTGTTGTATGGGCAGGTGGTCAGAGACCTCCGGCTACCCGATTAGCTTTTTTCATGCCAATATTTTGCTCACATCACCTAGCTCCCTAACGCAGCCCTCACAGAATTCCAGACTTCTTGAGTAATTTTGGTTGCGGAGTACGATTGAGCCATACCTGCACTCTGGCCTGCCCATGCCTGCATACTTTCGATTCGATTTTCTTTAACAGCAGCAGTCCGCATTACTTGCGTTAGCCCACGCTGAATTGGATAAGGTGCTGGCTCAGGGGAATCGGCAGCTTCCATAGCGATGGCGTATTTAGTTGCTATGCTGCGTCCGGCTCTCCCTGAGTAGGCCTTAGTCACTATAGTATCTTCAGGCCTCGCATTTGCAATTGCTTCAGACCATGCCGACGGGATGGTAGATTCAGTAGCCCGTAAAAAGCCGGTTCCTATTTGAACCGCAGATGCACCAAGCAAAAGTACCGCAGCTGCAGTACGTCCATCTGCTATTCCTCCTGTCGCAACGATAGGCAGGTCAACGGCATTAGCGATTGCTGGCACCAAGGATATGGCACCGACACCAAAGCGCGTTGCATCCTCTGGCTTAAAGGCACCTGAATGCCCGCCCGCCTCAAAACTCTTGGCAACAACTACATCGGCGCCAGCGGCTTCAGCTTCTATGGCTTCTGCAACAGTTGTTACGTTTGCATACCATTTGATGCCTTTGGCTTTCATTTGCTTTACAAAGTATGCATCAAACAGCCCCATAATAGATGAAATTACTGGGGGTTCAACTTCAAGTAGAGCATGACACTGAGATTCGAAATCTGGTGGTGCTTCAATAGCCGCTTCAGTGCTAACTTCAGGACCCCAACCTCTAAGAAAAGCCCGTAGCTCATTCTCATGACTTGCGTTTCTTCTTGGTGCTGCATCCGGTATCCATAAATTCAATTGAAAGGGTCCATCGGTCGCAGCCCGAAATTCAGCGGCCCATTGTTTTATTGCGTCTGGTTGCATTAGCAGAGCACCACAAGCCCCCATGCCCCCGCCTTTAGCCACCGCTATCGAGAGACCAACGGGACAAGCTCCAGCCATTGGCCCTAAAAGAACAGGGCATTTCATTCCCATTTCGATAGCGAATTTCTCGGCTCGCTCTATATTCGAAGTGTGCATTTATCTACGTCCTAACTCATTAACATGTGATTATAGGGAGCACTTATCTTTTAATCTAACTCCCCAATATGCCGACGAAACAAGCGCAGCGAGTTGAGGTCGGACTAATTGATTTGTAATACATTTTACGGCTGAAGTAATTGTTTAAACCAGCCATTATCTTTGTATTTAAATAACTCTCGGAGATGTAACCTGCTTTCCCTGAATGTAAGAAATTCAATTGAAACAGGCGCAATACAATAACCACCCCAATTATTTGGTCTAGGGATAGGTTGCTCTGCAAAACTTGTCGAGGCATCCTGTAAGCGAGTTGTTAAATCATCCTCTGCAACCAATGGCTCACTTTGGTCAAAGGCAGTAGTAGTTAATTGAGCACTTCTGCTTCGAGTTTGCCAAAAAACATCAGCTTCAACATCGGTAATTACTTCAGCTGTACCTACAACACGAATTTGATAGCCTACATGATCCCACCATATAGTCATTGCGGTTTTTGAGTTATGTGCAATATGCTTACCCTTTACAGAATCATAGTATGAGCAGAAAACAAATCCTTTTTCACTCGCTGACTTTAAGTCAACAAACCTACCAGACGGAAAACCATCTCTATCTATTGTTGATACACAAACCGCACTTTTTTGCCGCAATGGACAATTGACTAATGCTTCATGCCACCAGCTTTCAAATTTAATTATCGGATTGTCCATATGTCTCTATCTCATTCAGACATAAAACGAGGCTGTAGAATTTATCATACCAATTCATCTTATCAATTAGTCACTCAGAGAACACCAGCGACTTTCAATCGAGGCGTAGTCCTGCAGGAATGGCTACCCCCTTTCAAAGGACTAGAACGAAGAGTGAAAGTCGCTGGTGTTCTCCCTTTGGGCGAGG
>NZ_JBDVXF010000006.1:0-335747 GCF_039964565.1 Paraglaciecola sp.
GTCTTAATTACACAGCTAAAACAAAAAACGCCAAGCAAATGCTTAGCGTTTTTCTTATAAATGGCTGGGGTAGCTGGACTCGAACCAACGACATAGTAACGGATCAAAACCTGTTGTTTTAATTGCACAGCTAAAACAAAAAAACGCCAAGCAAATGCTTAGCGTTTTTCTTATATATGGCTGGGGTAGCTGGACTCGAACCAACGACATAGTAACGGATCAAAACCTGTTGTTTTAATTGCACAGCTAAAACAAAAAACGCCAAGCAAATGCTTAGCGTTTTTCTTATATATGGCTGGGGTAGCTGGACTCGAACCAACGAATGACGGGATCAAAACCCGTTGCCTTACCACTTGGCTATACCCCAAGAGAGTAACAGAATGACTTGCCGTCATCTATTCTCAGGAAACAGTCATGGATGTCCCTGAATTTACAATATCAATTTAAAGAATTCTAATACAGCCAAATTTCTTAAAATTGGCTGGGGTAGCTGGACTCGAACCAACGAATGACGGGATCAAAACCCGTTGCCTTACCACTTGGCTATACCCCAACAAAAACTACAATAATGGTGCGGAAGGAGAGACTCGAACTCTCACGCCGTGAAGCACTGGAACCTAAATCCAGCGTGTCTACCAATTCCACCACTCCCGCATACTTTTATCCTGCATGAGATAAAAGTGGTGGCTACAGCGGGATTCGAACCTGCGACCCCATCATTATGAGTGATGTGCTCTAACCAACTGAGCTATGTAGCCACTAAATCACTCCGTCTCCGAAGTGGCGCGTATTATGCTGATCTAGGTTTTTGTCGTCAACCGTTTTATGACAATAAAGTGTCTGTTTGGTTAGATACTAAGCAAGTGGCAGCAATTTTTTGTCTGATTAAGCAAAAAACACTGAGACTCACCCAAATTGAGCGTACTAATTGCAAATACGCAGTCATGTATCTCATACAATTATGACTATTTAATAACGTGATAAAAAGCAATACTATTTATATAGCATATAAAAAATGTAGCCCGGCCGTTAATATGAATACTACACAAAAGTAAGTAAATCACATGATAAAAAACTGGAAAGTCATAGCAAGGTTATCCGTAATAGTTAGCGTCTTAGTATGTTTGGGCGTTTCAACACTTGTTACTGTATTAGAATGGCTCGAAAATCCAAGTTCTATCTTCCATTCGGCTTCTGGTACTAACTGGGGATTTGTGATGGACACCTTTTTTAGTTGGTTTTGGCCTTCATTATTATTAGTCTTTCCCATTTTCTTCTTGTTATCAATTATTTGGTTCTCTTTCAAAAAGAAAAAGCATACTAAACATTAACTGTTTTGGGGCTATTTAATTATTATTACTAAGTTACAAACTCGGTGTTAATTGCTGATTATTTTTAGTGAAACCAAACTGGAAATTTAAACGAAACAGGGTATCGTAGTGAAGTTTGTCTTATTCACTTATCGCTTCTTTATCGCTTCTTTATCGCTGCTTGGCAAAAAAGAGCTTGCCCTAAAAAGTGATATTTTTATCAATGTATAAGACAAAATAAAAAATTTTGAGAAGGGGACTGTATTTTTCAGTTTCAGCAAACGTAAAATTTTTACTATTTCTAAACACAACAACAAGGAGGATCCAATATGGATTATTTTATTGGAGCGTTACAAAAATATGCAGAGTTCACAGGTCGAGCAAGAAGAAAAGAATATTGGATGTTTTTTCTGATTTACACGATTTTAATTATTCTTGTTTCTGTTCTTGATGCGATTTTGGGGCTTGGTTTCCTTTCGCTGATTTTTTCACTCGCTATGTTAGTCCCTAGTATCAGTATTGCTGCTAGACGTCTTCACGACACAGGACGTACTGGTTGGTGGCAATTGATTTCTTTCATCCCACTTATCGGCATTATTATTCTAATCGTATTTTTGGTGCAAGATAGCCACGACGACAATGAGTATGGTCCTAACCCTAAATCTGGTGAAGCGACTTAGTTCCTAGTTGTCAATTGAATCACGCTAGGTTTCCCTGCCTAGCGTACATTATAACTAATGACACACTTTGAATTATTCTAATTCAAACCTTTACAAATATTTACGATATTGAGGCCGCGCTTTCAGATAAACTAGCGGCCTATTCATTACTTTCAAGGAAGTTTTTATGTTACCAATCAATTGTCGTATGTCGTTAGTGGCACTATGTTTTCCTCTTTTTCTCGTCACTGCATGTGGTGAGTCAGATAAAATAGCGGATGAAATTCTTGAAGAAATTGAAACGGATTCCTACGCTGATATTGCGGTTGTGAATACCTTAGATAGGGCCGTTTCAATTCATGTCAAAAGTGAGCTTTTTAATCGAGATGTATTCAACAGTGACTTTAAAGAACTAGAAGTTCTAGCTGAAGATGTTAGCGACAACCACCGCTATGAGTGGGTATCCGATAACGATAAAACAGACTTTGCAATTCAAGATGCTAATAATGGCGAAAATAGAGCAAGTACAGAAGTCACCTTAGATGATAAAGAGGATTACTGGGTTATTGCATGGCAAGACGGGCAATCTCGAGCTGTAGATATTTTTGAAAAGGAACAAGCACCAGAAGCCGACAAATACAAAGTAAGAGTATTTGCTGATGGCGCATACACTATCGCCATCGCTGGTGCAGATATTGCCTCTTCTACTCAAGGAGAGGTCAGTGGAGGGTATAGTATCGCCAATTGTGATGAGTTGAGCATTGCCGACACTGAGATTGACCTTTGTGCCATTGGCACAGCTGGTAAATCTTACCTAGTAACTTACATTGAAAGTGGTACGTATTTTATTTCGCAAGAGTAGATATTTGTTTTTGAGCATGACTCATCAATCGATTTAATCGACTGATGAGTTGAATTTTTGGTCGCACCATTAAAATTCAGATTTACGCATTACACAAAGGCCTATCAGCTGAGCATTTTAGATTCTGGCAGCATAAGTTCCCAAAAATACACATCTGTAGTGAACTATTCATTTTGAACGACATCTTTGTAATCTGTAACAGTTTATATTTTTTAAAAAGGCCTAGGCTATGTTTGGATTTCGAAAAGTAACAACACTTTTGAGCTTGTTGTTTTTAATTAACAATGTAGCTGCGCAAGTGCCACAACAACCACAAAAAAACACGACTGCTTCCTATGATGCTGTGCTTAGTCAATATGACTATAGTCAAGAAGTTAAGTTCTTTGAGTTGCAATCCCAAGGTAAAACACTGCAACTCGCCTATAGTATTTTGCCGGGACAAGCAAACAAACCCGTAGTGACGCTGCTTCATGGTAAAAACTTTATTGCCGATTATTGGGCCACCACAGCAAATTTTTTACAAAAGTTGGGTTACGGTGTGTTAATGGTGGATCAAGTTGGTTTTGGCAAGTCTTCTAAACCAACAGATTATCAATACTCTTTTGCTGTGTTAGCCAGTCATACAAAAAGTCTGTTGGATAGTCTGAAAGTCAAAGAAACTATCGTTCTTGGACATTCTATGGGAGGGATGTTAGCGAGCCGTTTTGCTTTAATGTACCCAAATTTCACTAAGCAATTAATATTGCTTAATCCTATAGGCTTAGAAAATTACTTGGAATATGTTGAATACAAAGACAGCGACTTTTTCTATAAGAATGAACTTAATAAAACCGCTCAAGGTGTGAAAGATTATCAACGAAAGTTTTATTATGATGGTCAATGGAATGAACAATATGCGGCCTTAACAGACTTTATGATTGGGCAATTAAATGGACCTGATAAAGCGTTAATTGCATGGGTCAATGCTAAAACGTATGACATGATATTTACGCAACCAGTAGTCACCGAATTTGAACTCTTATCGATGCCGGTGAGCTTGATTCTCGGAACTAGGGATAGAACCGGTCCTGGCAGAAATTGGCAAAAACAAGGAAATCACTACGAACTTGGGAGATATGACCAATTAGGTAAGAAAGTTTTGAATATGATCCCAAATGGAAGGTTATACGAAATGCAGGGTTTAGGTCACTTACCACATATTGAGGATTTTACGAGGTTTAGTAAAATATTAACCCAGGCTCTCAATCAAACTAGCCTTTAAGGGCGGCTTTCGAGAATTCTCCAACACTGATGTGGTGTTGGAGAACCTAACAGGTTTTTACGTTAAACTGATGTCTAAACGTTAAACCTAAAGTGAATGACATCACCATCTTTAACAATATATTCTTTGCCTTCTAAACGCCATTTACCGGCATCTTTGGCACCTTGTTCACCGTTGAATTCGATGAAGTGCTCATAACTGATAATTTCTGCGCGAATAAATCCTTTTTCGAAGTCAGTGTGAATCACTCCCGCGGTTTGCGGCGCAGTGGAGCCTTCTCGGTAAGTCCAAGCGCGTACTTCTTGAACACCAGCGGTAAAATAGGTGTTAAGTGCAAGCAACTCGTAACCACAACGGATAACTCGGTTCAGACCAGGCTCATCCAAGCCCATATCCGCCATAAATTCAGCTCTTTCTTCGTCGTCCAGTTCACCAATCTCGGCTTCGATTTCAGCACACACCGCTACAACTACCGCGCCTTCAGCTGCCGCTATTTCTCGCACTTTGTCGAGGTATGGATTGTTTTCGAAACCATCGTCATTAACGTTGGCAATATACATGGTAGGTTTAAGCGTTAAAAAGTTCATGTAACTGATGAGCTTAAGTTCATCTTTATCTAACTCTAATGAACGTAACAGCGCTCCCTCATCCAAATGAGGTTTAATTTTTTCTAATACTTTAAGTTCGGCTTTTGCGTCGGCATCGCCACCTTTAGCGCGTTTAGCGACTCTGTGTAATGCCTTTTCCGTCGTTTCTAAATCTGACAATGCCAACTCGGTATTGATAATTTCAATATCATCTTGAGGGCTTACTTTACCCGCAACATGGACAATATTCTCATTGTCGAAACAACGAACTACGTGGCCAATGGCGTCAGTTTCACGAATGTTAGCTAAAAACTTATTGCCTAAACCTTCACCTTTAGAAGCGCCGGCAACTAGACCTGCAATATCCACAAATTCCATAGTGGTAGGAATCGTACGTTTGGGATTAACTATCTCCGCTAGTTTGTCTAGGCGTAGATCAGGTACCGGAACCACACCGGTATTCGGCTCGATAGTACAAAATGGGAAGTTAGCCGCTTCAATTCCGGCTTTGGTTAAGGCGTTGAAAAGTGTTGATTTGCCGACGTTTGGTAAACCTACGATGCCACATTTAAAACCCATTCTGTTTTCCTCTTAATTTCGTATAAATAAACTGACGGTGTACGCCATAGTTAATCTGTTTATTGAATTTCTATTCTGCCTTGAACGAATGCAATCTATTCATGGCTTTTTTGAGATCGTCTTTGATTAATATTTCTAGGCAACGAGTTGCTTCGTCAATCGCATCTTCTATTTGCTGTTGTTCTATTTGTGGCGCTTTGCCCAATACATGACCGGTCACACGGTTCTTATTGCCTGGATGGCCAATACCTATTCGCAACCGCAAAAAATCTCTTTGATTGGCCAAGCTACTAACAATATCTCGAATACCATTCTGACTAGAGCTTCCACCTGTCTTAAATTTTGCGGTGCCCGGAGGCAGGTCTAACTCGTCAAATGCTACTAATAAACCTGTCAGTGGAATACGATAAAAATTCGCCATTGCCGCAACAGCTTGGCCGCTTTTGTTCATATAGGTAGTAGGGATGAGAAGTCTTATATCTTGACCACCAATCGAGATGCGACCAGTGTAACCAAAAAATTTGCTTTCAAATTTTAAGGTGCAGTTGTACATTTTTGCGAGTGATTCTACAAACCACGAACCAGCATTGTGACGTGTATGCTGATATTCAGGGCCTGGATTACCCAGGCCCACAATTAGGCTAATGTGCGCTAATTGTTTATCAGTCAAGCTACTTATTCCGCAGGTGCTTCTTCTGCATCTGCATCGTCATCGCTTTCATCTTCAGCTTTAGGGCCTTTCGCAAGTTTAACTGTAACAACAGCTAAATCATGGTCGTCTTCGCCTTTGTTTAGCTCAACTAAAGTTACACCTTTAGGTAAGACTAAGTCACTCAAGTGAATCGTTTGATCTAGTGCAACGTTTAACAAGTCAACTTCGATGTACTCAGGTAAATCGCCTGGTAAACAACTTACTTCAACATCAACCATGTGATGTTCAGCGTGGCCACCATTTAATTTAATTGAATCCGCTTTTTCTTCATTAATGAAGTGTAAAGGAACGTTAGTGTGAAGTGCTACTTTTGCGTCAATACGTAAAAAGTCAACGTGCATAACGATAGGTTTAAAGGCATGACGTTGCATATCCTTAACCAATACTTCTGTTTTCTTTTTACCAATATTCAAGGTTAGAACATGAGAGTAAAAAGCTTCAAAGCCTTGGGCTTGAAAAAGTTTGTTATGATCAAGGGTTAAAGAAACGGCTTCTTTACCCGCTCCGTATAAGACTGCAGGTACTTTACCGGCGTGACGTAGGCGGCGGCTCGCACCTTTCCCTAAATCAGTACGGACTTCTGCGTCTAGTGTGAAAATTCCATCAGACATGTGGTAACTCCAAAATAATATAGTATGTTTGTGTAAATTTTTGCGACCAAAATTTACGTAAGTGCTGTAAGTTTTCTAACAATTGCCATAAAAACTACAACGTCCCCAAAAAAGGGCGGCGAATATTAACACCAGTCTGTGTCGGAAACAATGTCTTCGCGCTCTAAATTAGCAATAAAAAAGCGGCTAAAGGAAGCCGCTTTTTTTGTACTTAGTCACTACCGACTTTAGTATTCAAACATTGCAGAGATAGATTCTTCGTTACTTACTCTTCGAATCGCTTCAGCTAGCATGTTAGATAGGGTCAATTGTTTAACTTTAGGTAGGGCTTTTATTTCTTCGCAAAGAGGTATGCTGTCGGTGATAATAATTTCATCAATTACTGAGTCACGTAAGTTTTGTGCAGCATTACCCGAAAAAATAGCGTGGGTAGCATAGGCATAAACATTTTTGGCGCCATGTGCTTTTAACGCTTCTGCAGCTTTGGCTAAGGTTCCACCTGTATCAATCATGTCATCAACTATGATGCAGTCTCTGTCTTGCACATCACCAATAATGTGCATAACCTGGGCTACATTTGCCTTTGGGCGGCGTTTATCAATAATCGCCAAATCTGTGTCGTTCATTAATTTTGCCAAGGCACGTGCACGTACAACACCACCGATATCTGGAGATACTACAACCGGATTATGGAAATCACGTTGACGCATATCATCTAGCAAAATGGGGGTTCCAAACGCGTTATCCACTGGAACATCGAAGAAGCCTTGAATTTGTTCCGCGTGTAAGTCGATTGTTAAAACACGATCCACACCCACATTTGATAAAAAGTCAGCTACGACTTTAGCCGTGATAGGCACCCTAGCAGAGCGAACTCGTCTATCTTGCCGTGCATAACCAAAGTAAGGAATGACCGCGGTAATTCGACCCGCTGACGCACGTCGAAATGCATCGATCATTACAATCAATTCCATCAAATTGTCGTTTGTAGGAGCGCAAGTTGATTGAACAATAAATACGTCTGAACCACGTACATTTTCGTGAATTTCGACACTGATTTCTCCATCACTAAAACGCCCAACACTTGCATGTCCTAGCTTGGTATAAAGCCTATCTGCTACTTTCTGGGCCAATTCAGGTACTGCATTTCCAGAGAAAATCTTCATATCCGGCACGGTAATATCCTCAGTGCTTATTAATTGGTTGCTGTTTTAAAGTTGAGTCTGCGATTAAAACCGTACAGCAAAACTTGTCATCATAGTAACCAAATTTTTAAATTGGCTGGGGTAGCTGGAATCGAACCAACGACATAGTCGAGGATCAAACCCTTTTATCACCAACGGCAAATTATTATCAAAAATGGCTGTGATAGCAGGACTTGAACCAACGATATAGTCACAGATCAAAACCTTATATCACCAACGCCAAATTATTATCAAAAATGGCTGGGGTAGCTGGACTCGAACCAACGAATGACGGGATCAAAACCCGTTGCCTTACCACTTGGCTATACCCCAATTAAACTTCTATATATGTGCTTGGATTTGGCTATGTAAAAGGGATGTATTTACCCCATTTGCTACAAAACTTGTCGTGCCTTTTGGCAACATGGATTGAATATTTAATGCTTCCTGATGATGATCAAATATTGCAAACACACATGCTCCGGTGCCGGTCATCCTCGACGGCGCGTATTCTAACAACCAGTGTAATGCTTTTGCAACATTCGGATAGCGATCACAAACTAATTGTTGGCAATCATTGTGGGTGTTTGCAAAACTAAAATCGCTAAAGTTAATCTTCGGGGTATTTCTGGGGAGGTTTGGCATAGAAAAAACCTCTGCTGTGGATACATGGCTATCAGGAAATACCACTAGGTAAGATTTTTTTGGTAGGCTGACTGGTTGTAATTTTTCGCCAACCCCTTCGGCAAAGGCGGTGTTTCCATGAATAAAAATAGGCAGGTCTGCACCTAAACTTAATCCAAGCTTTGATAATTCAGTTTCCGTCAGCTGGCAACCCCACAAACGGTTTAGGACTAACAATGTGGTGGCTGCATTTGAAGAGCCGCCTCCAATTCCTCCTCCCATTGGCAGCCTTTTTTTAAGGTGTATTGTGCAACCTAGATGAGTAGATAGAGCCGCAGGAATATGTTGTTTTAATAAATGCGCGGCTTTTACGATCAGATTATCTTCATCTGCAACCCCTGCAATAGGGTCCGCTAGCGTAACTTTACCTGACGAATTCACATCAAAAGCGAGTTCATCACCATAATCAAGAATTTGAAACAAACTTTGTAATTGGTGATAGCCGTTTTCGTAACGGCCGTTAATGTGTAAAAAAAGATTGAGTTTGGCAGGACTTGGCCACCATATCTGGGAGCGGTTATTCATGTAAATTCCATGTGTTGACACGAATTATCAATTGACTATTGTTGATTTTGTTATGTAAAACCACTTTATGGGGTAACCAAGTTTGCCCTACTTTTTTGTAGTTATCGTAATTGATTAACCAGTTTTCACAATTGTCGCAGTTCGGTTGTAATTGGTTAACCCAGCCTTGTTCGCTAATTTGCACTAAGTCTGCACGCTGATGTTGTCCTTTTATCCAAAAACGTAAATTTTCTACTGGTATTTGCCATCCAGTCACTCGCCAAATTAATCGACTAGCATCGGTATCTTGATAAGTTTCATCATCTGCAACCAAAGAGACAAGGTTTTCATCACCTTTCATATTGACAAGGGATGTGCCAATGATCGACGTCATATTTAGTTGGAATTGTCGTGGTGATTGTAGCCACCTAAAGTTTGCACTTTGTTTTTTGTCCGGGCTTTTAAAGCCTAATTTACCTCTAATAGACCAGTGGTCTAGTCCTTGCAAAGACGCCTGATGCGATGAAGAATTCAAATTCACTGAAGGTGCTGGAGGATTAGCACAACCGAATAGAATAAAAATTAAGGTAAGGGCAAAAAATGTTTGTTTTATGTTCAGTTGTCTGACTACCACAGTATGGATCACACTCATCAAAAGGAAAAATCGATTGAGTCAATAGGAACATACAACGCACATCGCTTTCAATAGTTTTACCTTTTGCGTACAATGCCGCCAATAAATTAGCCCTTTGTTGTAGTTTGTCTAATCACTCCATGATCCTAATTGCTTTTGGTATTAATCACAAAACCGCCCCGGTTGAATTGCGTGAAAAAATTGCGTTTTCGCCTGATGCTATAGTGCAAGCGCTGGCATCTCTGCGGCAAATCACTGGTGCAACCGAGTCTGTGATTTTATCAACATGTAATAGAACCGAGGTTTATGCGCAGCTTGATTCACAACAGACAACGAATATTGTGAATTGGTTGGCTAACTTTCATGGTGTGCAATTAAATGATTTAGAAGAAAACAGTTATCTGTATACCGAACAGCAGGCGGCAAATCATATTATGAGAGTGGCCTGTGGGTTAGATTCCATGATGTTAGGTGAGCCACAAATTTTAGGGCAAGTGAAACAAGCGTTTACTGATGCTAGAAATTCTGGGGTGATTAAAGGCTATTTTGAAAGATTGTTTCAACACACTTTTGCTGTAGCAAAAAGAGTACGTAATGAAACAGATATTGGAGCTAACGCTGTTTCGGTTGCCTATGCGTCGGTTCAACTAGCGAAGCATATTTTTTCATCTTTAGAAAAAAGTCGAGTGTTGTTGATTGGGGCGGGTGAAACCATAGAACTTGTTGCTAAACACCTCTACGAACAGAATGTTAAGTCTCTCACCGTAGCAAACCGTACTTTGGCGAGGGCCCAAAAAATAGCAGAGCCGCTAAACGCCTCTGTATTAACTTTGGCGCAGATTCCGCAACATTTAAAAGATGCTGATATTGTTATCAGTTCGACCGCGAGCCAACTTCCTATTTTAGGTAAAGGTTTAGTGCAAAGTGCCTTGAAAGAGCGTAAACATAAACCAATGTTTTTTGTGGATTTGGCTGTACCTCGTGATGTCGAGGCCGAAGTAGGGGAGTTAGACGACGCCTATTTATATACCGTGGATGATTTACAGCAAATAGTAGAAAAAAACTTAGCCAATCGACAGGATGCGGCTGCACTTGCTGATGATATGGTAGAACAACAAGTACAACAGTTTATGCGTTGGCAACAAAGTCAAACTTCTATTGATGTCTTAAAAGGGTTTCGCGATCAAAGTGCTATGCAGCGGGATAGCCTAGTGAGTAAAGCGTTAAACCAATTAGCAGACGGTAAAGACGCCGAACAAGTCGTTATTGAACTTGCCAATAAATTAACCAATAGTCTCATTCATGCCCCAACCAAGGCATTAAAAAATGCGGCTAGTGAACAAGATTCACAGCAGCTAGCATTACTAATTGATGCATTAGACTTAAAAAAATCAGATAATTAGCGGCAAGTTAGTCCGCGTACAGGAAAATAATGAAAGAATCGGTTCAACGTAAACTAGAAACCTTGATTGAACGCTTCGAAGAGGTTCAAGCCTTATTAGGCGAAGTAGAAGTGATTGCTGACCAAGACAGGTACAGAGGGTTAACCAAAGAATATTCACAACTAGAAGATGTAGTGAAGTGTTTTAGGGATTATCAACAAGCCCAACAAGACTTTGAGTCAGCTCAGGAGATGATGCAAGAAGACGACGCCGAAATGCGTGAAATGGCTCAAGAGGAATATAAAACCTCCAAACAGAGCATCGAGCAATTTACTCAAGAACTACAAGTTTTGTTATTGCCCAAAGATCCCAATGACGAAAGTAACTGTTTTGTGGAGATCCGCGCGGGAGCAGGGGGAGACGAAGCCGCAATCTTTGCAGGCGATTTGTTTCGAATGTACAGTCGTTATGCTGAAAAACAAGGCTGGAAAGTTGAGCTTGTGACCGCCAACGAAGGTGAGCATGGCGGCTATAAAGTGGTGATTGCCAATATAATCGGT
Source organism: Paraglaciecola sp. (assembly GCF_039964565.1). GTDB lineage: Bacteria > Pseudomonadota > Gammaproteobacteria > Enterobacterales > Alteromonadaceae > Paraglaciecola. Next base: position 11,530 of record NZ_JBDVXF010000006.1, read on the forward strand.
GACGGTTCTTACGGTATTATGAAGTTTGAGTCTGGTGGACATCGTGTTCAACGAGTACCAGATACTGAATCACAAGGGCGTATTCATACCTCTGCGTGTACTGTGGTAGTGATGCCAGAAATACCTGAATCTGAAGCCATTGAAATTAATAAAGCAGATTTAAAGATTGATACCTTTCGAGCATCTGGCGCTGGTGGACAGCATGTAAATAAAACCGACTCTGCTATTCGTATTACCCATAACCCATCAGGCATAGTGGTTGAGTGTCAAGATGAACGTTCGCAACACAAAAATCGCGCCAAGGCGATGGCTATTTTACAATCTCGTTTGACTCAGTTAGAAGAAGACAAACGCCTAGAAGATGAAACTTCTACCCGCCGTAATCTAGTGGCAAGTGGAGACCGTTCAGAACGTATTCGTACTTATAACTTTCCACAAGGTCGAGTCACTGACCACCGTATTAATCTGACCTTGTATTGTCTAGATGATGTGATAGCAGGTGACTTAAATGCGGTGTTAGAGCCTATTAGACAAGAGCACCAAGCCGATCTGTTGTCTTCTCTTTCTGACGACTAGATTGTTTTGGGGGATTCATTGCTTACCATAGCGCAAGCATTAGATTGGGCTAAAACTCAACTCAGGGATAGAGGTGTGAGTGATGATGGTTTACATGAATCAGCTGCGATTGATAGCAAAGTATTGTTAGCAGCCAGTTTAAATAAAGAATTGGTGTTTCTGCATACCTGGCCTGAAAAGTTGCTAGATAAATTGCAGATGAAAACCTTTGAAGAATTTATCGAGCAAAGAACTGCCGGTCATCCAGTGGCACATATTATCGGTTACAGGGACTTTTGGACCTTACGTTTAAAGGTCACTCCGGCTACGTTGATCCCTCGTCCTGAAACTGAACTCTTAGTGGAAATAGCACTGACTTTGGATTTACCCGAGAGTGTAAAAGTGTTGGATTTAGGAACTGGTACCGGGGCTATTGCGTTGGCTCTGGCAAGTGAAAAGCACAATTGGGTGATTACTGGTGTAGACAAACAGTCCGATGCGGTAACGCTTGCCAAACACAACGCAGTCTTGAATAAACTTGAAAGAGTAGAGTTTAAGCAAAGTGATTGGTTTAGTGCGGTCACTCAACAACAATTTGATTTAATTGTTAGCAACCCTCCATATATTGAAGAAAACAATGCCTATTTGCAGCTTGGTGATGTGCGTTTTGAGCCAAGTAGTGCCTTAACAGCCGGGCTAGACGGCCTCGAAGATATTCGTCATATAGTTGCTCAGAGCAGGCAATATCTGACGCATAACGGCTGGTTAGTTATTGAACATGGATATCAGCAAAGCGCATCCGTGGAAGCCATTTTTAAAGAGAACACGTTTAAAAAAATCTACAGTGAAAGTGATCTCAACGGCTTGCCTCGTGCCACCTTCGGGTGTATTTAAATGTCGTCAGTATTTTGAAATGGATTTTTCTTTCCTTTTGAGTTGTTGTTTCAAGCATTTAGTTATAACTTAACGTAAAATTTTTGCAGGGTAGTATTAGCTACAACGTACTATCAAGTCATTGTTTTAAGGGAAAGTGTTATGTCTGACGAAATTTTGTTCGCCGAAGATACTGAAGAAGAAGTTGAGTGGCATGGCAAATGGAAAGTCCTAATAGTTGATGACGAACCTGAAGTACACGCGGTAACCAAACTCGCTCTCGGGGATTTTGTTTTTCAAGACAAAGATCTTGAATTCATCAGCGCGTTTGACGGCGAAGAAGCTAAAAAGGTGTTTTTAGAACACGATGACATAGCTGTGGTGCTTTTAGACGTGGTGATGGAAACAGATGATGCGGGTTTAAAAGTAGCTGATTTTATTAGAAACGACGCTGACAATCATTTTACTCGCATTATTTTGCGTACCGGGCAACCAGGTCAAGCACCGGAGCGCGATGTGATCATTAATTATGATATTAACGATTACAAATCTAAAACAGAATTGACCGCGCAAAAACTTTTCACTGTTGTGATTTCCGCACTTCGCTCCTACCGCGATATTATTGTTATTGAAGAAAATAGGCAGGGATTGGAAAAAATTATCTCTGCGTCTGCGGACCTATTCAGTATTCATTCTCTAGAAAGTTTCATCGAAGGTATAGTCCAACAATTAGCGTCTTTATTGGGGGGAACAAGAGATACCGCTTATTTAACCTCTGCAGTCGTAGGGCCTAAACCGATCGAGCAATACAACAGCTCAGAATTATACGTTTTTACAGGTAGAGGGGAATACGAAAATAAAGAGGGAAATCGTTTGGAGGAGGTGATAAGTGGACGAGAGTTAATTTCATGTCAACAAGCTTATGCCAATAAATCCATGGTTTATGAAGATGAGTACCTCGTTGTATATTGCGACAGTAAAATTAAAAAAGGCTCGCTGCTTTACATGTCAGGCTTGCCAAGAAAATTAACCGCAACTGATAAACATTTAATCGAAATATTTTCCCAGAATGTTCAAATTGCGTTCGATAACGTGTTGTTAAATAAAGATATTGAAGATACACAAAAGGAAGTTATTGAGCGTTTAGCGGATTCTTTGGAAGAAAATTTTGGCAGTGAGAACCACACTAAGCGAATGATAAAAATTTGTGAAGTGTTGGGCAAAGCTGCCAACCTATCGAAACAAGATTTAAAAACGCTGTGTCTAGCTGTGCCATTACATGACATCGGTAAAATTAGAATTTCTGACAGGATCATGTTGAAGCCTGGAAACCTCGATAACGAGGAAATGATCAAAGTGCGAAACCATGCTGAGATAGGTTACAACCTATTGAGAGATTCTAACCGGCCGCTCATCAAAGCCGCCGCACTTATTGCTAGAGATCACCACGAATATTGGAATGGTAAAGGTTACCCTAGGGGGAAATCAGGGGAAGGCATACATATATTTTGTAGAATAGCGAGTATTGCAGATGCCTTTGATGCGATGCGCACCAAGCGTAGTTATAAAGAAGCGTGGCCGCTAGAAAAAGTTATGGAGGTCATTGTTGCAGAGAAAGGTCAGCAGTTTGATCCAAAAATGGTTGAACTTTTGCAAGAAAACATCGATGAAATTGAAGGTATTATGCAAAGTTTGTGCGGCGATAGCTGATTGGTTTTTTCATAAATTTAAGGTTAATTAAGAATGTACGAAATTGTTAAACATACCCATTTAACAGCGATTGCGCTGAGTGTACTGCTACTTTTACTTCGTTTTGCACTCAATGCGGTGCAGTCACCCATGGCACAAAAGAAGTGGTTGAAAATTGTTCCTCATATAGTTGATACCATTCTACTGATAACTATTGTTACTTTATGTATTTTACTTAAACAATACCCTTTTGCAGATGCATGGGTGACTGAAAAACTACTGGCTTTAGTGATGTACATCTTTATGGTGACTTTAGCACTTAAATTGGGGCGCAATGGTTTTATGCGTGGTGTAGGGTTAGTTGGCGCGCTATGCTGGATAGCTTATGCTGGCATGGTTGCAGTCAGCAAACAGCCGATTTTATTCTAAATGAGTTTCTGTCACATTAATGTTTGATTTTACAGCGACTTAGATTTTAATTGTGAAATGAGCTGTTATTTTCAGTAAAGGTTATACCACTTAAACCGATAAAAAGGAGTGAGCAAATTTAGTGGGGTAAGGTAAGTGAAACAGTTAAAACAGGCTATCGGTCAAGGGGACTATCTGATGGCTAGTTTGCAGTTGGCTAGTGTGTTTCAGCCTAGTGACTGTGTACCAGATACGTATATAAAACAGGTAGGCCTCTGGGTTGCGCAAGCCAAGTCATTTATTAACTCAACTGATATCGACGCAAATAGTTTTGAGCGGTTTGTTCAGTTTTTTTATGTTGAGCTCGCGTTTAGTGGTGATGAAAAAAACTATTTTTCATGTCAATACAGTTTGTTAGATCACGTTCTTGATTTTCGAACTGGCATTCCTGTTAGCCTTGCTATTGTTTTTCAATCTATGGGTAAAACACTTGGATTTGACGTCTGCGGTGTGAATTTTCCTGGACACTTTTTAATTAAATGTCGATTTCCTCATCAAGCTAGTATTTATTTAGATCCCTTAAACGGTAAACAGCTCAGTCGCCAAGATTTGGAGTCGCTTTATTTTTCTATTTTGCATGAAATGGAAGATGAAAAAATGCCAGAAGAAGCTTTAGATGAAGCGAGTTGTGACGAAACCATTGTTAGGTTACTGCATAATTTGAAAGCCTCCTATATCAACGAAAAAAGTTATTCGAATGCCTTAACTGCAGTAGAGTTGTTGGTTAATTTGTGCCCTAACGATCCCTATGAAAGAAGAGATAGAGGGTTTTTATTGCATCAATTGGATTGTACTCAAGTGGCGATTGCAGATTACCAGTATTTTATTCGTAAGTGCCCTAAGGATCCCGCCACTCAGCTTTTACAGGCGCAATTACAACAGTTAACTGAACAAACTCCTGCGGTTTTTCATTAGTGATATCAGTGACCAGGATCTATTTAAGAACCTGGTAAATGGCTTGGGTTAATTGTGTCAATTGTGCTTTGCTAATAATGTAAGGAGGCATGATATAAACCAATTTACCGAATGGTCTGATCCACACTCCTTGCTGCACTAAGGCTTGTTGCAATTCAGCTACATTAACCGCCGCTTTACACTCTACCACACCAATTGCGCCCAGCACGCGTACGTCAGCGACCGCTTCTAAATTCATGCAAGGTGATAACTCAGTTTTAAGCTGCGCTTCAATTTGCGAAACTTGTGTTTGCCAGCGATTTTGTTGAATGATTTTGAGACTGGCATTGGCCACTGCGCAGGCGAGAGCATTGCCCATAAATGTCGGACCATGCATAAATACACCGGGCTCTCCTTGGCACACCCCTTGGGCAACGTCTTCGGAGCAAATAGTGGCAGCAAGTGTCATGTATCCACCCGTTAACGCTTTACCTAGACACATAATATCTGGGCTGATATCTGCATGTTCACAGGCAAATAATTTGCCGGTACGGCCAAACCCAGTGGCAATTTCGTCGCAAATTAACAGTAGGTTATAATCATCGCAAAGTTGCCTGCAGCGTTTTAAATACTCAGGGTGGTAAATCCGCATACCTCCGGCATTTTGTACTATCGGTTCGATTATTAGGGCTGCGAGTTCGTTGTGATGGGTTTGAATGAGTTGTTCTAAGGGTTGAATATCGTCTTCATTCCACTGACGGTCGAAACGAGTTTGAGGGGCCGGCGCAAAAATTTGCGAAACAAGTGCATCGGTAAATAAACTATGCATCCCATTTACGGGGTCACAAACAGACATTGCCGCAAATGTATCGCCATGATAACCGTTGCGAGGCGTTATAAATCGGTGTTTGTTAGAGTTGCCTTGACACGCCCAATATTGTAAAGCCATTTTCATTGCTACTTCTACTGAAACCGAACCTGAGTCAGCGAGAAAAACTCGGTCAAGGCCTTGGGGCGTCATATTGATCAAGGTGCGACATAGATCAATTGCAGGCTGATGGGTAAGACCACCAAACATGACATGGGCAAAATCATCAACTTGATGTTTGATTGCTTGGTTCAAATCAGGATGATTATAACCATGAATTGCGGTCCACCAAGAGGATACTCCGTCAACAAGTTTTTCACCCGTTGCTAGATGAATATATACTCCTTCCGCATGTTTAACTTCGTAACACGGGAGTGGATTAATTGCAGAGGTATAGGGATGCCAAATGTGTTGCTGATCAAAGCGTAAATTTTGATTGGTCAAAATGTGTTCACTTGTAAAGGTTTGGGTTTAAATTAAGTTGACAATGCTGTCGTGCCCCATAGACTAAGCGCCTTGAATCATTTAGTAAAGTCTGAAAATCAAAGGTTGCTCCAATGTCTTCAAACAATGTGTCTTTAGACCCTTCTTCACCTATCAATCAAGCTAGTATCCGCCATGACTGGACGATTGAAGAGGTCAATACTCTTTTTAATCTGCCGTTTAACGATTTGATGTTTCAGGCACAAACTATTCACAGGCAACATTTCGATCCAAACCAAGTGCAAGTGAGTACCTTGTTGTCGATTAAAACAGGTGCTTGCCCCGAAGACTGCAAGTATTGTCCTCAAAGCGCGCGCTACGATACGGGATTAGAAAAAGAACGCTTGATGGAAGTGGAAAAGGTCATTCAGCGTGCTAAAGAAGCGAAACAAACTGGCTCTACTCGTTTTTGTATGGGAGCGGCATGGCGTAATCCTAAAGATAGGGATATGCCTTATGTCACGCAGATGGTTAAAGAAGTGAAAAAGCTAGGTTTAGAAACCTGTATGACTTTAGGCATGCTAACGCGAGATCAAGCGCTGTCTCTAAAACAAGCTGGGCTTGATTATTACAATCATAATCTAGACACTTCTCCAGAATTTTACGGCGATATTATCACCACGCGAACTTATCAAGATAGGTTGGATACACTGGATAATGTTAGAGGAGCAGGTATGAATGTTTGCTCTGGGGGCATAGTAGGAATGGGCGAAACAGCTACTGACCGTTCAAGTTTGTTATTGCAATTGGCTAACCTTGATCATCATCCTGAAAGTGTACCAATCAACATGTTGGTCAAAGTGAAAGGTACGCCTATGGAGAATGTAGAAGATCTCGATTATTTCGAATTTATCCGTACCATCGCCATTGCTAGAATAATGATGCCTAAGTCATATGTGCGTTTATCCGCTGGTCGCGAGGCGATGAATGAACAAATGCAAGCCATGTGTTTTATGGCTGGAGCGAACTCAATCTTTTATGGGTGCAAGTTGTTAACTACATCAAACCCTGAAACACATGAAGATGTCATGTTATTCAAAAAGTTAGGTATTAATTCTGCGCAAACTCGTGAGTATTCAGATGAAGCCCATGAAGCGGCTTTATTAGAAGAAATCGAAGACAAAACCAGTGAAAATTTATTTTACGACGCCTCTACCAAACACGCTGAAACTGTTTCAGGCTAATGGCATTTGATTTTATTGCTGCGGCACTTGATAAACGTCGCAGCGAAGGGTTATTGCGTTCGCGCAAAACAATTGATTCCGCTCAAGGAGCGTTGATAGAAATTGCTGGTCAGCACTATATTAATTTCTCTAGCAACGACTATTTGGCGATGCGGCGTTCGAGCGTGGTAATGCAAGCATGGGTTGATGGTATAAGCGAATATGGCGGTGGCAGCGGCGCTTCGCCTCTCGTGTCGGGGTACACCAATGCGCATCGGGCGTTAGAAGAGTATTTGGCAACTGAACTCAATCGCGACAAGGTGTTACTGTTTAATTCTGGCTTTGCCGCTAATCAGGCCGTGTGCCAAGCGTTATTCGGACAAAAGCATAGTGAGTTTCAGGATTTAATTATTGCCGACAAACTGATGCACGCTTCTTTTATAGAAGGAGCGCAAGGTTCATTGGCTAAGTTATCGCGTTTTAAACACAACGATCTCCCGCATTTGCAGAGTTTATTGAACGCGAATATTAAATCCCCCCAACAAAACGTTTTAGTCGCCACTGAAGGGGTCTTTAGTATGGATGGCGACCAAGCGCCTTTACCGGAGTTGGTGGCAAAATCTAAAGAGTCAAATGCTTGGTTAATGGTCGATGATGCCCATGGTTTTGGTACTTTAGGCGAAAACGGTAGGGGAGTCATAGAAGCCCATAATATGACCCAACAACAGGTTCCAATATTGATGGCGACTTTTGGTAAAGCCATAGGCACGGCTGGTGCCTTCGTCGCGGGCAGTGCTGACTTGATTGATTATCTAATCAACTTCGCCAAGCATTATATCTACAGTACCGCCATGCCGGCAGCACAAGCCTATGCTACCTTGATGAGTTTACAAGCTAAGCAAAATTCCGAACGCCGCCACATTCTTGCGCAACGAATCGAACAATTTAAATTTTTAGCCAATCAAGCAGGCTTGACACTTATACCATCAAATTCTGCCATTCAACCGTTGTTGATAGGTGATGCAAAGCAAGCCTCACTAGCAAGTGAAAAACTCAAGTCCTTGGGATTATGGGTAACGGCAATACGTTATCCAACCGTACCTAAAAACACCGATCGATTACGTATTACCCTAAGTGCAGCTCATGAATCTCGTGATATTCAAGCCTTGGTAGATGCGCTACAGATTGTTTTACAGGAAAACAAAAAGGTAATCGCTTGATGACTAGTACAACAATTCCAAGTCGCAATAAAATGCGTATTGCCCAGCAGTTTAGTCGCGCTGCTAATACCTATAATTCTGCTGCTGATGTACAACTAGATATCGCCTTTGACGCATTAACTTATTTGCCTTCTCATTACAAAAATGGATTAGATATTGGTTGCGGAACAGGGCGAATTAGTCAGCGTCTTAGTAATAGGTGCGACAGGTTAGTAGCGATGGACTTAGCCTTTGGTATGTTGCAATATGCGCAACAAAATGAGGTAGTTGCTGACCCGTCTATTTGTTGGTTACAAGGTGACGCAGATAGTTTGCCGCTGGCAGATGATTCTGTTGATATGCTGTTTTCGTCTATGGTGTTGCAATGGGCTGACAATCAGCAAAAAGTGATGGCCGAAATAAACAGAGTGATGTCTAGTGGGGCAACGGCAATATTAGCCATTATGTGTGACGGTTCTTTTAAACAATTAAACGACAGTTGGTTAAACATTGATAGTGAACGTCATGTAAACAATTTTGCTACAGCTCAGTCTTGGTGTGATGCGGCAAAACAACAGGGTTTACAAGTGAATATGTACGAGAAACAATATGTCACTTGGCATCAGGGTATTAAACCGCTGTTGGCTTCGATTAAGTCAATTGGCGCAAATGTAGTATTAACCAGTCAAAACTCAACAGCAACCAATAGTACTTTTTCTCGAAGTCAAAGTGGCTTCAACCGAAAGAAGCTGCAACATCTTGAAACCTATTATCAGCAGCAATACGCTAAAAATATGCAACTTCCACTCACTTATCAGGTCTGCTTTTTACACTGCAGTAAATAACTTCAATTCGTTGTTAAATAGGATTCCCATGGGACATTTATCAGTAAAACGTCGTGCATTTTTTGTTACAGGTACAGATACCGAAGTAGGTAAAACCTTTGTCAGTGAAGCATTACTTGTTTTACTCAATCAGAAAGGTCTGTTAACTGGTGGCTATAAACCTATCGCATCAGGTTGTAACGTGACCCCACAGGGCCTGCGTAATGAAGATGCTTTGGCATTGCAAAGGCGTTCCAGTATTGACCTAAGTTATGATGAAGTAAACCCCATTGCTTTCGAAGCGGCGGTCGCCCCACATTTAGCTGCACAGTCCTTAAGCAGAGATAATGGCGCGCCGCCTATTTCTATCGATGCCGTGCGAGAAGGGTTTAATCGCATATTTCAAAAAAATCCCGACGTTTTGATTGTTGAAGGGGCAGGCGGCTGGCGTTTACCACTAGGTAACGACTATGAAGGTCGGCCGAGATATTTGTCTGAGTTTGTTGTCGAACAAAATCTGTCGGTAATCTTGGTTGTAGGTATGCGTTTAGGGTGTTTGAATCATGCCGTATTAAGTGCTGAATGTATTCGCAATGATGGTTTAAAAATAGCCGGTTGGGTAGCGAATATAGTGGATCCTGATATGCCTGTTTTAAAAGAAAACATTAGTAGTTTAAAAACTCTATTAGATGCCCCTTTTATAGGAACACTTCCAAAGTTAAAAACACCGGAAGAAGCGGGTACCTACCTGGATTTATCTGTGATTGATTTATAACTTTTATTTATCCTAAGTAGTCGTTGACTAGTTTTTAGATGCCAATCTTGTGAGTACAAAGTTCTGTTGTAATAATACCAATTCATCTTATCAATTAGTCACTCAGAGAACACCAGCGACTTTCAATCGAGGCGTAGTCCTGCAGGAATGGCTACCCCCTTTCAAAGGACTAGAACGAAGAGTAGGCGCTTTTAAATCTCGCTGAGCGATCAATTGTTAGGATGGATTGGTATAAATAGGGTAAACAAGTCGTGGATGGTGAAAGGCTAGAAAATTTAAAACAAAAAAAAGCCTGAAATAAATCAGGCTTGAAGGAGAACACACATAAAAACTATATACTCAGAGGGGCGTTTTTAGATTAAGTTCAATCATTTGTATTTTTTTCGAAAAAAACTAATTTTCATACCTCGCAACAGTCTGTTTCGTGACACCAAATGAACCTTCATTGAGATAGTGTGAAGGAGATATCTGGTTGATGCTGCAACAAGCTAATTCTGTGCGCTTCAGGTATACAAAGCGTATTATCACCAAAACCTAAGCATCCAAAATCATATATCTCTCAGAGTGCTTATCAAAGCTAGAGTCGATTTTTTGCGTTAATTTGCCGTTTTCCAAGATTTTAATTGGTATAAAAATATGTCACTAATTTCGCTCTAAAGGCAGGAAAAGCTAAACGGCGTGAGCGGGAGGCAAACTTTGGTATCGATGAATTTTGCTTAAAAAAAAGCCTGAAATAAATCAGGCTTGAAAGAGAACACACATAAAAACTATAAGGTCAGACGGCCTTTAATGGCATAAGTTCAATTTTATTAGTTAATTAAGGAGGATTTTTTTGATATCTGATATATAGGTGAGCCAGGCAATTTCTCACCCTTATAGTTGACGTTGTAGGTGCTTTTAGTCTGATGAATGTAATACCAGTTGGGTATGCATATAGTCAGTTATTTTAGAAGCTTCATCTGATGTCGATTTAGATCAGTATAAAGGAACACTGCAAGGTAAAATTATCATGATGGGTGCTGGCAAAAATATTGAAGCCCCCGAAAACTCAGTTTTCAATCGATATGATTCTGCCAAACTTAAAGAGTTTAACGTTGATAAAGGCCCAAGCCACTCACCATGGATTAACGCCGAGCGTCGTGATAGCGCCTTACAACGTTTCTATTTTGGGAAAACTTTAAATGAATTTCTAGCAAATGAAAAGGTGGCAGGAGTCTTATATTGAAGCTGGCGTCAGGGTGGTTTGATTAATATTTTGGGGCGAGATCATCGAGTAGGGAAAACGTTTCCTGTTCCAGCTTTGGTGATTGAAGCTGAACACTATAATTCACTTTCGCGAATGATTGATTCGGGTAAAACACCTAAAGTTACCTTAGATATTGATGCGCGTTTTCACGATGAAGACCGAAATGCCTATCATACCATTGCTGAAATAACAGGTAGTGATACTGATCATGAATCGTTTAAGAACAAAGCAATAAATGCATTAACAGACAAGACTTAATCTCAATCTTATTTTAGCCTAGAAAATCCACTAAATGCCCTCACCTTTGAGGGCGTTTAAGTTTATGTCATAACAATCCGTAATGATAACTTTGATTTATAACATCTAGGAGTTGCTTGGAATACTTGTCCGGTATACTTCAAAATTTACTTCTTTAGGTGTTGTCAGCTTGAGCATGGCACCGGTGCTTAGTAACACCACACTTTGCCAATATAAGCTATTAAATATCGGCTCCCAATTATATATCGAGTAATGCTCTGTGCATCGGTTAATTATAAAAAATACACTCACAAGTATGCTCACTGAGGTATAAGAACGAAATACTGCGCTGGTCATTATCCGCCTATCTTTTGAAGACTGATGGGGATCTAATTTTTTGCCTCTTAGTAACACATAACCTAATCCAACAAATAGCCCGTTACATAAAAGCATAGAGCCAATTAATACCGATATATCAGATGATAGATGAAAGTCATTAAGGCTTAACATGATGTAGATACAAACAAAAAACATGATGATTGCGCTAAATAATCGAGTGGCTGATACATAGTTAAATACGTTTCTAGGGCTAAGATCTGCATGACGTTTGGATTCTGAATTTATACTGCGCATTAACTTAAATTGTTTAATTGCTGACACTTCTAAAAGTAAAAAAGGGATTGCCTGCAGCATTCCGTATGCAAAAGGCACAAAATTCATATCCCTGAGTTGGATTTTACCAAGGTGAATAGCAACAACAATACTCACAAAAATGACTAATCCAATAATCAAAAACGCGATATTGAGTAACTTATAGAGTGTTTTTCCTGCAACTGTTTTTTCATACCCCTTGGGATATAACTTCGCGTATTTATCTGCTGGGTAGTGTTCAAATATGTAATCCATACGTTGCAAAATTCTGTTTGGATAGTGATAAGAAATCAGCCAAATTTGGCTAAAGAAAGCGCTGAAGAATATTAGTTCAATCCACATGATTGTGTCCTCTTAAGTATTTTATTTGGCTTTTTTGCCTTGGCGACATCAATTGTTATTTAATACATTGCTGAAAGTGATGCGCATTTCTGAATCAGTCACGCCCGCTTCTTTCATCTTTTTAATCAACTCTTCAAATTCGCTAGTTATCCATGCCTTAAGGTCCACTTGACAATTTTCCTTGGCATCAGGATGAACAAAGGTGCCTCGGTAGCCACGACTTTGGATAACCGCATCTCTTTCTAACAACTTATATGCCTTGGAAACTGTTTTACTGTTTACCTCTAAATCATTAGCTAACTGCCTAATAGATGGCAGTGGATCGCCTGGATTCACTTTATTTGCAGCTACAGCTTGCTTAATTTGTGCAACTAGCTGAGAAAAAATGGGTACAGGATCATCCATATCTATTGTAATTTGCATAAATTAGTGCGCTCCAGTTGTTCCATGTGATGTAATGGTACAACTGGTTTTAGAATCATGCAAATTTTTTCATGTATAAATTTTTGAGTCGTCTTTAAGGGATGAATATTTCCGATTACAAATAGTTTTCATTATTAGGATTAATTAGCTTAGCTGCTAAAAGACATTCTTCGGAGTAGGGCGAGTGTGTTTGATTGACGTTGCAACTGATTCAGAAATTGGATATGGCTGAATAGGTATTTTTAAATAATCGAAACATCAGAGATGGACTTTGTAAAGGTTATTGATACCAATGCTATTCTATTTAGCTGTTAGCTCGAATATCTTCCTTGTATTCCAACTTCTTTCACATGCGACTTGATGAAAAATGGCACTGTCTAGAATGGGTAAATGAGACAAAATATCCTAAATGAGTAGCTTAAAATAACACTAATATGTCAGCTGAAAAGGTGAGTTTGGTTATCGTCACTGGCCAGATTTAGTTATTGGCAAAAGACTCTTTGGTTATTGAGATTATTATTATATGTAACAACTGCTTTATGTTTTTCTAACATAAAAACGCATTGTTAGTGTTTAACCTAAACAGTAAGTTTTTGTAATTAACTGTTTTAAAAGACTTTTAATTGTAATCTTTGTAGATTTAGACAAATACGTGATTTTTCGTCAGCTTTTTTGACGCTATACAGACTTTCTGAGTGTAAGTAGACTCGTTACATATATACAGTAATTTATGAATAGCAGTCTTATGCCAGAAAATACCGAAAAATTAAGCGTGTTAGAGAAAGTTGGCTACAGTTTAGGTGATTTAGCGGCCAACCTTGTATTTCAAACCTTAGTCACATTTATCGCATTTTTTTACACCGATGTTTATAAAATTCCCGTGGAATCGGCCACTATGGTTATCTTCAGTTGTGGATTAATCGCTGCGTTTTTTAATCCTTTTATGGGAATGATCGCTGATCGAACCCAAACCCGCTGGGGGAAATTTAGGCCATGGATTTTATGGACTTCAATACCTTTTGGTGTCATTGCGCTTTTGACCTTCAGTACCCCAGATTTTAGTCCCGATGGTAAGGTGTATTATGCCTTTATTACCTATCTATTATTATTATTGATTTATTCCGCCAATAACCTGCCATACGCGGCTTTAAGTGGTGTGATTACTGGCAATATGAAAGAGCGTAATAGCATGTCCTCATATCGGTTTGTGGCGGTGATGATTGCGCAGTTTATTATACAGGTGTTGTTGCTTCCTTTAGTGTTAATTGCTGGCGATGGCGACAAAGCAATTGGATTTGAAAAAGTCATGACGTTCTTATCTATTGCAGGTGTGATTATGTTTATGATTACGTTTTTCACTACCAAAGAACGTGTGATACCTAGCGCTGAACAAAAATCTACTGTGCTAGAAGATTTAAAAGATCTCGTCACAAATATCCCTTGGGTGATCATGTTAACGGTGACCGTTTTAGTGTTTGTAACCCTAGCACTCAAAGGTGGTGCCTATATTTATTATTTTGAGAATTACTTAAATCCTATTCAGATCTCTGAGTTTTTGGTCAGTATTGGCTTTAATGGTTTGATTGATAGCCTAAATGCAGGTTTAACCGGATTAGGTTTGGCTGAATTTCAATGGCCTGAAGATCCTGCCACCTCTGGTTTTGCAGTATTTAACGCCGGTGGCATTATCTTCATGATCATTGGTATTGGTTTTTCAAAAGGACTAGCCGACAAATTTGGTAAGCGTGAAGTGTTTGGTTGGTCGTTATTTATTTCCACCATTTTTATTGGTTTGTTTTATTTCTATCCGCCCGATTCAATTGGTGTGGTGTTTAGCTCACAAATACTCCACGGATTCTTTTACGGTATTTCCACGCCTTTGTTATGGGCAATGATTGCAGATGTTGCTGATTATTCAGAGTGGAAGAATCATAGGCGAGCAACGGCGATTATTTTTTCAGCCATGATAGTGGGGCTCAAAATAGGGCTCACATTTGGTTCATCACTTTTATCCAGTATTTTGGGCTTTTATCAATACGATCCAAGTTTAGTGACGCAACTTCCTGAAACTGTTAATGGAATCAAGTTATCGGTGAGTGTGTATGCTTCTCTTCCTTTCTTATTGGCTGTAGGTTGTTTGTTCTTTTACAAAATTAATAAACAAGTTGAACAACAAATTGAAGTGGATTTAACCGCTCGAAGAGTCGCAGAGTAAATTTAAAAAATTGCAAAATAAATTAAGGCGTAATCTCATAGGATTGCGCTCTTTAGTATAGAGAGTAAATGATGGCGGATGAATTATTATCCCAAGAAGAAATAGCAAAAGTACGCAAAAAGGCGATATCAGCGCCTTTAGTTGAGAATATTTATACCGCCGATCCTTCGGCACATGTATTTGATGGAAAAATTTATATTTATCCGTCTCATGATATCGATGCTGGCATCCCGTTTAACGATAACGGTGACCATTTTGGTATGGAGGATTACCACGTTATATCGATGGACTCGCCAGACAGCAAAGCGGTAGATAACGGTGTGGCTCTTCACGTTAAAGATGTGCCTTGGGCAAGTCGACAAATGTGGGCTCCCGATGCGGCTAAAAAAGGCGATAAATATTATTTTTATTTCCCAGCTAAAAAAGCCGATGATATTTTTCAAATTGGTGTAGCGGTAAGTGATTCACCGATTGGGCCTTTTGTGGCACAAAGCCAACCGATTGCTGGCAGTTATTCAATAGACCCTGCGGTATTTGAAGACGATGATGGCCAATATTACATGTATTTTGGTGGTATTTGGGGCGGTCAATTACAGCACTACCGGAATAATCAGTTTGACCAAAATCTTAATGAACCTTTAGCTGACGAGCCTGCTTTAGGGCCTATCATCGCTCGTATGAGCGACGATATGTTAGAATTTGATGAAACCCCAAAAGGAATGGTCATTCTTGACGAAAACGGGCAACCACTGTTAGCCGGTGATCACGATAGAAGATTTTTTGAAGCCGCCTGGATGCACAAGTACCAGGGTAAATATTACTTTTCATACTCAACTGGAGATACACATTATTTGTGTTATGCCATAGGTGATAACCCTTATGGTCCGTTTACTTATGCAGGCAGAATATTAGAGCCCGTTTTAGGTTGGACCACCCATCATTCTATCGCGCAATATCAGGATAAATGGTTCTTGTTTTATCATGACTCCTCGCTATCAGCTGGAGTCACGCATTTACGTTCGGTCAAAATGGCTGAAATTGAATATGACAGTGACGGCTTGATCAAAACATTGGTGCCCTATAAGGATTAACAAACCTAAGCCTATTACCTTTCGGGTAAATTGGCCTGAAAAGGCGAGGCCGGTAACCCTTCCTTATTATACAGGTTTGCATTGGCTGGGTTGTCAGCCCATGCATACCTAACCTTTACAGGTGAAGGTACACTGTTATGCCACACCTTGATTTGTTGACCTATTATTTTTGCATTGGCCCAGACAAATTTACCATCGTTAGCGGCGATCGCAAACCCTTGTAGGTCGCCTTCTTTAGCCACTAAACCGCCACCAGTATGTGTAAAGTCAAGGAGTAAAGCCCCGTGCTTTTCTTCAATAGTGGCTATTTGTGGTCCTGAATACACTGTCTTTTTATTGTGGTAAGCAATATTCTGTGCCGCTAGGGCTAACCGATGTCCTGGAGCATATTTATTCAGAGGGTGGATATCATTCCATTCACCAGAGTCAATAATGACTGCCATTGCCGAGTTGGGTAGATTCAAGGTTAAACGTTGTTGTTCTCTTAGTTCAGCCCAATTACTCTGTTTAGGATGCTCGCTGGTCTCCATAAAATTGGCGAGTTGCACGTACAAAAAGGGCAAACTCTGCTGTTTAAAGTTATTACGCCAGTTTTTTATCATGCTGCTAAATAAGGCCTGATAATTGGATGGATTACCGGTATTTGACTCGCCTTGATACCAAATAATCCCTTTAATTTTATAATCCAATGCGGGGGCGATCATTGCGTTAAATAACCCAGTTGGTTTGTACTGAATAAAGTTTTGGTTAGGTAATTCATCGGCTAATACACTGACTTTAAATTGCCATATGCCAGTTAGATTGATATGTGCGTTGGGCTCGCCTAACCAATAAGGTTTATCTGCTACAAAACCACCTTTGCCTCGGTTGTTTATGACTCTAATTGCAATCACATTTTTACCTGCAACTAAAACACCTTTAGGCACGGTATAGCGTCGTGGAGGATATTGATAAGTGGTGTTTCCTACTTGGATGCCATTTACATAAATGGTGTCGGCATCCACTATAGCGCCCATCATTAACTTGGCGGGTTTGCCTGCCATGGATTTAGGTACGTCTATGGTTTTACGAAACCAAACCACGCCGTTCATTGGCGCTACCTTTTGATCTTCCCAAAAGCCGGGTAGGGTAAAAGGCTGCCAGTTTTTATCATCAAATTCTGCTTTGAACCATTCTTCAGATAAACCCGCATCACGGTGGTTGATATCTGAATACCAGTTATCACTGCGCACTTTATCAGCATCTTGGATGGCCTTAATATGTGAGTCGTTTTGGAATAATTTGGCTTCTGCATAGGGTTTTGGGAAGCCTATTAGCGCCTCTTCACTCATCCAAGCTTCTACAGGTGAACCTCCCACACTGGCATTAATAACACCTATTGGTACGTGATAGGTTTCATATAAATCACGAGCAAAAAAGAAAGCAGTAGCCGAAAACTTCATTACCGATTCAGGGGTTAAATCTTGCCACTGTACGTTAGGGTAATCTACTTGGGCTGACTTAAAATTGTAGACTGTCGGTACAGTAAAATGGCGAATATCCGGATAGTTTGCCTCAGCAATTTCCTGCGGGTAACGTTCTTTAACACGCTCCATAGGCAACACCATGTTGGATTGCCCTGACGCTAGCCAGACTTCACCAAAAGCCACGTTATTAATGGTAATGGTATTGTTAGCGGTTATTTGAATGGAGTGCTTAGTTCCAGCAGGTTGTGGTTTAAGTTTTATAGACCAACGCTTAGCATCACTTTGTACCGACCCCACTAATTGCCCATCAAAATGTACAGTAACTTTTTCGTTAGGTTCTGCCCAGCCCCAAAGGGTAATTTCTGTGTCTCGTTGCAACACCATATTGTCTGATATTAAACGAGGTAGTTTAACGTCAGCGTTACTATATGCGCTAAAAACTAAGGTTAGGAATGAAATACATTTAATGAGTTTTCTAGACATAAATTACCCCTGACCTGGTGCATAAGGATGTTGCAGACTGCGAAAGTATTCCAAGTTTTGCTTGGGAGGCTCAAACGACTTTGGAAAAGGTTTTTTCGAGATCGATTGGAAGTACAACATACATGCATCTCGCCACCATTTTGCTTCTTTGAATTGAATGTTTAACGCCATTGCCACCTGATTAAATTGATTTGGTTCTATTTCACCCTGTAAAGAAGACCATGTAGCTTGCATTTTAGCTACACCCGCTACACCTTTGTCATAGTGTTGAGCTAAGGCTTGCCATAGCGTTTTACCACTAGGCATTAAGTAGTCCCAGTGCAAATGATGAAACCAAAGCAGCAGTTCTTGAGGGGTAGTGCTAGGATCGGAAAAGCGTTTTTGCCAATAGGGAGCGTACTGCGAGATCCCGTTGGTACCAGAGGCGGTGCGGTTTAGACCAATTCCTTTTGCGTCAGCTCGGTGGTAATAGGTTGGATTCCAATCATCTCGGCCTAGGTTGTTTACCCAAGGTCCTGGTCCAAAATGATGGCCGGTATCCATTAAATGGTGCAATCCTAAAGGGGTCATATAGTCTACGACGTGCTCCCTTGACTGCATCATCATAGAGAGAATTTTCGCACTTGCACTACCTTTAGTGGTTAAGGTCATTGCTATCCACTCTTTGGCAATATCTTCGGCTGATAACTCGTGGTCCCAAGCGAGGCGTCCAAATACATACCAGTTAGCTTGTCCAAAAATATGACCGGTCCAATTGTGATCACTGCCAATATTGGCGACTCCCGCCATGACGGTCAGCGAGTTGTTGTGCAAACTACCGTCAATCACCTTTGAAACCGTCGAGCCTTTGCCTAGGACATGGGTATCCGACGTAAGGGTTTCTTTGTACAAAGTCCCCAAGTAGGCTAAATGAGTACTAAAGCCCAAATACTCTTGGGTAATTTGAAATTCCATTGCCAGCGAAGTAGCGGGCGTAGCGCCAAATAATGGGCTAAAAGGCTCTCGTGGTTGAAAGTCGATTGGGCCATTTTTGACTTGAATACTGACATTTTTAGCGAACTTGCCGTCCAACGGTACAAATTCATTATACGCTTGTAAACTGCGCTCTGTGTCTGAATCATGGTTGTAAACAAACGCCCTCCATAACACCACTCCTCCGAAGTCCTGTAAGGTTTTTGCTAACATGTTCGCGCCTTGTGCATGTGTGCGGCCATAGTCACCTGGTCCTGGTTGCCCTTCCGAATTGGCTTTAACCAAATAGCCTCCAAAGTCAGGAATAAGGCGATATATTTGATCGGCTTTTTGTTGCCACCACTGCTGTACATCTTTATTCAAGGGATCTGACGTCGCCAAACCTCCGAGTTGTTGTGGAGAACTAAACTTCAAGCTTAAGTAGATTTTGATCCCATAAGGCCTAAAAATATCAGCCAAGGCTTTGACTTTATTTAAGTACTTAGGTGTCAGTATGAGTGCGTCAGAATTGACATTAATTGGCACAACACCATTGATCCCAATAGAGGCATTAGCCCGAGCATAGTCGTAATAGCGTTGCTCTTTATAATCGGGCAATTTATGCCAATCAAATATGGATTGCCCAGCATATCCTCGCTCAGTATGGCGGTCTAAGTCATCCCAGTGATTTAACATGCGTAATTTAACCTTGGGTGATTGTATAACCGACAAATTGTCGATTGGCTGCAAGTTTTGTATCAAACGAATAAAGTGAAAAGTGGCATATAACAAACCAATGTCGGTATTGGCACTGATATAAATGGCACCATTTCGACTCTGGATGACAAACCCTTCGTCACCAATATTGTTTAGATAAGGAAGTAGCCAAAGTTCGCTAGCTATTAATTGGCTTTTAGGAGCGATTACCAATGTGTTTTTGGTGGATTTGAAGTTTGCTTGTATATCCAATAAACCTGTCGTTGCCAAATGTAGTTCTTGTTGAATCACAGCTGCCGTTTTTGATTGGCTTCTAATTTGTATATGTTGTAGATAGTTTTTGTAGTTTTTACTTTTAGAAGGAGCAGTGATGGGGTCATATTTCATCCATAAGCGATATCCATCCTCGCCTTCAAAACCTGAAGTGGCAAAAACGGGATGTGAGACGGTTATAATACTCAACATTAACAATACGAACCAAACGGATTTCATCCCTTGTGTGACCTCATTTCTAGTTGATTTAGCTTGTGTAAGTTGCAAATTTGTTTGCAGTTGTACAATAAATTAACATAGACATGGGCTCGCAGAGGTTGATTCACGTTGTTTCGTTATTGCGAAACTACAAAACGTAAAACCACCAAAATCACGAGTTTAAAGATACAACGAAAAACTAGGGTGGCTGCAAGTGTTTTCCAAGTGAGGGCTCTTAGTTTTCAATCAAACACACATGCAGGTGGATTTGATTATGTAATGTACTGCACTTAACGATTATCAACTAAAATTTTAGGCCTATTTAAAGGGATCTCAATGAAAGCTGTTGTGTATAAAAACTATGGTGCGCCAGACGTACTTCAGATAGAAGACATAGAAAAACCTACACCCAATGACAACCAAATATTAATAAAAGTACACGCCGTTGAAGCAACCAAATCTGACTGTGAATTACGAAGCTTTAGGTTTCCTGTAAAGTGGTTTTGGATACCTTTACGTTTAGCTTTTGGTTTATGTAAACCAAGACGACAGGTTTTAGGGGGATATTTGGCGGGAGAAGTCGAATTAGTAGGCAAAAATGTAACCTTGTTTAAAAAAGGGGATATGTTGTTTGGTAGCGCGGGGTTTAATATGGGATGTTACGCAGAATACGTGACTTTACCTGATACATGCACCTTAGTTTCTAAACCTAGCAACCTAAGTTTTGAGAAGGCCGCAGTGGTGCCTCTTGGAGGTTTAAATGCATTGCATTATTTAACAAAGGCGCATATCCAAAAGGGTGACAGAGTATTAATTAACGGTGCGGGTGGAAGCATAGGTACTTTAGCCGTAATGCTCGCAAAATTAATGGGAGCCGAGGTTACCGCCGTTGATTCGAAAATTAAAAAAGAATTATTAGCAGAAATAGGTGCAGATCATTTTATTAATTACGAGGTAGAGGTTTATACAGATTCAGGGAAGTCATACGACGTGATTTTCGATATGGTTGCTGGTGGCTCTTATTCAGCATGTATCAAAACTCTGGCGCCTAATGGCCGATATTTAATGGCAAATCCTAGGCTAAGTGACATGCTGAGGTCTGTTTTGACATCAATATTTACAGACAAAACAGTGAAATTTGCATTTGCAGGAGAAACTAAGGAAGAACTATTAACGCTTAAAAAAATGATTGAGCAGGGGCAAATAACTCCCATTGTGGATAAGAGTTTCCCCTTAGAAGATGCAGGCGAAGCTCATCGAAGAGTCGAGTCTGAACAAAGATTGGGGCCTGTCGTACTCACCTTTGACAATGTTAAAAACTAGGCGGCGCTTTAAAGGGGCAATCGAAACACCCCAATAAGTGGTAGCCTCGACTAACGGGTTAAATAACCCGTTAAATGTTGATCTGGTTTGATGACATTTTGCGTTTCTCCTTCAAACACCACAGCATCTAAACTACCTTTTAACAGCAGGGAATTACCTTGCAGTAATAATGCGCTTCCTTCACGAATCCCAATAACGGGCATATTGGGATTCAAAATACAAAACTCTTGGATACGTTGAGCGCGAGTTTCACCATTGTGCCCGGGTGGTTGGAAGTCGCTGTAGTGTGGGTTAAGTTGAAAGGGGACGAAATCGAGAGCCTCAAAACTAGGGGGGTGTATTATTGGCATATCGTTAGTGGTGCGAATGCTGTTGCCGCAGATATTTGAGCCTGCACTCCAGCCTACAAACGGTGAACCTTGAGATACCCGATGTCTTATAGCGTTGACCAAGTTGTGTTGGTATAGCTGATACAGTAAATTAAAGGTATTACCTCCACCAACCATGATGGCTTGAGCGTTGTTTATTGCCTCTTGGGTGTCGGGAAACTGATGAATACCTTTTATATGGTAGTTAGGAAGCGCTTTCTGTACTTTGGTGGTGTAGTCGTCCCAACTAATTGAAACCCCGGCATATGGAACAAACACAATCTCTTTGATTTCTGACAAATGTAGATCTATCAATGGGATTGCATGCTGCAGATAGTCTTCACTACCTGAACGAGAACTGCTCAACATTAGCACGCTTAGATTCATTTTTAATTTATTCCCTATTAGCACTAGACGCACAATTATAGACAGATAGAATAGTTTGCCTAGTGATAAACTCATCAATCATAATTTAGGCTAAATCATGTCTGTTAACACTGCTTCGGTACTTTTTGTTTGTTTAGGCAATATTTGTCGTTCACCCAGTGCAGAAGCTGTGTTTAAGAAAAAAGCCGCAGATCAAGGGCTTTCCATTGAAATAGACTCCGCTGGCACTGCGGGCTATCACAAAGGTGCCGCGCCAGATAAGCGGGCTCAGGCAGTGGGTGAGGACCGAGGTTACAGTTTTAAAGGTCTAAAATGTCGCAAAGTCGTAGAGCATGATTTTGAAAAGTACGATTATATTTTGGGCATGGACAACGACAATGTAGCTAACTTGCTCGAGATCTGCCCTGAAGAGTTTCAACATAAAGTAGCGTTGTTTTTAAGTTTTAGTCAATCTGAAGAACAACAAGTACCCGATCCTTATTATGGTGGAAAAAGGGGATTTGAATATGTGTTGGATTTAATTGAACAAGGTGCTGATGGTTTTGTAGAACACCTTAAATCCTCCTCACCATAAGTTATCCATATATAGTTTAAGAATATATGCGTTTATGATTGAAATTTTAAGTTATTCCCTCTAAATTCTCGTCCCAGTTTGTTGGTTTGTTTTTTGATCAACTACCCCATACATATTAAAAGGAAACATCGTGAGTCATTGGCAACCAGATAGTTGGCGTTCAAAGCCTATTTTGCAACAACCTACTTATGAAAATAAACAACACCTTAAACAGGTGGAGGATACCCTTGGTAGTTATCCTCCTTTAGTGTTTGCTGCAGAGACTCGTGACCTTTATAAGCAGTTGGGCGATGTTGCAGAAGGTAAAGGGTTTTTGCTGCAAGGTGGTGATTGCGCTGAATCTTTTGATGAATTTAATGCGCCAAAAATTCGCGATACCTTTAAAGTCATACTGCAAATGGCTATTGTGTTGACCTATGCGGGCCGTTGTCCAGTAACTAAAGTTGCACGAATGGCAGGGCAGTATGCAAAACCTCGTTCAGGCGATTTTGAAACTATTAATGGGGTGTCTTTACCTAGTTATCGTGGAGATATTATTAACAGTTTTGAATTTACTGAAGCTTCTCGTAAGCCAGATCCGCAACGTATGATTGAAGCGTACCACCGTGGTGCGTCTACTCTCAATTTACTGCGCGCATTTGCTCAAGGTGGTTTGGCTGATTTACACGAAGTGAACCGTTGGAATATGGCGTTCGTTGAGAATAATCCTCTAAAAGAACGTTACCATGATTTAGCTAAGCGAATTCAAGATTCGCTAGAGTTCATGAATGTCATGGGGATTAATTCAATCAACACACCTACATTGCATGAAACTAGCTTGTTTACCTCTCATGAAGCATTACTGTTGAATTACGAACAAGCACTGACTCGAGTCGATACGTTAACTGGCAATTGGTACAACTGTTCAGCGCATATGTTGTGGATTGGCGAGCGAACTCGTCAACTTGATCACGCGCACCTCGAGTTTTTCCGTGGGATCCACAATCCTATCGGTGTCAAAGTTGGACCAAGTATGCAAGAAGACGAATTAATTCAGTTGATTGATGCGCTTAATCCAACAAATGACCCAGGTCGGTTAACTTTGATTACCCGTATGGGCGCCGATAATTTGGAACAAAATCTGCCTAAACTTTTACGTCGTGTTAAACAAGAGGGACGTAAGGTGGTATGGAGTTCTGACCCTATGCATGGCAATACGTTTAAAGCGTCAAGCGGTTATAAAACTCGAAATTTTGATGCGATTTTACGTGAAATTCAGCAGTTTTTTGCAGCACACAAAGCTGAAGGGACACACGCTGGTGGGATTCACTTAGAGATGACAGGTCAACACGTGACAGAGTGTACCGGTGGTGCTTATCAAATAAGTGATGATGATTTAGCGCAAGCCTATAAAACCCAATGTGATCCACGACTGAATGCTGACCAAGTGTTAGAAATGGCATTTCTAGTGGCAGATCATTTACGTACTGCATAAATACATTTAATCCTGCCCCTTTGGGATCTGTTTGATTGCAAAGGGGAAGATATAAATGATAATTTTTGTATTGGTATCGTGTAGCTAGCTAATCCAGTGACACTTTGGGATAGTAAAACTAAACAAACCGTCTCAGTTGATAGTCTTGATCCAACTTTGGTTTCCGCCGTTATTCAGCGCTTAACTGAAGTGGGGTCAAATTAGGGGATCGACTTCAAGCTATTTTTAATGTAAAGCCCACACCTTAAGTGTTGAGAATGATTCTCATTTGTATATAATGCGCGTTAATTAAAACTTAAGGAATAATGCTAATGAAAAACCTTTCAAAATATATAACTAAGGCAGCACAAAGTCTTTTAATCATAACAAGTCTCGCTGCTTTCTCTGTTTTAGCTAATGGTGATATTGGTGAACATGTTAACCATCTTTCAGACAATATTAAAAAATACGAAGAAGAAGTTAATTGGTTATCAACCAAAGTTGATGGCATCGTCACTACCTATCAAAAAAGTGGTGCTAAAGCGGCTCACCCAGATGCATTGATGGAACATTGGGAAGCGGTAGATTTCCATGCTGCAATTGAAACTAATTATGTACTTATTTATGCGTCAATTTGGCAGGGGTTATATGCGGTAAAAGGTAGTATTGATGAAAACTCTTCAATAGCAGATGTTAAGGCTGAACAAGTAAAGTTAGAACGAGCACTTTGGCAAGCCTTAGGTGCTGTTAAAATGGCAGCTAAATTTCAAGATGAGGGCTTGTTAGCTAAAGTTAAAACAACTGAGGAAGCGCCAAAGAATTCAATTGAAGCACTGGTGGTAATCGAGAAAAATATCCACTCAGTTGTCGCAAAATATGCAGAACAATTAACAGATACCGCTACCACTATGGTTCATGACACCTATCTAAATTTATTTGAAGGTGTTGAAGGTGAGTTAATCGCTTTAGATGCCAAATTAGTAGAAGATTTAGAAAAAGATTTTAACGTAACATTACCGTTAGCCATCAAAAACAATAAATCTGTTGATGAAGTGCGTGAAATTGTAACGGCGATGAGTAAAAAGTTAACTAAAGCAAAAGTGTTATTAGAAAATAAAGCAAAAACTAAAAAGGATGTATTCTAATTTATGCAACGTAGAACATTGATTAAAACACTTGCTTGTTTAGGTGTGGTAAGTGCGCTCCCTTTGTTATCAGCAACGAGTTTTGCTGCATCGAGTCATGCAGTGTCAGTAGATGATTTACCTGAGTTAACTGGGGAGTTAACACTATATCTAGGCCGAGGTGAGGGAGGGCTATATGAAGATGTTCTCAATGCGATTAAAAAACGTAATCCTAAATTTACATTACGTATTCGCCGTGGGCCAACAGCTGCTTTAGCAAATACTATTATGGCAGAGGCTAAAGCAGGCGTTCGCCAAGCTGATTTGTTTTGGGCAGTTGACTCAGGTGCTATTGGCCAAGTAGTTGGCGCGGGTTTAGCAAAAAAACTGCCGAATGATTTAACTGAGCAGTTACAAAGTAATTTCCGCTTTGATGACTGGGCACCTATTTCAGGCCGTATTCGCACACTGCCTTATAATCCAACGCGTATCACTGCAGATAAAATACCGACAGATATTATGGCTTTGCCGGATTCTGATTTGTCTATCGCTTGGGCACCCGCTTATGCGTCGTTTCAGTCATTTATAACCGCAATGCGTATATTAGAAGGTGATGAAGCTACAACGGCATGGCTTAAAGCAATGGATAAAAAAGCCAAAAAATATGCCGGCGAACTAGGTGTGGTGATGGCGGTGGAGCGCGGTGAAGTGGATGTTGGCTTAGCAAACCACTATTACACCTTGCGACTTAAATCAGGTATGCCTGACGCAAATTTAACCTTAGCTTTTACAAAAAATGATGCTGGCTGTTTAGTTAATGCTTCGGGGATAGTAGCGCTTAGTGGCAATACAACAGCAACTGACTTTATTCGTTATTTACTCTCCAAAGAAGTGCAATCATATTTATCAGGAGAAGCGTATGAAATTCCATTAGCGGGACAGTTGCCACCACCCAGTGGGATCTCAAGTTTGACAGACATTTCTCCTCCTGCAATTGATCTAACAAAGCTTGCAGATTTACGACCTACTTTAGTGTTGATGCGTAATGCTGGCGTATTATGAGCCTTGGTAACATTCGTTGGCCTTTATCCTATAGTTTCTCTTTAGTTATTGTTTTATTTGCTTTTTTTCCCGTTGTTATATTAATGGTATTAGCATCAGACAGTGCACAAATGTTTGATGCCCGTAATCTTGGTATTCTAAGTAACACTTTATTATTAATGCTTTTTACCGCGTTAGGCTCTGTAGCCATAGGTGTACCATTGGCATTACTAATGACCTATGTAAATTTACCATGGCGACGGTTTTGGTTGATTTTGTTCGCTTCGCCATTAGCTTTACCGAGTTATTTAGGCGCTTTTACCTTCTATGCCGCTTTTGGTAGTGGTGGTGAAATAGAAAGCGTATTAGGACTTTCAACCCCAGCAGTAAATGGCCTATTTGGTTCAAGCTTGATCATGGTGTTATATACCTATCCTTTTGTTTTATTAAGTACACGATCAGCCTTAAGCAGTTTAGATGCAAGCCAAGTTTATGCCGCAAGAACATTGGGTATGTCTTTATTACTTAGCATTTGGTTTGTTGTATTACCACGTATTCGTAATGCGATTGCAGGTGGCGCGTTATTAGCTGCTATGTATGCGTTATCTGATTTTGGTACACCTGCCATTATGGGACTCAATACCTTCACCAGTGAAATTTATGTTGAATACAATGCCTTTGGTTTAAGCCAAGCCGCCATGCTGTCTTTACAGTTACTTGCCGTTGTAGCATTAATTTTATACATGGAATCAAAGGTCAAAGTGAATCAAGAACAGCCAGGAAAACATTTAACGCTTTGGCCTAATCATTGGCAAACTAAGTTATTGCTATTAGTCGCATTGCCGGTGGTGATATTAGCTATTTTATTGCCACTAGCTGTATTTTCATTATGGCTATGGCGTGAAGGAATTGAATACTTTGATGTGCAATATGCAATTAATTCTGCTTATGCGTCTTTAATCGCTGCAGTAGTTGCGGTGATTTTTGCTTTACCGCTTGCTTATGCGGCAACTAAAGGTCGAGTAGGCCGCATCATGGAGCGAATTACCTTTGTAGGTTTTGGTATTCCAGGGATTGTTATGGGCACTGCTTTGGTTTATGCAGGGCTACAACTGCCATTTCTGTACCAAACCTTGACGTTATTAATTTTGGCTTACGTCTTGAGGTTTTTACCATTAGCGGTGGGCACGATACGTAGTTCAACTGAAAGTTTGGATGGCTCTTTGGTCAGTGCTGCTCGCCTTTTAGGTGCTAGCCCAAAAGAAGTTTATCAGCGCATTACCTTACCGTTAACTATGCGTGGTGTAGTGGCTGGCGCGGCATTAGTCTTTTTAGAGGTGATGCGTGAATTACCGGCTACTTTATTGTTAGGCCCTATCGAGTTTGAAACCCTATCAACCTATTTATGGCGCGTTTATGAAGCGGGGTATTTTGGTAGGGCGGCTATTCCAGGTTTATTATTATTTTTTATTTCTGCTTTAGGGTTGGCTGTTATGCTTAGTACAGAGCGATGGGGCAATGTTGTATCAAATGAAGGAGCTTCGCGTTAATGATCACAATCAATAATTTATCAATTAATTACGGTGATACCAAAGTGATTGATAACTTAAACCTAACCCTAGCCAACGATGAAATACTTATGTTAGTTGGGCCTACAGGTTGTGGTAAATCAACTATATTAAAAGCCTTATCTGGGTTAATTCCCATTGCTGAAGGTGAAATAGTTCATCAAGATTGGACTGCAAATACCAAGAAACATATTACCCCAGAAAAGCGTAATGTTGGCATGGTTTTTCAAGACTTTGCCTTGTTCCCACATTTAACGGTAGAGCAAAACATCGCGTTTAGATTAAAAGATAATAGCCAGTCAAAGCGCTGGATAGACGCGTTAGGTTTACAAAAATTTCGCCACGTTAAGCCTAGCAACTTATCGGGTGGGCAAAAGCAACGTGTCGCATTAGCACGCACATTAGCCCATCAACCCTCGTTTATTTTATTAGATGAGCCTTTATCAAATTTAGATGCCGCCTTAAAAGATGATTTACGTTGGGAAATTCGCAGTGCATTAAAAGCCGCAGCCATACCCGCTATTTGGGTTACTCATGATCAAGAAGAAGCACTATCTGTCGGCGATCGAATTGGTGTTTTACATGCTGGAAAACTAGAGCAACTTGATAAACCAGAGCGTTGTTATAATCAACCTGTAAACAGGTTTGTTGCAAGATTTCTTGGCGAAACTAACTTTATTAGCGCCAAAATGCTAACAGAAAACACTTGTTTAGTGCCTGCTTTTGGCGTTGAGCAAGCCATTGAGAAAAATACTGAGCAGGTCGACGAAAAGTCAAGACTAACAGAATCAGTTTATTTACTGTTACGACCTGAAGATCTTTCTATCCAAGTTAACGACCTTCCTGAAGGTGAAGGTGAGAGAAAAGGCCACGGAAGCGTATTTTCAATGCGCTATGAAGGCAGTAGTCGTTTATATCAAATCCAAATAGCAGGTAAGCCAAAAGGTGACAACTTAGTTAAAGTAAGAACTCGTCATGATATAAATTTGGAAGTAGGGCAATCAGTTAATTTGCAAATAACCTCTAACAGAATTAAAACAATATTCGAAAAAGAGTAGTTGTTGCGAGCCGAATATCTTCTTTATTGCAAAAGGCTATCGTCTATTTTATGGAAAATTTGGCAAGCATTTACCAAAGAGTTTGCAGTTAATTCAGGTACGCCATAAACCTCAGTTTTACAGGCATATTTTTCTGTCACCTTTTTAAGTAATAAATCAAAATCGCCATCACCCGATAGTAAAATAATGGTGTCTGCTTGTTCGGCCGCTTCTAAAACATCTATGGCTATTCCCACGTCCCAGTCACCTTTTGCAGAGCCGTCACTGCGCTGAATATAGGGTTTAAGTTTGACGTCAAAACCAATATGTTTGAGGGCACTTTGGAATTTTTGCTGTTGGTTATCGCCTTTATCAATGGCATAAGCATTAGCGGTAATAATATTGCCTTGATGCTCTATATGTTGCCAAAAACGTCGGTAGTTGAATTGACGGGCATATGCTTGGCGAGTGGTGTAGTAGATGTTTTGTACATCAACAAAAATGGCGATTTTTTCCAAAAGTAAGTACTCATGTTTTTATAACACGCCAATAGTAACATCTTTGGTTTGTTTCGAACTATGTTCTGATGCTTGACCATTTAGTCAAATTAATGGTTGATTTATGAAAAAAAGCTAAGTATATTGCGACATGGTCTGTTGATTCTCTCTCAACAAAAGCCTCAAATGTTATGTCTTTCCTTGATCCAGTCAGCCAACATTAAAAACGTAATCTTTAGGTGCCAAAATATGGGTAATGTCCTACTGAATTGCAATAACAAGCTGAATTATCGTACGACGAATTAGTGAGTAGTAAACATCCTAGCAAACAATATTTGCAGATGTCTCATCGAGAAGAAACTTAAAGTTTTAGTAGTATCGTCAAAACTGTAATGAGCTTATTTTTAGTTTTTGACTATTGATGTATTCATTTTATGAAACAAAAGTAGTCATATTTAATGAGTTTAATTATGTCTTATACATACAACGGAACACAGATTTCGGTAATGTGCCCAGTGCACAACATATCTGTGAATAAATACAAAGTGGCATTTGCCGATAAAGCGGGCCAAAAAATGGGCACCTTTGCAAATACCTCTGAAGCAAAACAATTTGTTTCTTGGTTACTTAATATTAAGTAATTTCAAGGTGGCTGCGAGCCTCGAGCTGTTAGCTAAAGACAAAAAAGTAAAAGATAAGGGCATCATTCTTAACAAATGATGCCCTTTTTGTTTGACCTTAAAGCGTCGCTTTAAAATAATTTTGCGAAGCTCGAAGCTCGAAGCTCGAAGCTCGAAGGCTGTCTATACTCCTTGACTCGCCAAATAACTCTCATAGTCACCTTTAAAGTCTACTATGCCGTCAGGTTTGATGTCGATAATCCGAGTAGCTACCGAGGAGACAAACTCTCTATCGTGACTCACGAAGAGTAGGGTGCCTTTGTAGTTTTCTAATGCCAAGTTTAAAGACTCTATTGATTCCATATCTAAGTGGTTAGTGGGTTCATCCATAACTAAAATATTCGGCTTTTGCAGCATTAGTTTACCAAACAACATACGTCCTTGCTCACCACCAGATATGACCTTGACTGATTTGGTGATATCGTTTTGTGAAAATAACAATCTACCCAAAGTGCCACGCATAACCTGCTCGTCGTCACCTTCTTGGGCCCACTGGTACATCCAATCCATTAACGTTTTATCTTCTTCAAAATCAGCAGCATGGTCCTGAGCGTAATAACCAATGTTGCTATTTTCAGACCATTTAACGCTACCGGCCGTTAAATCGGTATCTCCAACTAAACATTTTAGTAGGGTGGTTTTACCCACACCGTTAGGTCCAATAATGGCAACTCTTTCACCTACTTCTACCATTAAATCAACGTTTTTATACAGTTCTTCATCGTAACTCTTTGCTAAACCTTCCACTTCTAAAGCCAAACGGTGTAATTTTTTGCTTTCTTCAAAACGAATAAAAGGGCTTTGTCGGCTAGAGGGCTTCACTTCGTCCAATTGAATTTTATCGATTTGACGGGCACGTGAAGTCGCTTGTTTTGACTTCGAGGCATTGGCTGAGAAACGACTCACAAAGGCTTTCAATTCAGATATTTGCGCTTTTTTCTTGGCATTGTCTGACAACAAACGTTCACGAGATTGTGTTGCTGCTGTCATATATTCATCGTAGTTACCTGGGAACAAGCGAATTTCCCCGTAGTCGATGTCTGCCATATGAGTGCAAACCGAGTTTAAGAAATGCCTATCATGGGAAATAATGATCATGGTGCAGTTACGTTCGTTGAGTACGCTTTCCAACCAGCGGATAGTATTAATATCCAAGTTGTTGGTCGGCTCGTCTAGTAACATGATGTCAGGATCAGAAAATAACACCTGGGCCAACAATACTCGCAACTTCCAGCCTGGTGCGATTTCACTCATAGGCCCAAAATGTTGCTCTACTGGAATACCTACACCAATTAGCAGTTCACCCGCTCTAGATTCGGCCGTGTATCCATCCATTTCGGCAAATTCAGATTCTAAATCGGCCACTCTAATGCCGTCTTCTTCGGTCATGTTGGGATTGGCGTAAATCGCATCCCGTTCTTCTTTGACCTTCCAAAGTTCGTCATGGCCCATCACGACAGTGTCGATTACGCTGTAATCTTCGTAAGCAAACTGGTCTTGTTTAAGTTTACCGATACGTTCACCGGGATCCACAGACACATTGCCAGCTGAAGGCTCTAAGTCGCCACCAATAATTTTCATAAAGGTGGATTTCCCACAACCATTGGCGCCAATTAGGCCGTATTTATTGCCGTTGCCAAATTTGGCTGAGACATTTTCAAATAAAGGCTTTTCGCCAAATTGGATGGTAATATTTGCGGTCGTAAGCAAGGTAGATTCCCCAGTAGTAATATTTGGCTTTGGTTTGCCACAGCAGTAATTATTGTGCTGATTAGCTTGACTAATTAAATGGCTAAAAATTCGGCGCGCATTATGCCACAGAAATAGCATTATCGCTAAGGGGGCTTAGGTTCTTTTTATCGTATTTGAGTCAGCTTTGAGCAATCCCGTTTTTAATTGGGTTAAATACCGTCGCATCATTCGATGACACTGTTTGACATTTAAAACAGAGGCACTTGTTTCTTGGATATTTTGATAGCACAGCCGCAAATACAACTGCGTGATATGAGTAAAAGGTTCACTGACTATCGTCGGATAATGTTCATTGATTTGTTGATTAAAAGCACTGGGCCCTTGCCAAGTAGCTCGTTGGGTGCCTGTTTTTTCGATGGCATTGATCGCCTTTAAGTACAATCGCTGAGTGGTGCTACCGCGGTTTTGCAACCAATGCGGGACAAAAAACAAACTGAGTAACAATGCAATTATCAAGACTATTCCAAGTCCCAACATGGATAGACGTTCTGGAGTCAGCTTACCTAAAATAGATTTAAATAAATCCCTTTGAGTTTGACTATTAAAGCCCAAAACCCAGCGGCTCCAATTGTAATCTAAGTCTGCTAAAAACAACCTAATATTGTTGAGCCACGCTATGTTGGTGAGCCGTGCTAGGGCAAAAGGGGAGTCTGCTAAAAAGCTACCTTCCTCTAACATAGCTTGTCGTAACCCGTATTCTATTCTGTCGGGCGATACTAGCGCGGTAGGATCCATACGTTGCCAGCCAGAACTCTCGCTCCACGACTCCACCCAAGCGTGAGCATCATATTGATAGACACTCAAATAGGCGGAGTCTCCAGGGTTATTGATTAACTCTCCTCCTTGATAGCCTGTCACTATGCGAGTTGGAATTCCGCCTAATCTCAGTGCATAGGCTAGGGCGCTTGCATAGTGGCTACAAAATCCAGCCTGATTATCAAATAAGAATCTGTCAATAGGGTCGACCAACATCACTTCTGGGCGCAAAGTATACACAAATGGGTTATCGACAAAGTGCTGCAATATTGCCTGTGTAAAACTAGGGTTATCTGGAAATTGCGAACGAAGGTTACTGACCCATTCTCGAGTTTTGTTGTTACCTTGCTCTGGTACTTTGAGATTAATGCGTTTGTCCGCCGGAGTCAGAGTTTGGCTGCTTAATGCATTGGGATAAGAACGCACCTCATACTGAAATTTATTCGCTAGGGGTTGCTGACTAAATAATTGAAAATCACTGCTTTGTAAAATATTTCTGCTGCCTCGAGGCCCGGTGGGTTGAGCAACGTCTAATGCAAATAACCAAGATTGGAAGGTGGGCTCAGCGATGACTGTATAATCAAAATAAGGGCCCGTTAATTTAGGCTTAAATTGCTGTTTGGTTTTCAATTGAATCTCGCGTATTTTTTGACGATATTGATGCACTTTCCATGTTTTGCCGTCAAAGTCTTCCATTACTATGGCGCGCCAATATCGTTGTTGAGCAATGGGTGGGATGTTTTCAAAAGTGGCTCGAAATGCTAATTCACTGGATTGTGAAAGAGCGGCAATATCCCCAGGGGTAATTTGTTCTGATAACCCAGTACTTGCTCCATTGGCTTTTGGCGTGTGCCATAGAGGTGACAATTGCGGTAGCACTAGAAACATTAATAGACCAATAGGAAAAGCCTGCAAACTAAGTATTGATATAGTCTTTATATGTTTTCGAATCGTAATGGATGGGGCGTGGTAACAAGCCAAACTGAATAAAATAACTAAACTCATAAAGCCATAAAATAGGCTAAAACCAATAGATTGGTTAAAAATAAATCCACAGCCAATTAAAAAAAACAAACTAATGACTAACTGGTAGACATCTTTTTGACTACGCATTTGCATCAGTTTTAAAGCACAAGCAAGTACTAATAAATTAACCATTCCAAATAGCAAACCCGTATTTAACGCTGAATAAATTAAACCCAGTATACTTAGTAGCGCCAGTAAATTTAACGTTCGAATAGAGGGTAAGTGTTTGTAATATTTAAAATAAATAGCGCCGCGTATAACAGTGCCACAAGTTACCAGTAATAATATCCAAGTCAGTACCGTCGAAAAAAGGCTAAAACTAATAAGCACCAATGTTGCCGCTATAAGTAGCAGCGCTATATTTTTAGAAGACTGCAGCGTGTGCTGTTTCTTGGATTCTAAATTTTGCTTATTAGACATTAGTAGCATTCCCATTGGGAAAATTCGCTAAGGCTTGTAAGCAGGCCAGTCGATGATCGTTGCCATTATTGGGCGCTATACAATGGTCGCCTAAATCTAACCCAAAGGTTTGCTGCAAACGACTCAATTCCATGACTTGATAACACAATTTGCTTAGCTCTTTTTCTAAGGCCGCCACTGAGTCATTGTTAGAATTTAACAAGGGACGTTTTGCATAGTCACTGGATAGTTTAAGCCAACCCAACTGGTGACCCGCAGAATCAAATTGTTTACTTACCATGCCGCGGCCTTTGGCGAGTTGTTTCCATGCGACATGATTTAACGGTTCGCCTAATTGATAGGTTTTAAGATGGGAAAAATCATCGTGCCCAGATAGTACGTTGGCACTTGCGGCATTGTCGTTAGTTCTATTGTGCTCACTGAGATGTAATTGTATCTCACAAGGTATGGGTTTAGGGAAAACCGTAATTTGGTGGGTAAAAGCCAAATGTGTCCAACAACGATATAAGCCCAAGGGGTAGAAGCTTTCTATTGTGACTCTAGACAGGGTCAATTTTCCACGCTGTTGACACTTTTGACTTAAATTAATTGGATTCGAAAATAAATCGGCATCAACCACAGTTGTTACCGGTAAAACTCGAGTTTTAATGGACTTTCTAGATTTTTGTTTGGTTTTTTGAAACTTAAAATGCAATAAGCCGTGCGCTGCATTGTCGCTGTTGTTGGTATTTAACCACAGCGGAATATGTAAGTTGTCATCAACGAAGACTTCGGGGCACTTTCCTATTTTTAAATTGATGCGCGCAAAATTGATATAGCTAGCCAGTAAATTCACTAAAAACATCGCCAACAAAAAATAGCACAGTAACAGCATCAAATTATTTTGATAATTGGTACCAAGCAAAAACAAGAGTACGCATAATGACAGGAATAAAACCCCGAACTTAGCGGGTAAAATGAAAATGCTATGATGGTTCAATTGATGTTGTGCCGCCGCTGGAATGCGTTTATCTAACCACTTGTTCCAGTAATTATTTATCACTGTCATGGTCTTGTCTAAGCTGCAATGGGATCAATCGATTCGAGCAATATTTTACTCATGCTTCCTTGAGTACTGAAGTCACTTGAAGCACTTCGTAACCTGTGTTCAGCCACAGACGAAAGTACCGCTTGAACATCTTCAGGGATCAAAAAATCTCTATTGTTAATAAAGGCCCAAGCTTTCGCCGAACTTAATAAGGCTTTTGTGGCTCTGGGAGACAATGGGTTGGCAAATTGATTACTTTCGCGACTAAAAGTGACTAAACGCAAAATGTAATTGAGTAGTTCATCTGACGCATGTACCTGGCTGGCTTTCATTTGCAACTCGATGAATTCAGCGATATCCATTACCGTTTCTACAGTACGTTGGCCATCTCCCAATTGTGCTTTAAGCATGGTTTTTTCAGCTTCTTTGTCGGGGTACCCCAGTTGAATTCGCATCAAAAACCGATCAAGTTGAGATTCAGGTAGCGGATACGTGCCCGATTGATGTGAAGGGTTCTGAGTACCAATTACAAAAAACGGAGAAGGTAATGGGCGAGTTTCGCCATCCAAACTGACTTGTCGTTCTTCCATTGCTTCAAGCAGTGCGCTTTGAGTTTTAGGACTGGCGCGGTTGATCTCGTCTGCCAATACTAACTGATTAAAAATGGGGCCCGGATGGAAACGAAAACTTTGTTCGTTATTGTCAAAAATATTGATGCCCAACATATCTGCTGGCAGCAAATCCGAGGTGAATTGAATCCGTGAATATTCTAACCCCAATACTTTTGCCAAAGTATGCGACAAAGTGGTTTTGCCCATTCCTGGTAAATCTTCAATTAACAAGTGACCATTTGCCAACAAGCAGGTTAACGCCAATTTAATCTGCGGTTGTTTTCCAATTAACACCTGACAAGATTGTTCTATGGCCATAGCCAGTTTGTTATGCAGCATAAAATTTGAGTATCCGAAGAATTAATAATGTTGGGCGAATCAATATTTTAGCGCAAATTAGTCTAATTTTTGGTGGTTTAGCTAATACTTGTGTATGAAATTAAATTAATCGATGATTTGATTGTGGCAATAAGTATAATCTAGCCACATGTGCTCAGTTTAAAATAATAAATTTCATGAAAAGTATTCAAATAGAAGACGATCTTTACCACTTTATAGCCTCACAAACCCAAGATATCGGTGAAAGCGCATCAGATATTTTACGCCGACTTGTTATGCCTGAGTCGTTACTCAATACAGACAACGAAAGCGTTTCAGAAAAAGTTACGGCAGGTAGCACTGAACCCGATTCAGTGAGCAACACGCAAAGTGCTGATTCAATTTGTCAGTCGGAGGCCGTTTTTAATGAGCTTGAAGGTCAGCAGTTACAAGCTATCCCTAAAATTGTAGAAAGGTGGTTGTTAGTGTTATCGATTATTCACAAACACAACACCCAGCAGTTTGCTAAAGTGTTGGGAATGAGTGGGCGTAATAGAACCTATTTTGCGACTGATAAGGATACCTTATTAGGAACCGGCAGTAGTACCAATCCTAAAAACGTGCCCGGTTCTGATTATTGGGTGATAACCAATAACAACACTGCGAAGAAAATTAATATGCTCAAAGAAGTGGCTGAGCAAGTCGGTTTTAAATCGGCTGAAATACAACAACTAATCGAGATTTTTGCCCCCGAACATATTGAATAAAAATAAGGATCACTATGGCTCTACATCCAGAAGCAGGAAAACCCGCGAGTAAAGAGCAGTTGGTCAACGTGGCTAAATTGACGAGCGCCTATTACACCAATCAACCGAACAAAGGAGACAGTACGCAAGCGGTCTCTTTTGGAACGTCTGGACATCGTGGTAGTGCATTGTTAAATACCTTTAATGATAACCATATAGCGGCAATTAGTCAGGCGCTGGTAGAGTATAGGCAACAGCAAGGTATCACTGGTCCTTTGTATATGGGAATGGATACCCATGCTTTATCTGAGGCTGCGTTTTCAACTGCCGTTGAAGTGTTAGCGGCCAATGGTGTTTCTTTAGTGGTACAAGAAGCCCGTGGTTATACTCCAACGCCTGTCATATCTCATGCTATTTTGCAGCGCAACGCGAACTCGCCTCAGGAACAAGCTGATGGAGTCGTGATCACGCCTTCACATAACCCTCCCGAAGATGGTGGTTTTAAATACAACCCTCCACATGGAGGACCCGCAGACAGCGATGTGACTAACCTTATTCAGCAGCGAGCCAACGAAATTATCAGTAATGACATGACAGACGTAAAGCGTATGCGTTTAAACGATGCCTATGACTCTGTGTATGTTAAAGAAATTGATTTCGCCGAAGATTACATTGCTCAATTAGATCAAGTTATTGATATGCAAGCGATTGCCAAAGCGGGTTTAGTTTTAGGTACTGATCCATTAGGCGGTGCAGGGTTAGGTTACTGGGACAGAATAGCGCAGCGGTATGGATTAAACATTGAGGTGGTTAATCGCAATGTTGATCAACAATTTGGGTTTATGCGTCGCGATAAAGATGGAAAAATTCGTATGGATTGTTCATCTCCCTATGCCATGGCCGGTTTGATTGACCTAAAAGACAAATTTGATGTTGCTTTTGGTAATGACCCTGATTTTGATCGACATGGCATTGTGACTCCCAAAGGCGGTTTAATGAACCCTAATCACTATCTTGCAGTGGCTATTCAATACCTATATCAACATCGGACAGACTGGCCGCAGGATATTAAAGTAGGAAAAACCTTGGTATCAAGCAGTATGATAGACCGCGTGGTGAAGAGTTTAGGACGTGATTTAGCCGAAATGCCAGTAGGCTTTAAATGGTTTGTTGATGGGTTATTAAACAGCGAAATTGGCTTTGCAGGTGAAGAAAGTGCGGGCGGCATATTTTTGCGACGTAATGGTAAACCTTGGGCAACAGACAAAGATGGGATCATCTTGTGTTTATTAGCTGCTGAAATTATTGCGGTAACCGGAAAAGATCCGAGCGAACATTATCAAGCCCTAACCGAACAGTTTTCGGCCCCAGTTTATACTCGTATTGACGTGGCGGCGAATCACGCTCAAAAACAAGTATTAAGTAAGATGGACAAAAGTGTTATTCAATCCACTGAGCTTGCTGGTGAAACCATTACAAACATTCAGACTCACGCACCAGGTAACAATGCCGCTATTGGTGGAGTCAAAGTCAGTACCGAAAATGGATGGTTTGCAGCGCGTCCGTCAGGAACCGAAGAAATATACAAAATATATGCTGAAAGTTTCAATGGATCAGAGCATCTGGATTTATTGGTTAAAGAAGCTCAAGCTTTGGTGCAACAAGTATTTAAAACTGCAAATGTTTAAATTTTTAAATTAAACTGTTAATTTATTGTAAAAAGCATGCGTGTTTTGAAGTGAATACGTATGTTTTTGTGCTTTGTTAACGTTTATTTAACAATTTTCCGCAAAAAATCCTGCTAAAACTGTCATATTAAATTTATCTGTAATTTTATTACGTCATTTAAAACCTAATTCCGAATATGTATCGGCATAAATGGCGTGGTAATAACCCAAATTTGAGGTGTGATATGAGCGCAAAAAATTCAGTTTCTGCAACTTCTTCTTTACCCAAAAAAGCGATAAAAGAAGCGATTGTTCGACATTTACATTGTTCTTTAGGAACCGATGAAAACAAAGCCAATAACCACGCGTGGTGGAAAGCAACGTGTGCAACAGTGCAGGAACATGTTTTAGAGCAATTACGTAAGACTCAAAAATCACACTATCTAAACGATACGAGAGCGGTGCATTATTTTTCTGCCGAATTTTTAATGGGCCGATTGATGTCAAATAACCTACATAATTTAGGGTTGTTTGAGCAAACAGACCAAGCCTTAAAAGAGTTAGGCATAAACCTTACCGATATTATGGAAGAAGAGCCGGATATGGCATTAGGTAATGGTGGCTTAGGACGTTTAGCGGCATGTTTTATTGATTCGCTAGCGACCCTTGATCTACCTGCGGTAGGTTATGGATTACATTATGAACATGGCTTGTTCCGTCAAGAAATTAAAAATGGTAAACAGATAGAGCGTCCCGATAGCTGGCGAGATTATGGCAATCCATGGGAGATATGTCGTCCAGAATCGATACAAGAAATACCTTTGTACGGTTATGTCGAAACTAAATACGGAGAAAATGGTGGAATAAGAAAAGAATGGCATCCAGGTTTAATAGTAAAAGGTTTGCCTTGGGATATTCCTGTAGTTGGCTATGGCGGAAAAACTGTTAACGTATTACGTTTATGGCAGAGCCAAGCATCTGATTACTTTAACTGGGATGTATTTAATGCGGGGGGGTACGTGGATGCACAAAAGGAAAATGTGCAAGCAGAGACTATTTCCAAAGTGTTGTACCCCAATGACGAAACAGAGGCTGGTAAAGAGTTAAGGTTGATTCAACAGTATTTCTTTAGCGCCTGCTCACTCAAAGATATTATTCGCCGCTACAAACGAGCACACGGTAAAGATTGGAGCCGCTTTTCAAGCCAAGTGGTGATTCAACTTAATGACACTCACCCTGCCATTGCCATACCTGAATTGATGCGGATTTTATTAGACAGGGCTGAACTTGATTGGGATAAGGCATGGGAAATTTGTAGCAAAAGTTTTGCTTATACCAATCATACTTTGTTACCAGAAGCGCTAGAAAAGTGGCCGGCGCGTATGTTCGAAAAAATTCTGCCAAGGCATTTGGAAATCATATACGAAA
Source organism: Paraglaciecola sp. (assembly GCF_039964565.1). GTDB lineage: Bacteria > Pseudomonadota > Gammaproteobacteria > Enterobacterales > Alteromonadaceae > Paraglaciecola. The sequence continues at coordinate 51,417 of NZ_JBDVXF010000006.1, forward strand.
TCAATCACCGTTTTATGAACGAAGTGGAGAGACAATGGCCTGGTAACAACATTATTAAGCAGAAGTTATCTATCATCGAAGAAGGCAGCGAAAAGATGATACGCATGGGAAATTTATCGGTGATTGGTTCGTTTAAGGTTAATGGTGTGGCGGAAATTCATTCTGCACTAGTGAAGAAAAACCTGTTCCCAGAATTTCATAGTATGTGGCCAGATAAACTGACGAATGTGACTAATGGCATTACACCACGTCGTTGGTTAAAGGCATGCAATCCAAAGTTATCAGCTTTGATTGATGAAAAAATTGGTGACGATTGGCCGTTGAATTTAGAAAAGTTAGAGCAGTTGAGTCAATTTGCTGACAATGCCAAGTTTCAAAAACAATTCATGAAAATAAAACATGAAAATAAAGTCGCATTGGCAAAAGAAGTCTTAGCGCTGACTGGAATTGAAATTGATCCTAAAGCAATTTTTGATGTCCAAATTAAACGATTGCACGAGTACAAACGTCAGCATCTTAATCTTTTACATATCATGGCGTTGTATCGTCGTTTATTAGAAGATCCCAGTTACGATATGCAACCACGAGTATTTTTGTTTGGGGCTAAAGCGGCTCCAGGATACAAGTTAGCCAAAGACATTATTTACGCAATCAACCAAGTGGCTGAAAAGATAAATAACGACAAACGAGTCAATGGCAAAATCAAGGTGGTATTTTTGCCGAACTATCGCGTGAGCTTAGCTGAAAAAATGATCCCGGCCGCGGATATTTCTGAACAAATTTCTACAGCTGGTTTAGAGGCGTCAGGCACCGGAAATATGAAGTTATCGCTAAACGGAGCATTAACAGTTGGGACCTTAGACGGTGCGAACATCGAGATTGCCGAAGAAGTAGGTGATGAAAATATATTCATATTTGGGTTAACCGTAGACCAAGTACAAGAACTCGATCAGGTTGGCTACACACCCTTTAATTTCTATTACAACAACAAAGAAATTAAAGCGGTCTTAGATTGGCTTGAAACGGATTATTTTACTCCTGGCAAACCAGGTGCTTTAGCGCCAATTAAACATAGTTTGCTAGAAGGCGGGGACCCTTACAAAGTGTTGGCTGACTTTGAGTCTTACTCACAGGCACAGCAAAACGCCGATAAGGCATACGCTGATAAAGCCGGCTGGGCTAAAATGGCAATCTTGAATACGGCGCGTATGGGGAAGTTTACTTCAGACCGTTCCATTAAAGATTACGTTGAAAAAATTTGGCAATTACAACCCTGTTCAGTAGATTAAATACAGCGCTTACAAATGAATATATATACTAGGGTCTAAACTATAGGTTTGACCCCAAAGGTTAATATTTTGTACAACAAAAGCTCAAACAAAAGTTTGAGCTTTTTTATTAGTAAAAATGTGTAATAATTTACTCAAGATTATCGGCTCTATGCCGATAAATTATTATTAAAGGTAAAGGGATTTAGCTGGGGTATCGATATCTGACCCTGAATCACTAGTAAGGCAATCTTTTTTAATGCAGCATGAGTCATTAATAACCATTCCCAATAGGTATGTCTTTTTGGGGGAAATAGAGCAGCTTCTTAAAGTAGATACTGAGCAATCTATATTATTAATTGATATTGTCCGTTTTTCGGATGTCAGTAGCAGCTTTGGTTACGAATATGGTGACAGAGTATTATTAGAAATTGCTAATCGAATTGCATTTTTGTTTAACGACAACGCAATTTTTGGTCGAATTAGTGGTGATGTTTTTGGTTTGGTGTTGACGGGGGCTCACCCGCAGAATCAGCTATATGATTTTTATACACATTTAGTGCAGCATTTCAAAATTCCTATTCAATGTGATGATCACGCTTTTATAGCTGATTTTAATGTTGGTTCAGCAACTAATCCTAAAAACAACACTGATATCAATAGTTTCTTTTCTTTGGCCGAAAGTGCTTTAAAACAGGCCAAAGACAATAAATTTGATAATTTTCAATATGCACAAAATTCCACCCATAATCCATCGGGTAGAGCATTAGCGTTAAAAGCGGATATCACCCGAGCTTTAGATCAGAATGAATTAGAAATTTACTTTCAACCTAAAATTGAATTAAGTACGTTACATATCATTGGTGCTGAGTGTTTATTACGTTGGAATCACCCATTAGATGGTTTGATTTTTCCTGGTGCCCTGATAGAAGCAGCTGAATCATACAATATGATGAACGAGTTAGGATATTGGGTATTAGAACAAGCCTTCGTTAGTGCCGCACACCTTAATAGTTTGGGGTTACCTTTGAAAATTGCGGTGAATATGTCGCCTTCGCAATTGTACGATTTGAAGTTTGCAAGTAACCTCAGAAAAATGTCAAAAAAACATCAAGTAGAACTATCACAATTTGAATTGGAATTGACTGAAGATGTCGCTTTATCAAATTCAATCCTAGTTAAAAAGCAACTATCACAAATTCGAGCGCTTGGAGCAACCATTGCCATCGACGATTTTGGTAAAGGGTACTCTAACCTTGCTTATTTGCGTGATATTGAGATTGATACGATAAAGATTGATAAATCGTTTATTATGCAAATTGACGAAAGCCCAGTTAATCGAGCGATAGTGGAGGCCAGTAAGTTGATTGCTGAAGCCGCAAAATGTCAGTTAATAGCGGAGGGCATTGAGAGTATTCAGCACTTGCATATTCTTCGTGAAATTGGGGTTTTATCAGGTCAAGGCTACCTATTTTCTAAAGCGTTACCTATGCATGAGTTTGTTGAGTTAGCCAGTAAAGATCTCGCGGTGGGGACATCTTTAATTCGCCAACATCACCTTGCTTAATTGGTTGTAGTGACATCTAACTTGTAAGCAAAAGTGGAGAGTTAACACGCGCTTTAGCGTAACATTAAGGTTTTAGAAATAAATTCTGAGGTCACCACTAATTCGTTATGCAAATACAAACCAACACGTCTATTCAAGATACTATCCAAGAGCTAACACAACAGGGTAATTTTTTGGCGTTATCGCGGACTACTGCTTCACGTTTTTCACGTGCTTTTCAATTTCTTCTCGACACCCATACGCAAGTTACGGTGATAGCAGAGGGGATTATTCGTTTTGAACCTATAACTGAAAATACCAAAGATATTGTGATTTCTTGTGGGGTACATGGTAACGAAACCGCTCCTATCGAGATATGTGATGATTTAGTTAGGGATATTTTGACGGGTAAAAAGGTCGTTAAACAACGAACCTTATTTTTATTTGGTAATTTGCCTGCGATGGACATCGCAGAGCGTTTTGTCGAAGAAAATATGAATCGCCTGTTTAGTGGTGAGCATAATAATCTGGCACCAGGGCAGAAAATGAATGACGAAAGGCGCCGTGCAAAGCAGTTGGAAGAGGCGGTAAAACACTTTTATCTCGATATTGAAATCCAACAACAACGAGAGCGTTTTCATTATGATTTACACACCGCTATTCGCGCGTCTAAAAACGACAAGTTTGCTGTGTATCCATTCTTAAATGGCAAAGCCTGGGACAAATACCAACTACAAATTTTGCTAGCTTGTGGTGTGAATACTATTTTATTGTCTGGTAGCCCCACCACCACTTTTAGTTATTATTCTAGCAATGAGTTTAATGCTCATGCTTTTACAGTAGAGTTGGGCAAGGTTATGCCGTTTGGACAAAATAACATGCGAAACTTTCGCGAGGTAATGGCCACCCTTACCGCGTTAATTTGTGGTGAGGATCTAAAGCTCAAAAATTATTGTTCTGACGACTTTTTGATTTATAAGGTGAATCAAGTCATTAATAAACAACAAGCTGATTTTGAACTTAATTTTGCATTAGAAACCCCCAATTTCAGTAACTTTCCTAAAAATCACCTGTTAGCATTTGAAAGTGGCAAGGAGTATCGAGCACAATATGACGGCGAAGCGATTGTGTTTCCTAACGCCAATGTTGAAATTGGGCAACGTGCATTGTTAACCGTTATTCCAACCCAGATATAAGGTCATTATGAATACGTTTGTATTACATCCACAGTTACACAAAGACAGTGAGTTTGTGTTGGATTTGCCGTTGTGTACTCTAAGAATTATAAAAGACGCCAACTATCCTTGGGTCATTTTGGTTCCTCGCTTGGCCGATATTCAAGATGTGATTGACCTGAGTGATCACCAACAGCAAACGCTATGGCAAGAGTCAGCTCTAGTAAGTCGCGCCCTTAAACATTTGTTTACACCTGATAAGTTGAATATTGCAGCGCTGGGTAATATGGTGCCTCAGTTACATTTACACCATATTGTGCGTTACCAAAGCGACATTAGTTGGCCTAACCCCATTTGGGGGCAGGCGCCATTTAAGGCTTATTCTGATGCTCAGTTGGTAGAACAAGTTAACCTAATTAAAACTGAAATTGAAACAAGGAAAGACAGATGATAGTCACCACAACGAATCAATTGGAAGGCAAAAAAATTGAACAATATTTAGGTATAGTGGTTGGCGAAGCCGTGATGGGCGCTAACTTGTTCAAAGATATTTTTGCTTCAATACGCGACATAGTAGGTGGGCGTTCAGGCGCCTACGAAGACGAATTAACTAAAGCCCGAAAAATTGGATTTCAGGAGTTAGAACACGAAGCCCGTTCAATCGGTGCCAACGCAGTGATTGGCATTGATATTGATTATGAAGTGGTAGGTAAGGGCGGCAGTATGTTGATGGTAAGTATTAGTGGTACTGCTATTCGGTATGTTGATTTGTAGGTTTTTTAGTTAGACCCTAGCGGGGATTTTCATCCCGCGTGGCGTCAGCTTGATGGTTTTTACGAGATAAAAGCATCGGCTGCGCTCTGCATTCCCGGGCGGAGTTCGCATGGCCGTTTTCACACCGAATCCCTTCGATGCGACTTACTTTTTGCCTACAGCAGCAAAAAGTAAGCACAAATTTTTCTGGAATAAATTTGAACAACCACAGGATGGCCTGCAGCTTGAAAAACAAGATAAAGAGGCAATAAAATGATGAGCAGTACGTGTTTAACATGAAAACATCGCACCTAGTGGCAGATATGTTTGCGAATAAACTTGCCCTTGATACAAGCTCCGCTATTCCTTTCAAAAACAAATTCCATTAGCATAAAGAATACCAAAAAATTTAAGGTCAAGGTCTCGACTTTGCCCAACAAGATGATTATTAGTCACACACTACGTGCCGTATAATCACTAAGTAGTTATATTTCACGGAGAGATTAGGTGGACGAAGGGGATAGAAAAGCTTTAAGCGATATTGAAGAATTTGGTTGTCACGTTCTGAAAGTAATGGAAGGAGATGATTTTGACGTACTGCAAATGATTTGGCCTACAACAGATGGATTATGGCCTTGGTTTAACGATACATCAGAATTTTACCGTTGGGCGCAACCAATATTGAACGAGACTGGGGAGTTAAGTGAAATATAACAATCCAATTATTCCAACCTCAACTCGTTGCGCTCTTTTCGTCGGCGTATTGGGGCGTTAGCTATTCAATCAAGGATGGGTATGTACATTAAATTTTTAACTACGATTTGTTTGATTTTGTCATTTTCTTCACTGGCGGATATATCAATCACAACAGTAAATAATTCAGATAATGAGCTTAAAATAAAACGCGATCTTGAGTCACTTCTAATTAAATATGACTTATCACCTTGGATTTACACCAATAAAGTTGAGGTTGATAAGAATGCGAAAACACCACATAGCCATCCTGTTTTAACCATGAGCACTCAGAAAGAGTACTTAGGTAGCAATATTAAACTTCTATCTTCATTTCTTCATGAGCAGTTTCATTGGCACGTAATAATGAACGGCAAAGGTTCTAAAAATGAATTTAGGGAAGCCATTTACAATGAGTTTCCAGATGTACAGTTTGAGCGTCCACTGGGAAGTGGTTCAAAAGGTGGCACTCTTTCACATATTGTTGTTTGTTATTTAGAGTTTGTAGCGTTATCGGAGTTAGTTGGTCATGAAAAAGCTATTCAAAATTTGTCTACTAACGAATACTATACGTGGATTTACCAAACTATTATCAACCCTCAAAATAAAATTAAACTGGATAAGCTGGTACGTGAGTTTGGCTTAGAGTTTGGCAATAAGAATAGCTAACAAAAACATCTTGGTGGGAATTTTTCTCGCTAAAAAAGCGCTCCTAAAATCCCCATATGCAAAGTGTTAGTGCTGTAGAAACTGCAAATAACAAAGACACCTAATATATCCATTGTTAGGCTCCTGGAGTCCTAAATACTATGTTTACTTTGAAAATGCTTCATGTTTTCTGCGCTTATGCCACTGGGGTGGGGTTTATTTTGCGAGGTGTGTTGGTGATTTTGGATAACCCAGCAAGACATCATAGGGTTACAAAAAGATTGCCTCACCTAATTGATACTTGCCTATTATTTAGCGGGTTATTAATGGTGCTATATTGGAATATTTCACCTGTCACACAACATTGGCTTTTAGCAAAATTGGTTGCGCTATTATTCTATATTGGCTTTGGGTTGGTCATGATCCGCTGGGGAAACACTGAAATTCGGCGTTGGATTGGTCTGTTGGGTGGTGTGTTAATTTATTGCTACATTGTGGGTGTTGCCCATAGCAAATCAGTGTTTTCGATATTTAGTTTTTTATAATCATATGGATGCGACGTTACAAAAGTTTAAAGTATGCTCACCTAATGATGAGCATGTGGGTCTTCTATCGGTTGAGATGTAAAGTTGTGAAGTACCAATTGTTCTTTAGACAGATCTAAAAATATCGAACCTACAATGTTGTGTTCATTCGATACCCAGTTTTCATGTTGATGGCTATTTAACGAAATGGCGACTTGATTCACCCCGTCTTTTAACCATGTTTTAGGGATATGAATATCTTTACCGTAGAGCCTTTGTCGTTTGCTGCCATTCACAAAAACGTGGGCATGGCCTTGTAAAAATCCCTCTGCAGATACACCATTGCTAGTCGCCAAATCGGGGGCATTTAGTACATAATTAGCGACTTCAACATGCACATTTACACCGTCCATCAGATCCCTAAAAACAGTTAATTCTATTTTGGGAATAGGGGTGTCAGGTCCTATTTCTCTTGATTTATGTTGATGAATTTCAGTGGTTGCTGCTAGCGATAATGCACTAAATAGTATTAGTGCCAAGATCAAGCATCCGTATTTGTTTAATTTCATAGTCAATCTTTACTTGATTTAGTGAGTAATATTATAACCTGTTCTACCGTAATAAATTTAATGGCAGCCCTAAGAGCAACCATTAAAAAAATGCGATTCAATTGATGTCTAAGGAGGAGGTCCCATCATTCCACGGTCATCGTCAGTACTACATGACGCGACGGCATTATCCTTTAGTTCACCCGCGAAACGTAGTCCAATCACATAAGGAAATGCAGGAGAGTATGTACCGTCACCATCATCGCTTAACGTAATATGATAGTGATAACCACGTTCATCATCTGAATGTGCATTATATTGGTCAAGGTACTCGCCACCTAACGCAGTTAATTCGCTGTTCCAGTAATAATCATCATAAAAATAACCATTGGTAGCGATTAACTCATTGCCTGACAAGGTACTGACCGTTTCATCAAAAGCAGGTCCTGGGGTTGCGGGTTCCGTGCCAAGGGATACATCATATGCATCCACCATGGTGCAGCTTCGTGCGCCGTCATCACAACCTGTTTCTGAAGTGGATGATGAGTAATCACGAGTGGTCCACGAACTGGTCGCTAAAACACCGCTACTTTGCCAAGGGCCATAAATAGGGTAGCCATCAGCGGCATAGCCATAAATGGGAGAATGCTTATCACCGTTGTCTTCTAATAGGGTCGCTAAACAACTGGTATAGAAATGGTGATGATAATCACCATTAGCAGAGTGACCACCACAGACGTCTACATCATATTGTTCAGCAACAGGTGCTAAGTTTAACCACGTACCGTCTTGCGCCCAACTCATTCCATCGCCCCAGTTATAAATAGAGCTACCGTTGACCATTAGACCAACTTTACCTAAGCCGTTTTCACACACCTCAGTTGTGGGGGTAGGCTCAGTTGGGAGATATACTTCTCTTGGATCCGCTTGTGGGCATGCAGGGCCTTTAGGCCAGTAACCGAAGCCGCCTGTCGTATCACAATTGTCGCCTGTACTGATGTAACCAATATCAGCTCCGAACTCGACTAAATCACCTGCAACAGCAGTCGTTGCACCAGAAATGAAATCTGAGCCTGCTTTTGGACGGGCATTTAGCGTATCAACCATTTCTTGCGTAATAGTCACATCATATTTTGGAATGCCTTGGGTGTTAACCACAGTATAGTCAGTGCCATCAACCGTTTCTTCGGTAACTGACTGCACATCTACTAATATGCCTACACCGGTACTTGCGTCGGTGATATTGGTTGAAACTGTATCTGTTTCATTGATTATCCAGATATCACTTGTGGCAGTGGTAGTATCTGCAACTTCGACCGTCACTGCTACTGAATCGGTGACCTCGTCATTGACGCCATCATTCACAGACACCTCAAATACTAAGGTTTCATTTTCACTCACTGTAGGTGCAGTAAAAGTAGTGTTTGCAGATGTGCTGTCGCTTAAGGTGACGTCAGTACCTGAGGATTGAGTCCAAGCAATGGTATAATTGCTATCGTCATCGGCAATTGTGGCGGTTAGGGTGACCACAGAAGCTATGTCAACAGTTTGAGCTGTTCCCGCATCTACAGAGGGGGAGGTATTTTCTACAACGACTACTTCGTCGTCATTAGAGGAAGAGTCGGAGCCACAAGCTCCTAACATAGTGCAAAGCAATAACACGCTTGCGTACTTGGTTAGTATGGATGTTTTCATCGTTAACAGAGCCTTTAATTTAATATTTGAAACATTGAAAGCAAACTATAACAACCAATTGTGCAAACAATATGGAACCAAAATAAAAGCATCGCCTAGTGCAATTAAGTCTATAAAAAAGAGTTAAATCAGGGGATTGTTATAGAGCTTTGGTTTAATTTATGAAAATTGGAGCTTATAGGGATCAAGGCAAAACTTCTGGATGGTAACGCCAAGCGTACTTTTCTCTTCAGAAATAGGTATGCGCGATATCAATAACATCTTGATATTCGTATAGATTGAGGCCTTTTCGTTTGAAGTCTTCGAGTTCTTGCTCCGAGGGAAATGAAAAGTAGTTTCCCTTTGAATTGACAGGGTAACTACTACATTTTCCTGTGTTTTCTATCTCGGTAATGGCTTTCACCACATCTCTAATTCCTTTTTCGTAAAGGGATAAAGTGTTGTGAAGAAAAGACCGCTTATAATCCAAGGGTTGTTTACTAATGGTGATGATTTCACCGCTGTCTATGCCACTGTCGTTAATATAATGCAGGGTAGTGCCACATTCAGTGTCATTTTGTTGCATGGCTCTAAAGGTTGCCATGACACCTCGGTATTTAGGAAGTTCACCTGAGTGTAAATTGATAACACCAAATGTGGGAATACTAATGACAGCAGGTTGCAGAATTAATCCAAAGCGAATTGAAACAATTAGGTCGGGAGCAAAAGCATGAATTGTTTGTCGTCCAGCCTCACAGTTTATCGATTGAACCTCAGAGACTGTTATTCCACTTGTGTTAAACCCAGCAAAACTCAGACATTTACCAGCCAACGGCGAAGCGTTTTTTCGCAATCCGGGAAAGAGTATTTTGTTAAATAAATCTTGCTCAAAAAAAGCCAAATCTTTTAGCGCTTCAGGCTTGTTTTTATTACTTTTGCCAACAGATGAAGACAGTAATATTTGAAATTTATGTTGCCCATTAATGGTTCTAAAAAGGGTGTTTAAGGCCAAATTACTAGCAATATCTTTGTTAGCTAAAAGCAAAATTTTCATTCGGCCTCTACTAATGTTAACACGGGGTCAGTCATCCTTGTCTTCAAAACGATCATACGATGCGTTGTTATCATTTTTAGGTTTGGGTAGTGTTTGTTTGGCACTTTGTTTAAGCAACAGTATGTTGCCGATAATTAGACCTAAGACTAAAACGATTATTGCCACTAAGAGCCAAATATTCATATTTATCCTTTGTTTAGTACGTAGCGTTGAAAAATCATCTGCATGTTATCCACAATACTCTGAATGCCCAAAATATTTGACTCAGTCAGATTGTGTAGTAGCGTCGCTTCGTTAACCAGAGTACGCATTTTTTCAGCGCTAGACTCAAAACTAAGGTGCCAAGGCTCTCTAGCAATACCGCCTTTGAATTCTGCGAAAGGTCTACTAAAACCAAAATCACTGGCATATTGATTTAGCCAGTTATTGAGCTCAGTACAGGGCCCGTTGTCGTATTCGCTGCAAACCAACTGAAATTTATGCTGACGGCTTTCAACTGATTTTTTGTCGTATACGTCTATGTCTGTGCCCCAGTGATGGCGGCTAGCACCGGGTAAAGCCGACCAAGTGAGGATAGTCTGTAGTTTTTCAAGGTCAGTCAGCGTCGCGGCATTTAAGGTATTTTCATTGGCGTCTAATAAGGTTGTGTTACCAGACCATTTGTTATTCCAAATCTGTAATTGCCGCTGAAAACCGCGGTAACTGCTAACAATTTGCAGGTCAACCTTGTCTTGAGCGGCAGCAGCTTGCATGTGCTTAAAAGCAACGCACACTTCAGGTAATAGTCGAAAACCATTTTGGCATTCGACTAATAGGTTTTCATCCTTTCCTAGTGCGTGTGCTTGAGTGATCACGCGAGTAGCCGTTGCAAAATATCTTGATAAACGTCAGTGAGTACATCGAGATCGGCTATTTTCACACACTCATCAATTTTATGAATTGTGGCATTGACCGGACCCAACTCAATTACTTGAGCACCGGTTGGTGCAATAAAGCGCCCATCAGATGTGCCTCCAGCGGTAGACAAAGTGGTGTCTCTACCGGTGCAGTGTTTAATGGCTTGTTGTGTGGCTTCTACCAATTTGCCTGAATCGGTTAAGAAAGGCTGGCCATTAAAGGTCCAGTCGATATCGTAATCCAGTTTATGGGCATCCAATACTTGAAGGGTTCTGGCAATCAATTGTTGATCTGTCACTTCAGTAGAAAACCTAAAGTTAAAACAAACCTTTAATTCTCCTGGGATGACATTACCAGCTCCAGTACCACCATTAATATTGGAGATTTGAAAACTAGTAGCGGGGAAAAACGCATTGCCTTTGTCCCACTGTGTATTGGCTAATTCTGCCAATGCCAACGTAGACTCATGAATCGGATTTCTTGCTAAGTGAGGGTAGGCTACGTGACCTTGAATGCCTTTAACCAACAAATCACCTGTAAGCGAACCTCTACGGCCATTTTTGACAATATCACCGAGTTGCTCTGTGCTGGAAGGCTCACCCACTAAACACCAGGTTATTTTTTCGTTGCGAGCTTCTAAGGTATCAATCACCTTAGTGGTGCCATTAATAAATGGCCCTTCTTCATCACTCGTGATCAAAAACGCAATCGAGCCTTTATGTTGCGGATTGGCATTAACAAAGTTTTCAGTTGCTACCAACATGGCGGCCAAACTGCCTTTCATATCGGCGGCTCCACGACCATGAATATAGCCGTCTTTTTCGGTGGCTTCGAAAGGGGGAGTTTGCCAGTTCTGTTCTGGACCTGAAGGCACTACGTCTGTGTGCCCGGCAAAACAAAATACTGGTCCTTGGGTACCTTTACGCGCCCAGATGTTTTTAGTATCAGCAAAGGTGAGATCTTCTACTTCAAAACCTAGCGGCTCAAGGATACTCGCCATCAAATCCTGACAGCCCGCATCTTCAGGGGTGACGGATTTTCGATTAATCAACTCTTTGGTGAGGTCAAGTGTGCGGCTCATTGAAAGACCTCAGTGTATTGTTGGGCTTTAAAACCGATGGAGTAGGTGCCGTCGTGGATAAGAATAGGGCGTTTAATCATGGCTGGATATTCCAGCATTAAAGCCAAAGCAGCGGTTTTGTCTACGCTTTGTTTCTGCTCTTCACTTAATTGCCGAAAAGTGGTGCCGCGCTTATTGAGCATTAATTCCCAGCCCAACGCTTGTTCTGCTTGAGCTAGCCAACTTGCATCTAAGCCGTCTAGTCGGTAATCATGGAAGGTATATTCAATTTCGTTTGTGGATAACCACAGGCGTGCTTTTTTAATGGTGTCGCAGTTTTTAATGCCGTACAGGGTAGTGGTCATGGAGTCCTATTCATCAATTTAAAATTCAATCGGCTAACTATAGCGATAAAGATATAGGCAGGTAAAGCAAACAAGCGATGCTTTTCGTTCAGTATTATTCCTAAATTATATGTAAACCGTCATCACACTGTCTTCACCAGCAATAACTTGAAAATAGTGTGGTTGTAGGCCCTTAATTTTATCACTATTTAGCACAGTAATGGGGCACAGAATACTGGGCAAGGTTTGTTTCATTTTTAGCAAATTGAACTCAGCAAGAATTTGCCCTTGTTGAAAATATTCACCTTGTTTGGCAAACCTCTTAAATCCTTCTCCCATCATAAGGTGGGAATCAATCCCAAGCTGAATTTGCAGTTGTAAGCCATTTTTAGCTTTTAATCTCAATTGATTGGCAAGCTCTGAAAATTGCAGCATTGTGCCAGAAAAAGGCGCGACCACTTGATATCCTGACGGGGCAATGGCTATACCTTCGCCAAACATTCCCGCGTTAAACAGGGCATGTGGAACATCATCCAACGGGATTACTTTTCCAGTTAGTGGGCTGGGTATATCGATGGCCTTGTTGTGAACAGGCAGAGAATTGGGCTCTACTAAGCAACGAAATATTGCCATTAATCGAGAGACTTAAATAGATGAGGTAAAAAGTAGTGAATTTGCATGATCGCTCCGTCTATTTTAGTGCGCTGACGCGCCATTTTTTGAAGGTGATAGCAAAACAGTCACAGGTAATTATGTCAAGCTTAGGTTATCCACTGTTCCTGTGGATAACTCTGTTCAGTTTTATTTATATGTTACTTAATCTACTGATATATAAAGATAAAAACTAGCTGGTTGTAAATCACTCGATAGCGAATTGTATGCTTGAAATAACATCATTTGCAGAAAAATTATGAGACTAAAAGTAATGGAATCAATAGCAATATTGAAGATTTATACAATTTTTAGTTCAGCTCACGCTGATTTAGATGAATCTATTATGCAAGTTGTTAAACTAGGCCGCTGCGTGGTAATTTTTATGGCAGTTATTAAAGGAAGTTTATGCAGGTTTTAGATGTTTACGCTGGGAAAAACGCCCTTGCACGTATCAAGCAACAAGGGTTTAGTGCCGATTTATTTGATTATATGTTGGGTGCATCGGGGGGGCCCAAGTGGTTTGTTTTAGCTGGTTTGGACCGTTATGTTTTTCCCGAGTTTTTTGCTGGTCGTTGTCGGCCTCTTAATATTATTGGCTCATCGGCAGGTGCATTCCGGTTTGCTTGTTTTGCCCAAGACGATCCCTTATCTGCTATTAATCGCTTAGCAGAGCGTTATTCTCATACCGTCTATTCAGATAAACCCACAGCCAAGGAAATCACAGAAAAGGGCAGGGCACTGCTGGAATACGTTTTAGGTGAAAATGGTGCTCAGGAAATTGTCAACAACCCCATTATTAAGGCGCATTTTATTGTGGCAAAGTGTAAGGGACTGACACAATTTGAAGCCAAACCTATACAAATGACAGGGCTTATTGCCAGCGCTAGTGCGAACGTATTAAAGCGCAAGTGGCTAGAAAAATTTTACCAACGTTACTTGTTTTCGTCACCTAACTCGGATCTGAAACTCCACGATCCTAACAACATGCCGTCATACTCTGTTCCACTTACCTCTACTAATTTGCCTCAAGCACTGATGGCTTCTGGGTCTATTCCTATTGTGATAGAAGGCGTCAAGGATATTGAGGGTGCCCCTAAAGGCATGTACAGAGACGGCGGTATCATTGATTACCATTTTGATTTAACTTTTGGACCACAAAAAGGTTTAGTACTTTATCCTCATTTTTATCCAAAACCTGTGCCTGGTTGGTTCGATAAATCTCTTAAAAAACGCCTTCCTCATGCTACTAGTTACGATGATGTCGTTATGTTAGTGCCTTCTGATGAATTTATTGCGAGTTTACCTTATGGCAAGATCCCCGATCGAAAAGACTTTGAAACCATGCCTGCTGCGCAAAGAATAGAATACTGGCAAAGGGTTATTTCAGAAAGTGACAAACTCGGCCAAGCCTTTAAAGATATGTACGAGAATCAAAAAATTATCGAAAAAATAAAACCTATTGCGTTTACATAGAATATAGAGTGGCGAATAAAAACTAGTCGCTTAGTGATTCGTTAACAGTCTTTGAATACTCTACGGCGCCATCAAAATTTGGCTTCTACCGGCTTTTTTCGCTCTATATAACGCCCCATCAGCTGAGGATATAAACTCGCTAAGTTTTTCGTGTCGAGTTGAAGTGGATAAACCCGCACTAAAACTACAATTAAAAGTTTTTTCAGCTGCAGTGAAATTGATTTCTGAAAAGGCTCTTAATATGTTGTTCATTTTAGCTTCAATGGTAGCGGCATTTGAGTCACTAAAAACCACCATGAATTCTTCTCCACCGTAGCGACCCACATAGTCGGTATCGCGAACAGACTGCAATAATAATTGCCCTAGGGCTATCAGTACTTTATCGCCGGCCACGTGGCCATATTTATCATTGACCGATTTAAAATGGTCTAAATCAATCATTACTACAACAGTAGGGTTATGTTGCCGTGCTGCAAGTCTTAATGCGTGAGTTGCTGCATCCATGATTTGCCCGTGGTTGAGAACCCCCGTTAAGCTATCTCTCGATGCAAGATAGCGAATTTCCTGTCCTCGCTGAATACGACTGTCAACTTGTCGTACAATTAGATTGGGCGGGGTATTTTTAGGGATAACATCATCAGCACCACACTCTAAAACGTCGAGCTTAATATTAATATCTTCATCTGCGGTTAGAAAAATAATCGGTACGTAATCGTATTTCGATTGCTGACGGAGTATGCGCGCAATTTCTAATCCACTGATGTTAGGCATGTGCATGTCTAACAAAAAAACATCGGGGTGAAATGCTTCTAACTCAGTCATAATTGACTCAGCATTATTTATTGCAAGCACCTCGACATGATCGTCCTCCAGTAAAGATTTATAAAAAACACCTACAGAGGCCTGATCATCTAACAGTAATATTCGAAAAGGCCTAGTCAAATCTAACTTGAAATTTTTACGGATCTTAGACACTAAGGTAGTGATACTAAGCGGTTTTAGAACGTATTCATTTACTCTGGCTCTAACTGCGGCAAGTCTATTTTCAAACGAAGTTGATGAGGACAACACAAATACGTCGGTTTCAAATGCTCTGAGTTTACTTGCGTAAGCAAAGATTTCATCAGAGTGGGAGTTGCTGTCATCAATATCAAGCAATACTAGATTGAATCTTTCTTCAGTAAATACTTCATCAAGCTTTTCGATTGAATTGAAATGATTAATTGAAAAACCGAACCCGGCTAGCAATTTAGTATGCAGCGTTGATGTGGTTTCGTTGTCATCAACTAACGCTATTCTTATGTCTCTATATGACTGGGCATCGCTTTCGTCACTCTTTTTCTGTGGCTCCCGCAACTCTCCTAGTGAATTTGAGGTTTTTACTATTTCTAACAAAGGGTTAGGATGTTTTCCTGCAGCTTCAATCATCGATTCAATGTGTCGATCGATAAAGGGAATAATATGTTTAAATTGAGTGATTTGCTCTTCGCAAGGCGTGACTTCTGCTTCGATCATTCCGAGTCTGTCGCTCAGAGTTGTAAAACTAAGCGTGCCACTAGAGCCTCTGAGACTATGGACTTCAAACCTAAACTGTTTGATAGCCTCTAGCGATTGGGATGTTTTAGTTTGTGACCACAACTTGTGAAGTACAGTAATTTTGTCTTCAAACTCGGCAGCAAAATTGGTACGAAATTCTGCTAGTTTTTGTTCCAATTTAGAACTCATTGGGACCCTTTAAGTGATTTAGTGACAAAATTTTAGTTACGAACGAATACCTACATAACTTACTGATTTAATGTTTAAATGTACAGAACATTATATACCTTCAAAGGTATAAATATGCAGAGGTAAAAATGATATCTAGCGGCACAGTTAGCCACTCTAATGAGAAATAATTTCCTTACATATTCATCACAATTTTCTTACGTATTCATCATGATTTGCTGGTCTATTTGATGCAGATCAAGGTGAGTCGGGTTATTTGCGGTTTAATTTAATTACCAGTGTAATGGTTAATAAATTAAACCAAGGATAAACTGAATATGCAAAACTACCAAAGTATTTTAGTCCCGTTAGATATTTATTCTGAGCATAAAATAGTGTTACAACGAGCTTTGAGTTTGGTTCAGGACCCAGCTCAGCTGAGCTTGATTTATGTTACTTTTCCCAATGTTTATTTTGAGTCTTATGGTGTTGGGGTAGGCGCAGATTATGTTAACGAAAATCGACAAAACGCCAAAGAAACGCTAATAGCATTAGCTAAACAACATCACATACCAGAAAACCAAATCTATGCGCCTATTGGTTCTCCAGTCGAGGAAATTCATGAACTATCTAAACAATTAAAGGCAGATTTGATCGTAATGGGCACGCATGGCCAAAGTGGTTTAAAACTGTTGTTAGGATCCACCGCCAATGGAGTATTGCATGGGGTTAAGTGTGATGTTTTGGCAATCAAAATTTAAACTCTACTACTATGTCGCAGGTGGTTAATATGGTCCATTCCAATTGTCGTTATGTCAGCCAAATAACACGAGACACCTTAGCTTTGATTCTTGCAGGAGGCAAGGGCAGTCGTCTGTGTGAACTCACTCAGTATCAAGCAAAACCAGCGATTCATTTTGGGGGGAAATTCAGAGTAATCGATTTTCCTTTGTCCAATTGTATTAACTCTGGGATCCGCCAAATCGGCGTCATGACACAATACAAAGCGTATTCACTGATTCGGCATCTGTCCCGAGGTTGGGGACATTTAAATAGAGACTTAGGTGAATACGTAGAGCTTTTACCTGCGTCGCAGCAGTACTCGTCCAATTGGTATGAAGGTACAGCTGATGCGCTGTATCAAAACATTGAGTTTATTCGAGAGCATGCGCCGAAATACGTAGTGGTATTAGCTGGCGATCATGTTTACAAAATGGACTACGGTGATATGTTAGTTCAACATGTCGAAAGTGGTGCGGACATGACAGTATCTTGCATTGAAATGCCGGTTCAAGACGCTGCTGGCACGTTTGGCGTGATGTGCGTAGACAAGCATAATCGGATCATCAATTTCCACGAAAAGCCTGAAAACCCTTGCCCGCTCAAAGATAAACCTAACCACACTTTGGCTTCTATGGGGAATTATGTGTTTAATACCGAGTTTCTTATTCAGCAATTAATCGCTGACGCCAAGAAAATTGGATCACAGCATGATTTTGGTCGAGATATTATTCCAGCCGCGATTGAAAGCAATCAAGTAATGGCCTTTAGATTTTGTTCATCAGATGGAAAAACCGCGCCCTATTGGCGAGATGTGGGCACCTTAGATTCATTTTGGCAGGCAAATATGGATCTTGTTGATATTACGCCAGAGTTAAATATCTACGACCAAGATTGGCCTATCTGGACCCATCAAAAACAATCGCCTCCAGCAAAATTTATTTTTAATGATGAAGGTGGTCGCAGAGGATACGCCGTAGATTCAACCGTGTCAGGTGGTTGTATTATATCTGGTGCTAAAATTGACCAATCGTTATTGTTTTCAGATGTTCATGTTCACTCGTTTAGTCATATTGAGCAATCAGTTATCCTGCCTCAAGTGGATATTGCACAACATGTGACGATTAAACGTGCAATTATTGATGCGGGGTGTCAAATTCCTCAGGGCATGACGATTGGCGTAGATAAACAGCAAGACATTGCGAGAGGTTTTCGCATAAGTAAGGATGGTATTGTACTGGTCACTAAAGACATGCTTGATAAACAAAAAAATAGTAACGCCGGCGTGTTACATGATGATGAGCAACTACGGAATCTTGTTTGAACACTAAACTAGGTATTTTCCGAAGTAAATTACGCAAAATAACGAATATCCCACCGCCCATCAACAATCTACTATTTAACCTTGATCTATATCAATGTCTACTCAACATTGATACACCTTCGAGGAGCGTAAAATGTCGTTAAATACAATTCAGCCTTCAGTGCTTTGCCACCATTGTGTCATGTCAGGTATGTGTTTTGGTCAAACAGACAAAAAGCAAGCAGAGCCTAGATTAAGGTCACATAAAGTCTTCCAGAAGTCGAATGTATTATTTTCGGCGGGCCAAACCTTTGAAGCGATTTATATTTTGCGAAGTGGGTCTGCAAAGTCATCTATTACTGCCAATAGCGGTAGTGAGCAAATTAGCAGCTTTTATTTCCCAGGTGATTTAATTGGTTTGGATGGATTTGATAATGGTGAGCATGCACAGTCTATACGATTCTTGGAAACCAGCAGTGTGTGTCGTATTGGCTTGGGTGAGTTGGATAAGGCTATGGCAAATTCGACCAGCATCAGGCACAAGATGTTGCAGAGCATGAGCCATGCCCTAAATGATGAAGATAGGTTTTTACTCAGTTTAAATCATATGAATTCAGCTCAAAGGTTAGGTTCTTTTTTACTGAATTTATCTTCACGATTTGAAGATAGAGGACTGTCTGGGAACGTATTTGACTTGAGTATGACCCGCGTAGACATAGCCAATTATTTAGGTATGGCGATTGAAACCGTTAGTCGGCTGCTCACCCAGTTGCATAATGAAAAGGTCATTGAGGTGGAAAAACGTAGAGTCAGTATTTTAGATCGCGATAAATTGCAACAATGCCTGTTGCTAGAGCGCGAACCACATATGCTGTTTGCCGAAAAAGTTCGTCAATCTAATAGTATTCAAGTTGAGGTTGCGTAAACATTCTTTTAAACCACGCCATTTTGAATGCTGCCATCTTGTTCAAATAAACTGATATTAGATAGTGTGGTTTGTGCAATATTAAACATTGCTTCTTGGGTCAAAAAACCTTGATGGCTGGTAATAATCACGTTGGGGAAGGTGGTTAATCTAGCCAACACGTCATCTTGTATGCCTTTTGCTGAGAAGTCTTCGAAAAATAAGGCTTCCTCTTCTTCATAGACATCTAGCCCCAATAGGCCTACTTTCCCGGTTTTAAGGGCATTGATAATGGCTTTTGTATCGACTAATTTTCCTCTGCTGGTATTGATAATAGTGACGCCATCTCGCATTTTTTCTAATGCTTTGTGGTTTATTAAATGATGGGTTTCGGGAGTAAGTGGACAATGCAAAGAAATCACATCTGCATGACTAAATAAATGCTCCAAAGTGACATAGTTCACGCCAGACGCAACACATTGTTCATTTTGAATCAAATCGTAAGCCATCACATTGCAGCCAAAACCTCCCATGATATTGGCAAAGGCTTGTCCAATTTTTCCGGTCCCTACTACCCCTACTGTTTTACCGTGCAGGTCAAACCCCATTAAATTACGCAGCGAAAAATCTCCTTCTCTTATACGATTATGGGCGCGGTGAATACCTCGATTTAAACACAATAGTAATGCTGCTGCATGCTCAGCTACTGCGTAAGGGGAGTATGCAGGAACCCGGACTACAGGGAGCGAAAGCTGTTTAGAGCAGGCTATGTCTACGTGGTTAAATCCTGCGCTACGCAGTGCAATCAGTTTAATCCCTTTTGCCTTTAAGCTTTGTAACACTGCCGCATCTAAATTATCGTTGATAAACGCGCATACTACTTCTTCATCGGTTATTAACGACGTTGATTCTAAATTTAAGTGTGACGAAATATACCGAATCTGGTGGGCTCCAGTTTGATTGGCGCGTTCAAAGTATTCTTGATCATATTGTTTGCTGTTGTAGAACGCTATTTTCACACTTAGACCTCTAATTAGGTTATAGAATAGGTATCATACCGCTTACCTAAATTATCAATTTGACCTTGATCAACTAATGATAAAGGCGCGGTGATACCCTAGATGATACCGTTTACAGGTAATAACTTCGATAACAAAAAACGCCGTTAGTGAGACCAAAATATGCATGTTAGAAAAATTCTGCTCGTCGAAGGTGGGCTAAATGCGATTATTTCGATTTGCAAAATGACCGTGGGTTTAATGACAGGATCAGCAGCTGTAGTTGCAGACGCAGTGCATTCACTGACTGATCTGGTCAATAATCTATTTGCTTGGCTTGCAATCAAAATTGCCGAATCTCCTGCCGATGGCTCCCATCCTTATGGTCATCAAAAATTCGAACAATTGGCTGTATTTGCATTGGCCTCCCTACTAACTATAGTGGCGTTTGAAGTAATAGTCAGTGCAGTAGAACGTTTTGGACAGCCTGTCGAACAAAGTATTTTAGGTTTAGCCATATTAATTATTTCACTGCTTATTAATATAGCTTTAGCGATTTGGGAAGGGTATTGGGCTAAACGATTAGATTCAGAAATATTAAACGCTGATGCCACACATACCATTAGTGATGTGTTAACCAGTGTGGTGGTCATTATCGGATGGCAACTAGCTGCCAGAGGGTATTATTGGATAGATACTATTTTTGCCTTGGTTGTTTCGAGTATTATTTTCTATCTCGCGTTTAAGCTTTTTCAAAGAGCTGTGCCAATTTTAGTTGACCAAAGTCGTTACCCTCCGGAACAGTTAAAAGAAGCAGTAAATAGTATACCCGCGGTTATCACAGTAGGAAACGTTCGCTCTAGAGACACAGGGAAAGGCCAAGTAGCTGACGTAACTGTTACCGTCAGCGCCAACCTTAGTACAGTCGAATCGCATCACATAGCGGATCAAATAGAAGGTGTACTAGCTGACAAGTTTGATATTCAAGATGTGGTTGTTCATATCGAACCTGACGTGGATCAAAAACCTTATTCTGCTGATAGTTAAAATCACGGTATAGGTTTAATTGGAGAAGTCTATGGATACTACACAACTGTTGAGTTTTTTAGCTTGGTGCACGCTGATCAATTATTCGGTGTTAATTGTATGGTTTTTTATATTCAAGTTAGGGCACGATTGGTTGCACTTGCTGCATGGAAAATGGTTCGATCTAAATGAGCAACAGTTCGATTTGATCAACTATTGTGGCATGGGGCTTTTTAAACTATTTATCTTAGTATTTAATTTGGCGCCATGGATTGCACTGCGGTTAATTGAATAAATAGGGACTTTGTATCTTCCCTCAATACAAGTGTTCGTGGGCTCAGGATTTTTGAGTTTTTTCTTATTATAAAGTTGCAATGAGCTCGTTTGCGAGGTCGATTTTGATACCCTCTTCAATTGAATCAACCAACTGATCCAATACTTCAATTTTGATGGAGCGATCTAAAAAATATTTTTTGGCTTGCAGTAACTCTTTCTTGCAAGCTAAAGGTGCAAAGTCCATGGCATCACGAAAATTGGCGTTTTTCAAAATTAGCTTACCTTTTTCAAAAACACAGTTTTCATAGTGTTTTTTGATTTTGGTTAACTCTGGAGTATTCAGTGAATTAGAGGCGTTTGAATTTTGATTGGCAGCGCTATTAAATGCTACTAACCCTAATATAATGGCAACCATTAGTTTCATTTGGAATTCCTAGAGTTGTTGTATCAATCTCAGATGCATAATTAATGTCGCCCGAGCTGTTTGCAGCAGCCAAGGGCTGTCAATTGTTTTTAAGACTTTGTACATAAGCCATACAGATCGTATCGTCTAAGTCGCATTTCGTATTTAACTAAAAATGTACGCCCATTCCGGTCATCTGTTAATCAACAGCCGAGCGATGTTCAATCGTTAGCTAAATACGACGACTTGATCTAATTAGTACTAAATTTAAAACGCGCTAGTATATTTTCAATACGATTATTCGCTTCAATTGAGGTCGCAGATGAAGCGATTCCTTTCACTTTTTCGTTAAACATCGAATAAGTATAAGACTCAACCGCTGCTTCATATTGCATACGACGCTCGTTTTCTTTGCCTTGTTCAAACATTGATACTTCTAAGTTTTCCAAAGGTTTTAATACCGCTGCGCCCATATGAGCCACAATTTTTTCAGTTAACGACTGTAAAATTTCTGTATCTGTGGATATTTCCATCGGATCAAATTTAATACCCGCATCACTTACTCCAGCGTTCGCACTGTCACTTTCTTCAAGCTTACGTTCTATGGTATCGACAAGGGTGTTTTCGCCAGTTTGTGCATCAACCACCCTGAAGGTTAACTGTAAGAAACCCACCTTTTTAGTATCGGTAACATTGTATTCTCGAACACCGTATTCTGGCACCATGATTTTTGCTTTTGGTGCGGCTTTTAACTCAGCTGGTGTCGGGTTTGGATTGACGGCTTTCCAATTTAAGTAATTGATGTTGTCTTCAATTTTTTCGCCTACTTGGTAGCGCACGGTTTTGGTGCTTGATTCGGTTTTTCCATCCACTTTGTACAATAATACCGAACCCATAATAGCAAAATCAATTCCGTGAACTCGTCCCATTTCTTTAGCTGAACTTTCTGAAATGACTCCCATCTGACCTAGTTTCATCTCTTCAACAATGGTTTTTAGATTTGCTCGTTCCATAATACTGATATCTTTGCTGGCATTATTGAACATATGGGAAATGAGGTTTTGAGTGATAATGACTCCCGAATCACTGCTCTGCATTGGACTAGTAAAGTCGAATATTGCAATTTTTCGTTTAGCCCGAGTGAAAATTGAGTCTTCTACCTGTCTTATTTCATTAAATAACTCAGGGTAATTTGAATTTATTGAACTTATTGCTTTTAGCAGATGCCATGCGACTGCAAAGTTACCTTGTTGTTTATAGGTACCCGCACTGAAAAAGGCTTGTTGCGATAAACTGTCTCGAAGTTGATCCAGTCTATTATCTTTTGTGACGTTATGAGACTGTAACTTTTTGTAGATATTTACCGCCTCAATAAAACGACCTTCACTTATAGTATCGACGAGTTGTGAAGAAAGTAACTCAGATTCTTTGGTCTTTGCCTCAACTAGCATCTCTTGGCAGTTTTGGGTTTGTTGATGGTATTCACTAAGACGTTCACACTTTGAAATGACCGTACCCCATTGCTGGCTTTTATAAGCAGTTTGCGCCTTATTGATAAAGTATTGGGCGTTATCATTTTGTTGCACGGTTTTGAGTAGGTTATTAGCGACTACGTGATTAGGGGATATTTTCAGTAAATTCAGTAAGTAAGTCTTAGCAGCACCAAAATTTTCTTGGGACATCGCTTCATTTGCTTGCTTTAAATAGCTGTCGCTCGCTTGGGATTCAACAGTCTTTAATCGAGTTTTAACGTCTTCATAGTCATTGGATAATTGACTGAGCTCAGATAGAAGCGCATGGGATTTACCCCAGTTGTTCTGTTGCATTTGATCTTTAGCATCAGCGTATAAAGATGCCATACGGATATTCAAGGCGTCACTTTTAGCATTAACCTGTTGTTTTACCGCTTTGAGTTGAGTGGATGCAATGTCGCTTTTTTCCAAATTGGCTAAAATTTTCTGAGCTTGCGCAATGTTATTTTCGGAAGAATTTCCTTGTAACAATTGACTAATTTTAGTTTGTGCACTTTGTAAATATTCAGCCCGCAACTCCGCAAGTTTAGCGGTAAATGTTTTGTTTTTAGGATTCTTAGCAATGGCTTGTTTAAGATATGAAATCGCTTCGCCATACTGTTGTGTGCCGGCCAGTTGATTCGCAGTATTGAACTCCTGTGTACCATTTGAAGTTGTCGAGCCACAACCTGACAGACCAATCACCACCGCCGATGCGAGTAATGCTTTTCTCATGATAAATCCTCTTATTATAATATGGTTTATTTTGCAGACAAAATTATGCTGTCGCCGTGAATTTTTTCAATTGAAAAAGGCACTGTGTTCTGCTTTGACATAATGGTTAATTGTTCAAAAAGCTGCTCTGGCCAGCCCTGATATTCAATCACTAACTTAGTTTGTTGTTGATCCTGTAACTCAACTGATGAATCTTCAATGCCAACCAACCAATTAGCCATGTAAGCTATGATGTTATCGCTTTGGGTTTTATTACCTGAAATGCCTACAATGACTGGTTGTTGATGGTTACCGGACCACGCATCATTAGTGTCAATGCTAATGCGTTTAGCAATACGTTGTGCCAGTTTTGTGGCTAACCCTTTCATGGCATTGATGCTGTATGCACCGGCTTTTTGGGCCGATTCTACAGAGGTTGAAACGACTATAGCGGTTTGATTGCGCACCAACTCCACATTGGCTAACAATTGGTTGTTTTTTATTTGTATACCTTGGTATTCGTCACTAATCACGCTGCTCTCAAGATTTGATGTGAGTATAAAACTTGCGTAAATAGGCGTTTCAACATCGCTACTAAGCAATGTAAAGCCAGAACGCAGTAATTCTTTTTTTAGTGCGGTATCAAAAGCATTTTGAAGGTTAGAACGATCTCTGCCTGTGACGTGTGAGGCGCTGAATATAATGCGGGGTTTTTTCAGCCAGTTGTATCGTTTTAATTGAGTATCAACGTGAGAGCGAACGGCTTTTTGATCAATAGTCGCGGCAATATTGACCTTAAATGTATTATCATCATATTTGCTTTCATCAATAATAATATACGAATCTAACTTGCCTTTTGCGCTAGAATAGATTTTTTCAGAAGCAATTTTAAAATTATTGGTTTCAGTTCTGGCACTGATATAGGTACCGAATAATTGTTCTATCGCTACTCGTTTTGCATCCTCTATTGCCGCATTCCTTGCATCTGCAATATTGTTGTTTTCAATAGAACCATATCCTGTTACTTCTACAGATTTTGCCCAGGCCAAAGAAAAATAAATGCTGACCAGTAAAACACTCAATAAGCGTAACATCATTTTTAATACTTCCCTTTAAAATGCACTATAAATTTCAAATGTAGTATTGCTAAAATAACCTCATGTTGCAATGTACATAATTTAATAAAACCCAGTCGGTATTTCTATTCAGGGTTTTTAACATTGCTAATGAATTACGTTTCGTTAAATTGAAGCGTTAATTTCTAACTATATAACGAGTTAAAATACAGGTTGTTGAGCGTGTCGCCCAGTTGTAAAACTCTTTATCAGTTGTTACAAAGGCAAACCGTCACCGTAAATTTTATATTCAAGTTGTGTATTTCCCGCCCATTTGTAAGGACTTCATATGTATCAAGATGCCGCATGTTATGGCGACCAAATCCAAGGTAAACGAAACTATCAGGAGGACACTTTTGAAATAAAGGCCTTTGGGGATGAAACGTTATTCTTGCTATGTGATGGAATGGGTGGCCATGTTGCGGGTAAACAGGCAAGCGATTTAGCTGTTGAGGAATTTACAAAAGGGTTTTGTCACCAAGTTAATCTGCCGATACCCAAGCGTCTAGAGGCGGGCTTAACTTTTGCAAATGAGGCTATAAAACTCAAAGTTTTGCAGTCTAACGAGCTTAATGGAATGGGCACAACCCTTGTCGCAGTGCATTTGGGCCGTAATGCTATTCATTGGGTGAGTGTAGGAGATTCTCCGTTATGGCTTGTCCGTGATAATCAACTACAACGATTAAACGCAGACCACTCTTTGGCTGAGGTCCTTAAAAAGTTTGTGAAGCTTGGGCAAATTACCGCGCAACAAGCCGCCAATGATCCCAAACGTCATGTTTTACTATCATCAGTCAGTGGAGAAGAAATCCAACATATTGATTTACGTGAGTCACCTTTTGAGATGCGCAACGGGGATTGTTTACTCTTGGCAAGTGACGGTTTGGAAACCCTATCTGCGCAACAAATTATTCAGCAAGTCAAGGATAATAGCGAACCCAAAAAATGTGTTTCACAGTTACTTGAGTCTGTAGAAACAATCAACAAAGCTCACCAAGACAACGCGACCGTGATTGTATATCGCCATGTTTGTGCTTCAAAAAAATTCGCGATTTCAAATTTATTAACGCCTAAGTCATTAACTATTTTTTTGACTTTTGTGTGTTTGGTACTAGTAACTGTAGTAGCGGTCTCTCTTTAACCAAGTTAGTTGCAACATTCAAAAAAAATGTACTTAGAGTTGAATCGCCATTTCCTCCGTTGTTAAGCCTTGTTTGATATAAATTTCTTTACATTAGTTCGCGGTATCTGCTTAATATAGCGTCATTGATGTCGAGTGTTTTAGTGAGTAAGGATGTTTAAATTCGCTTTGATACCTAGCCTTTTATCAAGGGTGCTTACTATTTTTTAATGTCTAAATTGCATATTTTGAAGGGCTGATATAGTTTTTTACAACAGATGCAATGGGCATAGGGCTCAATACGAATCTAAAGTGTTTTGGTTTTAATGGGAATTTTTTAATGGAACTGCACGCCCTTCAACCTGGGTACATGTTATATGAATACCGGATTGAAAAAAAACTGGGTGAAGGCGGATTTGGTATCACTTACCTAGCCGTCGATACTCACCTCGACATGCGGGTAGCGATAAAAGAATATTTACCCAGTGATTTTGCAATGCGCCAAAGTGATGTCACAATCGCGCCAAAAAGTTTAGCCTTAAAAGAAAGCTTTGATTGGGGATTAAATGCATTTATCGATGAAGCTAAAACCATCGCCCAATTTGACGCCCCCAATATTGTTAAAATTCACCGTTTTTTTAAAGCAAACGGCACCGCATATATTGTTATGGAGTATTGTGATGGTGGCAGTTTAAAAGAGCGAATAATGGGGAAACCTTTTAGCGAACAGGTCACTCGGTCGTTGCTTGAAGACATAGCTAAAGGGTTGCAGGTAGTACATGGTAATCATGTTTTTCATCGTGATATCAAGCCCGATAATATTATGTTTCGTAGTAATGGCACGCCAGTTCTTATCGATTTTGGTGCAGCTAGACAATCGGTAGAAGGGCAAACTCGTACCGTGACTTCTATGGTTACGCCAGGTTTTGCGCCTCCTGAGCAATATAGTCAAAATACTAAATTTGGTCCGTGGACGGATATTTACGCCTTAGCTGCTGTTGCTTTTACTTGTTTAAAAGGGCACAAGCCAAGTGATTCCGTGCAACGTATGGTTGAAGATGATTATCAACCACTTTGCCAAGGTCCACACGCTTCCGGCTTTTTGCAAGCCATAGACTGGGGTTTGCAACTGGCGGCTAGTCAGCGCCCTCAAAATCTAAAATCGTGGCTTGCTAGCTGGGATAATCGTTTTGATGCAGACTCAATGGCAGGGGACGATAACACGGTTTTGTTGTCTTCAGCAGACAAAACCGTGTTGGAAGCGCCAGTTGATAGCCACTCTAGCTTTGTTCAAACTAGTTCTGGCTCCCCGCAAACTAATAGACAATCTTCATCTTCACCTGCCACTGCAGGTGGGGCATTCAAGTATATTGTGATTTTGGGTATAACCTTAGTCGTGATCGGAGTGGGGTTCTATGGCTATCATTATTTACAACAAGAAAATAACCAGATAGACACATTACCAGAAGTGAAAGTCGACGAGCCGTCAAGTGAGTCTCCCGTTCCAAAAATTATCGAAGCAACTGGCCAAATCTGGATTACAACGTACCCGGCTAACGCGCAAATAGAAATATTGGATGTTGATGCAAAATATAGTGCGGGTATGTCACTTAAATTGGGGCGTTACGGTATTAAAGTTAATGCCGCCGGTTATCAAGATAAAATCGAGTTTGTTAATATCTTAAGCGCTAACAATAATGTCGCGATAACCTTAGATGCTCTAAAAGGTAAAACAACTCAGCCTGCAGCATTAGGCAAACTTTGGATAACTCCGAGTCCTAGTCATGCGCGGATAGTTTTATTAGATATTGAACCCAGTTATAGCCCCGGAATGCAGCTGCAAACTGGCTCTTACCGTATCAAATTGATGGCAGATGGTTATGAGGATAAAGTTAAGAATATTGACATCAATAACGGTGATAACAATTTCACTTTATCATTAACGCCTGCAGTTGCAGCGCCTCCCCCAAAAGTGGTGTTGACAATTCCCTTACCCAAAATGGTTGCCATTGCAGGTGGTAGCTTTGAAATGGGTTCAAATAATGGTGAAAGTAATGAACAGCCTGTTCACACGGTGAATATCAAAAATTTCAGTGTGGGGCAAAGTGAAGTCACATTCACGCAATGGGATGCTTGTGTGGAAGCGGGAGGTTGTGGATATAAGCCCCATGATGAAGGTTGGGGTAGAGGCAATCGTCCGGTAATCAATGTAAGCTATAAAGACATCACTGAAGATTTTATTCCTTGGTTGAATAAAACAACAGGGGCCGTCTACCGTTTGCCCACTGAAGCTGAGTGGGAATATGTAACAAGAGCAGGCAGAAGCTCGAGATATAGTTGGGGTTACACTATTAATTGCTCGCAAGCACGATACGGCTATCTTTCGGGGGAGTGTAAAAAGCGCCAAAATACCGATCGCGTTAAGTCCTTTTTAGGTAATAGTTTTGGAGTGTATGATTTACACGGCAATGTATGGGAATGGACTCAGGATTGTTGGAATGACAATTATGGATCTGCTCCTAGCAATGGAGAGGCTTGGAATGAGGGGGATTGTTCTCAAAGGGTGTTGCGCGGAGGCTCTTGGCTCTCGAGGCCTGACGCACTGCGTTCTGCCTATCGTTTCCGAAATAAAACAACGGTTCGAAATAACGATCTTGGGTTCCGGCTTGCCCAAGACCGCTAATATACCTTAAATATTGTTAGTGAAACGGCGCCTCGAATCCAGTGGGTTTGACGGCTAATAAATCGCAGTCAACGGTTTCGATGAGTTTTTGGGCTGTACTACCCAGCAAACCAGTGCGATAAGTGGTACCTAATACTAGAATACCTGCTCTAAGTTGCCCCAATGTTTTTGGTAGCACTTCTTCAATATCCCCTGAAATAATATGTTGATTTTCACTGTTGGGCACAAATTCGCTGCATTCTTTCGCAAATTTGAGGTTATGTTGATAGCGTAACTTTTCAAGTACCATGGACTCGTTTTGCTCTTGATCAAAGGAGAAAACATCTGCCCACATACCGCTCTTGTCCACTGCTTCGAGAAGAATATCCCAATAACTAGGGTCAAAACAATGTATGGCCTGCAGCGGCATCGTTAAAGCAGACGATGCCACATAGCCCGTGTTAAGAATGTTTCTGTCCAATTCACTCTTGGCACTTAGGTTATGTTCAGGATCGATGGCTGCAACAATAGTGGTATTTTCTGTCCAATCTCTATTTTTAACGAGTAATACCGGGGCTGGACAGGCCTTTAGTAAATACCAATCTGTTGGGGTAAAGAACTTTCTAGCTATGGTTTTATGTGGATGTGTTGCCTTGATGACTAAGTCAGGTAGAAAGCTTGTGACTACTTTCAATATGCCTTGATAAACCGGCCAGTGCCACATCACTTCAGTTTCAAAGGTGACATTTTTCTGAGTATTTTGGTCAATCAAGTTGTTTAGTCTAGTTTGGTTGGTTTGTATGATTTCGGATTGAGTTTTTTCTAGCTGTTTAGTGCTTAAAAAATTACTCGCCATTACAGAGGGATAGTAAAGGCAACTTAGTAACTTTAAAGTTATGGGTTGTTGTTTAGCAAATAACAATGCTTTAGTAAGGGCTGGTTGCTCGGGTTTATCTGGGTCAATAACAACGAGTATCTTTTTAATGGTTTGCATCTTTTTAATCCTTGTCTCTTACGAGGTGGGTTTTAAAGTAAGGATGTCGCAGCTCATATTTGCGAGGATATGTTCAGCTGTATTACCTATAAAAGCGCCTAACAATCCAGTTCGACCGACTGTTCCTAAAATGAGCAATTGCGCGTTGATTTCTTTGGCTTTTTTGGGGATGACAATGTCTGCTCGGCCTTCAATTACATAATAGGGATTGATAAATAAATCGTGTTTTTTAAGTAACGATTCCATTTTATTTTTATGCAGATTACTCACTTCAACACTCATGCTCTCAAAATCAATGTTGGCCCAACCTACATCCATTGTTGGCAGCATACTTGGCGTCTCGAAGGTATTGACACTGTGCAGTTTGGTATTGGTTATACGGGCAATCATTTTAGAATACTCGAGAATATTGTGATTGAGCTCGATATGTTTGTTGTCTTCGGTGGCTGGGTCAATGGCTGCCAATAGAGGGTTTTCAGACCAATGTGATCCCCTAACTAATAAAAGTGGTGCTTTACAATAACGCAAAAGGTGTCGGTCAATTGGCATCGCAAAAGGGTTGATATGTGACGAGTCAGCAGTAATTCGTTTGATGACTAAATCGGGACTCAGTGCATCTACTACTTCCTCTATGGCTTGGTGCAATTCTCTATGCCAAGCCACGTTAACACTGCAGCTGATGCCTTTTTTTTTCAAAGTATCCGCCAAGGTATTTATATATAAATACCTGTCAGCCATGTATTGGTCTTTCAACTCTTTGCGATGATCGCTAGATAAAACATCGGTTAATTCCATCACAGGTTCGTAAATTGAGTTAAATAAATGGATATGCACCTTGCTAAATTCAGCGAATTTTAACGCTCTTTCCAGAGCAGGATGCTCGGAATGTCTACCACTTATCACTACTAATATTTGTTTAGGTGTATTCATCATTAACTTCCTATGTATTTCTCATACCCCATCTGCATAAAAGGCGGTTGAGAGGGATATAAAATTGCAAACACCATAAAGTTCACTGTGTTGATACTGCTAAACACCTACATCACTCTATATTGACCATAATGTGTATACGTTATTGGTTTCACATCATATTTGGGTTGTAAAAAAGCAACCAAATCAATCAGTTCTTGAACCGTCATGACGTCGTTGAATACTCGCATTTTTGAGCTTCCGTCCTGTTTACTGACTTTTTCTTCAATTGCGTGACTTCTAGGCGCTAATTTATGAGAGGGGTTGATTACAGAAGTGACTAATTGCGCGTAGGTAGTGACAACTGCAGAGGTACCACCTAGTGGTACGGGAGTATCAAATTCTTTAATTAAGGAGGCGTCGTCATAACCCTTGAGCGCATGACAAGCTAAACACTGATACTTTATAAAAACTTTTTCGCCTTTAACTAAGTCGCCTTCAGGCAAACTAAACCCCTTGGGTGATTCGGGGCCATAACTACAGGCAGCTAAAGTAACCAATACAGATACTGAAAAAATAAAAATAAACGCTTTCATGTGGATGCCTTACCTTTTAATTAGCTCAAGCATAAACATAATTGAAAATTAACTTAATTGGATAACCTGCAGCTTTGTTTATTGATTGGGATCAAACTTCTGCTTGTCAGTGCATACAAAACGGGAAAAAAACTTAACTTAGGTGTCATACTTTAGTCTAGTTTCAGACCAATAAACCACAATTCAAACGGTTATCATATATGCTGAAAAGCTTAAACACCCAATATAGAGACTGTATGAACTATAAAAGTGGGATTGCTAAGCGCCTTAGATTATGGGTACTTTTGTTATTTTTAATCTATGGGCAAAGTGTCAATGCGAGCTCGGTTGAACGATTAGAAAAGCGAGTCCAAGAGCTAGAAACACTAGTTCAACAATTATTACAACAGTTAAAACCTTCCTCTGAAGTCTCAGAAGCAAAACAAAGTCATCAAATAGATCCTACAGTGGATCCTGCCGACGTATTACCCGAGAAACTGCAAGAATTGGAGTGGCAAGTTGAAGAGCAGCAATTTTTAATTGACGAAGCTTCACGGGACCTTAATAACAGTATGAAGTTGGCCGGTTACGCAGATGTTGAATATAAAGGTTCAAGTAGAGAGGGGGGGAAAGAAGAGTTTAGAATGCACCATTTGTCGTTGTTTTTTACGCGGCAGTTTGAAAACGATATTAAGTTTTTTTCAGAGATAGAGTACGAAGATGCCCCTAAGTTTGACGGTTTAAACGATGGTTCTGGCGAACTAGAAGAAGCTTCGGGTACCATTTTTGTAGAGGCTATGAATTTTGATTGGAACTACAATCAATACTCAAATGTGCGAGTTGGACGTTTCTTTACACCAGCAGGTATTTGGTCTGAAGACCATTACCCTCCCTTCGTCTCCACTCAAGAAAGACCTATGCATATTTTTAAGATATACCCGCAATTAGTTGATGGTATATCTGGCTTTGGTTCAACCTATTTAAGTGATGAGATTAGCTTTGATTACAATATGTTTTTGGGCAACGGTGAATCGTCTATTGCAGGAAAAAAGGATCTCAATAGTAATAAAGCGACAGGCTTTAGAGGGAACTTTCACTTTCCTTGGTGGGATGACTTAAGTGCTGGGTTTACCCTATACAACGATAACGAAGACACAGCCAATGGTAACGCCGATAAGAGCGCTTTTGGTTTTCATCTTAAAGCACGTTATCAGGGGTTTACTGGACAAATTGAATATGCAAAAGCAAATTTGGAATTTGCTGATAAAACTATCGATTTTAAACGAGAAGGTTTTTATGCTCAGTTTGTTTATAACCTCGACCATTGGGCTTTAGGTTATCGCTATGATGTCTATGACCCAACTACACTTAACCTAGAAAATGTAAAACGCCATTCACTGTTTTTGAATTACCAGGTAAACGAAAGCATTACCCTGAAAACTGAATACCATGCCAATCAGTTTGATGACCCCCTGACAGATGATTTTGGTTTTTATATTTTTTCTATTTCAACATATTTAGGGAGGTAAATTTTGATGAATTATTTACGCGCCTCCTTACTTATCGTTTTATTATTTATCAGCACAGATGCTCTTTGTGAGCGAATTTACGTAGTAGTGAATGAAAAAAATTTACAGGAGATAAACGCTGAAGTAATCAAACAAATTTATTCAGATAAAGTGAGCTTTTGGAAAAATGGGCAAGAAATTTTAGTTTTTGAATTACCCGTTAAGTCAAATGCTAGAGAAAAGTTCGCGCAAACTATACTGAATAAGTCAGCGATATCTACCCAAAGGGATTGGTCCAACCGATTTGTGAACAATACTCTCAAAAATGAAGTAAAGATGAAACCGCAACGCCTAGTGGCTAGGTTTGTCAGTTTAAAAGAATCGGCCATAGGTTATGTATCTGAGTCTGAAATAAACGATCTGAGCGGTCTAAAAATTGTGATGATAATAGATTGATTCAGTTGTTTGGTTTAACGAGGAAAGAAAGCTATGTTTAGCGCCGTTAGTCAATCCATCGCATTAAAAGTGATAGTTGTGGTTGGCATTGCTATGACAGTTTTGTTCATTTTACAATCCTATATCAATGTCTCGAATTTTCAGAAATTGGTAAACCCTCTTATTATGCGGGAATTGGACAATTCATTAATACGCAGTAAAACGGTATTTGATAATATTCTTCAACAAACGATCGAAGATGCTCACATCATTCGTTCTCATAATTCGCTGACTAATTATCTCGATTATGAACAAATAGATGACCAACAAGGCTCAAACAGTGAATTGGTTGACTTAGAACAATTTTTAAGTTCGTTGACCGATTCTAAACCTCGTTATCGCAATGTAGAAATTATCACTGAAAACGGCTCTATTATTAGACTGAAAGACGGGCGAGTGGTTGAGTCGAATCACCTATTATTGGCAAATGGTTTTGTCGAAGACTTTGCTGATATGCAATACCTTGTGCATTATGAAGTTGTTCCATCTACCGTTAACAATCAGATTACCAATGAAGTTCTGCTCAAATTAGATTACCGATTTTTGGCTGGCAACGCGTTCATTGACGGTGAAGCATCTAAAGTTGAGATTCGAATTTCAACAAAAATCAATCAACCCTTGTCTGAACTTATCAAGAGTCTAAAAGCATCTACTATTAATTTCTCTGTGTTGTATAACGGAAAAGTGTTAGCCGGAGATAGTGATCTTTCTGGACATGAAAGTGAACTATGGTTAACCAAAGAATTTGTCGATGAAAGAACAGGCTTGACTTTATCAACCCGCATTAAGAAAACAGATGCATTTTTATTGGTTGATGAAATGCAAAATAACATAATCTTGCTAGCGTTATCGTTGTTAATAGTGGTTGGCGTGTCGCAGTTCGTTACCATAAGGTTACTAATTGCTAAACCGCTACAAAACATCATTGATTTTATCAATGAACGTGCTCTGCAAAATGTAAAGAAGGTGGAACATTACCATACCAATAGCAAGGATGAGATAGGGGTATTTGCCCAAGGCCTCAATCAAATGTTGGACCAAATTCAAAGCAGAGAATTTGCACTCAGAAACAGTGAAGAACGGCTTGGAATGGCATTATGGGGCAGTGGTGAGGGGCTATGGGAATACAGGCTAACCGACAGTTCTATCTATTTGGATAATATGAGTTGCCGTATTCTAGGGTTGCAGAATAATGAAATAACCACAGATTTCACAGTATTTAGCCGTGCTATACATCTCGAGGACAGAGCAAGAGTTGAAAAATACTTTAACGATTTTGCAAACCAACCAGATGAGTTATTTGAAGTGGAATTCAGGGTGGCCAAACAACGCAGTTATTCTTGGTTACTACTTCGAGGTAAGTTAGTGAGTGGTAATGAAGGTGACAGTGCAAATCAAACTGTTCTTGGTACCTTTAGAAATATTACTGAAAATGTTGCGTCAGAGGAACAAATACGGCTTTACGCCAAGGCGTTTGATAGCAGTAGCAGTGCGATACTTATTTTAGACAAAAAATTGATTGTGTTAGCCGCGAATGGGGCATTTAGTAAGATAACAGGTTTTTCTTTCAATGATGTTGCTGGGCGGATCCCCGATTTTATTCTTAACTCCGAACAAACGACCTTCAACATCTGTGATTTTACTCATCAAATTGAAGTATATGGCAAGTGGCAAAGTGACTTAATAGGAATCAAATCTGATGGTTCTCGTTTTGTACAAGATATTAGTATTAATGTGATTTTAGATTCAGAGCAATGTCCTAGTCACTATGTGTGTGCTTTTTCCGATATTACCGAAAAGAAAAAATCAGACGAAGACTTATGGGAACTGGCCAATCACGACATTCTGACAGGTTTACCAAATAGAGGGTATTTTAGAAAAACCTTAGAAAAAGCCATTAATAATGCTGTTCGAACCGACGATAATATTATTTTGTTATTTGTTGACCTAGATAGATTTAAACAGGTTAACGATACGTTAGGTCATGAATCAGGGGATAAACTACTCAGGAAAGTGGCTGGCATTCTTTCAAAAGTGGCGAGGAAAAATGATTATGCCGCTAGATTGGGAGGAGATGAATTTGCCATTATTCTAGAGAGAATTCCAGAAAAAAAACAAGTTCAAAGAATAGTCGATAACTTAGTGGCAAAGTTTGTATCCGGAATTTTGGTGGATGATAAAGATACAGGAGTTGGGATCAGTATAGGTATTAGCGTTTTTCCTAGCGATACCATTCAGGCCGATGATTTAATACATTTTGCTGATACGGCTATGTATTTCTCGAAAACACTTGGCACTAATCACTATCATTTCTACGATGCCAGTATGAGTGATCATGTTAACCGTAGAAATTTACTGGAAAATGAACTTAGGTCGGCATTACAAAATGACGCACTTAGTCTCTATTTTCAGCCTCAAATTGATATTGAATCCGGTAAAATTGTGAGTTTTGAAGGCTTGTCCAGATGGTTTCATCCTAAATTGGGAACCATTACACCAGATGAGTTTATACCCATTGCTGAAGATGCTGGATTAATTGTGCAGCTTGGGCAACAGGCATTATACAAAGCATGCAAACAATTGAAGGTTTGGCATGAACTAGGATTCGATGACATAAGCATTGCGGTCAACGTATCGACAAAACAATTTTTACTATCAGATGTGGCATTTGATGTAACCAATATATTAGAAGCGCTTGGTCTCGATGCAAAATATATTGAACTAGAACTTACAGAAAGTTTAATAGTGGATGATCCAGAAAAAATCATTGGCATGCTGAATAAACTTAAAGATTTAGGAGTAAAACTGTCAATTGATGATTTCGGTACCGGATACTCTTCTTTGAGTTATTTAAACCGTTTCCCACTTGATGTACTTAAAATTGACAAGAGTTTTATCAATCAGCTTACAACTGATAAAAAAGGCTTAGCAATTACTCAAGCCATTATTGCCATTGCCGATAGCTTAAAACTTGAGGTGATTGCGGAGGGAGTTGAAAATGTGGCGCAATTAAAGATTCTACAAAGCCTTAATTGCAAATATGTGCAAGGATACTATTTTAGTAGACCTCTTTCCAAACATGACGCTTTAGCGTTTCTCAATAACCGCCATCAGTGTGAACTACCGCACGTTGCGCAAGCTGATCAATAGCCTGAATTATCCATGTACTTGTGAATCTAGACACTAACGATAAAAAGTTGATTCTTTTTTTGACCCGTAATAATGATCTGTGCCGCCCCGATTTACTACTTTTCTTTTATTTATCAATGCAAAGAGGATGGCAATAATACTAATCGATTTTGGGTTTTGCTTGAGATTCAGCTTTATTTTCGGCATATTTCACCCTTATTTTATTGGCACCAAGCATAGTGTCGTTAAGGGATTTTACCGCTATTTTAGCATCGCCAGGTTTAGGCATTTCAACAAAACCAAAACCTTTAGATAAGCCATTGGTTTTTTCTTTCACTATATCACAAGATTGCACTTTTCCGTGGGCCTCGAACGCCGCTTGTAATTCTTGTTCAGTGGTCTCTCTGTCTAAGTTTCTAATTAATATTTTCATTTGATTTTTGGTCGCAAGTTGATTCTAGTGATTAATCCTCAATGATAACAGCATAAGCTTTGTAAAAGGATCTGAATTTAGAAATAGAAGTCCTGCTGTAGGCTCTGAATACGTATGTAGCAGACTGTTAGAAAGTCACATCGAAAGGTATGATTTAGGCTGCCTTGTTGACGGAACCTTGTATATGATTGAAACAAAATTAGCTAAGTGGAATCACTCTATTTTGTCTATTGTTATTTTTGCCGCTGCCACTGGGTGTTCACCTACACCTAAAGACACACTTCCCACATCTAAGCTACAAGCGAGCAATAACATAGAGCAATTATTACCCACCGAGCCACAAGGTAAACCTGTTGTATACCAAGTGTTTACACGGCTTTTTGGAAATACCAATAGTAATAATCACCCCTGGGGCACTAAGGAAGAAAACGGTGTTGGCAAGTTTAGCGACTTTACAGACTCTGCTTTGCAAGGCATTAAACAGCTTGGAGTGACACACATTTGGTATACAGGTGTGCCGCATCACGATGTGATCACTGATTATACCGCTTATGGTATTTCCAATGATGATCCGGATGTGGTGAAAGGCCGAGCAGGCTCGCCTTATGCGGTGAAAGATTATTATAGCGTTAATCCAGATTTGGCTGACGATCCCGCGAATCGCCTTCAAGAATTTGAAGCATTAATTTCCAGAACCCACAAAAACGGTATGCAAGTTATTATTGATATAGTGCCCAATCATGTGGCCCGTAACTATCAATCTTTAGCTAAACCAGATGGGGTAAGTGATTTTGGCGAGTTTGACGATACCAGTGTCGAATATGCCAAAGACAATAACTTTTATTATGTAGTGGGCGAAGATTTTCAAGTGCCGGTTTTTCTTGACTCATATAGCCCACTAGGGGGACAGGCTCACCCGTTAAAAGATGGAAAATTTACTGAGTCACCGGCTAAATGGACCGGTAACGGTTCGCGTAAATCGCAACCACATTTCCATGATTGGTATGAAACCGTCAAAGTTAACTATGGTGTAAAACCTGATGGTAGTTACGACTTCCCGCGGTTACCAAAACATTATATGCAACTTGGATTTGAGCAACATGCACAATTTTGGCAAGACAAAGAGGTTCCCGATTCATGGCGTAAGTTTCGCGATATTACCCACTACTGGCTAGACAAGGGGGTCGATGGATTTCGATACGATATGGCAGAGATGGTGCCGGTTGAATTTTGGAGTTATTTAAATTCATCGCTAAAAATGAAAAATCCTCATACGTTTTTATTAGCCGAGGTATACAACCCAGATTTATATCGACAATATATACAGTTTGGGAAAATGGACTATTTGTACGACAAAGTCGAGTTTTACGATAGCCTTAAGGCCATTATGCAAGGCAAGGAACAGGCTGGTGTGTTGCATCAAATCCAAGCAGGGCATCAGGATATCGAACAGCATATGCTGCACTTTCTAGAAAACCATGATGAACAGCGTATCGCCAGCGACGAATTTGCAGGTCTTGTAGGGGGCGCACAAATGGGCATGCCTGCTTTGGTGGTCTCAGCATTAATCAGTCGTTCACCCACTTTGTTGTATTTCGGACAAGAGGTAGGTGAAGACGGTAGCGAAGATTTAGGTTTTGGCGACCCCTCACGTACCAGCATTTTTGATTATGGTGGTGTGCCAGCTCACCAGCGTTGGATGAATAACGGTAAGTTCGATGGTGGTATGTT
The DNA here is from genome assembly GCF_039964565.1 of Paraglaciecola sp. GTDB lineage: Bacteria > Pseudomonadota > Gammaproteobacteria > Enterobacterales > Alteromonadaceae > Paraglaciecola. Next base: position 90,057 of record NZ_JBDVXF010000006.1, read on the forward strand.
AAGTGTTTCAGAAAAGGCGTTGCGGAATTTTTACGCAAACCTAATGAAAATATCAGCGTTTCACCCTGCGATGTTAGGTGATTATATGCCCGCTGTGGTTAACGCTGACTACGTTACCAAAAGCGATACTCAACAAACACACGTTCTTGTCGCTACAGATAAAGTGATTGCTTTTATTCGTTACACCGAGCAACAGCGATTGTTAGTGATTAGCCATTTCGGACAACATCAAAGCGTTGACCTCGCTGTGACCTTAAACGCCCAACAACTAAATAAGTTAAAACTCAGTCAAAATAGTTACCAAGGTGTAGATTTATTAACTGGAGATCAACACTTCCTGAGTATAGAAGATAGCTTAGGCCTGTTAGAATTGCGTTTAGCACCTATGCAATCTGTCGTGATCCAATTATGAAATTAAAATTAGTGTTTCCAAAAGTTCTATTAATCTGTGTATTAATAGTCTCTGCTTGTAGTGAGCCAGAAAAGCAAACCACTGCAACGGCTAACGTGCAAGTCTTGCCCTATCAATTTTTGATGCCTGAGTTGGACAGACAACGCACAGTTCGCCTGTATTTACCGCCTAGTTACCATCAATCAGATAAAAGTTATCCAGTCATCTATATGCATGATGCACAAAACTTATTTGACGATAAAACTGCGTCTTCTGGAGAATGGGAGGTTGACGAGTCACTCAACCAGCTTGCAGAAAAGCAGGGTTTTGAAGTGATTGTGGTAGGCATAGATAACGATGCCGACTTTCGTATGAACGAATTATCCCCGTGGGAAAATAAGCGATTTGGCGAGGCACAAGGTCAGCAATATATGGCGTTTATTGTTGAGGTTGTTAAACCGTATATCGATACAAATTTTCGAACCCAAGCAGACCGTTTGCATACAGCTATCATGGGAAGCTCAATGGGTGGCTTGATGTCTCACTATGCCATTCATGCCTATCCACAGGTGTTCAGTAAAGCTGGGATTTTTTCACCGTCCTATTGGTATTCACAAGACGTTTTTTCTTACAGTAGATTTAAAAAAGCCCCGTTGGATGCGCGTTTATACGTGATGTATGGTGACAAAGAAGGCGATGGCATGATAGCCGATACCGATAAAATGTTGCGACAGTTAAGGCAGCAAGGTCATCCAAGGCAAAACGCGTTATTTAAGCGTGTTCCTAATGGCGAACATAATGAGCAATTGTGGCGCACCGAGTTTTCTGAAGCCATTCAGTGGTTATTCCAACAACAACCCGCTTTTTAATTTGTTGCGATATTTTTACACTTTCCCTAGAAGACCATCATTATGTTTTTAAATAAAAATTCGATTGTTAACCACCAAGCTAAAACGCCACTAATTAAGTCATTGATACTGCTTAGTTTAATGTTTTTTGGCTCTTTGCTTCAGGCTGCAGAGTACCAAAATCATAGACTTGAAGCTAATGTGATGATTATTTCAACTGATCAAGGTCAGGTGTCACTTAGCGCGCGTTCGGCTGATGCTTTTGAGGTGTTTTATCAGCCTAACAACACTAAACAGTTACCTTCGTTTGCCCTTGATGATGACTCAGAAATATTAGCGTTAGCTGTAAAAAGTAACCTCGATACAGTACAAGTCAGTACTGGAAAATTAACCGCTATTATCGATAAATCTCCATTTAAAATACGTTACTACCAAGCTGAAAAATTACTACTTGAAGAAGAAGTTGGTCTATTTTTGCAGGACACACAACGAGGTTTTCGTTTTAAGTTACAACCTGATGAAAAATTAATTGGTGGTGGCCAGCGAGTCTTAGGAATGGACCGGCGAGGGCAGCGTTTTCCTTTATATAATAAAGCCCATTACGGTTACACCTCCGAATCAAACCAAATGTATTTTGGGCTGTCTGCGATTTTATCTAATCGTAACTATGCTTTGATTTTTGATAATTCAGCCAGTGGTTATATGGACTTAGGTCATACCGAGCCAGATGTTATGCAATTTGAAGCAGTGGCTGGGCGTACTGCATATGTAGTCGTTGCTGGCATTGATGCGCCGGATGTAGTCAAAAATTTCGTAGCCATTACAGGTAATCAACCATTGCCGCCCCGTTGGTCGCTAGGTAATTTTGCCTCTCGATTTGGGTATAAAACTGAGCAACAAACACGAAATACCGTTCAGGAATTTATCAGTCAAGACTTCCCGTTGGATGCAGTGGTTTTAGATCTATATTGGTTTGGCAAGGATATAAAAGGTCATATGGGAAACTTAGACTGGGATACGGACACTTTTCCAAAACCACAAAAAATGATGGCAGACTTTAGTGCCAACGGAGTAAAAACAATACTCATCACTGAACCCTTTATTTTGTCTAGTTCAGATAAGTGGCAACAAGCGGTCGATAATCATGTCTTAGCGAAAAACCATGCGGGTGCACCGCGCCGCTTTGATTTCTACTTTGGAAATACCGGGTTGATAGATGTCTTTGATCAACAGGCCAGCAACTGGTTTACTGATATCTATAGCGATTTGTTTGCCCAAGGTGTGGCAGGCTGGTGGGGCGATTTAGGGGAGCCAGAGGTGCACCCTGGCGACAGCATACATAATTTTAATGGACTCCAAGTAACGGGAGACGAAATCCACAACGCCTATGGGCACATGTGGGCAAAAAGAGTCTACGATAACCAGTTGGCTATTGCACCAGAGCAACGTCCATTTATTATGATGCGCTCGGGTTTTGTGGGGTCACAGCGTTATGGGATGATCCCATGGACAGGCGATGTGAGTCGTTCTTGGGATGGTTTAAAACCGCAGGTCGAGTTGTCATTGCAAATGAGTCTTCTGGGTTTTGGGTATACCCATTCAGATTTGGGTGGTTTTGCCGGTGGTGAAACCTTTGATCAAGAACTCTATATACGCTGGCTACAATATGGCGTATTTCAGCCGGTATTTAGACCTCACGCTCAAGATAATATTGCCCCAGAGCCGATATTCCATGACAAACAAACCAAAGATATTTTGCGGGAATACGTCAAACTGCGCTATTCGATGTTGCCTTACAATTACTCGCTAGCTTACGAAAACAGCCTAACAGGTATGCCGTTAATGCGTCCGGTATTTTTTGAGGACTTATCCAACCCGAAATTGATTGATATTGCAGACAGTTACTTTTGGGGCAACGCGTTTTTCGTAAAACCTATTACCGAGCCTAACCTTGCAGTTGTCTCAATGGACTTACCTCAAGGGGTCTGGTTTGACTATTGGACAGATAAAAAATACCTAGGTAATCAAACGGTTGAATTGACCAATCAACTAGAAAAGCTGCCAGTAATGGTCCGTGGCGGCTCATTTATTCCTATGGTTGAGCCGGTGCAATCCACAGATTTTTACACAACACAAAGTTTGATGCTGCATTATTACGCAGATACATCAGTGAAGTTCTCAACGGGTGTGATGTATGACGATGACGGCGTAGATCCTAATGCGATAAAAAATAAACACTATGAAAAGTTAACTTTTGATAGCCGACAAAACAAAACGCAAATTAGTTTTAACCTCAAGCGTCAGGGACAATATCCTACAATGCCGAACACTAGGGCATTAACTATGATGGTTCATAACTGGCAGCAGAAACCCAAAGTCATTTTAGTTAATCACAAAGCGGTTGAATTGGTGGACAATATACAGACCTTTTCAGATTCTTCACAAGTAGGCTATTGGGATCAAAAAAGTAAGATTTTGAAGCTTAAATTTAACTGGACTAAAGATGTTGAGTTAGCAATAAAATAGGCGCAGTTCACTATGAATATAATGAATGCGCCTTTTACTATGTCGCCAATACTAGTAGCAAATTTTTAAGGTACTTCCTTAATCTTGAGCACTGTCTTGGATCATATGTATATCCCGTTGTGGGAATGGAATAGTTAAACCTGCTTCTTCTACAGCAGCCTTAAGGGCTGGACGAATATCAAAATACAAATCCCAATAGTCATCTGTTTTGGCGAACGCTCTGACTAAAAAGTCAACTGAGCTAGAGCCTAAATCAACCACAGCCACTACGTTACCTTCATCTTGTAATACTCTAGGATCGTTTTTTAGCACAGCTTCCATTGCGGCTTTTCCTTTTGCAATGTCGTCAGAGTAAGAAATACCTATGGATATCTCTACCGCTCTAACATCACTGGCAGTGTAATTAATAATATTACCGTTTGCTAATGGGCCGTTTGGCACAATAATGATACGTTTGTCGAAGGTCATAAAAGTTGTGACAAAAATGCCAATATCAGTCACTACACCTTCTAGTCCCTGAGCTCCAACATAATCGCCTACTTTGAATGGGCGAAATATAAGCACCATCACTCCACCCGCAAAGTTAGATAAACTGCCTTGAAGTGCCAAGCCAACAGCTAAACCTGCCGCACCTAGGATTGCGATAAATGAGGTCGTTTCGATGCCAATCATCGACGCAACGCTTATGACTAACAGTACTTTTAATACAACTTCAAAAATATTAGTTAAAAATTTTGCTAAGGTTTCGTCGGGTAACCCTTTTATTGAGTAACGTCTAACCACATCACTGAGTTTGCCAATAATCCACAGGCCTACAATCAGTACGATCAACGCCAGAATAAATTGACTGCCGTATTCTGTCGCTAAGGTGATAGCTTTGTCGTAGAAGGTTTGTAATTGTGTTTCAACTGAATCCATTTTGCTTCCTTATAGTGAAATAATAATTCCTAGCTACTATGGGTGGAATATGAAGATTCAGCAAATGTTTTTTGATGTTTAATTTTAAATAACGGAGTGGTTTGAAGGGAAATTCCGTCTAATTATCAAGTTATTAGACGGAAAGTGAAGAACCTAAGACGTTCGTTTTAGATGGCTAGTTTACTTAGGCCTTGCATCAATTGATCTTTGATTTTTTTGCCTTCGTCTGTATCTAAATACGCTTTAGCACTAGCGATGACTTGGGTAATCATTTCAGGGCTTAAGCCTAACGCTTCAAATTGCTTTTTAAGTTCGTTCATGGCTTTTAGAGAGTCATTATAACTAGCCGCTTTGTCCATCAATCCATTTAAGCCGCCTTCTGACGTGACTTCGCTAATATTCGGTACAGCATCCATCAACGAATCTAGGCCCGGAAGTGACTCACTCAAACTACTGAATTGCTCAGACGATATATTGTCCTTAGCATAATTAAAAATTGACGCTAAGCTGCCTTCTGCTTGAGATTCATCTATTCCAACAGATTCGCTTACAGAACTAATCATATCCGCTACATTTGGCATTGATGCTGATTCAGATTCCATTCCCAACATGCTTTTAATTGAGTCTAACCAGCCTTCGGCATGACTTTGAGGTGAAAAGGCAAGGGCGGATACAACAATTAATAAATAAGAGATTTTCATAAATAATTTCAACTTGGTTGGTGAGTTACAAACTCAATAATAAACTTTTTTATATCATCCACCAAGGATTTTGATGGGATCTCCCACTTTGATGCGACCATCTGCTATTACTCTACAACACACACCACCACGCCAATCAGGGGTAAGAGCTTGAGTTAACCCTTGATGCTGAGCATCCATTCTGGGGCAGGGATCGGTCTCGCGAGTGATTAATAATCGCAATTGTCCAATTTTAATTTGTTGTCCTACCATGCTGGAATTAAAGCTTATCCCTTCGACCAATAAGTTAGCGCGCCGAGTGGTCCATGGCAGTTCGCACCCCAATTCATTGCAAGCCAGTCGCCACTGTTCAAAACTAAGCACAGTTACCTGACGTTTGCCTGGTTTACCCCTAAAATCATCCTCCAAACCTGCAACCTTGCTTACCATCAATTCAAACTTGGTTTGCATAGGGGCTCTTGATTTTGGGCGAACGGCTATATCCAGTAACTGCATGTGAGATCCCTTTTAGATGGCAATCGTATCAAGTTGTGCGGTTTTATTTTGGATGTATTTGAGCCTTAATCCTAAGGTGACAGCAGCGGTACTTAATCCACAAATAAATCCTACCCAAAAACCAGCGGCTGCCATTTGCGGCACTATCCAATCGGTCAGACCTAAAATACAACCAATGCTCATACCAACCACCCAATAGGAAACAAAACTCAAATAGAACATCGCAGTGGTATCTTTATACCCGCGCAGAGCCGTACCTGATATGACCTGCACTGCGTCTGAAAATTGAAACATCGCGGCCAATAATAATAGACCTGAAGCCAACTCAATGACTGGCGGATCAATACTGTATAACTTGGCAATAAATTCACGCCCCAAAACAGATAAAGTAGCGGTGCACGCAGCGATACTGATACCTAAAACGAATGCACATTTTGTGGCTATTTTGGCCTGTTCAGGGTTTTGTTCCCCAAGTAAATGCCCGATACGGATGCTGGTCGCCATGCCAATACTTAGGGGGATCATAAACATCAAGGCTGAAAAGTTGAGTGCGACTTGGTGTGATGCCACTACGATTGAGCCAAATGGCGCTAATAAAATTGCGACAGCCGCAAATAATGTCACCTCAAATAAGATCGTCATAGCGATAGGTAAGCCTAATTTGAGGCATTCCAACATATCTTTAAAATGCGGGCCATATAATTGCTTATACAAATCGTACTTAGCCAACTTTTGTGATTTGAGTGTGTATAACCACGTTGCGATAAACATCGCTACAAATACTAATGCCGTAGCTACACCACACCCAGCTCCTCCCATTTCAGGTAAGCCAAACTTTCCGTAAATAAGCACATAGTTAGCAGGAATATTGACCAACAAACCAATCCCCATAATTAACATACTAGGTTTGGTAATGGACAAGCCTTCACAATAATTTCTAAGGACTTGGTACAGAGCGAAAGCTGGCATCGAATACAAAATATAATGAATGTAGTCGATAGTAATACGCCTTAAGTCCTCTTCCATTTGGATGTATTGCATTAAAGGTTCAAATACAAAACCAAATAATACTGCAAGCAATGAAAAAATTAATGCCAGCCACACCATTTGTTGTGTGTAATTGGCGACTCTATCAATCTGTTTGGCACCATTAAAGCGCGAAATGATTGCCGGTAACGCTAGGGTGATCCCTTGAATAAATACAATAATGGGTAACGTAAATCCAAATCCTATAGCTACAGCTGCCATGTCGGTTGCAGAATAGCGACCCGCCATAATGGTGTCCGACACCCCCATTAAAGTTTGTGTAATTTGCGCAACCAGTAATGGCCACGCTAAATGACAAATTGTTCTTAGTTCTTTTTTAAAGGCCACAAATTCTGCTTCTTATTTTGTTGGTTAAATTGAAACTACGCTAAGGTAATTGGCTTACACTTAGTTTAAAAAGGTTGGATATTCACACTTTCCCCTAATTGAATGTCGTCAGATTCGCGATCTAAAATCATATAACAATTAGCGTTTGCAATAGAGCTCATAATCCCCGAACCTTGTTTTCCATTAGGTTTTACCCATAATTGGGCATTCTCATCGCGATAAAATATACCGCGTTGGAAATCCGCTCGCCCTGGTCGTTTACGGATCAAGCAGGCGGCTTTCGCTACAAAGTGTGGAGTCGATGTGATGTTTTGACCGCTTAACTTTTGTAAAACCGGGGTAACCAGTTGTTGAAATGTCACAAATGAAGAAACCGGATTACCGGGTAATCCACAAAACCAAGCCTTATTCAGTTTTCCAAAAGCAAAAGGTTTTCCTGGCTTAATGGCGACTTTCCAAAAACTAATTGAGCCTAACTGCGATAAAACCTCTTTGACGAAGTCAGCTTCGCCCACTGAAACGCCACCACAGGAAATCACTAAATCACAGTTTTGATCAGCTTGTTTAAACGCCGCTAATAAACTGGCCTTGTCATCTTTGACTATACCTAAGTCGATAACGTCAACCGGAAAGTCAGCTAATAAAGCAAGTAATGCAAAGCGATTACTTTCATAAATTGCACCTTGGGATAACTTTTCTCCTGGGGCAGTCAATTCGTCCCCTGTCGCAATCAGGGCAACTTTTAATTTACGTGTAACCGTAATTTGAGCGACACCTACGGAGGCAATCAAAGCTAAATGTGCCGCTTTCAGTTGAGTGCCTTTCTCTACGACAATCTGTGATCGCTGAATATCTTCGCCGGCTTGGCGAATACTACTACCTTTTTGCACAAGCTCTTTAAATTCAACTGTGTCGCCATTTGTAGTGGTGTTTTCTTGCATCACCACTGCATCTGCACCATCTGGAATGACTGCGCCGGTCATGATCCTGACACATTGTCCAGGCAAGAGAGTGTTAGGGTAGGGTTGTCCTGCCAACGCTGTTCCAGCCATTAGAAGTGTATTGCTGTGCTTTAAATCTTGGTGACGCAGCGCATAACCATCCATTGCTGAATTATCTGCTGGAGGCACATCTATAGGTGATATGACGTCTTCGACCAATACTCTACCAAGCCCCTCAATAAGTGGCAGGCTTTGGTGATCTCTGACTGTAACAATTTGCGCCAACATTTTTTCTATGGCGTCTTTTATTCCTAGCAAAGCAGAACCATTGGGATTGGGAGTGTCACAACTTTGGATCATTGACGATTTTACTACCTTATTAAAATGGGATAATTCACAGGTGAACGAAGAATATGTACTATCGCAAAAATTAACGTAAACCGATACCTGTAGCCGTTGAGTTTTAACTGTTTTTATTAAATATTGAGCTGTTAACTTGAGGCTTTAAATTTAACTATTCACTGCGATGTTTCCATGACATGTCGTGCCAGGGTCTCACTTTGTTATGGGGAGTTGCGTATACAAACAACAGCAAATTCTTGATATTTGTAACGCACATCTAGTCCATTTTTACTATTGAATATCGCACTCGTTTTAGAGTTTTTCGATTTTGTATCCTTTAGCCTCTAGTTTTGCTAATACGCTATCGGGTCCAGAAAGATGCAATGCGCCAACTAAGATGAATTCAACCGGTTGGTCATTTAGCATGTCGACTATTTTTGGCATCCAATTGTTATTACGTGTGACTAATAGGTCCTGATAGATTTCGGGGTACTCTGTTTTAAAAGGCGTAATGCCGACCTCTGCCATGCCCTGCATATCCCCTGATAACCACGTGGAATGCAACTTACCTAACAATTCAGGCATTTTCTTAATATCTTTGAGCGTGTATTCGACCATTACGTTGGGATCATCTCCCCCTAAATTAGCCATAAAAGAAAGTTGTTCATCTGGTGTTTCTAACCACCCTTGTTGCTTATTGTTTTTCTTTGCTTTATTGGCGTAAAACATATCTACCCCTTCGCTGGTATAACCCATAGCTTGTAATTCAAAAACAGTCAGAGATATAGCCAGAAAATTAGGCTTGTGGGACGCAAACGCAGCCATGGGCATTTTTCGGGATGACAAGTGTACCGCTAGTGCTTTGTACGTCTCGGGATTTAATACAGTATTAATGGTCGTGCCGTCGCTATACATCAACTTTTTCATCATTTTTTGAGCAAATTCTGGTGAGCGTACCTCTTGCATATCAGTTTCAAATATTACTTTATCCGAGGCCTCAAATGCCATTTCATATTCTTTCGCTAATGGATAATCTTTTGGCGTTAAAAAGTGAATAGTACCGCCTATATAAAGACTATGCTGTTCGTTTGATACTTTCCATACTGAAGCAGCTTGAATTCCTAGGGTAAATAATAGGCTGGTACTGAATGTGAGTGCTTTTAATAAAGTCATGTTGTAAATCTTCCCTTTTCAATTAATGCAAAACTACTGCGCAGAATAGCCTTGCTTTATTCATCAACGCAACAGAATTAAGTTGTTTTTTGACGCCCTAAGTTGGTGCTAATGCATTGAATAGGAGCAATTCTGGCTAAGTAACCCCAGTTAGAAACTTATAACTGATTGAATTGTAAGTAATTAAAAGTTGGCACTAATTCTGTATATGCTTTTGTATAAGAATGTGAACTAAGTAAATCCGGTGTTCGCAAAATTAAATTTTCACCTGGTGTGCAAAACAGCATGCAAGGTGACGTGGCAAAGAAGCCCACCTATTCCTGAACTGGAATGGTGGGCTTTTTTTTGTGCTCAGAAAAAGCAGAGGTGACACATGTCTAACTTAAATAGTGGTCTTAACAGGAATAACATGCGAATAGTAGTAGTAGGCAATGGCATGGTAGGCCATCATTTTGTTGACCAATTGATACAAGAAAATAATGCAAACAGTGAGTCTCAGTTAGACGTAGTGGTGTTGTCAGCCGAGCCTAGGTTAGCCTACGACCGAGTACATTTATCGGAATATTTTTCTGGAAAAACCGCTGAAGAGTTGGCGTTAACAACCCCGGAATATTACCAAGAGCACAATATTAAGTTCGCTTTAAACGCCAAAGTTGTGCATATCAACAAGGTAACCAAAACTGTTACAACCGCAGCTGGTGAAGAGTTTGAGTACGACAAATTGGTGTTGTCTACTGGATCTTATCCTTTTGTTCCCCCAATTCCTGGCAATGACCGACCTCATTGTTTGGTTTACCGCACCATAGAAGATCTTGAAAATATCAGTGCATCAGCTGCCGAAAGTAAAGTAGGGGTCGTAGTCGGTGGCGGACTATTAGGTTTAGAAGCCGCTAACGCTTTAAAAGAAGCAGGATTGCAAACTCATGTCGTCGAATTTGCACCCCAGCTAATGGCCGTGCAAGTCGATAACGGTGGAGGCCGGGTACTTCGCAATAAAATCGAAGAGCTAGGTGTAAAAGTTCATACCCAAAAAGCGACCCAAAGCATTGAGGAAGGTGAAATTTGTCGCTACAAAATGTGTTTTGCCGATGGTGAAGTGTTAGAAACCGATATGATCTTATTCTCGGCAGGTATTCGACCACAAGATGCATTGGCGCGGGAATTTGATATCGCCATAGGTGAGCGCGGTGGAATAGTCGTCAATGACCATTGTTTAACCAGTGACGCGGATATATACGCGATTGGTGAGTGTGCGTTGTGGAATAATTTCATATTTGGTTTAGTGGCGCCTGGGTACACTATGGCCAGAGCCGCAGCTAGCCATATTATTGGTGGCGAGTTGACTTTCCAAGGTGCAGATATGAGCACCAAACTAAAACTCATGGGTGTCGAAGTAGGTTCGATTGGTGATGCTCATGCCAGAACCCAGGGCGCCTTGTGTTACACCTATGAAAACCAGCCATTAGAAATCTACAAGAAAGTTGTGGTTGATGCACAACAGAAAAAGTTACTCGGTGCGGTGCTTATTGGCGACACCAGTGATTACGATACCTTATTGCAGTATGCATTGAATGATATTGAGTTACCTGCACACCCTGAAAGTTTAATTTTACCCGCCGGAGCTGATGCCGCGCCCGCTTTAGGGGCTGACGCTTTACCTGACAGCGCCACAATTTGTTCCTGTCACAACGTTTCGAAAGGCGACATTATTGAAGCCTTTGATACAGGAAGTTGTAATTTGGCGGACATTAAATCCTGCACTAAAGCCAGTACCGGTTGTGGTGGCTGTACGGCGCTGCTTAAGACCGTAGTCGACAGTGAACTGACAAAACGTGGTGTAGAAGTTAAAAAAGACATCTGCGAACATTTTGCGTATTCACGACAAGAGCTGTTTCACCTAGTCAAGGTGGGGAGTATCAAAACCTTTGATGAACTATTAGATAAGCATGGTAAAGGTTTAGGTTGTGAAATATGTAAACCTGCAAGCGCCTCTATCCTAGCGTCAGTTTGGAATGATTTTGTACTCAAACCAGATCATGTCAGTTTGCAAGATACCAACGATACTTATTTAGGTAATATGCAAAAAGATGGCACCTATTCAGTGGTTCCCCGAATCGCAGGAGGCGAGATTACGCCTGATAAACTCCTTGTGTTAGGGCAGGTAGCCAAGGACTACAATTTATATACCAAAATTACCGGAGGGCAGCGCATCGATTTATTTGGTGCGCGTGTCGAACAACTTCCGGATATATGGCAGATACTTATCGAAGCCGGTTTTGAAACCGGGCATGCCTATGCCAAGTCTCTGAGAACGGTGAAGTCCTGTGTTGGCAGTAATTGGTGTCGTTACGGTGTGCAAGACTCAGTAGGCCAAGCCATCGATTTAGAAAACCGCTACAAAGGACTACGGGCGCCTCACAAAATTAAATTTGCAGTCTCGGGTTGTACACGCGAGTGTGCAGAAGCGCAAAGCAAAGACATAGGCATCATCGCCACAGAAAACGGGTGGAATTTGTATGTCTGTGGTAATGGCGGCATGAAGCCCCGCCATGGTGATTTGTTTGCGACGGATTTAGATACCGCGACCTTAGTCAAATATATTGATCGTGTTCTGATGTTTTACGTCAGAACCGGAGATCGTTTACAACGTACCTCAGTATGGTTAGAAAGCTTAGAAGGGGGGCTAGAGTACTTGCAACAAGTGGTGATTGAAGATTCACTAGGATTATGTGCAGAGCTAGAAGCACAAATGCAACATGTGGTGGATACCTACCAGTGTGAATGGAAAACAGCTATTGAAACCCAAGAGTCACGTAAACGTTTCCGTCAATTTGTGAATAGTGATAAGTCTGATTTGAACATCGTTTTTGTTGAAGAACGCCAACAAATACGCCCCGCAACAGAATCTGAAAAACAGCAGTTTAACACAATACAAAGTTCGCAATCCCAAGAAACTGAACTCGCCGTTGAGCTTGTTTAAGGAGACATGTAATGAGTACTTCAAATAACTGGATAACAGTATGTAGCGGCGCTGACTTAGTCGCAAACTCAGGTGTTTGCGCCTTGTTAGACGAACAACAAATTGCGTTGTTTAAGGTCAAAACGGCTGATGGTGAACAGGTTTTTGCAGTCAGTAATTGGGATCCTATCGGCAAAGCCAATGTGTTATATCGTGGCTTATTGGGTTCGGTAGACAATATTAAGGTGATCATTTCTCCTCTATACAAGCAACGTTATTGCTTAGCGTCTGGGCAGTGTTTAGAAGATGAAGCGCTTAAGTTGAGGGTGTATCCGGTGCGAATCGAACAAGATCAAGTGCAGTTACAGTTGGTTGACTAATTGATGTCTTCTAGTCCCGTGATAAGTCGCAATGAATCGTACCAAGAGTCTAACTATGCTTAAAAGTAATCTGGGTACCCGCGCCTCCTTGCTCAACACCACTTGCCCTTATTGTGGAGTGGGTTGTGGCGTAGAGGTGCAAACTACCGCCGACAATAAGTTAACTGATTTAAAGGGAAGTAGTGATCACCCCGCTAATTTCGGACGTTTATGCGTTAAGGGTAATAAGTTACTAGAAACCAATTCAGTATCCGGTCGTTTGCTTAATCCTATGATTGCTGGTGAAAAAACCAGCTGGGACGACGCGATAGCGAAAGTAGCCACTAAATTTAAGCAACTGATTGACGATCATGGACCCGATTCAGTGGCGTTTTATGTTTCCGGTCAATTGTTGACTGAAGACTATTATGTTGCCAATAAACTCATGAAGGGCTACATAGGTAGCGCCAATATCGATACTAACTCGAGGTTGTGTATGTCGTCTGCAGTGGCTGCCTATACACGTGCATTTGGCGCCGATGCAGTGCCTTGTTGTTACGAAGATCTTGAACAGGCCGAACTGCTGATATTGGTGGGCTCGAACGCTGCGTGGACACACCCCGTTTTGTTTCAACGCATAGAAAGAGCCAAAAGGCTCAACCCCGACATGCAAGTAATCACAATTGATCCGCGCACAACCGCGACATCAGAACTTGCAGACTTTCATCTTAAAATTAAACCTGGCACTGATGTCGCTTTGTTTAATGGTTTATTGGCGCATTTAGACAGCGATAAGGCGCTAAATACAGCCTATATTTCCTCCCATACTCAAGGTTTTGAACAGGTCATTGACCATTGTCAGTCTTGGACACTGACTAAGGTAGCCAAGCAATGCGACATTGGCGAATTAGAGTTGTTGAATTTTTACCGATTATTTGCACAAACCGACAAGGTAGTGACTGCTTATAGTATGGGTGTCAACCAATCAAGCTCAGGTACAGATAAAGCCAATAGTATTATCAACACTCACTTAGCTACAGGAAAGATAGGACGAGAAGGCTGTGGGCCCTTCTCATTAACGGGTCAGCCAAATGCGATGGGGGGCAGAGAAGTAGGCGGGTTGGCAAACATGTTGGCTTGCCATATGAATATCGACAACCCTGAGCACAGACAAACCGTGCAAACTTATTGGCAATCTCCCACAATTGCCGCAAAACCGGGTTTTAAAGCGGTCGACTTGTTTGACAATATTAACACCGGCAAAGTTAAAGCGGTATGGGTGATGGCGACTAACCCAATGGTGAGTATGCCCAACCGCCAAAAAATTGCTGATGCGCTCAAAAAATGTGAGCTAGTAGTGGTATCTGATTGTGTCGCTAAAAACGATACTCTGGATTATGCTCATATCGCATTACCTGCAACAGGTTGGTCAGAAAAAGACGGCACAGTGACTAATTCTGAACGTCGGATTTCTCGTCAACGAGGCTTGTTACCCGCTGCTGGGGAAGCAAAGCATGATTGGAAAATTATTTGTGATGTTGCCAAAGCGATGGGGTTTGCATCTGGTTTTAACTTTGAGTCATCTAGTGAGATATTTGCCGAGTATGCAGGGCTAACACAATTTGAAAATAACGGCAGCCGTGACTTAGATTTATCTGCTCTTTCTGAGTTAACAGACACCCAATACAACCGTTTAAAGCCGGTACAGTGGCCAGTCAATAAGGCTGCGCCATATGGTACTAAAAGATTGTTTACAGACGGAAAGTTCTATACTCAAAGTGGTAAAGCACAGTTTGTGGTGACCGAGTTTAATGCGCCGCAACAGCATACTAACAGTGATTTTCCTTTTGTATTGAATACAGGGCGGATCCGCGACCAATGGCATACTATGACACGCACAGGGAAGTCTTCAGAGTTAAACTCCCACGTGAGTCGGCCGTATTTAGCCATACACCCAGAAGATGCTAATAATCTGGGGCTAAAAGTCGATGACTTAGTGAGCCTCAACGCAGCTCATATCCTAACAAAGGATGCGCCTGCAGCACCGGTGTGTTTAGCTGTGTCCATAGACAACAATCAGCGCCAAGGAGAAGTGTTTGCTCCAATTCATTGGAGCGCGAGCAATGCTTCTAGTGCCAATGTTACCCACCTTTTTACCGATGCAAACGACAAAATATCGGGGCAACCTGAGCTGAAACACGCTGCGGTAAGCTTACAAAAGGCTAAGTTTGAATATTCTGGTCAGCTATTTATTCAGCAAAATCTTAATGTCGAATTATTAAAAAAATTCTTTGATTATTTTGTTACCAGCCCATTAGAAAATGGCCATTTAGTGTATTTTGCAACAGATCAACAACCAGCCAATATTAAGCAAAGTTTGCAACTTGAGTTGCCACTGTATGATGAATGGATTACTGCATCTAGCAGTGGCTTAAATAGCACATGTGCTATGCGCCAAGGAAGAATGTCGTTAATCATGTTTGTATCAACTAAGCATCTTACCGTTGACCTTGGGTGGATAAATAGTTTACTCACCAATGAAAGTATTACACCTGAACAGCTGCACGGTTTACTTAACCAGCAGCCAGACCAACGGTTCAAACAAGGAAAATTGGTATGTAGTTGTTTTAAAGTCGGTGAAAATACCATTGTTGATGCCATCAATGCAGGGTGTGATTCAGTCGACGATCTCGGGAGAACACTGCAATGTGGCACTAACTGCGGCTCTTGCAAAACTGAGTTAAGCCAACTCTTGAAACAACATAAACCTAAGAAATTGCAGCAAGCGTCGCAACATATTATCGCCTTGGAGGCAGTATCATGATAATTGAAAAATCGCCCCTAGCTTGGGGATTATGGCGAATTCAACAACTTTTGACGAACCTTCATCTGACTTCTAATAAGCAGCCTTCCAAGAGGGTTGATCACGATTTGGTTAATCAAGAGTTTGAGCGCCGCCGTGCTCGAAGTAAAAATGGTGAAGTGTATTTGATTGGTGCTGGACCAGGTGATGCGGAACTACTTACGTTAAAAGCTTATCGGTTAATTCAGCAAACTGATGTAGTAATGTTCGACTGGCTAGTTAATCCCGATATCATTAAAATGATCCCAGACCATGTAGAGCGAATTTTTGTCGGCAAAAAGTGCGGACAACACAGTATGCAACAAGCGGATATTTGTCAGTTGATGGTAGAGGTGGCGCAAAGCGGTAAAAATATTGTACGTTTAAAAGGTGGTGATCCGGCTATCTTTGCAAGAGCTGCTGAAGAGTGTGACATTTTAGCTCAACACCAAATCGACTTTGCCATAGTGCCTGGCATTACTGCTGCGTCTGGCGCGTCAGCCTATGCGGGTATCCCACTCACACACCGAGAATGTGCGCAATCAGTGCGATTTATTACGGCACATTTAAAGTCGGCAAGGGACGAACCGAACTGGCGAGCGCTGGTGGCTGGGGCTAGCGCATGTCATGGCGAAACCTTAGTGTTTTATATGGGACTTAAACGTATTGACACTATTATGCAACGACTACAAAAACATGGACTGTCATCAAACACTGCCGTCGCGGTGATTGATCAAGCCACCACTACACAACAGCAAGTCTGTGTTGGAACATTAGAGAATATTGCGCAACGAGTGCGCACTGAAAATTTTCAAGGTCCAGCCATAACAATTGTGGGAGAAGTGGTAAATAAGCGCCATCAGGTTAATTTATCGTTACTGTCAAATACCACAGTGCCGTTACACGCAAAAGCTTAATTCATTGCTTATATGTGAGCACTACGTTCTAACAACTTTTGCTACATCGCTGATTGCGCAAAGCGTAGTACTCACATCGAGAATACATAAAAAATGGTTACTCAATATCGCTAGCTTGTTTAATATTAAACTAACGTATATTCGCTTTAAGACCTTTTACGGCTTTGGCTGTGTCTCCCGCACGTAGCGCATTGAGAATAGCCTCATGTTCATTCACACACTCAACCCCTGACGTAATTCTTTTGTAGTTCAAGCGCATACGCATAACAAAGGGATACCAGATGTTTACTAGGTCATCCCCACCGGCTTTATGAACTAAGTAGTTGTGAAAAGAAATATCAATTTTTGTGACCTCGGTAAAATCTTCTCGTTCAAAAGCACTTTGCAAATCAAATAGGATTTTTTCTAAGGCACCAAAATCTTTTTCAGTTAACTTGTCTTTCAATTGCTCAATAGCAAATACTTCTATGTTGCGTCTTAGGCTTATCATAAGTTTTTGCAGGCTTGGATCTAACACGCTATTCACAGAAGCTCCAACATTATTCTTGGAGACAAGCAAACCTTCCTTCGTGAGCTGTAATATCACATCTCGGATAGGTCCTCGGGACAATCCGAATCTTTCGGCAAGCTCTTTTTCATTTAATTTGGTATTCGGTGCTAAATCGCCAGAAATGATATCTGAGCGCATTTGTTCCGCAATTTGGTCTTTTACTGAGAGAATTTTTGGTGCTCTGCTACCGCTCATAAATTTTCCTTAGTTGTCATGCATTTATGAATCATAAGTGAAGCCGTAGGGTAAATACAATGATTTTAGATGATTTTTGTTTTATGTTTTATTGTTTACAAAAAACATAATAAGGCTAATAAAACTGAGGCGTCAATCAATTTACGAATAATTAAAAGCCTTATTTAACTAGTTTGTATGAATTTTGTTAACAATCTTTGATTCATTATTTTTAACTAGTAATAATGAGTTAATACGGTGGCAAATTTCTCGTATCCTAAATTATAAACTTAACCTACCAAAGCTTAAAAAGTATGTTGTACATACGACCTAGTGTTCTGCACACCGCCTAGTAATATTAAGACTAAAAACCACAAGTAGACATCCTATGTTGCTTGCATCTTCTTGATATAAGGCATCGGTGCGTAGCAGGATATCCGAACTATCAATAAGTTTTTAGCTAACATGAAAGTTGACGGCTTTGTTGTAAGTAGTTTGATTTAACTTTTATTCGTTAATTGTCTGACGAGATCAATCTAAAGATCACGCAACAGATAGTAGTTTTTTCACGTTACCTATTGAGGCGCTTATCAATGTCATATAAGCAAGATATCCATTTCTTGCTCCATCTAATATGTGTGTTTCTTTTAGTTGATTGATTTTATGGCAATTGGCTGTGTACAAACCTTGAAAACACTCTGATTTACCATTAGCAAATTGAATATCCAGATTGACGCTTTCAATCAGACCATGCTGGCTCACGAATTGAATAAAACTCTGAGTTGCTGGTGCCCCTCTAAAGATACGGTTTAAGTCTATTTTTACCTGCTCCATGTAATGACTTAACCTACCATCGGACTCAAAAATGGCGTGCCCTGAATGGGTGTTGATGCGACTACTTTGGCGGTTGATTAAAATAGGTACCGTTTGGTTAGCGGTATTATCGTCATTTTTACCCAATAAGAACGGTTGGCGGCTGATATTTAAGGGGAGATAAATTGAGTTCCACAGACCGTTATTAATATAAAGATTTTGTTCAGGGTAGAATCCAGTTAATACATGCAAACCAAATTGGCCTGTTTCGTTATCCTTAATAAAAAATATTGGGTAATCGAGTACCAATTTCTCAAGTTCGTTGACCAAAACCGGTATAGAGCTGACGTTGTCACCATGTTGGACACCAAAATCTTGACTAATTTTAAGATTGGCATGTTGTTGAAAGTCGAGTAATTGAATCTGTTCCATGGGTTGCCTTAAACAGTCTGTAGACCGAATTGATGAATTTTATTAATCAATTCTCGGTGACAAGGTAATTGATTAAGTAATTGTTGGCTTGATTGTCGAGTCTTATTGAAGTGATAAGCAGCTAACTCTGCGGCTGATGTTGAATGGCCGCTATGGTTTGGGTGGCTTTTAAAGCCCATGCCATAAAGTACGTATTGGTAACTGGCGGATGGGAATACTTCTACTGCCCGATCAAAATCGTCATGCCATGGCGGTTGATATTTCCACAATGCCAATAACTCATTAAGTGACTCAGGTGAGGTGTTAGGGTCTTGATTATCTAACCAGAATTGACTGTCAGTACGCTGACTTAATGCGTAATGCAGTTTCAAAAAATCAATGATCCTTTGCCACCGATAAGTAAATGTCTGATTAAAACGTTTTTCGATGATTGGCATCACCTCGCGGCAACGGGGCATTTGTTCGGCTATCATCTTGGCGGATATTTCTGCAAGGACGATGGAGGAGGCCTCTAGTGGCTCCACAAATCCGGCAGACATACCAATGGCGACACAGTTTTTGTGCCAGAGTTTTTCGCGATAGCCCGGATCAAAACTAATTTGTTTGTAATCAAGGGAGCTAAGGTCGTTAACCTCTTGCCCTAAATAAAGCTGTAATTCACTTAGAGCCTGATCTTCAGTGGTGTGCTGACTACTATACACATGACCGATGCCTTTACGATTTTGTAGCCCAATCTCCCATATCCAACCTGCGGATGTTGCGGTAGAAATTGTGTTCGATGCAATTGGCGAATTGTCGTCAGAGTAGGGCACTTGTGCGGCGATGGCGCGATCACAAAACAATGTATCGTGGCAGCTGTTAAACGGAATTTGGTAATGTTGACTTAGCAATAATGCCTTGGCACCGCTGCAATCAATAAAAAGATCGCCTTCAAGTAATCCATGTTGTTGAGTGCTCAGTGAGCTAATGAATTCTTCGTCATCATTATTTACTTTGATCACATCATCTTGGATGTGTTCTACCCCCAACTGGGTAACGCAGTGTTTTTGTAAAAAAGTCGCAAACTTTCCAGCATCAAGATGATACGAATAGTTAGCGATTCCTTGGTATTCTGGTGTACTAATATTTTTTGGCGCACGCATCAGCTCGCACAATGATTCCTGTTCACAAACGGCATTTGAAAAAGAGCTAGATTGAGCCAATGAAGGCCAATGTGGGGCAAGGTTGATGTTGTGATAACCCGTAGGTAAAACTAGTGGGTGGTAATAAAAATCATCTTCCTCACCGGTGCACCATTTGGAAAATTTGGCGCCTTGTTTAAAGGTAGCCTGACATTCACGAATAAAGTCAGTTTCGCGAATCCCCATCTCTTTTAGGGTATTGCGCAAGGTCGGCCAAGTGCCTTCACCGACACCTATAGTGGCGACATTAGGTGACTCAATGAGTTTAACTTTCAGAGGTTTAGCGCAGTGTTTTTTTTGATAAGCGGCAAGAATGCCTGCTGTTATCCAACCTGCTGTGCCGCCACCTACTATAACGACTGTGCGAACTTCGTTGTTCATATCAGTTACCCCTAGACTTCTCAAATCACCGGTAAAAGTAATAAAAGGTCACCCGGAGTGACCTTTCGATTTATTGCGGGATTAGAATCTAGCGCGGATTCCTAGATTATAACGAGGCCCGTACTGTTCATCATCAAGAATTTGATTTTGGAAACGACCAT
The DNA here is from genome assembly GCF_039964565.1 of Paraglaciecola sp. Lineage (GTDB taxonomy): Bacteria > Pseudomonadota > Gammaproteobacteria > Enterobacterales > Alteromonadaceae > Paraglaciecola. Next base: position 110,535 of record NZ_JBDVXF010000006.1, read on the forward strand.
GACGACGTGTGTTTTCGTCGGTAACGTTAATGGCGTCAATGAATACCGAAACCGTGTCATTAATATCGTAACTTGCGGAGATATCAATTTGTGAATAGGCCTCAGTAAACTTAGGTTCAATTCCGCCGCTTAATAGGAAGTCGTCACGCCAATTGTAAGCGATACGGATTTGGTAATTATCCATTTCGTAGAACCCAACCAAGTTTGCAGAATCACTTAGGCCCTGTAAGGCAAAGTCGTTTTCTAGGCTATGAACGTCATACTCATCGCTGCTGTCGACTTTGGTGTAGTTAAATATTGCACCAAAACCGGTTTCGCCGAACATATGCTGAACGTTAAATTCCCAGCCGTTAACCTTAGTGGCATTGAGGTTTTTAGATGTAGTAACTGTCCAAATAATTGCTGGATCACTAGTTTGTGAGGTACAAGCACTGACAGGTTGCGCCACGCTACCTTCCGGGCAACTACCACGAGGCGTAACGCTAGGGTTGGTTAACGGACCATTTGGACCTTCAATGACACGTTCTTCTTCTCCAAGACCGATGAAGTTATCCACTTTTTTACGGAAGTGACCTAAGGAAACATAGCTGGCATCTGCATAGTAATACTCGACCGACAAGTCTACATTTTCAGACTCAAATGGCAGTAAACTTGGGTTACCTTGGGAGGCTTTAAATGGACCAGTTGAATAGTGGTCATTAAGACTAGTGGCAGGGAACATCGCATCGATGTTGCTACGCGCTATCGTTTTGCTGTAGGAAAAACGAGTGATTAGGTCATCTGTTAAATTCAGACTGAAATCAAAATTAGGTAAGTAATGATCGTAGTCCCCGCTGAGCTCTTCATTGAGCTCGTCAGCAGCATAAATTTTTGACATTTCCAAAGGTGTAATCCAATTGAACCCAATGACCGGATTGCTGATTGAATAAGAAGAAACGTCAGTCTGCTCATAACGAAGCCCGACATTGGCATTGAAATCCATACCATTGAATTCGGAGATGAAATTGAATGCTAGGTAAACAGCATTGGTTTCTTCTTTAATGCCATTAAAACTTGAACTGGTTGGATTACGTAATCCTTGTTGATCGACCAATTCTAAAAACTGCTCGGCACTGAATTCAGGCACGTATTCAAAACCAATACCACCCGGTGCAAAGTTTAAGTCTAAACTACTTAAATCCATGGCATCGCCACCTAAGGCAAAATTGGCACTATAAATTTTATTGGTATCTACTTCGTAAATGGTACGGCTAATTCCAAATTTGATACTGTCTAATGCACCATCTTCAACATTTAACCAAGTACCGTTTAGTTGGACTTGATTGATATTGTTTTCAATCTCATATCCACGTTCTTGATAAAGATCACCTTCAATATTTTCCTTAGCATATGCGCCACCTGGTAGCCCTGAGTCATCATAACTAACAGATGGTGTTAATCCAGAAAAATCAGCTGAAATGGTCACAGGTGCGGCATCGCCAAAGGGGTTTTTTAGATTTGCTAATCGTTCGGCAGGTAGCGCGCCTGGGTTAGCATGAGAAGTGGAATCATGCACATCCAAAGTGAATTTTAATGCATCAGATGCTTGCCAATCTAAATTAAGTCCGATTGAATCATTTTCAGTCTTAAAGGCATATTCCCAAGCCCAAAAGTTAAGTTCGTCATTAGGGCGACTTGGATTAATAATAGTGCCGTTGGCATCCGCAGCACCGCTAGCTACGTTATCAAACCAGAAGCTCATTCGATTCATATTCGCGCTTTCATCTAAACGCGACATAGTGTAATCAAGCGTTGCTCTTAACGAGTCGAGTGCTTGGTATTGTATAACTAACTGACCATTTTGGCGTTCCCGAGAGAAATCACTGTTATCAAGATCAACAGTGGTAGTGCGCCATGTTGTTAGATTAGGATTGAGCGTTGTATCTATTGCACTAGTATCAGGATTGGTTTGTCCAGGGTAACCGCTGCCCCAGCCTTGAGTACCGATTCTGTCTACATGGCTATCACGCTGCGCATGAGAAAATGACGCCAAAACACCTAGTTTTCCATCAGCAAATTTGTTGCTGATCATAGCGGAGACTTCTGGTGTGACGCTATCGCCTTTATCGACGCTGGTATCCATAACAGCTTTGGCACTCGCAATGGCAACCAATCCATCATAGTCGAAAGGTTTAGCTGTTTTGACATTAATGGTTGCACCTAAACCGCCAGAACTGACGTGTGCTTTACCGGTTTTGTAAACTTCAACGCCAGAGACACTCTCTGCTGCCAATTCGCGGAAGTTAAAACTACGTGAGATTCCGGCAGACTCCAGCGCCGAAGAGTTAGGCATTTGACGGTCATTCAACGTCACCAAGTTGAAGCTAGGGCCAAAACCACGCACTGTAACTTGATTACCTTCGTTATTACTTCTGTCGATAGATACGCCGGTAATACGTTGTAAGGATTCTGCTAGATTGGTGTCTGGAAATTTACCAATATCTTCTGCCGAGATAGCGTCAACTATACCGCTACTCTCTTTTTTAATATCCATCGCTGATTGTAGCGACCCTCGAATACCTGAGACTTGGATGATTTCGACATCATTATCTTGAGCATGTGCTAGAGGCATTGCGCTTATCACCAATAGTGCTAGCGCACTTTTTTTGTAGCGTTTGTCGAGTGTCATAATTTTTCCTTTGGTTTGAATGTGTCGCTGTCAATTGAGTAATTCCTATAAAAACTACAACATAAAATTCACATGTCAACATTATATTGTTAACAAAATGATAGTGTGTTGAATATAAATGGTTTTTTTGATGACTAGATTTGGTAACGCTATTTTTCTTCAATATGGAGTCAATGCCCTTAATCGAGTAGCAATTTGATTGTTAAGGGCAGCTATCTGAATTTAAATTTTTATGGATTTAAGTTACTTAACAGCTCTTGGAATGGAGTGGGTGTTTATTTCTGGCCATTATTTATCTTTACAACTAATATTGTATTGGTGTAGATTGTTAACAATTAAATCAAAACTGTTAAGTATTAGTTGGATTTCTAGAGAATGAATATAAATAAAATAGCGGCGATAGATGTTGAGTATTACAAAGTGCCTTTAGAAGAAGTCTTATCTGATGCTAAGCACGGTGACCATACCCACTTTGAACTAATGCTGTGTCGTGTAACTTGTGTTGATGGTATGCAAGGTGTTGGTTATACCTATACCGGTGGTAAAGGTGGCCGCGCGATATGTTCATTACTTCATGATGAAATGCGGCCCTTATTGCTTGGAAAAGATGCTGCCGATATTGATGGTATTTGGGATAAGTTACAGTGGGAATACCACTATGTTGGTCGAGGTGGCTTATTAAGCTTTGCTATCTCTGCAGTGGATATCGCCCTATGGGATATTAAATGTAAACGAGCCGATCTACCCTTGTGGAAGGTTGCTGGCGGCGCGAGCAATAAAACCAAATGTTACGCTGGTGGTATAGATCTTAATTTTTCAGAAACTAGATTGCTTAGCAACATTCAAGGCTATTTAGATAAAGGCTTTGAAGCAGTCAAAATTAAAGTAGGTAAAGACAATTATCTCGAAGACGTGCATCGCGTAGAAGCGGTACGCAATTTAATTGGCCCTGATCGGGTATTTATGGTGGACGCAAACTATTCAATGTCAATTGAAGAAGCCATTCGTTTTGGTAAAGCGATTGAACATTGCGGCATTACTTGGTTTGAAGAGCCCACAATCCCGGATGATTATTTGGGATTTGCGGATATTTCTGATGCCATCAACATTCCCTTAGCGATGGGCGAAAACTTACATACCATCCATGAATTTGAGTATGCCTTTGCCCAGTCAAAATTAGGTTTTGTGCAGCCAGACGCGTCTAACATTGGCGGTATTACAGGTTTCTTAAAGGTTGCAGAATTAGCTAAACACCATAATTTGCCATTGTGCAGCCACGGTATGCATGAATTACACGTGTCTTTATTAGCTTCACAACCTCATGCAGGTTATTTAGAAGTCCATTCTTTCCCAATAGATCAATACACATTACATCCAACTATTCTCAACAATGGTTTTGCTGTAGCACCCGATGTACCGGGAACTGGGGTGATTTTTGATGATGCGTTATTAGCCCCTCATTTAGTTAAACATTTTTAAGGTAGAAACATATGCAAGCAGCACAATATATTGGTAACAAGTCATTTAAGGTGGTCGAAGGTCAAGCTATAACACCTCAAGCTGGTGAGGTTCGCTTGAATGTTGGTTATGTGGGGATTTGTGGCACTGACATGCATATATACCATGGTGTGATGGATCAACGAGTATCTATCCCGCAAACCATAGGACACGAAATTTCAGGTGTCGTCGCAGAAATCGGCGAAGGTGTACAAGGTTTCTCAATAGGCGAAAAAGTTGTGGTACGTCCTCTTGATTGGTGTGGTGAATGTCCAACCTGTAAAGCGGGTCATACCCATATCTGTCAGAACCTGAAGTTTATGGGGATCGATACGCCTGGCGCATTCCAATCAAGTTGGACGGTTAAAGCTCGTACATTACATAAATTACCAGCTGGTGTAGATTTAAAGCAAGGCGCGCTTATTGAGCCATTGTCAGTGGCTTGCCACGACGTGCGTCGTTCGCGCTTGCAAGCAGGTGAAAAGGTAGTGGTACTTGGCGGCGGGCCTATTGGGCAACTTGTCGCTGCTGTGGCTAAAAGTGTAGGGGCAGAAGTGCTAGTGTCTGAACCCAATGAAAGTCGCCGCGCTTTTGCAGATGACTTAGGTGTTAAATCAGTTAATCCTATTGAAACGGATTTAGCCGCTTACGTGGATGACTGGACCGGTACTAAAGGTGCTGACGTGGTCTTCGAAGTGTCTGGTGTTAAACCTGCTATTGATTCAATGACACAAATAGCCGGTCGTCGAGGTCGTATAGTGATGGTGGCAATCCATAGTACTAAGCCTGAAATCGATCTATTCCAATTCTTTTGGAAAGAGTTAGAGCTATTAGGTGCGCGTGTTTATGAAGCCGCTGATTTTGATTGGGCAATTCAACTGATTGCTTCAGGGCAGATTGATCTTAAACCCTTTATCAGTTCTGTTAGCCCTTTGACGGATATTGGTAGTGCATTTGCTAATATGGATGGCAATCCACAAGGTATGAAAGCATTAGTTGAATGTAACGCAGAATAGTTGGACATGAGAGACAAGGTTTGAGTAATGAATAAGATGTTTGAAAAATTTAGTTTAGCCGGAAAAGTTGCCTTAGTTACTGGTTGTAAACGAGGTATTGGTAAAGGGATCGCATTAGGTTTAGCTGAAGCTGGAGCCGATATCATCGGTGTGTCTGCTAGCTTAGAACTTGAAGGTTCTGAGGTTGAAAAAGAAGTGAGAGCATTAGGCCGAAACTTTAAAGGTTACCAGTGTGACTTCTCAAATCGTGATGCTTTATATGCTTTTATTAAAGAAGTAAAAGCAGATTTTCCTAAAATTGATATTCTAGTGAATAACGCAGGTACTATCTTACGCGCGCCAGCCGCCGAGCATGGCGATGACCTATGGGATAACGTTATCGATGTTAATTTAAATTCTCAATTTATTCTTAGCCGTGAAATAGGCAAGGATATGGTGAATCGGGGTGCCGGTAAAATAATCTTCACTGCTTCATTGCTAACTTTCCAAGGTGGTATCACAGTGCCCGGATATGCTGCTAGTAAAGGAGCGATTGGTCAGTTAGTCATGGCATTATCGAATGAGTGGGCGGGTAAAGGGGTGAATGTTAACGCTATTGCGCCTGGCTATATCGATACCGATAATACTGAAGCGTTACGTAATGACCCAGAACGTTCGGCTGCTATTTTAGGCCGAATTCCGCAAGGCCGGTGGGGAACCCCCGAAGACTTCAAAGGCCCAGCTGTGTTTTTGGCCTCTGAAGCTGCAAGCTATGTAAATGGTGCAATTTTGCTGGTCGATGGCGGCTGGATGGGGAGATAAACGCAATGACGGTACAAAATTTAAAATTTCAAAATAATGTTAATTTCGTTGGTGGCAAATATATTAGCTCTCAATCCACAAGCATTATTGAAATTCAGAGTCCCTCTACTGGTCAGGTGATAGGTAATATCCCAGAAGGCTGTGCAGAAGATGCGCAACACGCTCTTGATGTGGCGCAGGCAGCACAAAAGCCGTGGGCCAAGCTAACCGCGCGAACCCGCCAAGCTATATTACGAAAATTTGCCAATAAAATTCGCGAAAACAAGGCTGTTCTTGCGCCTATGATTGTTGCTGAGCAAGGTAAGTTGTTGTCTGTAGCCGAGATGGAAGTGGATGTGACCGCAACCTTTATTGATTACGCTTGCGACAATGCATTAACTATCGCAGGCGATATACTACCTTCAGATAACGAAGACGAAAAAATTTATATCCATAAAGTACCTCGAGGCGTAGTGGTTGGTATCACCGCTTGGAATTTTCCATTGGCTTTAGCCGGTCGTAAAATTGGCCCTGCGTTAATTACCGGAAACACAATCGTACTAAAACCCACTCAAGAAACGCCGTTAGCTACCACTGAATTGGGCCGTTTGGCTAATGAAGCCGGTATTCCTGCTGGGGTGTTAAACGTGATTAACGGCACCGGTTCGGTAGTAGGCCAAGCATTATGTGAAAGCCCGATTACTAAAATGATCACCATGACCGGCTCCACTGTTGCCGGTAAACAAATCTATAAAACTAGCGCAGAATACATGACTCCGGTGATGCTTGAGTTAGGTGGTAAGGCTCCTATGATAGTGATGGATGATGCCGACCTTGATCAAGCCCTCGAAGGTGCGTTGTGGGGCCGCTTTGCTAACTGTGGTCAAGTCTGTACTTGTGTTGAGCGTTTATACGTTCATGAAGGGGTTTATGATGAATTTATGGCTAAATTCTTACCACAGGTTAAAGGCTTAGTAGTCGGTGACCCTATGGATCCAGCTACGCAAATGGGGCCTAAGTGCAACCAGCGTGAAATTGACAATATCGACCATATTGTTCAAGAAAGTATCAAGCAAGGTGCCACAGTCGCCACTGGCGGTAAAACGGCCAGTGTCACGGGTTTCGAAGGTGGTTGTTGGTATGAACCCACGGTTTTAGTTGATGTTAAACAAGATAACATTGTTGTTCACGAAGAAACTTTTGGTCCTATTCTGCCAATCGTTAAAGTCAGCAGCATGCAGCAAGCCATTGAATATTGTAATGACAGTATTTACGGTTTAAGTGCCTACGTATTTACCCAAAATTTCTTTAACATTAATCAAGCCATCAGTGATTTAGAAGTGGGTGAGGTTTATATCAATCGCGGTATGGGCGAGCAACACCAAGGCTTCCATAACGGATGGAAACAAAGTGGCTTTGGGGGCGAAGACGGCAAATTTGGTCTCGAGCAATACCTAGAGAAGAAAACTGTTTACTTAAAAGAAGTGTAAATCATCTGAGTTTATAAATTGATAAAACGGCCAAGGTGAAAACCTTGGCCGTTTTTTTATTGGGTACAGTTGGGTTCGCATAGCTCATTAGCGTATCCACTTCGTCCATAAAGTACCGACGTTGCCGACTAAGATCTCAATGTACCCGCTATTTATGCATAGAAAGTATGAATAGACAGTATGAAGAGACAGCAGAGACTCCCGACTTGTGAACCTATGAAGAGAAAGTCGGCGATCCCAAGCCTATGACGAGACAGCAGGCTATCCGCAACGTCATTCCAGCAGTCTTTTAGCTGGAATCCATGTCGACGTTTACACTGGTGTTCATGTTTTTCAAAGTGCTCAATAATTGAAATAAAAAGGCCGCAGTCAATTTAAACTCAGCGCCCTCCGTTAACAAATCTTCTCTATCGACCCAGCAGTATTTTAGTCGTTCACTGCTTTCCTCTACCTTTTTCTGAGCTCAAACCTAAGACTTGCAGTGGGTGTTTAAATACTCACCATGGCTTGGCAGTTGTCGCACTTTAGCGGCAATGTCCTCTTCTATTTGCTGCAAAAACTCTCGTAATTCAGACTCTGACAGTTCGTCGGCTAAACCATGGTATTGCTCTGGGATTAAACCTTGGCCAATCATCACTTGTAACCAAGAATCGACGAATATTTCTTTATCACGATGTACATAACGCCCGGTGTTTTTAAACAATTCCATTCTAGATTTAAGAGTTTCGGGAATATCCATATTTTTGCAGAATCGCCAGAAGGGCGAATCATCGCGCTCGGTTTGGCAATAATGCAGCACAATAAAGTCTTTGATTTCGTTATAATCAGTCATCATGTAGCGGTTATATTCTTCGACTTCCAGAGCATTGATACCATAACTCGGGAAGTATTTAATTAACTGCATAATACCTTGTTGAATAATATGAATAGCCGTGGATTCCAAAGGTTCGATAAAGCCGCCTGCTAAGCCAATGGCCACACAGTTTTTGTTCCACTGTTTTTCTCTATAACCGGTTTTGAAGCTTAGCTTCCTAGGCTCGGTGAGCATTTCACCCTCTACACTAGATACCAATAATTCCCTAGCTTCATCGTCTGACATATATTGCTGTGAATAAACGATACCGTTGCCCATACGATGCTGCAATGGAATACGCCATTGCCAACCAGCGTGGTTAGCAATTGAGCGAGTATAAGGGGAGGGGGCTTCTGAGAGTTTGGTTTGCAAAGCTATCGCACTGTCCATGGGTAACCAATGGGACCAATCGATAAAAGGTGTCTTTAGGGTTTCGTTGATTAATACGCCTTTAAATCCGGAACAATCGATAAACAAATCACCCTCGACGACTGTGCCGTTAGCTAACTCCAGCGACAATATATCACCGCTTTCGGTATGGGTATTAACTTGCTTTACCAATCCCTCGATGCGGGTAACGCCATTTTTCTCAGATTCTTGTTTGAGCATTTTTGCATACAAGCTGGCGTCTAAATGATACGCAAAATTGGGACCGTTTTGCTGATGAGCAAATTTGTTACTAAGTGCCGCCATGGCTTCAAAATTATAGTGACTAAAGGGTTTACTGATACCTAAATCAAGTCCTCGTCTCCAATATTCATGAAAGCCTGCTGCCCACATGCCTAGACCGGTAGATCCAAAGCCATGAAAGTAGCTGGCATCTTGTTTATGCCAGTTTTCGAACTTGATCCCTAGCTTAAAACTACCTGAAGTATTTCTAACAAAATTTGTGGAGTTGATACCCAGCATATCATTAAAAAAGTGTAAGCTGGGGATAGTCGCTTCGCCTACACCAATTGTCCCTATTTGTTCTGATTCGACCAATTTAACATTGATGTTTTTTATGGACTTAGTCAGTAAAGCTGCGGTCATCCAGCCAGCGGTACCGCCTCCTAAAATAACCACATTTTCTACTTTTTGATTCATATTGGACTCTTACATCAGGCTCAGCACTTGGTGTTAAATATGAGTATTGGTAGGCTGAACTATTTCAATCACAATTAATATTTGGTTTACTGTTAACAATAACTGATGAAGTAAAGAAATAGAACCGTGATGTCGAGAAAAATACGGGTAGCTAGCCAAACTAGCACAGCATTTGTGGTGATTAGTTGTTTAAACAAGCAGTGGCACTATAGATGTCGATAGCCTCCCCAAACCAATTGCTAGGATAGGGGAGTCAATGTGATTTAGTAACAGTAACTTTTAGGCGGTTGTTGGTTCTTTCCAGTTTATAATCGCATCGTCGTCAACTCGATTGAGTGGGAAGTACAAGGCTTCATTTTCTTGGAAAGGTTTATTACTTTCTGCGTTGTAAGCCATGATGATCGACCAGCGTGGCTCAGACGACTGGTTTTGGTTGGACTTGTGCAACAAATTACAGTGGAAAAACAGCGTGTCACCAGGTTCAAGTTCGACATCAACTAACTCTAAATGCTTCATCGCTTCTTCAACAAATTGAAGTTCAGCGCCTTTTTGATCACCGGTTTTATTGTGATTTAATCTGCCAATATGGTGAGAGCCCTTTAAGACCTGTAGGCAACCATTTTCAATGGTCGCTTTATTAATGGCAATCATACAGCTGACTAGTTTAGGGTAAAGCATGACGTTGTCGTTGTGCCAATAACCATAATCTTGATGCCATTCCCACGCGCCACCCACAAAGGGTTCTTTCATCATGATTTTGGTACTAGTGTGGTAAACCGGCTCACCTAAAATGGCATCGACTGAGTCGGCTAAACGTCGGCCTCGAGAGAACATACTATACAAATCATCACCCAGCTCCTGCCATAAGCATACCTTACTGACAGTCCCTTTTGCGTCTTTCTTGTCCCAGGCGCGCTCGTATAGTGAATCGTCATTAAAGGCTTTATCTTGTAAGCGCTTTATTTCTTGTTCGCTATAAAACCCACGCGCAATGACATAACCATCGCGATGGAAATCGTTAATTTGTTCAGTGGATAATATCTTGTTCGTCATGGGATCACCTGTAATAAAAATCAACACTTTAATGGCTTTGTAATTCATATAGAAATACAATATTCTAATACAAATAATGATAACTGCTTAATGTTGATTGTCAACAATATGTTGAAGGGTATTGCAAAATTTTTAATGCTATCTTTAAAGTACATTTGTCCCATTTACTAACTGAGAACCAATAAGTGACGCAAAGCAGTAAAAAACAAATCAGTAAGAATAAGTATGCCGTTCCTGCGTTAGATAAAGCTTTGGATGTGTTGGAATATTTAGTTGAGCAAGAATTACCAAAGTCACAAACCGAAATTGCTTTTGCATTAGGGCGCGGGGCTAATGAAATTTACCGAGTGCTCATTAATTTGGAATCTCGAGGTTATCTGGTGCGTGACGTGGTTTCGGGGCATTATCGTGCTTCGCTAAAAATTTATAATTTGTCCCGTCGTATTTCACCTATCGATCAATTACGCCAGTGTGCTCTGCCACATATGGAAGACTTAGCCGTGACTATTGGTCATTCTTGCCATTTAACCATGCTGTATCAAAGCCAAACCATGGTCATAGTGCAGGCTCGGAGCCAAGCTCCGATGACGGTAAATATTACCGAAGGATCGTTATTTCCAACTCTCTCGACGATATCGGGCAAAGTATTATTGGCAAACAGCAACACTGAAGTCAGAGAGATGATTTTGCAACGTAGCGAAGGTTATTTGGCTTACTCTGCTGAAGATAAAACCAAACTGGTCAGTGAATTAGATGACATACGCAAACAAGGGATGTTAATTGCTGATAATCCTTTCATTGAAGGTGTTACCGATCATGGGATTTTAGTTGGCTCGGCGGATGGAAGAATAATCGCTTGTTTGGTGGTATCAAAATTAGGTATGAAACAGCAGAAGCAGGGAAGTGATTGCAATATTACTCATCAAATGCTGAAAACCGCACAAAATATCAGCCTGCAACTTGGTTGTTAATATTGGTAAGAGTGTGACGCAATGTTATTGCGTCACAATTTGATTACACTATAGGGTCGTTTGGAAATGAGTGAATGATAGGCCATCCTGCAAACTGCTCATCACGGCCAGGTTTCGCATTCCAATGCCAACATTCCAACTCAAAATGTTGTTGTTGATGGTTAACGCGAACTAATCCATAACCTTCAGTTTTTAGCGAATTGTCGGCCAAGAACATTCCCCAAGTTTGATTGCCAGCAGCAAAGTCTGCGTAACTAATTGTTGGATTGGCCACAGCCATAACACGCATTTTGTTGCCAAAGGTATCGATATAATCACCTGTGTTTGGAGAGTTAGGTAAACTATTGTTTAAGCTACCATCGCTTTCAAACCAACGTTGCCAAAAGGCTGCAGCGGCTGGGCCCGCAAAAAATAACGCTCCATCATCAAAATCGTTAATACCTTGGTGAGCAACAAGGCCCAAATGTTGATCGCCTGCTAAAACCAACGCGTTAGCATCGGCCACCAATTGCACTGCACGGTTTCTGCCATCGGCAGGATAACCATTAGAATCGTAATCTAGTAGTGGCATATTGATGCCTTTGGTTTGAGGCGAGCCCCAAATTGAAGCGGTTAGGCAAATTTTAGGGAGTTCTGGTGCGCTATTCTTCCATTGTGCTAAAAATAACTCCTGTCGTTTGCCTAATAATTCACCAGTGGTTTTTAACAAATTAATCTTATTGTTAGGTGGTGATTTAAATTTTCTATCTTCTACTAATGCAAAGTTGACCCCACCGTATATAAACGAACCGTAAGTCACGGGAATATTATGGGCAATGGGAGTGGGATCATAAGCATCTGGATTATGACCATGTTGAATGCGGTACACCATGCGAATTAAGCTTTTGTCCCAAACGTAGCCTCCATCCTCTTCCTTTTTAGTACCTGAATCTTTTCCTCTATTTCCCCACAAGTTGCCTTGTAACACGTCATGGTCATCAGCCAAAACAATAGCTGGACGATCTCGAACAGAGTCTCTAAACGTCCAATACCAAAGATACCAACGATAAAGAGTATCTAATTTGGCATCTTTAGTGTTATTGCCGTAACGGGTGGGGTAGGTTTCGTAATACTGATCTCCGGCAAAGACGTATAAGTCCGGTTGATGGGAATCACAGTTTTTAACCAAGTTATTATGAGGAAACAACACATTGTCTGTGGTGTAGCGGCCAAGCAAGCGTTCTTTTGGGTGCAGTTTAGTATAAAAATCACGGTCTAAACTTTTGGCTGTGGGGATAATACAAGAGTACAAGGCAATTTTTAGTTCTTGAGCACTACCATGATCTTTGACTATCTTGCCAGTGAATAAGTCTTTTTCATCGTTAGCAAAACGAATACGATACTGAGCCGCACGGGAGTGATCCCAGTTGCTCAAGCGGAATAACGCAACATAACCATCTTCTATATCGGCAATAGGACCACTGTGCCAATCAGTCTCATCTAAATAACGATATTCAAGTTGCGCTTGTTGATGAAGGTTTAAATCAATCGGCATAAACTGGCTTGTGAGTTTCAACACATTTTGATTGAGGCTATACATGCAGCCCATCACTTCGCCTAAAGCGCGATTGTCATGTTGCTGAATTTTATCCCCACCGGTTTGTATATCCTTAAACCACCAACGGGCCCCAGCTTGTTTAACATCGGGAGAGGATAATAAAGAAATGCCACCTTGCAGAACGTAAGCGTCGACATCAGAACAGATTGCTTGCCCAAGTAGCTGTTGTGTATTGGCGTCAAATGCATCGAGCGTCAGGGTGAAATCGCCGTTGTGTTGCGGTAGTAAGCGGCATTCTAGGGTGATAGTTCGATTGGCAACTTCACCAATAGAGCCCGTGGTTTGATTGGCCAATGGCGTAAATCCAAGGGGTTTAGATTGGTCAGAAAAATCATTAAAGCTTAAGGTACCGTCGCTATGCAGACGCGCCATTATTCCACCGTGCATGCCCGCAAAACGTTGTACCAAAGCTGCACCACGGTAATCAAGTTGATTACCTGCACCTAATAAAAAACCACAAAACCCCGATTGCTCAGGTGTTATATTGCCTACTGTCATACGTAACGTCGCAGCTGTCGAACTGTTGGATAAGGCCCGGGTTAATAAGGATACAGTGCGTACTTCAAAACTTTTCTCACCCCGTAAACACTGCAAACGTCCTTGATGTAAACGCCAATCTTGCAGACGATTTCCCCAGAATCCATGCCCCAACCAATGGCTGGTTTGATTTTGAGGTAACGCAGCTACATTACTCAAAGTGACATTAACCGCTTGTTTTTTTGTGCTTGCGCAAGAGGATAGGGTTGAGGTCGCTGCAATCGCGGCACTGGCCTTTAAAAAATCTCGTCTTTGCATAAATAGCGCTCCAGTCTTATGAATTAATTTTTTCTAGTTTGATGGGATAGCTTTGGTCCGCTCGCCATTGTCCAACATAAATATCGCCTTGCTCATCAATACATAATCCATGTACATGTTTAAATACTTGCCAGTTGCTACACATAGGTTGTAACTGGTCATGGATATACAAAGGTGGATTAGCCCCTAAGTTGCTAACGACTTTGTTGGCACTATTGAAAATACTGATAAAGCCAGAATCATCGACATTTTTACCTTTGATGTCAGACCAACACACTGCCGCATAAAAATGCTCGCCATCAAATACGGGTCCGTGGATCCAAGCTCCAGGAGTATCGATACGGCCTATATATTCACCTGTTAGAGAAAACTGCTTGAGGCACTGCTCAGCGCGCGAACTCACTAGCAAAACCGGATTGTCGGTTTGACGGGGGTCAATAGAGATCCCATGGGTGTTTGTCAGGTTATAACTTGTATCGACATTGTCGTGTCCGCCCCAACAGCGAATAAACCGCCCCTGTGAATCATATTGCAATACAAAGTCAGAGCCATATCCATCGGTGATGTAGATATCACCATTGGTCGCTATCGCTACATCAGTAGGGCGGAAAGGCATATCTGGCGTGTAAGCACCAACAGTTTGCGGATGCCCAATGGTAAAAATTAGTCTGCCATCAATAGTAAGCTTGGCAACAAAACCAGCTTGAGGGATCACTTTATTGTAGGGCGAGTCCCAAGCATCGGTCGATTTTCCATCCCAATGACGGTTCAGGATCCAGCCACTATCGACTACATAAATAAAATCTTCACCATTCTCGTTAACGATTTCAATCGCATGAGCGCCGGGATATTCTGTTCCCCATGCTTCTATAAGGTTTCCCTGTTTATCATAAACAATGAAATTATTTGCCGGGTGGTCGGTGACCATGATAATTCGGCCCTGAGAATCAATCGAGAAATCATGGCAATTCTCAACGGGTGTTTTTTCAGCATCCAGCTTGCCCCAATGGTTATTGATGCGATATTGAAAATCACCATTGCCAATGATGTCACCATCGACAGGAATAGCAGCTTTTGGGGTAGCGAGTTGATTTTGCATTATTGGCCTATCTTTTTGCTAAAACGTTTAGGGTAAATACTGCGGTTAAACGCCTTGGCCGCATCGACCATTGGTTGATAGGGGATATCGGTAACGGATACAAAACCCACATTGTAGTTTTCACCGTCAAAAGCTCGACCGGTAATTGGAGAGTCTACATATTGGAACCAGTGGGCTCCCACCATATTCGGATGGCTGGCTACACTTTGCATGTATTCGGTGTACATTTGGGCGCGGTCATCTTGATTGGCTGCTTGTACTAATCCGGGGTGAAATACGCCGGTATCCGAAGTCGCACCTATATGAAATTCACCAATGATGGTAGGTAAGTCAATCTCTTTGAGAAACTCCCATGCAAAAGGTTGTACCCCTTCTTGGTAAATATTAAAGCTTAATACATCGGAATATTTTACTGCGGCTGTAACGGTTTCTTTGGGCATCCCCCAACTGGCCATTCGTACTCCCATGTATAAATGGTCGGGTAAGGTTTTAGCTAAGGTATCGTGGACGACCCGGAAGTACTCATTAGATAACAACTCCAATAGCTGTGAAAAATCGTTTTCAGCTTGCGTTGAATAATGTGTTAACTCAACGTTTTGTTGTAGTTGTTGCCAAGTGTCAAACTGTGTTTGCCATGCAACGTTGAGTGCAGATATTTGCCCATATTTTTGCTGTAGATGCTTGATAAATGCGCCTTTAGCGGGGCTAGCTTCAAGCTGTTTCGCAAGAACGTTGATGACAGCACCGTAGCGCTGGGCAATGGTGCCTTCTCTTAATCCCCAGCTCTTTTCATTATCGATAAAGATACCAGCACACCATGGAGAGCCTTGTATTTCATCGGCAATAACATCGATAGTTATTTGGGCTCTGCGCACAAACTCAGGATCAAAGGGATCGGGCAGTGGTGCCCAAATGTCCATACCGGAACTAATGGTGGCAAAATCACCGATTATCCAACCATTGGCAAAATAAGGGACGCGTTGATTAGGGTAAAAAGCGGGATCAACCCAATTTCCCATAGAGGTAAATCCCCAACTACGCATGCGATTGAGGGTTACATCCTGCCACTGTTTTAAATAGGATTGTGAGGCTGTTTCACCATAGCGGCGTTCCACATTAGCCCTATAAAAGCTGTAAGTTTCACCTGACTTCATCGGGCCCATATGGACTTTTCGGCGATAACTATAGTGATCGGCCAGTGGATGATCATATTCCGGTAACCAATTGAACATGTCGCGGCGCATTGAAGACGACACATAACGGCTGTTGCGGATCTTATCTGACATATTAACAATACCAATGGAATCCTCTGGAGTGGTTTCATTGGGGTCAACATAACGTGCATCTGGGTCTTTAAAGTCGACGCCAGTTAAAGTGAAAAGATTCGCCATGCGCACATTGGCTAAACCATGAGAAAAGAACAAATAGCCTTCTGGGTCAACCATCCACCATTGGCCTTGCACTTTGGCTGTGCGGAAATAACCGCTTGCTTCAAGGCGAGGACCATCTTTCCACCCCCCAAAACGGGAGCGATCGTCCATTAAATCCCCTTCGCCGAGTTCTGCAAGTTCCTGTTTCGCCATTGTTTGAAGTTCGGCCAGAGAATCTACTTTAATGGGGTAGTCAAGTTGATCATTTTGACCAAATTCATCGACTAAATTGGCAAGGTAACTCGCGTTGTATTCTGGATTTTTACGCAAGCGAATATTATCCACTGAAACGGATTTGGGCGTTAGGTTGCCTCGGGTAAACAAACTGATTTTGGTGATCTTGTTAAAGGACATTTCTTTATGTCCATAACGCCAGATGAACATGTCTTCTTGAGTTTGCCATGGTTTTGGACTTTCTCTCAGTCCTGGGTAGGTATCACTGAAGCTTCCATCTAACACCGCGAAGTAGGTTGCAGACTCGCCGGCGGCAACGTTGATAGAGCGATTAGAAGTCGACCATGGTTGAGTTGAGTTTTGGGCGTTGTTATTGGTGATACCTAAATAAAGCTGAATGGATTCTGTGCCAGTATTATGTACATCAATCGCTAAGTGATATTCATTAAAATTTTGCCAGTTTAACGGCTGCTTAAATTCAATATCAACGCTAGATGTAACAGATTGCGGTGAGTAAACCACTGCTAATCGTTTGTTATTCGACTCGTCTGCCACTATGCGCGATTGTGCATTAATAGTGGTAAAAGTGTAATCGTCAATGTCGTTATCAAAATTCGCAACGTTAGCAACGGTTATGGTGGCTGCATTTTCTGTAAGTGCATTTACGGTGTTTGCGTCTTTATCTGAATTTGAATGACTACATCCATACAGCGAAGCTAATACAGTTGTAAACAAGACTACTCGTGTATACGGGAGTAAAGCGTGCATGATTTAATATCCTCTGATTAATTGTGTATCACTATTTAACACCTGTAAGCTCAAAGACGAGATGAATCCGCCAGTATCGCTAAAGGTGATGTTGACTGAATTGTTTGCTCGTAACACATTTAATGGCACTGGGATTTCGATAACGCCAAAGTAGTTAGCCCGCCCTTTACCATTGTGATATTGGTCGTAACCTCGATAATCTTCCGGCACCGATATCGTGACATCGTTGAAAGTTATCTTGGGCAGTAAGCTTAAGCCATGAGTGCGACCCACCCCCAAGCGCAACACGGCCTCTCCTTCATCAGCGGTAACAATATTTTCAATAGAAAAGGTGTTGCTGATGTTGGCAATAATCGATTGTTTGTAGCTGGTAGCGTAGTATTTTTGTTCGAACGCGGTGTGTGGCATGGCAATGTTGTTTTGCATGCTCACCTCAAAAATCATGGTGGCTTCAGCGCCAATTTTAATGTTGTCTGGAATAGAGGCTAAGGTTTGTTGTTCTAATACTGACTTACCGTCGATTGAGTATAAATGTTTCAGTGTAATATCTTCGATTGTAGCGAGGTCTATCCCGTGCACTGATAATGAAAAAGACGTGGCTTGCATTTCTAAACTGTTGACGATTATGTAGGCTTTTTGACCTTCCACATAGGCATCAACCTGTAAGTCCAAGTCGTTGGATTTTGATTCTGCGCGCACTCCATTGACATCAGACCATAATTGATAAAACTTCACTAAATCGGTGTACACCCATAAATCACCGGTTTCACCCTCGGCTTCTTTTTGTTGGCGCATCAATCTATGGGTGTAAGGTACATTTTCAGATATGCGCCCCCATTCTGCTTTAACGGTAATAAAAGGAATGGACATTTCCATCAGGTGAGGGCGCTCTAGAAAGTGCATCAGTTGCGCATTAACAGAATTAACAATTAGCCAGTCGCGTTGAGGCGACCAAGGTGATTGCAACATGCTATGCACTTGCGCGCCATATTCCGAAACAATAAACGGCTTTGGGGTACCAAATTTGATATTGGTGTAGTGCTCTAACATGTCAAAGGTCGCTTCAATGTTGCTACCTTTACGAAACTGAACCGTGTTACTAAAACGTGGCATGTCGTATAGGTGTAATGAAATGAAATCCATATCGGCACCAGCAATATCAATAAATAGTTTGTCACGCTCTTCCCATTCTTGGAAGTTGTCGGCATCAAAATCGGGAAAAGCCGCGGTATAGCCACCTATTTTTAGAGTGCTATTAGGGGTTGTACTTTTGATATTTGTGTTGCGGATTTGGTTGGCGACGCTCTTGTGAAATTCAAAAACTTGGGCCAGTTCTACTGGGTTGTCGGCCACGTCATACAAGTCGTATAGCGGTTCATTCATCACCTCAACAAAAGCGGGGGGCGGCGCACCTATTGCGTTGTCGCTACCATTATTGAAAAATTCTGACACATATCGCCCGATGTAATCTCCCGTCGCGCTGCCAAAAGGTTCATTTTGCGAATCGTTCTGTGAGAAGGCCCAGCTTTGAGCACTATATTGGCCTGTTAGTGTGCCATCTGGCCAGTAAGGATGTTGTTGACCGCTAACGATAAGATTGTGATTGCGGTATTGTAAATTTCGCTGCGTGATTGACCGTTGGTCAGTCTGGTTAGTGTAATTCCAACGCACATCGAAACCACGCTCTGTGGTAGCCTGAGGATCTACAAAACCAAAATTGTTTGGGTCTTGGGGGAGATTGCTTAAATTCCAGCCGATACCACCTGCATCGCGTCCAAAATAGACATCAAAGCCCTCTGTAAAATCGGTAATTAGGTCATCTAACTTATTTTCACCTACTGTGTACCAGTCGTTTTCTGTGTGGTTAGCGTGAATAGTAATAAATTTTTCGCGGTCGAAACGATCAATGCCGCCAACACTGTGTTTGATATGCAAATTGACATCAATCAGATTGTTTAGAGACGGGGCCGTTAGGGTCGTTACGTCAAAGGTGGCGCTAACATTGCCATTGCCTATGGTTAAAGTTGCAGTGTGGGTGGTGTTGTATTCGTTGGCGCTAGTTAAGCTTATCGTGATTTTATCATTATTGCTTACCGTGGTAGCTGTGGAACTGAACTCACCCTCATTTATCTTAAATTGACCGTTGTTGATACTCACTGTTGTAGCCGCATTGATGCCACTGATAGTAATGGTTTCTGAGTGGAGTTGGGTATTCAAGCTAACATTTTGCACACTGGAGAAGTTAAAGGCATTGGGAATAGTGTCATTGTCAGTTTGGGAATTGGGACTGGTTGAGTTTCCAGCAGTCGCAGCGTCATTGGAACCTCCGCACGCCATAACACACAAACTGAGTAACAAAACCCATAGGAAAGTTGTGCTCGGTATTGGCATAAGAATCTCATTCATTTGTCATATTGAAACTGAATTGTAACAATCATTGAAACTATGTAAACAGTAAATTGTTAACAATAATTTAAAGATTGCAATCTTGGCATCTTTGGGTCGTAGTCAAAGAGACAATATAGTGGGGTGTGGATTTGATTAAAGAGAGGAGAAAGTAGCTTAGAATACGTCAATTGTATGGGACATATTCTAAGCTACATCTTGGTTTTACTGAAGATATGCGTTCATTTACTGGTTATTGTTGAAAACGTGCCTGATAAATTTTGCTGTTGACTGTTTTCGCTGACTTTACCATATGTGGATAAGGTGTATCCGTGACATTAACAAATCCCACATTATAGTTTTCACCGTCATAGGCTCGACCAGTAATAGGAGAGTCCATATATTGAAACCAGTGAGCGCCAACAAAATATGGGTTATCAATCACTGACTGCATATAATCTTCGAACATTTTTGCACGGTCTTCCTGATTAGCTGCTTGAATCAAGCCTGGATGATATAAGCCAGAGTCAGAAGCGCCAATATGAAATTCGCCAATAATACTAGGTTTGTCGATGTCTTTTAAAAATTCCCATTTATCTTTACGTAGTCCCTCTTTATAGGCATTGTAACTGACCACGTCAGCATATTGGGCCGCAGCTTTAACAACCTCAATTGGCATACCCCAATCGGGAAATCTTGAACCTAAATACATATGGTTAGGAAGGTGTTTTTCTACTGCATCGTGTACAGTTTTAAAATATTTAGAGGCGTATGCGCCCAATAACACACCATAATCCTGAAGTTGTTGATCTGTGTTGATGTCAGAGTTAATCCCTGAATTAAACGCATCCCAGTCCGAAATATTTTTATTCCACGCTGTATTTAACGCCGATACCTCGCCATACTGCTTTTTCATTAGTCGAGTGAACTCAGCTTTTGTAGGCACATCAGCACCGTTTCGTCTAAGAGTATGAAGTACAATTCCATAGTGAGATGTAACGGAATCCGGGCGGCCAAAACTTTTTTCATTGTCTATGAAAACCCCCACACACCAAGGATTATCTTGAACCTCAGAAGCAACGATGCTGGCTGTTAAATTGGCTCGTTGCTCAAATTCAGGATCAAATACGTCTGGCATAGGCGCCCAAAAATCGTTGCCACTTGAAACTGTTTTGTAATCGCCGGTGATCCAACCGTTCGCAAAGTAGGGGATTTGGTCATTTTGATAAAACGCTGGATCAGTCCAGTTACCTAGGGAGGTAAATCCCCAATTAAGCATGCGTTTTACAGTGACCTCATTCCATTGCGCCATATAATTATCACCATATTTTCTCTCTAGATTAGCTGAATAAAAGCTGTAGGTTTCGCCCTTTTTAAGGGCCCCAGAATGCACGCTGCGTCGGTATCCATAATGTTTACCGAGAGGCGCTTCGTAACTAGGCAACCAGGAAAACATATTTTTCCGCTTTTCTGAAGCTACATAACGAGTCGCAATCGCTTTATCGCTTACTCTATTTAACCCCTGTGAATCTTCAGGAGTCAGATCGTCTTTGTGTTTTTCTTTAATTTGCTTTTTATCAAAATCATAACCGGTAATAGTGGTCGAATTAGATAGGCGAATGATGTCTAAACCGGTGGCGAAATATAAATAGCCTTGTGGATCAACTAACCACCATTTCCCATCTACTTTTTGCGTTCTAAAGTAACCTGTTGCATCAAGTTTAGGGCCTTGTTTCCAACCATTGAATTTACTTCGTTCTTTTGGCTTACTTGCAGAAAATGAAGCGAGCTCT
This sequence comes from Paraglaciecola sp., assembly GCF_039964565.1. GTDB lineage: Bacteria > Pseudomonadota > Gammaproteobacteria > Enterobacterales > Alteromonadaceae > Paraglaciecola. The sequence continues at coordinate 131,990 of NZ_JBDVXF010000006.1, forward strand.
TTCGCTGTGACTTGAGCTAATTCTTCATCGGAGTGGATCTTTGTAGCAAAATCAAACTTAGCATTTTGACCATATTGGTCGACTATGCCTGAAAGAAAATCAGGATCTTTAGGAGGGTTTTTACGTAATCGCACATTACTCAATATAATAGATTTGTTGTGTAAGGCGTCTTGTACACTTAAGGAAATTTTCGTAATACCGGATAGATTCAATAATTTCGAGCCCCACATTGAGACAAATTGCTTATCTTCGCTACTCCAAGTTGCGGGATTAGAACGTAAACCTGAAGCAAAGTTAAGCTCAATGGTTTCGTCTCCTTCTGGTTGCTGTAAATCGTGTCCCGACATTTTACCGTAATAGGTTTGTTTGCCGCCTACGGGTACGCTAATAGCGCGAGTGTAGTTTTTACCGTCAATATCAGTAACATCAAACTTTAATTGTGTGGAATACAGCCCATGATTGGCAATATCAAATGCAATATTAAAGTCTTTAAATTGACTCCAGTCATAAGGCTTGCTGGGAACAATAGACACTGCTGAATAAGCATGTTGCTTTGATTCAAAATTTATTGCTAACCCTTCATCAATGACTTTACCATTGGCGTTCATTAATTTAATAGTTGCGGGAATATTTCCATTATTGAAACTAACTAACTGGATAAGCTTATTCGTATCTTGCTTGTCAATAGAGGATAAAGTGGTGTCTTGCTGACAACCCATTAAACAAATAATTAAACCTAGCAAGTAAAATTGTGAGCGCCCTAACATTGTAAACCTTTTAAGAAAGTAGAATGGAAATATAAATTGAACTGTATATCAAATATATGTCATTTTCAATATTGTCAAATAAAAATTGTTAACAATATTTAGTGTGAATAATGACTCTTTGTTTATATTAGAATTTTATTTTTGTTGTTTTTATTTACATTGACTTTACATTTGTGCGGTGGTTTTAAAATCCTAATTCGGATTTTACCCCATATTGAGTAATGCTTTGCTGAGGTTTAGCTTTAACCTAGTGTCTGCAGAAATAATTCCTTTTGTTATTCACATTATGTAAACAAAAATGAAATGGTTAACTGAAGATTGTTAACAAAAATGTGTTGACAAGTGGATCTTAGGAAGTCTAAAGTGTCGTTAAATTGCACAGAACGACTTAGTTGTCGGTTAACTATGTCGTTGATGTAAATGACACAAGAAACACAAAAACAAAAAACTTGGGACAACACAATGATAAAGGCAAAGCAGAAATTTAGGCTGAGCTCAATATGCTTAGCGGTTTTAGCCGCAACAAGCGTTGGTGCTTATGCTCAGCAAGCAAACGAAATCGAGACGAAAACTCAGGATGATACAGAGGTCATTGAAATTAAAGGCCTTAAAGGTAGTCTTTTAAAGTCCTTAAATGACAAACGCTTTTCACAGAACGTGATGGACTCGATCAATGCCGAAGACATCGGCAAATCAACCGACCAAAACATTGCCGATGCTCTTGGTCGTGTTACCGGCGTTACTGTTGTCAGTAGCGACGGAGAAGGGACACAGATTACTGTACGTGGCGCTGATGCTAACCAAAATAATATTACTCTAAATGGTCAAACGCTGACGTCTACAGATTTTTCACAAGCTGTTGATTTGAGTTCTTTTTCTGCTGATATTTTATCAAAGCTTGAAGTGGTAAAAACCCCAAGTGCTGATCATGATGAAGGGTCTTTAGGGGCGTCAGTTAATCTGGTTACTATAAGGCCACTAAACCAGGCTGAAGCCGTTCGTTCGTTTACCGCGCAAGGTCGCTATAATGACTTTGCAGACAAAACCAATCATAAAATACAGTTTTCAGCGACAGAGAAGTTTCTCGATGAAACCTTAGGTGTGGCATTGACTGTATATGACGAATCAAACGCCTATCGTAAGGACCAATATAACGCAGGTAACTTTGTTGAATCACAAGAGTATGCACAGGCCGTTGATCAAAATGGTGACGTGATATCCGGTGTTAAAGTTATCGAGCCCAACATAGCCAGTTACGAGCTTCATCAAAATGAAAGTAACCGTCAAGGTCTGTCTTTGGGTATTCAATTTTTGCCAAATGACGTTAGCGAACTAATGTTCGATATGACCTATAGCAAACAAGATTTGGTCCGAACATATGATGCTATTCAAACTAAAAGTTTTTCAAACAACCCCAACTGGATTGAAGGTGAGGTGCCCTCAAGTTTCGTAAGACCGCCTAACCCTTTTAATGATCCAATTGACTGGCTCCAAGTCGATACTTCTACTTACGATATGACCAAACGTGTTAACCGTTACGGTAACGGCAATATGGTTCGTTCAGATGGAGGCACCGAAAACGAAAACTTCAGTGCAACGTTAAATTTCAAAACAGAATTCACTGATACCTTACGTATGGAAGCGCAAGTCGGCCACTCGTTTAGTAATTCAGAAAGTATGCCAAACGCTTATACTGTAATGGAGAATTACCAGCAGGTACCAGGTTTTGCACTGTACGATGCCGGTGCTGCTATTCAGCCGGTGGGTGTTGACTGTACTGGCGGTTCTGACACTTGCAGAATGGTTTACGGTAACTCTTTAGTCGATTTGGGTGAGAATTTATACGCTTATACTAATGAAGATGGACAACGTATTGCGGGTAACATTGATAATATCGCTTCAACTGGTTTTAACCCTCAAGATGTTTCGTCTTTTTTCCTAGGCTATATTGGCGAATCTGATCGTAATGTTGAAGATACCATCACCAATGCGCAAGTTGATTTTGATTGGGATATTGACGAATTTGGTATTACCTCTATTGAATTTGGTGCCAAAGTGTCTTCTCGTAACAAAGACGTTGACGACCAGGCGTATAGCTTCCAATCTTTGCAAGCAACTGAAATCATAACAGATCCTATTACCGGACAAACTGTTGTTGAACTGGGTGGTTCGTTAGCGGATATTCGTGGTGATTTAATCGCAGGCGATCCAATTGAATATGATGATTTTATGGCGTCACTCGGTTATGGCCGAGAAGGTGCGACTCAAAATTGGACACCGATTGACGTCAAACTCGCAAAAGAAATGGTATTGGGTGACGGAGATGTTATCAGAAACGTAGATAACACTGCTTCTCGTGAAACTAATATCGATACTAATGCCTTTTACCTTAAAGCTAATTTTGAGTTATTTGATGGAAAGTTAACTGGAGACGTAGGGGTTCGTTACGTTGAGACTGAAATAGAAGCTTATGGTTACTCAGGTATGAGTTATTTCGAACAGGGCGGGTCTGACTTAGAGCGTGAGATTGATAGACACACTCTTTCTGAGTTAGCAGATAGGTCGTTACCAGAATGCCCAACGTTAAACTTAGGATCTGATGGAATTGTTCAAGATTACGAACAAAAATATCAGCGTGTTGATGGATTAGGCTGGGATACTAGTGCAGGACCCGATCCTTCCACTTGGGTGAGAACGCCTGATGTCGGTCCATGCCATGATACCTTGTTTGCAGACTATGCTGACGCGTTAACGCTTTTCCGCACGGGTGAGGGTAGTGCGCCAACTCTATCGGACTACAACTTATTGTGGCAGTCCATGTGGCGATATGCTGACGTTAATACTAGCCGCACTTACGGTTGGGATAACTTGCCTGAATGGAATGGGCAAACCTCTGGCGTTAATACCAATTATTCTTGGGGCACGTCTACTAATAACGAAGTCGCCGCAATACCTGCCTATAAAACCCATGAGTATAGCAATGTACTACCTAGCTTAAATTTAAACTACGCCTTCTCCGATGAATTTGTCGGTAGATTTGCGGTATCAAAAACCATGACGCGTCCTGAGATTGATTTACTTCGCCCGGGTTATAAAGTGACTGAAGGTAGTTACTGGGGTAGTGGCAATTTAAATGTTGGCCGTGTTGATATGTATAACACCCAATTAGAGCCGCTAGAATCGAACAACTTAGATTTATCTTTAGAGTGGTACTTTAACGATTCCAGTATGTTGAGCGTTGCATACTTTAGAAAAGATATGTCTAACTTTACTGATCGTGAAACAACATTATCTTTTGTTAATAGTGTAAGGGACGCCGCCGATGCGCCTGAAAGTGGCAATGATTTGATTTTGACCAGTGATGGTGATCTTGCCGCTTGTCATCCGATTAGAGCGACAACTGAGTTTGGCTACCAACCTGGAGATCCCACTACATACAGCGGTGATCCAGCGGATAATTGTGCCAACATGACCGTTACGAAAACGGTTAATTCTAAAGATGCAGAAATTCAAGGTGTAGAACTGGGTTATGTGCAAACTTACGACTTCTTGCCGGAAGCGTTTGGACTACCTCAATGGACCGCTGGCTTAGGTGTGTCAGCTAACTATACCTATCAAGAAAGTGAATATGAGTCAGAGTATTCATCCATAGATCCTAACCTGTTACTGCCCTCATATCCTGTAGCAGATACACCAAAACATAGTTACAACTTTACTGGTTTCTGGGAGCAAGACGGTCATCAAATTCGCTTGAGCTTTAGAGGAACCACCGACTCTTTAGTGGGCAAAGACTGGGCAAATGGTCAATATGGTCGTAGCTGGAACCAAGGTTCAATTTGGAATGAAGGGCGTAATACTTTAGATATATCTGCTTCATATCAAATCAGTCCGGAGATTAGCTTAACTTTCCAAGCGATTAATTTAACCGACGAAGCTTACCGTACCTACTTTACTAGCCGCACCTTAAATGTTGTGCGAGTAGATGCTGACAACGCTGCCGGTTATGACTTTGTTGCTCTAGAAGAAGGCAACCCACTAGACGGAGATGCCCCTACGCATCGTACTTACACCAAGTATAAAGTCGGTACGACTTACCGTTTAGGCCTACGGGTGAACTTCTAAGGATTTATATAGCTATGGGGAAGAAATTCCGCATTTGTCTAGAACAGGATATTGGTAGAAATATTATGAATAAAATTAAAACATTCAGAGCTTTGTTAGCAAGCTCAATTGCAATTGCCTTGGTAGGATGTGATGACTCTTCAGGTGATTTTAAGCCAGAAGTGCAAGCAAATACGGTGGCGCCTACTCATGGTGGAGATATCGTATTAGCTTTTAATGAAAAAGACGAGATTACCTTTATTGATTTGTTAGGTACTCCTTCAGGCGCTTCTTCAGGCGAAGGGGTGGCGAGAGATGCTGACGGTAACTTTCTAAGGGTTACTGACGTTGTGATTGAGGGCAGTGGCTCTCGGTCTGAAGATATTATGGATGCCGGTGCAGAGCTTAACGGTAATCAATTAGGGGTTCGCTCGCTTGCTATCGCTCCCTATTTAGATGATGGTGAAATGCACACCATAGTGGTGTCATACAATATATCTGATGGTGTCAATAAAACCCCGCGTACTGCTACCTTAACCTTTACAGGTGAAGATTTTGCACCTGTGTCAAATGGGCCTGTTGTAGGTAATTTTACCCGTGATGCTGGTGTTGGTTCGGTCAATCTATTGGCGACTGTATTTGATGCAGATAATGAATTGCTAACGGTTACGAACTTTGTGGCTGATAGCGGTAATTTGTATGATTTACCTATTACCCCAAATGGTAATGGAGCTGAAGTAGAGGTGGATATATCGGCAGTAGAATCCTCTATCCCAGACGGTCAGAAAGTGGAATTCAAATTCAGTTATACCGTTAGTGACCATAGGTTTGACATTGAGCAGACTATGATTATTAACGTATTAGGTGTTCAAGATATTCCTGGTGCGCCTTTAGTACTGAATTATTTTAAAACAGCTGAACTAAATGAAACCGATACCCTTTATACAGTCGATTTACAAAATGAGATTGATGAACGTGAAGGAGATCCCATTGTCATTAGTGACGTCATGTTAAATGGAGAAGCACTTCCTTACGGATACTCTATTGACGGAAGTATGTTATCTATTGACCCTCACGCGTTTTTTAATGATGTTCAGGCTGGTAAGTCTATCCAACAAAAGGTGACCTATCGAGTATCTGATGATCAAGGAAATATGTCAGACGGAGTGCCCGAGTTAACTGTCGTTATCAATGGTCAACAAACTAATCTAATCGCTGCAACTGGTTTTAGTGTTGGATTCGAAGATCAATCACAAGTTGGTCCTTTAGACCAAACCACCAATCCAGGTGGGTTTGAATGGGGTTGGGCTGGATGGGGATGTCCATCTAAAGAAATTCGCAGTGCATCAGCACATACTGGCGACTACGGCATGCTTATGGAAGGGAGTTTCTGTCACTTTGAAATAAAGAATATCCTTACTAGTTTGGAAGATAATCAGAAGTACGCCATGTCATATTGGTTACGTAATGAAGCGTCAAATGGTGTGAATGGGAATCCTTATGTTACTTTATATACAGATGTTGGTGATACAGATCTTAATAACCGCTTTTGGTGGGGAACAAGATATTTCGATCAAAGTCTAAATAATTGGATGGAACATGTTCAAATGATTAATACCAATGAGTCTGGTAATTGGAATGGCTACGAAACGTTACCCGTTCATTTGGGATTACTGAAATATGACGATTCTTATTCTGGTGGAAGACACGATATTGATGACTTGAACATGGTTAAGTTTGGTCATTTTGATACTGACGTTCACGACATGTTAGTTGATGATGCCGGAACATTTGAAGGTGGTGAAGCTATCAATGCAGATGCTGGAATAGCTGAAGTGCGTGAAGTTGACGGCATGAACAAATTATATGTTGATACAACTGGTGCAACTGACGGTGTAACCATTAGTTTACCGGTTAAGATGGGAGCTATCAGAACGGGTGGTCGATATGCAGTTGCAATAAACGCGCAACTGTTAAACCATGATACGCTCTATGCTGTAGATGCTAATACACAAGTGACCTTCAATATTGGGTTATCTAATGGAATAGAAATCATTGCAGCAAATGGCAATGGCTCGACTTGGGGGCCGGATGATTCACCTAACGATATTATCATTACTGAAGAATTTGGTAGAAGCTCAAATGTAGATTGGTCATCTGAAACGATGATGTTAAATATCACACTTCCTGAAGCCAACGCGCAATATCACATTGATGATGTACGTTTGATTGCTATTCCATAGTCAATAAAGTTGATCCCTAAGGATCGCCCAAAAAATCAATAAAAGCCCGGGTCATACCGGGTTTGTTGATTGTTGACAAAGTGTTTGAGTTATATAACAGTAGAGACTACTAAAAAGTGTTATTAAATAGGGCTTTGCAACTTTATTAGTATTAATCTAGAGGTAATCATGACATCAACATTAGAACTATTAGATAACGTAAAACATCAAAAATTGCGGATTAATAACCAGCTAACGAATTGCAAACACAACCAAACCAATACTGCTGCCGTCACTATTGGTGAATTAAGTACCTTAGTGCATGAATATGCGATATTCATTAGCAAAAGCCCTGAGTCGGAGCAATTCCAGTTGGTGGCAATTTTAGGTCTTAAGTCCGGGGAAAATTTGTATTTAAAAGATAACCAGTGGCAAGCAACTTATTTACCCTTGGATATTTTACGTCGTCCGTTTCAGGCCTTTGTGCCAGATCAGAGTAATTTGAGTGAAGGTCGTATTGCTATTGATGTTTCCAGCGAACAAGTGGGTACCAAGTTGGGGCAGGCCTTGTTTGATGAACAAGGCAATCCAAGCGCATATTTACAAAAAATACAAAAAACCTTTGCCGAGTTAATGTCGGGCACTGAGCAAACAAGAGCATTGTTAGAAGAAGCCAATAAACTTGAATTAATAGAATCAGTTACCTTGAATATAGAGTTAGCTAATCAAGAGAAGGCCTCTCTAAACGGTTTGTATGCGTTTAATAAGGACGCGTTGACCAAGCTCAGTGGAGCTAAACTAGAAAAGGCCCATCAGTCTGGGGTGTTGCAGGTAAGCCATCTGTTATTGAGTTCGACTTTGCATTTACAAAAGTTAATCAACTGGTCAAGTCAATAAATTGCCTGTCAACGAACGCCATGAGAAACATGGTCCGCTCCGTCAACACCAGTTGATAAAGTTACGAGTCCTGTTTATGGCGATGTCATTTAATTTCAATTGTATCTATTTAATTGTTAACAAAATAAGATTGTTACGTTAGTATAAGCTAACGCTTTTGTTAACAGAGTAAATGTTATGGGTCAAAAATTTCACAGTGTCTATTATTGCGCCATCGTTGTTTCTTTTGGTGCTTTTATATTAGGGCTGGATGCCGCACTAATATCAGGTACGATTAAATTTGTATCAGCGGATTTTGGCTTATCTGATATGCAAATAGGCACAATGGTGAGTGCACCAGGGTTAGCCGTGTTGTTTGCTCTGATGTTTACTGGTTTTGCCTGTAACCGAATTGGCCGTAAAAAAACTCTCATCGGTATTTCCTTCATTTATATATTCTCTGCTATTGCTTCTACTTTTGCGCCCAATTACGAAAGCCTTGTTGTTGCGCGATTTGTTGGTGGATTAGCCTTCACTTCGCTTTCTGTTGCCGCTATGTACATAGGTGAAATTGCGCCTCCAGCGTTAAGAGGGCGTCTGGTGGCCATGGTGCAAATAAGTATTGTAGTGGGCTTTTCTGCCGCTTATTTCATTAATTATGGCATGTTGCAATTATCCCAAAGTACCAGTCAATGGGTCATTGACCTTGGTTTGACCACTCACACTTGGCGCTGGATGTTAGCCATCGAAATTTTGCCTGCTATTGTGTGGTTTGTTTTGTTATTCACTATTCCAAAGAGCCCCCGTTGGTTGGTACTTCGTGGGCATGTGGATGAAGCCAAAGAGGTGTTACATGCCTTTGGTAAAGGCCCCAAAGTTGATGAAGAGTTAGCTCAGATTCAGGATAGCCTTAAAGGCACAGACGACAACACACCCTTCTTGAAGTCGTTTAAATATTTATTTGAACAACGTGTGCGCATGGCGGTGTTCATTGCTTTTGTTTTTGGGGTTGTCCAGCAAGTAACTGGTATTAACGCTATTTTATTCTATGCACCAACTGTATTTGAACAGTTAGGTGTGGGTACCGATGCCGCTTTTCTTAATGCGGTTATCGTTGGTTTTACAGGAATGCTGTTTACCGTTTTAGGTATTTTACTTATTGATAAAGTGGGTCGAAGGCCGCTAGCTGTATGGGGGCTGGCTTGGGTAACCATCAGTCTGTTTATTTGTTACTACGGCTTTGGTCAGGCGACCTATAGTTTATCTGCTGATTTTGTGGCGCAGCTTGCAACTCAACATCAAGTGCAAGGCTTAGAAAGCCTGGTTGGTCAGATATTCCATAGCGATTTTGAATTTAAAGCGGCGCTGATTAATGTGCTAGGCGAGGGCACCTTTAGACAATTCGAAGGTGAAATTTTGCAAAGTGCCGGTACTATCCCGGTAGCTATTATCATGGTCGGTATCATCAGTTTTATCATGGCTTTCCACATGACCATTGGGCCAGTACTTTGGGTACTGTTTTCAGAGCTATTTCCCACTCATGTGCGTGGTATTGCGATTCCGACCTTTGCGTTTATATCAAGTATGGTAAGTTATTTTGTTCAGCAGTTCTTCCCTTGGTTATTAACCAATCTTGGGGCGTCTCAAATCTTCTTGTTCTATGCCATTAGCGGTTTAATTGGTTATGTCTTGATGCTTAAAATTATGCCTGAAACCAAGAATAAAACCATTGAAGAAATCGAACTAATGTTAAACAAAGGGGCGGCTTGAGCCCCCTACGTAAGGTGTAAAAAGATGTCGCAATCCAAATTGAGTTTAGCCAGTAAACGAGCCATTGAGCGTGGCTATGATAATCAAGGGCCACAATGGTTAACTGAATTCGATGTTGTGGATTTACAGGGTGACTTTGCCTTTGAAGAAGGTGTAATACGTCGTGACCCTACATCAGTCATTTTTGTTGATGGTGTTTATCATTGTTGGTACACAAAGGGGCAGGGTGAAACGGTAGGTTTCGGCTCAGCTAATCCAGACGACAAGGTGTTTCCTTGGGATTTAACCGAGGTTTGGCACGCAACATCTACAGATACTATTACTTGGAAAGAGCAAGGTCCCGCGATTCAACGGGGTAACGCGGGTGAGTTTGACGACCGAGCCGTATTTACGCCTGAGGTTTTGATACATCAGGGTAAATATTATCTCGTGTACCAAACCGTACAATTTCCCTACACCAACCGTCAATTTGAACATATTGCTATTGCTTGGGCTGAGTCACCCCATGGCCCATGGCATAAAAGCAAGGCACCAATTTTAAGTCCTTCTATGGATGGCCAATGGCGCGGCAGTGAAGATAACCGTTTTCATGTTAAGTCTAAGGGCAGTTTCGATAGTCATAAGGTACATGATCCTTGCTTATTATTTTTTAATGGTCAGTTTTACCTCTATTACAAAGGTGAAACCATGGGTGAAGAAATGAACATGGGTGGCCGCGAGATCAAACATGGTGTGGCTATCGCTAAAGACATACTTGGGCCTTACCAAAAGTCAGAATTCAATCCTATTTCTAACAGTGGCCATGAAGTCGTGGTGTGGAATTATCAAGGAGGCATCGCCTCATTAATTACCACCGATGGTCCAGAAAAAAATACTATTCAGTTTGCACCAGACGGCGTTAACTTTGACATCAAAGCCCACGTAAAAGGGGCGCCTGAAGCCATAGGTTTATTCAGAGAATTTAAAGAAAATACCCTGCCGCCACCGGGCATTCCTTGGGGACTAACCCATAAGTATGACGCAAGCTGGAACTGGAATTACATCTGTAAATTCACCACCCGAAAACAAATATTAGATGCGGGCACTTTTCAAAATAAGCACGCTTAAAATACTGTTAAATACATTCGTTTATATTACTGAATTTGATTGAACATGGCCGCGACTAGTATTTTGGTGGTTGGAAATCGAAAGATGAAAAGGTGACATATGAAAAAGCAAGTTTCCCGTCGTGATGCGTTAAAATTGGCCGCTGCAGGATTGGCTGCTAGCACCATTGGATGTTCGTCAGCGGCAAAGAATACACAAAAAGAAATGCCTAATCTTTCGGATGAAAAGCGCCTTGACTCTTGGAATCAAACCCATGATCGCGTTTGGCTTGGTGGCGAATATTGGGCAAATCCTATGGAAGATTGGCAGGTTGTTGATGGTGCGGTGGAATGTTCAAGTACAGGTGGAAACCGTAGCGTGCATTCTTTAGTTCACCAATTGATTAAGCATCAACCGTTTCATTTGTCGTTACAGCTTAAACGCACCAAAATAGGGGAAGTAGATGGCGGTGCCGGTATTCGTTTAGGAGCAAAAAGTGATATTGATGAATATCGTAGTAACTGTTTTGTACAACATGGGTTTGATGCAGGTATTGTTAATAATCAATTAGCACTGGGTGAACAACGCACTAACCTAAGCCAGTTAGTTGGCGATAAAGAGGTGGTGTTAACACTAAGAGGAGAACCGCGTGCCGGAATATTTGCCTTAACCGTAGAAGCACGTCTTGCCGAAAGCAAGCAACTAATTGGTCAGCTTAATGATCTCGTAGCCATTGACAAAGTGCTAGGAAATATCGCTGTTGTGAGTAACTTTACCCAGTCATCGGAGATTGCGGCCGACCCTGAAGGAAGCCTGTATCGGTTTTCACAATGGACAATTGGTGGGGAGGCTTTTAATCATCAACCTGAACAAAAGTTTGGACCCATCTTATGGACAATGTATACCCTCAATGATACTCGCACTGCAGAAGGCTTTGTACTGAAACTCAGTGCTTTGACTGGACCTCTAGGGGCGAAAGACAATCATCAGATTGAATTAGAAGTGCAACGCTCTGGACGCTGGCAATCCATTGCTAGTGCAAAACTGGACTCAGATGCGTGGGTGGCGACCTTTAGAATTGCCAACTGGGATGAAAAACAAAATACTCACTATCGAGTGGTTTACCGAGAGAAGCGCCGTGATGGTAGTGAAATGCCAGATTTTTTTAATGGTATCGTGCAAGCAAATCCAGTGAATCGAAAACTGAGAATGGCGGCACTAACTTGCCAAAATGATTACGCATTCCCTTATGCGCCGGTTGCTAATAATGTTGAAAAGCTCAATCCTGATTTGATTTTGTTTTCTGGTGACCAGATCTACGAGAATCATGGTGGCTTTGGTTTGATCCGCAATCCTGACTCTCTGGCCATACTGAATTATTTACGTAAGTTTTACCAATTTGGGTGGGCATTTAGAGATGCCATGCGCAATGCTCCAACCATATGTTTACCTGATGATCATGATGTGATGCAAGGGAACCTTTGGGGCGAAGCAGGTGCAAAAATGTCTGAGGAAGCGAACAAATTAGGTCGCAGTGATGCATGGGGTGGTTACATTAATCCCATTAAAATGGTGAATGTCACTCACCTTACTCATACTGCCCACCTTCCCGATCCCGTTGATCCGGCTCCGTCAGAAAGAGGGTTAAGTGTTTATTATACAGACATGGTTTATGGAGGAGTGGGCTTTGCGGTTTTGGCTGATCGCCAGTGGAAAAGTGGACCAGACCGTTTAGGTATTGTTGTGGGCGAAACCGGACAAGGTGAGGCGCCAGCCTATATTAACCCTGCATTTGACCGAGAAGACTTACAATTGTTGGGTACACGTCAAGAAGCCTTTTTAGAGCAATGGGCCAAAGACTGGCGTGGGCATTCATTAAAAGCGGTGATTAGCCAAACTGTTTTTGCTGGTATTTCCACTCATCAACCGTTACCAGATCGTTATTTGAAATATGATTTTGATTGTAGTGGTTGGCCCGCTACGGCGCGCAATCGTGCCATTGAAATCATGCGTCAATCTAAAGCCTTACATATTTGTGGTGATACGCATTTAGGTACGTTATCTCAGTATGGTGTCGATAAACAACGAGATAGCAACTGGGCATTTTGTACCCCTGCTATTGCAGCTGGTTGGCCAAGGTGGTGGCGTCCTGATGATTTACCCCTGGCCCATTCTAATCGTCCTTCTCACGGTTTATCGCAAACTGGCGAATACCTAGATAGTTTTGGCAACAAAATATACGTGTATGCGGTAGGAAATCCTATTGTAGGTAAATCTGACAATCGTTATATCCATGCTCATGAAAAAGGCTCTGGTTTTGGCTTTATTGAGTTTGATACCAAAGCCAAAACCTATGAAATACAAGCCTACCGTTTCTTGGTTGATGTAACCGAAAATAATAGTAAAAACCAATTTCCCGGTTGGCCAGTGGTGATACATCAGGATGAAAATATTGGAATGAATAGACTGCTGTAAAAGTTAACGCCGATCAGTTAAGAAAACTTTTAATAATCGATTGTTCAATTTTTGATGTAAAAACAACAAAAGTGGATTCCGGCTAAAAGACTGCCGGAACGACGGTAATGCCCCCTTGTCATTCCCGAATGCTTTTATCGGGAATCCAATGTTAAATAGACTGACTGGCGTTCCATCAAAAAAATCTGTTGCTTACCTCAAGTGGAAAGCATTAGCCGTAACAGCAGGTTTTAATTGACTTGAAAAACATCTTATTTAATGGCGTGAATGTTGGTTCATTCACGCCATTTTTTACCTCTAATTACCACCAAGTGCCGTACAGAATCACTAATATAACCACCACAACGAGTGCGGAAATATTGAAGCTACGTTCGGTGCTAAAATTGATTTCATCCAAACTAACTGAACTGTCTGTTGCAGGTTTTTCGCCTAACAAGGAGACCACTACCGTTAAAGCAATACACAGTAAAAACACTAAACCAATACGATCCATAAAGGGTAATTCGGGCCATAAAAATTTAAAAGCCACTGAAAATACTGCAGAGCCTATCGCAGAAGCCATTGCGCCACTGGAGGTGGCGCGTTTCCAAAACATTCCCATTAAAAATATCGCGGTAATTCCTGGTGAAAATAGTCCAGTAAATTCTTGGATATATTGGAAGGCTTGGTCAAACTTACCTAACAATGGTTCTGCAGTAATCAAAGCGATACATAAAGAAGCTAAAGTCGCGATACGCCCAATATGCACGTAGTGACGCTGACTCTTTGAAGGTAGGATATTTTTATATATATCCATGGTAAATATGGTTGAAATGCTGTTAGTCATTGACGCGAGTGACGACACTATTGCCGCTACCAATGCAGCAAATACTAAACCTTTTATACCTACAGGCATGAGTCCCATCATTGACGGATAAGCTTGGTCAGGTGAAGTTAGATTAGGGTACAAAATAATTGCGGCGATGCCTGGCAGTACCACAATAATAGGCATTAATAGTTTTAGGAAAGCCGCAAACGCTATGCCTTTTTGTGCTTCTTGGATATTTTTTGCCGCTAATGCGCGTTGAATAATGTATTGGTTAAATCCCCAGTAACCAATGTTCATCACCCATAGGCCACCTATTAAAACAGATAGTCCGGGTAAACTCATATAGTTGGGGTTATCGGTCTCTAATATCATGTCGAAATGGCCGGGGATTTTTTCGGTCAATATGTTGAACCCTGCGATGAAACCGGTGCCGTCAGCTATGGTGTTAAGGGCCAGATAACTTAAAAACAGTCCCCCAAAAACCAGTAACACGACTTGAATGATGTCGGTATAAGCCACGGCTTTTAAGCCACCGTACAACGAATACGCCACTGAAAATACCGCCAAAAAGATCATGCCAAACATCCAATCGACACCGGCTACGGTTTGAATGGCTAGACCGCCTAACCACAATACTGAGGTAAGATTGACAAAAATAAATACCGCTAACCAAAATAACGCGAGGGTGGTTTTTACTCGACTATCAAAACGTTGCTCAAGATATTGAGGCATGGTGAAAATATTATTTTTCAAAAATATAGGTAGCAGGTATTTGCCAACAATCACTAACGTTATTGCTGCCATCCATTCATAAGAGGCAATGGCTAGACCAATTGCGTAACCAGAACCTGACATTCCAATAATTTGTTCTGCTGAAATATTAGAGGCAATAAGTGACGCACCTATCGCCCACCATGGGAGCGATTTACTGGCGAGAAAATAATCTTCAGTATTTCGATCTCCTTTGTGATCATTACGGGATATCCATAGTGCAATACATAGCAGCCCAATGACGTAGGCAATAAAAACGGTAAAGTCGAGTTGTTGCAGTTTCATTTAACACACCTTTTTTCGCCCAGTCAGATAACAGTAATAACCTCTGTTTATTTGTGGGTCTTATTAGATTCTTATTAGCTTAATATTAATTAACGTTCATCTGATCATGTTCACTATATTAATGAACTCGCAGTTTTACGAGCGTAATTGAAACATTATTGTGCGTCTATAACTGTTAGTTAACCAGTTAAAAATGTTAAATATTTGCTTTTTTTTGCGGATATTACATGGTAATTGTAATATTAGTGTTAGATATATGTGGTGGTGGTCAGTGGCAAAACTACAAGTTTATTGTGAACCATTTTGTATTGAAGAAAGCTATCAGTTTGAGATTCACCATGTTGAATATCAACAGGAAGATGCTTATTCGTGTTTTATGCACTTTCACGAAGTGCATGAATTCATTATTTTTGAACAGATAGATGGTAGTTATTATTACAATCAGGGCGAATCGACTCTCATTGATAACGACATCGTATTCACTCCAGCGTTAGAAACCCACAACTTTGAACTCAGCGAACGGCCAAAGTCATGGTATATCATTCAATTTTTGCCAGAGCTGTTCAATGAAACTGAATTACAAAAGGTCAGTTCAATCTTTCAACAGGGGCAACATTTGCGCCTTCAGGCTAAAGATATAGCAATTGTGCAACAGCAAGTGAGTTGGTTGTATGACAGTTATCAAGACAATCCACTCAGTGGAAAAAGTTTGACCTTGCTCAGGTTGTTGATTTTTTGGATTGCAGAACATGCGAAGCCAGTGGTGTCGCCCAATAGTGTGCCTATTACCTCGAGTATCGGTTATGGCAAACTCTCTCCGGTTATTGATTTATTTCGCCAGAGTAAATCAGTGGATTTGACGTTAGTTGAAGCGGCAGAATTGTGTCATGTTTCTGCTTCGCATTTTTCACGAATGTTTAAATCAATATTTCGCTGTAACTTTTCAGAATATAGTTTACGTCATCGGCTATATAGCGCTGCAAGGCTCATCAGCCAAACCGATAGCTCGATAACTGATATCAGTTATGAATTAAACTTTTCAAGTCCCTCTCACTTTATTGCACAGTTTAAAAAACAATTTAATACCACCCCGTATAAATATCGCTTAGATGTTAAAAAACGTATTTAGGAGCGTATTTTTAGCTGTCTTTAAACTTATATCTAAGGGGCAATTTCACCATTAACGGTGACGTCTAATGGTTGTTGTTGCTTAGTGTTGTTGGGCAGAAAAATAACATTTATGTATCAATGTTTTTGACTTAGTTGTTAATAATTAGTGAGTTTCATATTTTTTATATTAATAATTTTCAGTCTAATTTTAAATATAAAGTCTTATATAACAAGTGTTTAAATTTTTATTTGTTGGTTTTTTAGGGTTCGTTATCTTCTGCTTTTTCACCCTGGTGCATCAAACAAATTTATAACATAAATTTAAAATATGAGCGCTAAGTGCTGTTTGTTGCTGAAATCTTGTTAGTTTCCCGCGTTTGACTTCAATAGGATAGTGACAGTGCCAAGAGGCATTGGAAGTGGCATCACTCAAAAAATCAAAACGAGCGGGATACATATGAAAATTATTAGAAAGTTCAAACTTTTATCGCTTAGCGTCGCTGTTACAACAGCATTAGGCGCCAATGTTGCCGTAGCGCAGGAACAACAAGATGGTGCAGACGACAGTTATGTTGACGTCATTCAAGTGAGAGGCATACGCAGTAGTCTAAACGAATCAATGGAGCTAAAGAAAAATTCTGCCTCCATTCAAGATAGCATTGTTGCGGAAGATATAGGAAAGTTTCCCGACCAAAACGTAGCTGAGTCGTTACAGCGTATCAGTGGTGTGATGATTTCCCGCACTAATGGCGAAGGCACAGCGATTACAGTACGTGGTTTGGGTCCTAAATTTAATGCGGTAAAATTAAATAACCGTACGCTAGCCACTTCTGAACGTGGCAGAGAGTTTGATTTTCAAGTGTTGCCCTCAGAGTTAATCTCGGGTGCAGATGTGATAAAAGCTTCGCGAGCCAATAATGCTGAAGGTGGCATCGGCTCTTACGTCACCATTAATACCGCAAGGCCACTGAGCAGCCCTGGTGAGCATATCGCAGGATCGCTTAATTTCAAATATAACGACCTTGCCGAAAAATTCACACCCAAATTGTCGGGCATATACAGTAATACCTTTAACGACAATTCTGTGGGGGTGTTACTAGGATTTTCACATACCAAAACTGAAAACCGAATTGATGCCCACGAAACCGCGTTTTGGGACAATGTACAGGCAGATGATACCCAGCGTGCTCCCGGCCCCATAGTGGATGAAAGTGGTAATGCGGTGTCATCTGGTACATTGTGGTATCCGGGCCGCGCCCAGTTTATGACCGACAACGAAGATCGCACACGAACCAGCGCTAACTTAACCTTGCAATACGCACCTACGCTTGACGTCACCCATACCGTAGATGTGTTTTATACCGATTTTGAACGTGATGCGTTTAGCAACGGCATGCAAGCTCCATTGCATCGAGACGGCTTTGAAAATGTGGTGGTTTCAGAAAATAACACCATTTTGGCTGCTCGTAAAAGTGCTGATCCTCTAGATGGTTTGTTTCAAACTAGAGCAGAAAGCTCCAACACTTTTGCGATTGGATACAATGCATTTATCTATGATGATAAGTGGACATACGAAGTGGATGTTGCCTATTCAAAAGCCGAATCTGAACCTCGTCTAGAGCAATATGTACCTAATATCATCAATCAACAAGGCTTAGTTGATTCAGACTATATCGCGTTTGATAGTCGTGGCTCAGATGTCATTAATATTGACTCTAGCATCGCATGGAATGATCCTGCCGGCATTAAAGCTCACTGGAATCGCCTTTCGCGAGATGAGCTTGAGGATGAAGTATTAGAAGCAAAGTTTAATGGGAGTTACGAGTTAGACTCTGGCATGATGCGAAGTATTGACTTTGGTTTGTCCTATACGGACCGTACCAAGTCTCTGCAACAATTTAATTCTGATAACAGTCAATGTGGATCCGCAGAGGTGAATACTTGCGGTACCTTAATCGATTTAGATGACAGTCTCTTTTCGGTGAATAGTAACAGTGATTTTTTGTCTGAAGTCAGCGGTAACTTTCCTCGCAACTTCATTTTTATTAATAGTGTTGCAGATTACAGCGCAGCAATGCGCAGCATTTCGCAAGATAACGCCTGGGGGGTCAACGAATTGGTCCCAAATGCGTCAGTTGAAAACAGTGAACAAATTTTGGCGTTATATTCTCAGCTAAATCTAGAGGGCGAAACTAACGCTTTCACCTGGACAGGAAATGTTGGGGTGCGTTATGTGGATACGCAAAATACCTCAGAAGGTTTCGCGATTCAGGTACTTGATATTCAGATGGATGAGGTGGTTCAAGATGATGGTGAATTGATCCTTATTTCTACTTCAGAACCTACTTTTACCGATGCTGATACGTCTTATCAAGAGATACTCCCAAGTGCTAACTTAAACTTGAATTTTAACAACGGTTTTCTTATCAAAGGCTCAGCGGCCAAAGTGTTAACACGTCCCGCGTTAGAAGATGTGGGCGTCAATATGTCTGTTTCTGGAGTGCGATTAACTGAATACAGCAGAAGCCAAGGCAACCCATATTTAGACCCCTATTTGGCGACACAATTTGATCTTGCATTAGAGTACTATCAAGACAATGGCAATGCTTATAGTTTAAACTTTTTTACCAAAGATTTTAGTAGCTGGATATCAACGCAAACCTTTGTGCAAGACTCTGGCTTTGACGTTGACCGTGACTTTGACGGCACCGACGATTGGGATGTAAGAGAAACCGTTACCCAAAAAAGTAACCGCAGTGGCGTTAAATTAAATGGCGTGGAATTGGCGGCGCTGCACTATTTTGATTACTTACCTAGCTGGTTGAGTGGATTTGGTATTCAAGCCAACTACACCTATACAGATAGCTCCGATAGTGATGCGGATATCTTTGAGCAAGCAGGGGTATTGTCTCCTGGTAGCGGTGTAGAAGGGTTTTCACAAAATGCCTATAACATCATCGCGTTTTACGATAGAGAGGGTTTTCAAGCCCGTTTAGCTTATAACTGGCGTGAAGCATTTCTTATGCAACGTCAAAGTGAGGTAGGTGGCGGGTTACCTAAACATGCAGATGATTATGGTCAGATTGATTTTAGTACTTCTTACGATATCAATGACAATTTCACTCTTAATGCTGAAGTCATTAACCTAACTAATGAAAATATTCTCGAATATGCTGACGTGCGTGAACGTGTCACTAAACTTCAGTATGCGGGCCGCCGTTTCCAAGTGGGTGTTTCTGCTAAATTTTAGTTAGGTGGCAAAACGCTATTTTTAATAGCCTACCATTAAAAAATTGAAGCGCGCTTTGTTGTTCAAGGATTTTTAAAAAAACCAATAATTGATGGCAATTAAATGTTAACAATAATTTATACCTGTGTAATAGTGCCTTAATTATCCTAAAAAATTAAGGTAGGGCACCTATGTACAAAATGGCAAAATTGCAGGTTATCGTTATGGGGCTAAACTTGGCCGTAAATACCGCTGTACAAGCGTCTATTCCTATGTCTTTTGATCGCGCCGTTGATATTATGTCGCAGGTACATAAGCCAATTGTTTTACGAAATGGTAAGGCGCGAGCAGCGGTACTCGCTGAGTTTCAAGGGCGCGTAATGGTTACCTCTGCTAACGGTGATAGTGGCAATAGTTTGGGGTGGTTCAACGTCGAATACATGGGTAAGGCAAACGAAGACAATAATTCTGTGACTGGTGGCGCATCGCGCTTATGGTTTGGTCCAGAAACTGGACCGTACTCGGTATTTTTCAGGCCAAACGAATCAAGAATAGCGGCAAATATTCAAGTTCCCAGCGCAGTGTCTACTGAGCCATTTACCCTCAAGTTTAGCAACGAGTCGAGTGTTGAATTTGTTCAGTCAATCAGTCTTCGTAATCATTTTGGTTTTACTTTTAGGGTGAATGTTGAGCGTAATATTCGGTTATTTAACACAACACAAATACAGCAAAATCTCGATATTAAATTCAAAGATAACCTGAATGTTGTAGGCTTTTCTGCAGTCACTAAAATTACCAATATAGGCGATAAGGATTGGCATCAAGATACTGGGATATTATCGATTTGGGAATTAGGGGCATTTCATCCAAGCGATCACACCACAGTGTTTATTCCGCTTCGTGGTGAATTAGAAGAAGTAACAAGTTATTTTACCCCAACGTTAAACACTCATACCCGCATACAAAATAATATTGTGTACTACAAAACGGATGCCAACTATATGAATAAAATTGGCATCCCCGCGGCCAATTCACCCTCATTAGTGGGTAGTTATGATAGTGATAGAAAGTTACTAACTGTGTTTGAATATCAGCTTGGCGCACCAGATGCACTCTATAATAATTCAGTCTGGTATGAAGAAGGTTATCAACCTTACGGTGGTGATATCATTAATATTTTTAATGATGGGCTGATCGATGGGACGGGGCCATTTGGTCCATTTTATGAAATGGAAACGTCTTCCAGTGCAGTGGCACTTAAAATAGACCAAAGTCATCAACATTTTCAAAATACTTATCATTTTATTGGTGATGAACAACAAATTGCTGAGATTGTTGAATCGCTATTTGGCCTATCGCTACAGCAAATTACGCAAGTTTTTAATGGGATAAAAGCAAAATAGGGTTGAGGCTGGCCGTGTCTGAACGAGTCGGCCAGCCTAGTGACGTTTATTGTTCGTAGCGTTGTTGGTACATAGTTGAGGTGACGTCTTTCACTGCTTGGATCAATTCCGGATAAGGAATATCAGTGGTAGTCACAAAACCGATATTGGCGTTTTCGCCATCAAAGGCCCTGCCAGAAATCGGCTCGTCAACGTACTGAAACCAATGGGCTCCTACCATGTAAGGCTTATCCAAAATGCTTTGCATATAGTTTTTGTACATTCTGGCTCTATCAGTTTGGTTTGCCGCGTGGACGATACCTGGGTTAAACATGCCTGAATCGGTCGCGGTGCCAATATGAAACTCACCAACCACCACAGGCAAGTCAGTCTCTTCTAGAAATTTCCAATAATGTTCTTGCATGCCTTCTTCATAAATATTGAAACTCAGTACGTCTGAATATTTTAGTGAGGCAGTGATAATTTCATCTGGCATGCCCCAATTCGCCATACGCGCGCCCATATATAAGTGGTTAGGTAGTGCTTTAGCGAGAGTATCGTGTACCACGAGGAAATACTGCTCACCCAGCATGCCTAACATATCGGATAAATCTTGAATATGTTGCTGCGTGTAGTCGCTTACCTTGATGCCTTTTTCGAATTCCTGCCAATTCTTCAAATCTATATTCCACGCAGTATTGAGCTGTTCGATGTTTGAGTACTGCTGTTTAATATGGGTGGAAAATGCAGCTTTGGCAGGGCTGTGTTGACTATCTTTTGACAAGGCATCGACGATTACGCCATATCTAGCTATGACTGAACCTTCGCGCTCTCCCCAGCTTTTTTCGTTATCGATAAAGATACCGACACACCAAGGTGACGCCTTTACGTTCTCGGCAATGGCATAAATGGTTGATTTGGCTCGCTCGGCAAACACAGGATCAAAGGGGTCGGGCATCAATCCCCAATGGTTGGTTTCGCCCGATAAGGTTTGATAGTCGCCAATAATCCAGCCATTAGCAAAGTAGGGGACTTTTTTAGCAGGATAAAAAGCAGGATCAACCCAGTTACCAAAAGAGGTAAATCCCCAGTCGTGCATACGCTGCATGGTGACTTCATGCCACTTTTTCAGGTAAGACTGGGGCGTGGTTTCTCCGTAGCGCCTTTCTAAATTAGCACGATAAAAACTATAAGTTTCACCATGAGCAACCGGCCCTTTATGAGTTGAGCGCCGGTAGCTGTAGTGATCGGCTAGTGGATCATCATAACCGGGCAACCATTCAAACATATTATTACGTACAGGGGAGGTCACGAAGCGAGTTGCTTTGGCGGCATCGGAAACCTCGACTATACCCATTGAGTCCTCAGGCGTCAGCTCATCAGCATTTATAATACGCACACTTGGATCAGCATAATCAACACCGGTAATAGTACTCATATTCGCCATACGCACGTTTGCAGGGCCATGTGAGAAAAATAAATAGCCATCAGGATCTACCATCCACCATTTACCGTTAACCTTTTCTGTGCGGAAATAACCGGTTGCTTTGAGTTTAGGTGCATTAGTGTAGCCACCAAATCGAGAGCGATGTGGCATACCGTTAGACTGTGCCAGTTCAGCTAACTCTTGTTGAGCTTGTTGTTGTAATTGCTCGTCAGTATGAACTTTAAGGGCGGTATCTAATCGTGCATTTTGACCATATTTATCAACGATATTAGCTAGCCAATTGGGATCAGTATCAGGGTTGTGACGTAAGCGAATATTGTCAATTGTGACTCGCTTTGGTTCAAGCACGCCAATAGTAAAAAAGTGTAAGGCTTTGATCTTGGTTAACGCAACACCAGCACTGCGCCATGAGCGCCAAACGAACATTTTATCTTGGGTGTTCCATGGCGGCACATCGCCCCATAATCCAGCATCGGTATCGGCTTCTATCCCTGATATCGGAACAAATAAGGTCCCCTGATAGGCTTTAGGTAAACTCACTGAGTAACGCCTAGAAAGACCTTGTTGATTTTCAATCGCAAGATACATTTGGATCGATGTTTCGCCTATATTCTCTACGTCTAAGGCTAAGTTAGCTTGTTTCAAACCAGCGGTATCCCAAGCTTGCTTAGGTTGAATGCTTAGCTTTGAGATATTATGTTGTGGAGAAAACTCGATCTCGAGTTTGGGTGTTGCATTGTTGGTGATTTGGACGTTTGAATCCGTACTCGACAACCAGCTTTGATGTTGCTCATTGCTAGGTTTATAGAGTGTGAGAAGCGACTGCTCGTTAGCAAAGGCATCCGCACGCACTTCTGCCCTTTCCCCCCAGCCAACGGCACTATCATCCGCACTCTCATTTGAGGGTTCAACTTGTGCCTTGTTGCTACATCCTGCAGCGATTTGCACAAATAACACCATACAGATCAAAAATGAGCATGATGTGGATTGTTTATTATTCATATTTATTCCTTCGTGGAGTGAAACTCTTAACATGATGTATTTTCAAAAGCATAAATGGATCATGGTTAAATGTCTATTGTAAACAATATGTAATTGCACAAAACTGTTACTTAGTTGTAATAACTTAGTCAACTAGATAACAATTATTGGTAATTAGAGTAGGACGACAATTCAGCGGCCATGAAGCAACCTAAGCCAAATTAGATGCAAATATATCGGTTGTATTTAACGAGTGCTTAAAGCAAACACATCCTAGGTGCACAACTAAAAGCTGAAAATTGTCACTAATTAATTGCCTAAAGGAGTGGTAAATTGATTCAGAACATGCAAAATTGTTAAATAGTAAATGTTAACAAAATGCAATATAAAGATTGGTAACGTACAAAGGTTGCTCTTATCTAAGTGTTTCTCGAGGTTAAAATTCATCCTTTGCCATTGTGTAAGTTGGGTGGTGCGAGAGCCATGTTGTTGCTGTGGAATTGAATTTTTTATATCGAAGGTAGTGGGCAATCAAAGTTGACTGATTGAGCTGTTCTAAAATTGATTACTAAGGATTAATAATGCGAAACGTTATGGTGTTAATAGCCGTATTGTTATCTATGCCTATTGCGGCAATAGAAAACAATATTCGGGAAATGGATTTTAACCAAAATTGGAAGTTTAAACTGGATGATCAAGGCAATTTTAAAAGCAAAACCCTAGATGATAGTCATTGGCAAAAGGTTCGCTTACCCCATGATTGGAGTATTCTTGAAGACTTTAATGAAAAATATGATGGAGCCACTGGTTATTCGCCTGGAGGAATAGCTTGGTATAGAAAGTCATTCAAAACTAACTTCGACGCTAACAAACAGCTTCAATACCTGTATTTTGATGGGATCTACAATCATTCCGAAATATGGCTCAATGGTCAAAAAGTAGGAGGGCGTATTAGTGGTTACACGCCATTTTATTACGACATATCCTCCTACTTAGCGCCCTCTGGCGAAGAGAATCATTTAGCTATTCGAGTCGATAGAAGCCGCTATATTGATAGCCGTTGGTATACAGGTTCAGGGATTTATCGTGACGTAAAACTCATTACTACTAACAAGCTACATATTCCTATCTGGGGGACTTACATTACCACCCCCTCTATTACTAGAGATGCAGCCACATTGAAGCTTAAAGTGGCGGTTAGTAATCAGTTTACCGAAAACCGTAGATTCGAAATTGACACCGATATTATTAGCGGCAATGGTGAGATTGTTACCACTCATCGAACTAAAGGAACCCTGCAAGGGAAGACTGAGAAAACCATAGACATGCAGCTGCAACTAACCTCTCCTGAACTTTGGTCACCAGAAGCGCCTAATTTATACACGGCGAAAACGACGATAAAGGTCAATGGCAGTCCTGTTGATCAACTAGAAACTCGTTTCGGAGTCAGAACGATCGAATATGATGCCGCAAGAGGCTTTTTTCTAAATGGCGTGAGTACCGCTATTAAAGGTGTAAACCTGCATCACGATGCTGGCGCGGTGGGGGTTGCGGTTCCAGATGACGTTTGGAAGCGGCGCTTCAAGAAACTTAAAGAAGCAGGTGTTAACGCGATACGAACTGCGCATAACCCTATGTCGACACGCTTTATGGATTTATGTGATGAAATGGGGTTTTTAGTACAAGCTGAAATTTTTGATGAATGGGATAACCCGAAAGATAAACGCCTAAATCAATGGGAGCGCCATGATGATTATGCTAGCCGAGGTTACGCGAATTACTTTCAAGAAGAAGCAGAAGGCGATTTATATAATGCCGTAAAACGTGATCGTAACCATCCGGCAATTGTTATGTGGAGCATTGGTAACGAAATTGAATGGACTTATCCTCGCTACAAAGCAGCCACAGGGTACTTCGACATGAATGCCTCGGGTAATTATTTTCATAATCCTCCTTTTATTTCGCCACAAGAAATTGTTAGTCGTTTTCATAAAAGTGATGAAGGCAAATATGTATTGGCCAATACAGCACAGAAACTCTCCCAATGGCTTAAAGCACTTGATACGACCCGACCGGTTACCGCAAACCTGATCTTACCGTCGGTCAGTCATATTTCAGGTTATACCGATGCCTTAGATATTGTTGGATATAGCTATCGTCGAGTTATTTATGATTACGGTCATGAGCTCTTTCCAGAAAAAATGATCATGGGTACAGAAAATGTGGCTCATTGGCATGAATGGAAAGCCATTGAAGAACGTGACTTTATTCCAGGGACCTTTCTATGGACGGGAATTGATTATCTGGGCGAAGCACATAATCAATGGCCAAACAAAGGATTTAATGGAGGATTAATCGATGTTGCTGGTTTTGCACATCCGTCATTTCATCTCTACAAGTCGTTATGGAATAGTGAGCCTCACCTAAAAATTACCGCTCAAACAGAAGAACAGTCGGTTTATCAGCGGGATGAAAAAGGCAACGTTACCGAAAAAGAAGTAGGCAAATGGCAGCATCGTGTATGGGGCTGGCAGGATGTTAATGAACACTGGAATTATGCTAACAACGAACCAGTCATCATCGAGGTATTGAGTAATTGTGACAGTGTTGAGTTGTTCTTAAATGGCAAAACCCAAGGCGTGCAAACACTAAAAAATAGCCCTGATCATATTCATAAATGGGCGTTGAATTTTGAGCCAGGAGTGCTAATGGCAAGAGGCACTAACGGTTGTTCCGCCATAGATACGGTTGTGACCGCCGCTCAGGCGAGTCAATTACATGTTGAAACAGATAAAACAAACTTAGCCGCAGACGTTAATCAGGTGGCCCATGTGTTGGTAGAAGTGCGCGATGGAAATAATACACCGGTTAGACATCAGGAAATGCAACTAAGTGTTGAGAATTCCAGCAACTTGGAATTGATTGGTGCTGATAACGGTAATAGTTCTACCATTACCAACTATCGCAGCAAAGATGTGATCACCGAGCAAGGCAAAGCACTATTTATGTTTAGGAGTCTAGATGGCAAAGCTGGGGTGATTAAAATCAGCGGTACAGCAGTCGAACCGGTTAGCGTCAATATAAACTAAGGTCGAATAGGTATTGGTCGTTAATTTAGCGTTTATTAAACAATTAAGTCGTTAATTAACCCCCGGTGACTGGGCAGTGCTGTTAAGTATTGTCTGGTCAGGTTTTGGACCTGCTGTATATTCTGCTGTGCTTGTTGTTGTACTCTGCTTGAAATTGGATGGTTGGGTAATGAGCGGGAGTAACCCATTCCACATAAAATATATTGGTAGCTGGCCGCAGGAAACACTTCGGTGCGTTCAAAGTCATAATGCCATGGTGTCTGGAATTTCCACAATTCAAGGAGTGCTTGTAGGCTGTCAGGGATGCTATCCGTTGTTCGGTTGTCTATCCAATAGGCAGAATCATTTCGTTGGCTGAGTACGTAATGCAGCTTTAGAAAATCGATAATCCTTTGCCAGCGGTAGCTAAATCGTTGATTAAACCGCTTAGCTAACAACGGAATAGCGGCAGTACAAGTTGGGAATTGGTCACTGAGCATGGCTGCTGATAGTTCGACTAAAGCCAAAGAAGAGGCCTCTAATGGTTCAACAAATCCAGAAGATAGCCCAATGGCGACACAATTATGGGTCCAAAATTTTTGTCGATAACCCGGGGTAAACGTAATTTTTTTAATAGACGTTTCAGCTTCGTTTTGGCCGTTACGGTTTAAATAGGTGCGAAGACATTCTTGTGCCTGCACTTCACTACTATGCTCACTTGAATATACGTAACCAGTGCCTCGCCTAGTTTGCAGGCCAATGTCCCATATCCAGCCATTTTCTTGGGCGCTCGATAAAGTCGTTGATGCTATCGGACTATTACCTTCTGGGTAAGGTATATGTGCGGCGATAGCGGAGTCGTTAAATAAATACTGATGTTGAGTGTTATAGGCTACCCCATAGTGTTGACCAATTAATAGCGCCGCCATGCCACTGCAATCAATAAAGAGATGCCCTTTAATGTCGCCGTTTTTTTCGGTACGGATGGCTTTAATATCGCCATTGATATGTGGCTCGATTGCGACGACAGTATCGACAATATGGTTTACCTGAAGGTGATTGATACAGTGTTTCTTTATAAACTCAGCGAATGCACCTGCGTCTAAATGGTAACCGTAATTACACACCGCAGCGTATTCAGGGGTGGCAGCTTGTTTGGGAGCTAAGCCCTGTCGACAAACTGCAGACTGAGGCGTGACTATGTCTGCAAAGGTACTTTGCTGATGGTGTTGCCAATAGTCAGCCATATTGAGAGTAATAAAATCCTGTGGCAATGAAAACGGGTGTTGATATATATCGTTAGTACTACCATTTTTCCAACCTTTAAAAGTTGAACCTTGCTTAAAGGTGGCGTTACATTCTCTAATTAAATCAGTTTCAGAAATGCCCATATTACGTAGCGTATTACGCATGGTTGGCCAGGTGCCTTCACCCACACCAATGGATGCAATATCCGAGGATTCAATCAATGAAATCGTGACTGGATTGTTGTCTCCATATTTTTTTATTAGGGTTGAGGCTAGGGTACCTGCGGTTATCCAGCCAGCGGTTCCTCCTCCAACGATAACTACTTGGGTGATGGACTGTGACATTGTTTTCTCCAACGAAAAAAGCCACCTAGAAGGTGGCAATAAAATTTACTTCGATTGCATTAGTTAAAGATTGAGTAACATGCATGTTTTAATACAGCCTTAAAAATAAGCATATGTATTCTAGATTTAACGCTAAGGCACTGCCCTTGGGAAGCCGTGCTTTACTTATATGCAATGAAATAAACTTAAAACTTAGCTCTAATACCAACACTGTAACGACTACCAAAGTCTTCCGCCGCTAAGAATTGATTGTCAAAGCGTCCATGCCGATGAGCGGTTTCTTCCAGGATGTTGATACCATCAAATACCATGGTCAGGTTTTCATTAATATCGTAACTCACACTCATATCAAGTTGCCCATAGGCTTCTGTGAAAATCGGTTCATTACTACTTTGGAATTGATTAGTTCTAAGCAAGAACTCATCACGCCAGTTATAGGCTAGCCGTGCTTGGAAGCCATCTTTATCATAAAATGCCACTAAGTTTGCGGAATCGCTTAAGCCAGTTAATGCCACGGTTTGATCAAATGAATAAATATCATACTCAACGCTACCGTCAACAAGGGTAAAGTTGAGTAGCGCCCCAAATCCTGACTCGCCAAACATATGTTGCAATGCTACCTCCCAACCATCAATTTCAGCATCTTCTAGGTTACTAGGAACAGTCACGTCAAACAGTATTTCAGGATCTGTTGCTTGGGATACACATGCATCGTTAACTGGATTCGACGAAGGATCAGGGCAACCAGGACGAGGGTTAGCGGAAGGGTCTTTGAGTGGTGTACCATCGGCGCCATTGATAGTGCGCTGAACTACGTTAGTTCCGATGAAATTATTTACGTACTTTTTAAAGTAACCAATCGAGGCATAACTGCCTTGGTCGTAATACCATTCTAGAGATAAATCAATATTATTTGACCCGTACGGCAACAAGTTTGGATCGCCCTGAGTTGCAAGGAATGGCCCTCCAGGACGGGTGTTGGTAATTCTCGTTGCCGGTGCAATGGCTGTAATATCACTACGAGCTATAGTTCTGCTGTATGACATGCGCCCAACTAAATCATCACTGAATTCAACGCTAACATCTAAATTAGGTAAAAATTCAGAGTAGCCACCGGTAAGTGTGTCGAAGGTCACCTCTTGTTCTGATGGGAACACACCGCGAATTTCCTCTACCGTTAGATAGACTAATGCTTGTGGTAAGTTTGCAGTAGATGATGCCAACACTTCGGTGTCTTCAAAACGCAGCCCAGCGTTAATATTAATCGGCAAGTCATTAAACTCAGTATCGAAATCAAGTGATACGTAAGCCGAAAACGTTTCTTCATTGACCATATCAATGTTCACTGGATTTTCAGTAATTAAGTTACCATCGGTTATGGCTTGGTTAACTACCAAGGGGTTAACGTTGTATTGCATAGGGAACAAGTTTTCTGAATTACTAAAGCCTTGCCCTGTTGTAGCCGGGGTAAATGACAAACCTAAAGTATTTAGGTCGATTGTATTAGTTATTACGCTGAAGCCGAAACGGGTTCTAGTGTCATATTGATAATCGGTTTGACCAACACCAAAACTTACTTTAGTTAATGCATTGTCATTATTATTTAGCCATTCGCCGCTTAATTCCCATTGCTTGATGTTATTTTTAACTGCGTTGCCGCGCACTACTACAACGTCACCATCAATATTCTGTAATGAATAAGGATCATAATTGGTTGGGATAGGGCCGGGTGCAACACCGGCTTCGGTTGTGGTAGAAGGATCGGCAATTACACTCGGTACATCGGCACCAGTAAAGTCTAAACCAATGTCCACATAACGCAGGTTTGGTGGTGTACTAATGACTGTCGTGAATTCACTGATTTCACCACCAGGCTGGGTTTCTGATGTTGAGTTGTGCGCATCGAAATTAATTTGTAGATTGTCAGTGGCCTGCCATTCTAGGTTGAACCCAACAGATTGATTTTCAGTTTCAATGACTTGATGAGTATTAGTAAAGTTCAATCGATGGTTTTTATGGCGAGGATTAGTGACCGTGCCATTGGCATCCACCGTACCGGTGGTATTGGCATCAGAGTCGAACCAAAACCCAGTAAGAACACGGTCGATAGTCTCGTCAAATTCTGATGCGGTATAATCTAAGGTTGCGGTTAAGTCATCGCTAACGGCATATTGAACTACCACTTGTGCATTACTGCGTTCACGATGATGATCACCGTATTCCACGGCAAAGTTACGAGGTACCCAAAAGGTGTTGTCTGGGTTATTGGGGTTGGTAATTCCTGAGGAATCGATACCGGCGTATGTGGAACCGTCATCCGGTAACCAGCCGTCATTATTAACGGATTCTTTGCGACTATCACGTTGTGAATGTGACAAAGCCACTAAAAGGCCAAATTTTCCATCAGCAAATACATTACTGTATAAACCAGACACTTCTGGCGTAACATCATCGCCGGTCACATTGGATTGGTCAAAAACCGCAGTGGCACTGCCGCTAATGGTTTCTTTGCCTAGCTGAAACGGTGTCGCTGTTTGCAAGTTGATTGTGGCACCTAAGCCACCACTAGTGACATGGGCTTTGCCGGTTTTATAGATATCGACACCGGATACCACTTCCGATGCGATATGTTGAAAATTAAAAGCCCGATTCACGCCGCCATCTGTCGATAGAGTCGAAGATGTTGGCATAGCACGACCGTTTAGGGTCACCATATTGAAGGTTGGTCCAAACCCTCTTACCGATACTTGGTTACCTTCGTTGTTGGAGCGATCAATGGATACACCAGTTATGCGTTGTAACGATTCAGCTAAATTAGTATCCGGAAATTTACCAATATCTTCTGCGGTAATCACATCCACTATACCGATAGATTGACGTTTGATATTGGCCGCGCTGGTCAAGGAGCTGCGAATGCCACTGACTGAAATTACTTCGACGTCGTTGTCCATACTCTCTGTTTCTTGAGCCGAAGCAGAAGACATCGCGCTGCCGTTAACTAACGCCAGTGCAATAGCGCCAGTGAGTACTTTGAATTTAAAAGTTTTAGCATGATTAAACATGTCCATAGCCTTATCTAGTTATGTGTTTTTAGTGTGCCTGCGTTAACTATTTCGCTTCAACGAGCAACTTTTTTGCAAGCGGTTGTTTACAATCTAATAACACATTTGCACACATAAAATTAAAGATCAACACTTTATATTTAACAAAATATTGTTAACAATATCTAAATTATGTGTAATCATATCGATATTGTGTGGTTTAAGGCGGGTTTTATCGCTTTATTGTTAGTTGTTGTTGGATTTCTATGTGTAAATTAATTTGTGTAATTAATTTTCACAAAGGTGGTAATTATGGTTAGTCCTGAAGTTGTTGGTTTGAAGTCTCCATTAATCGGTGAAGAAGATTCGGTTTATTCACGAATTTTGGCCGATATATCCAGTGCTATTTTTGTTAGTGGTGATCGTTTAGTTACGACCGCTTTAGCAAAACGTTATAGCACAAGTATTAATCCTGTAAGGGAAGCGTTAAATCGTCTTCAAGGGGAAGGCTTGGTCACAGTATCGGTTAATAGTGGTGCACGAGTGACCTATTTTGAATATCGCACCATGCGCGATGTATTTGAAATATTGCAACTGATTGAACCTTATCTGATGGAATGGTTTGTACACGAACACACAGTTGAACAACGTCAGCATTTGTATCACTTAATGCATCAAATGGAACGTTTGGAAGAATCAGAGCATTTATCCTATCGCATCTTGGACACCCAATTCCATTGGGCAATGTACAGTCAGCACTACAACACTCATGCGGTAGAGTTATGGCGTAAAAATCGGTTGGTACTACAAACTATGCACGCCAACTTAAGTTCAAATAAATCACGCGCTAGTCAAAGTATGGTCGAGCACCGCGCGATAATGCGGTGCTTAGAGCAACGGGACGCAGACGGTACCTTAGCTATTTTGCAAAACCACATTACCAACAGTAGACAGTACTGGTCGCGCTATATCGATGATCAACCAACGAGACAAAAATGAAAATTACAGACATCAAAGCCTATGCGTTTAAAGCTGGGCCCCGCAACATATGTTTGATTAAAGTGGAAACAAACCAAGGTTTTTACGGCTGGGGCGAATCCGGTTTATCGGGTAGAGAGTTAGCGGTTATTGGCGCAGTTCAGCATTTTAGTTCATTTTTAATAGGTAAAGATCCACGTCGGATTGGCGCACTGTGGCAAGAAATGTATCGTAGCCAGTATTTTGAAGGAGGCCGAGTATTGTCGGCGGCCATTGCCGCTATTGATATTGCTTTGCATGATCTCGTGGCTAAAAGTCTCGGTATTCCTGTCTATCAATTACTAGGTGGTCGTCAACGGGACGAAATACCACTTTTTGTTACATCTACCAAACCCTTAGACGACAGTTTTATTACTGAAGCTTTGCAGTTCAAACAAAAAGGTTGGCAAGTGATACGGGCTACCACTGGTGTGCACGGTAATGCGAACTCGTCGACATTGTTTGACCCACGTCACTCAATTGCGCAAGCGGCAGAATGCTTAACGCGCTGCCGCAAAGAGTTAGGGAGTGAAATTGTCTTAGGTATTGATTATCACCACCGCTTATCGGTGGCTGAAACCGTGTCTTTTTTACAACGGATGCCAGCGGGCACTATTGATTTTATTGAAGAGCCAATACGTGATGAATCGGTAGCCGCCTATCAAACTCTACGCCAAATGTGTGACGTACCTTTTGCAGTGGGTGAGGAATTCTCCAGTAAATGGGATTTTTCTCGCTTTACCCAAACCTGTTTAACTAACTTTGGCCGTATTGATATCTGTAACGCTGGTGGTTTTACCGAAGGCATGAAAATAGCTGCGCTATGTGAAACCAACTACATCGATATGATGCCACACAACCCCCTTAGTCCTTTGTGTTCAGCTGCCACCATTCATTACTGTGCGGCCGTCAGCAACATGGCTTGGTTAGAATTGCCACCTTACTGCGATGATATGCAGGACTATGATACTTATTTTGTTGGTCGCCCTCAGGTGGTGAATAACGCCCACCCGGTATCTGATGCGATTGGGTTGGGCATTGATGTGAATGAAGAACTCATCAAAGATTTGTCGTTTGAACCATGGGAAACCCCTCGTTTACATAAAAAAGACGGTTCTTACACCAATTGGTAAGCAGCTAAATAGACACAATAAAATAGGGAGCCAAACACGTGGATCAAACCATCGCAAAGCCAACCAAAAAACGCCTAGGTATTTTAGCCATGGTGTTTATCAGTGTGGTGATCAATTACATGGACCGCAGCAACATATCGGTAGCTGCATCGGCCTTGTCAGATGAATTACAACTAACGTCAGTACAACTCGGATTAATATTTTCGGCATTTGGATGGACTTATTCGATAATGCAAATTCCCGGTGGCTTGGCTGTAGACTTGGTCAAAGTCCGTTTGCTTTACCCTATTTTATTAGTGACTTGGTCACTGGCCACTTTAGTACAAGGTTTTATTAGTTCTTTTGCCGCCCTGCTAGGTTGTCGCATGGCCATTGGTGTATTTGAAGCGCCGTCTTATCCTTGCAATAACAAAATTGTGACTCAGTGGTTCCCCGAAAGTGAAAGAGCTTCTGCGATTGCGGTATATACCTCAGGACAATTTATTGGTTTAGCGTTTTTACTGCCGGTGTTGGCATTGATACAAGATACGTTTGGCTGGCGGGGCTTGTTTATTGTGTCTGGTTTGGTTGGCATAGGGTGGGCGTTGATTTGGTATGTGTTCTATCGCGATCCACAGGACCACCCCAGCATTAATCAAGGGGAATTAAAGCATATTACTGCCACTGCAACCCAAAATACCGATGAAAACCAGCCTAAAAAAGTGAACTGGCAGGATATAAAGCGTGTGTTTATGGTGCGCAAGTTATGGGGAGTGTATATCGGTCAGTTTTGTTTAGGTGGAGTGTTAATGTTTTTCTTAACCTGGTTCCCTACTTATCTGGTGGAGTACCGTGGTTTGGACTTTCTTCAATCTGGATTTCTAGCATCTATTCCTTTCATTGCCGCCTTTGTTGGTGTGCTGGTCTCAGGTTTTACTTCGGACTTTTTAACCCGCCGAGGTTGGTCCAAAGAGGTGGCACGTAAAGCGCCCATCATTATCGGTATGTTGTGTACCGTCAGTATTATTGGCGCTAACTACACCGATGACACTTTTTGGATTATTACTTTTTTGTCTATATCATTTTTCGGCAATGGGCTGGCGTCTATTGCTTGGGTATTTGTTTCCTTGCTCGCCCCGCAGCAGTTTGTTGGTTTGGTCGGCGGTTGTATGAATTTTATCGGTGGCTTATCAGCAGTCACTATCCCGGTGATAATTGGCTTCTTAGTGCAGGGTGGCGATTTTGCTCCTGCGCTGGTGTTTATTAGTGGTTTAGCGCTACTGGGCATGTGCTCTTACCTGTTTTTAATTGGCAAGATTGAACAAGTTCAGATATCTACACAAGGGCAGGATGAAGTATGCGTTTAACCTGTTTTGGAGAGTTGATGCTGCGCCTGACGCCAGCGGTTAAAGGTCAGAAAATCGTTAGTAGTCATAACTTTAGTGTGGATTACGCGGGTGCAGAGTCCAATGTTGCCAGTGCCTTGGCTCATTTAGGAAATTCAGTCAATTTTGTCAGTAAATTACCCAATAATAGTTTGGGCAATGCGGCAATGGCTTCACTTAATCGTTACGGCATTGATACCTCAAACTTACTGCGAGGAGGCGAGCGTATCGGCACCTACTTTATTGAATTGGGTGCATCAATTAGACCATCCTCGGTTATTTACGATAGAGCAAATTCGGCCCTTGCGGCTATCCAAGAAAATGAATTTGACTGGCCACAGGTCCTTAAGGGAAGTCAGTGGTTGCATGTGTCTGGTATCACCCCTGCCATTTCCAATCAATGTGCAAACGAAACAGTTAAAGCGGTGAAAGCAGCCCACGCAATGGGAATTAAGGTAAGTTTTGATTTAAATTTTAGACGAACCTTATGGGCTAATGTTGAAGACGCACGGCAGATATTTTTACAAATAATGGAATACACCGATTTGCTACATGGCAATTGTGGCGTGCTCAAAGATGTATTTGATTTGGATTATAGTGGCCAATCATCAATCGAGAATACGGTAGCCGCAGCCAGTGATGTTCAGCAAAAATTTGCAATTGATGGCGTGGCATTAACCAGTCGAGAACACCATTCGGCTTCGGTTAACGGTCTTAGTGGTGTGTATTTACAAGGCGCAAAGTGCGTGACTAGCAGCTCTTATCAAGTAGATATTCTCGACCGATTTGGCACCGGAGATGCCTTTGCCGCTGGTATATTACACGGCATTATGCATGACTTTTCCCCACAAGAATCAGTGGATTTTGCAACCGCGGCATTTGCGTTGAAACACACCATATTAGGCGACCAGTTGACCGCCACAAAAGAAGACATTCATTCCATTTCGGGCGGTAATATTAGCGGTCATGTGATCAGATAACTTAATAGGATATTTTTAATATGGGGTTAACTCGGCAAAACATTACAAAACGTATTTTGGCACATCGCTTAGTGGCGATTGTTCGATTAAAACAACAAAACCAAGTGGCGGTGACGCTAAAGTGTTTGGTTGACGGTGGCATTGAAGTCTTAGAGATCACGTCAAATACGCCAGGGTATTGTGAAGAAATCGCTAAAGCGCGTGCTATGTATCCAGATATTCTTATTGGAGCTGGTACTGTTATTAATAAGCAGCGGGCTGCTGATGCCATTGCTGCGGGTGCGCAGTTTCTTGTCACTCCTAATACTAATGCTGCGGTGGTGCAAATTGCTCATAGGCATAATATTCCAGTTTTAATGGGAGCCTTCACACCAACTGAAATCGCTCAGGCGCTGGAGATGGAAGCGGACATTATTAAGTTATTTCCGGCAGGAGAAATTGGGACTGATTATCTCAAAGGAGTGCAAGGGCCATTTGACACCACGCCATTTCTGGCGGTTGGTGGTATTCATTTAGACAATGTTGAGGACTGGTTTGCTGCTGGAGCGGCCGGTGTGGGTGTGGGCAATCAGTTAACCCGCGCCATAGATTCAGAGCAAGATAAACAAGATCATATTGATTTTGTGAAACAGTTTGTTGAAATGGTGAAAAAACACCGTGGGTAACGTGTCCCCTCAGTGGGAAAAATTTGGTCAGTGTGTTTGTTACAAGGAAATATTATGGGATTGGTAAATACTCGGTTTTTAGCTATTTGTACATTATGGTTTATGGTTATGCATTCCAGCATTGCTGCTGAGGATAATCACGGCAATCAATCTACAGATATCACACCGCATATAGAAATCTTTGACAATAGGGCGCTGACATTACTCGAGCCTAAAAGTGAAATTAGTGTTGTAAGTGAAGGGCATACTTGGACCGAAGGACCGTTATGGATAGAAGAGGGAGGTTATCTACTTTTCTCAGACATTCCCAATAATGTCATTCAAAAATATGATCCAAGAGGCGGCACCTCTGTTTATTTAAGAGGGGCTGGTGCAACTGGTTTGGTGGCAGGTGATTATCGCCAAGGCTCTAATGGTTTATTACTTAATCACAAGGGCGAGTTGGTATTGTTTCAACAAGGCGATCGTCGTATTGCCACTATGCAGGCCGCATTGAACAAACCTAAAGCCGATTTTAAAACATTAGTTGGCAGCTATAAAAACCAACGGCTTAATAGCCCTAACGACGGTGTTTACCATAGCAATGGCGATTTGTATTTTACTGACCCGCCTTATGGCTTAAAAAACATAATGGCAGACGAGCGTAAGCAATTAGCGTTTCAAGGTGTGTTTTTGTTAAAAGCAGAAGGTTCGCTGGTGTTACTCGATGACGAAGTGAGCTTTCCCAATGGCATTGCATTGACAAAAGATGAGCAAACCTTACTCGTTGCGGTTTCCGATCCCAAAAGCGCACTATGGTTAGCCTACGATATTAATACCGATGGGACACTAGCTAATAAACGCGTGTTTTTTGATGCTACGACATTAGTTGGACAACAGGGTGAACAAGGTCTTCCCGATGGTATGGCCGTGCATTCAAGTGGGGTGATTTTTGCCACAGGCCCCGGTGGTGTGTGGTTGTTTGATAATCATGGCAAGGTGTTAGCGAAAATAAGAACGGGTCAAATCACATCAAATTGCACACTGACCACAAATGAGAAAACCCTTTACTTTACGGCTGATGACTACGTGATGAGTGTGCCACTAAAGGGAATGTAAAAGCCGTTTATTACTCTCGAGGCTTGCTTCCATTGAGCGAATCGAATGTGGTTGATCGTTTTGGTGGGAGCTCTATTACTCACAGTGACTTCATAATCGCAGTACTTTGACTACTTTTTCCAAGTTTTACACTTGATATACTAGTCGGTGTTGGATATTTATTCGTCGTGAATAAGCGCCAGTAAGAGCACCGATTAATTTTTCAAACGAGGGAGGAGATTGGTAAGGATCTTCTTTGAATATGTCGATTAAAATTTTAGCTTTACTTTTGAGGCCGCTACTAGCAAGTTTTTTCGCATCCTTCGGAGCTTGCTTAGTGAATACAACTTTCCATGTCACCAGTCTAAGCTCTCAGAACAATCATTTAAATCGGTCTCTAAACCTTCTTTTTCAATAAATGGGGTCGTAGTCACTTTAAGGGAACATCAGTTACTATCCTAATATCTGATTATCTGCCCTTAAGAACACACATTCTATCAACAGCTAGGTTTTTATGATCTAGCCGTTTCCGTTATTCATATCGTTATTGTTTAACCACTTCTGTACATGGGCCACTTATAAAAACCAATTAGATTATATTGTGAATCATTAATAGTTAACAAAAAGTAGGCTTTTTATACAGGAAACAGATACAATTAATATCCAATGATTATTACTTTCAAGGGTGATGAAATATGAATATTCAATTTCCAAAATCGGCTTCAATCATTTTATTTGGCAAGCGCGTTTTAGGAATACTTTTGGCTACGAGTGCGCTTGTAATCAGCCTATTTTCAGTGCATTCCCATGCAGAGGAAAGAGTAGAATCATTGTATCAAAACAACTGTAAGTCTTGTCACGGTATTACACTGGCTGGAGGCATGGCCGATTCACTGTTAAATGAGACATGGCTAAAAGACGGGTCGCCTGAATCACTCGCACACTATATTAGGAATGGTGTCGCAAGTAGAGGTATGCCTGCATGGAAAGAGACACTGTCGGAAGAACAAATTCGCGCCTTGGTAATATACATCAGTGAACAACGTCACGAGAAAAAGCGTGTAGCCGCGCCAACTAACAGTCAGGCAGCATCTATTACCGCTCTTGGTCATACATTTAAGATAGACACCCTACACATAGCCGAGAGCATTCTATGGGCAGTTGAGTATCTTCCTGACAATACTATGCTAGTGACGCAGCGAGATGGTGCACTTTTACACGTATCGGAACAAGGAAAGTTACTGTCCAAAATTGAAGGTTTACCCGACATATGGCATCACGTGCAAGGTGGCCTACTAGATATTACTTTACATCCTGATTACGCAAGTAATGGCTGGATTTATATTGCTTATGCCTCGTCAAACGACGGTAAAACCGGCATCACGAAAATAGCGCGTGGAAAGATTAAGGATAATACGTGGTCCGATCATGAGGATATTTTTGAAGCGTCACAAACCGCCCATACAGATTCAGGACGTCACTTTGGTGCGCGAATTGTCTTTCATGATGGTTATGTCTATTTCGCTATTGGTGAGCGCGGTAATCGGCCCAGTGCACAAGACTTGAGCCTACCCAACGGTAAAATATTTCGTTTGCACTACAACGGACAAGTGCCACATGACAACCCGTTTATTAAACTAAAAGGTGCGCTGCCAGGCATATGGAGCTTTGGCCACCGTAACCCGCAAGGCTTAGCCATAGAGCCAAACTCTGATCGTCTTTGGGAATCGGAACATGGTCCACGCGGTGGCGATGAAATTAACCTTATTAAAAAGGGCGCGAACTATGGTTGGCCTATTATCACCTATGGAATGAACTACGATGGCACGCCTATTACTCACATCACAGAAAGGGAAGGTATGGAGCAACCTAAGCACTATTGGGTTCCGTCTATTGCGGTTGCAGGCATAGCATTTTACGATGGCAAAATGTTTACTAATTGGCAAGGGAAAATGTTAGCAGGCGGTATGGGAATACAAGAATTACAGTTAATTAACACAGCAGGTGATTCGGTTACTAATACTGAACTTATTCTGTCTGACCGAGGACGTATTCGTGACGTAAGCGTGGCGCCTGACGGGGCCATAATATTAGTCGTAACTATTGATGGTAAAGGACATATACTCAGGTTAGCTATATAACAGCATACATATCTTGCTTTGTTTAGTTTAGTACAAAACAGACGGTAACCATAAGGTAAGTGCTGGCACCAACATAATGAGTGCTAGCACTATGACCAATGGCACGATAAACGGCAATGTAGCTTTGGCGCATTGCTCAACCGGTACATCTGACACCTGAGACAACACGAACAACACCATGCCCAAAGGGGGCGTTAACAAACCAATCATGAGGTTGAGTACCATAATCACCCCAAACTGCACAGGATCTATGCCTGCAGCGATGGCAACTGGAAGTAAAATGGGCGTGAGTATAGTGATAGCCGCAATGGTTTCCATAAAGCAGCCCACCAAAAATAATATAAGGGTAATGGCTAACAACACTAAGTACTTATTTGAGCCTGCAAAACCAAGAGAGTCAGCCACAATTTGATGAATATTTTGGCTGGTTAATACCCACGAAAATATCGCGGCACCTCCAATGATAAGCATGATTGAGCTAGTTGTTTCAATGGTGCTAACCGATACCTTTAATAGACCTTTTAAGGTTAGGTTTCTATAAACCAGAGTACTAAGCAAAAGAGCGTATACACATGCCACTATTGCCGCTTCGGTCGCTGTAAACCATCCAGTTAATATGCCGCCTACAATAATAACTGGGGCAAGTAATGAAGCAAAAGCGTGCTTAAAACTAACAACAATGCGTTTTACTGAAAATGAATTGTCTTTCGGGTAGTTCCGCTTTCGAGCGTAAATAGTCACCATAATAAACAAAGAAAGCGCCATTAATAAGCCGGGAATAATACCGGCTGCGAACAACTGTCCAATTGAAACGCCAGCCATTACACCGTAAATAATCATTGGCAAACTAGGTGGGATAATAGGGCCAATAGTGGACGAGGCGGCCGTTAAGCCTACCGAAAAATCAGCGTCGTAACCTTTATTTCGCATAGCTTTTATTTCCATTGCACCTAAGCCGCCTGCATCAGCAACCGCTGCGCCAGACATGCCTGAAAACAAAATAGAAGCGCCGATGTTTACATGGCCTAACCCACCGCGTAACCAGCCCATTAACGCCCCGGCGAAATCGAATATGCGTTGTGTAATACCGCCTTGATTCATTAAAGCGCCAGCAAGAATAAAAAACGGGATTGATAATAGTGGAAAGCTATCCATGCCTCCGACCATTTGATGAAATACCACCAAACTTGGAATGCTGCCTTCTATGGCTATTGCAATCAAAGAAGCGATTGCAAGGGCAAAAGCAATAGGCACCCCCAATATTATGAGTAGAAATAGCGAAACAAAAAGGGCGATAATAACCATAATCTTTATGGATCCTTGGTTAGCGGTGTATTGGTTGAAGTAGCATGGGGCGAGTCTGCTTTTATGTCTGCTCTTATAAAGAGACCCTTAATATCATTTGCACAACGTATTGATGAGCGAAGCAAACACAAGGCCAGGGATAGGCCTAGCAAGCCGTAAAGCACACTAATGGATAACGATAGGGAACTCATTTCGTGGTTAGTAATTAATGGCACTATGGCTAAACAGGTAATGAACAAAAAAACTAAGAATAATGTATTTATCAATGACAACAGCGCGCTGCATATGGGCATGAGTCTGTGGGGGACAAAGCTATGGAAATACACAAAACTAATATGGGTGTTTTTCCTAAAACCTATTGATGCGCCAATAAATGAAAGCAATATCAACTGATACCTTGCTACTTCTTCGGTCCAACCTAATGGCGCATTTAACGCGTATCGACTTACCACTTGTGCAATTAGAATAGTGGCCAAAAGGAAAAATAAACCTAAGGATATCCAATCTTCAAGGGCAACATCAGAGAACGAAAATGAATCATCATCGTCACTTTTAAGTTCGGCTGGCTCAGAGGCCTTGGATAAGGTCATATATGCTCCGGTCATATGCAAAGGTAGTGTGCTCATAGAAGTTGAGTACTTGTTGGCGAAATGCGTTGCGCTCTACTTGGTTGACACTCACACCTTGTTGTTCAAACCATTTCGATAAGTTTTGTTCGTTGTAACGGGTTTCCTCTGAGGCTTTTTGTGCTGCTATCCTCAGTACTTTAGTAAATATTGTTCGGTCGTCTTTTGACAATAAGTCCCAGGTTCTGCCGCTCAAAACCGCTAAGATAGATCCTAAAACATGGCCGGTTAAGTTTATGTTGGATTGTACTTCGTAAAATTTCTTGGCTTTTATTGTCGGTAACGGATTTTCTTGGGCGTCTACCACTCCTTGCTGAATAGCCAAATACACTTC
The DNA here is from genome assembly GCF_039964565.1 of Paraglaciecola sp. Classification (GTDB taxonomy): domain Bacteria; phylum Pseudomonadota; class Gammaproteobacteria; order Enterobacterales; family Alteromonadaceae; genus Paraglaciecola. Next base: position 173,643 of record NZ_JBDVXF010000006.1, read on the forward strand.
AGAAAAAGAAATAGGGCTAGGTTTTGCACCTAACGCCAGTGGAAATAGCTGATAAATTTCCGCACCTGGCACTCGGATCTTTAAGCCTCGTATTTGTTCAGGAAGGATTACTGGTATATTTGAGGTTAGGTGTCGTTCTCCATAGTAAGTGGAGCTTAATATGACATTCCCAGCTGAGCGTTGTTGGTATTCTTGTGTCAGTTGCGCAAATACTGCAGAGGTGACGTAGCGTTGCCAGTGTTGATAATTTTCAAAGATATAAGGCATTTCAGACAAGCCTAAAGGCTTATACATTTGCGACGCAAAGCTAGTGCCTGTGTAAATAATATCTAATGAGCCTAAACTTAAACTTTGATTAATATGCGCTTCTTTACCCAGCGAAGATGACGCGTATATTTTAATTTTATAACGTCCATGGGTTTCTTTATAAATCTCATCACTGGCCCATAAAGCCCATTTATGCAAAGCATGTGAAGGTTCATACACATGAGCCCATCTTAATACTCGGCTATTTGGCCAATCTGGGTGACTTGCTGTTTGTGTACTTACGGCTAAGTCTGTTTGCGCAATGGTACGATTTGGCAGTATTAAACAAACAAGCACCGTCACGATAATGAATAGCTTTTCGGCACAGTCAGTCATGTTAATGCTGCAGTGTTTAGCATCAAAGTTGAGTAAGTTAATACGCATGTTATTCAAGCCCTATCGGCATTCTATTATTTTTTAGTGCTTACCATTTTGTTCACTTGAAGGTCGTCTAAAACCACTGTTTCGCCATTTCTCCATCTAACTTCAACACGTTTTATTTGGGTTTCTTGGCCTAGTCCAAAATGCACTTTGTTGAGCATGCTTTGTGAAAATGACTCACCTGCGGAGCCCACACGTTTTTTATACTTTTTACCGGACTTAGTGGTGACTGTGACCAGCGCAGAATAAGCGTCTACTTTGCTGACTGGGCTATAATCCACATCTACTAAAATAAAGTTATTGGAGGTGTTGCTGATGTTTTTATACAGGTACCAATGGCCTTCTTCTTCACTGCCATTGAGCATGTCTATTTGACCGTCTAAATCAAAATCAAAGGCTTGGCCCATATCACCATGGCCGGGATCATTGGCGCTAAAAGCGCCATGTTGCGTGGTCATTTCAAAACTATTGTTACCAGTGTTGAGTAATACTAAATCGGCAATACGTTGTTTTAAGAATCCATAACGATATAAAAAGATATCTTCAAAACCGTCGTTATTTATATCACCATGGGTGACGCCCCAATGGTCGCCACCTGGTGGTAAGTTCCATGCATTTGAGGCATCCTCAAAATGATCGCCTTTATTGATTAGCAGTACATCTTTTTCGTTGCGGTAGTTAGGTGCCCAATCATGACTGACGTCACTTACACCAGTGATTGAAAACGAAACGCCCCAAAAAACATTTTGTTTTCTGACCCATTCGGCTCGCCATTTGCCATTGCCAAGATAGCCAATATACATCCCATTGTTTTCTCTTTTTTCAGGCCAGCCCTTGGCCATGTCCTGGCTAATATTCAGCGATTTTTCGGCAGTACGCATTTCAACAGGGCGTTGTGTTTCCTGAAAACCTTTAGCGTTCACTACGTGGCGAGTTTTAGTGTTGCCTAAATAAATCGCCCAACCGCCATCATATAAACGATAAACCAGTTCCATATCAAACAGAGTAATATCATCTTTGGCGCTAAACTCGATAAGGGTTGTTCCCGTTTCGCCATTGTCGCGAATATCGAGTTTTCTAGTGTTAGGATTAAAATCGATAGACTTGTTAGATAATTGGTAGTGAGTTTTGCCTCGAGCAAAATACAAATCAAATAGACCATCATTATTCACATCAAGATGAGCCGCGTTAATGATGTGGTTCTGACCGTTAATGTGTTTTGGTAACCATTGTTCGGATACGTTTTTAAAGGTCCAATCGCCGGTATTAAGCCAAAGTGATGCAGGTGAAAAAAGTAAAAAGTCATCTTTGCCGTCATTGTTAATATCGGTTAACAATACACGTTCAGCATAAGCATCTTGAAGTCCTGCAATTTTTGTATGGGTAAAGGTGCCATCACCATTATTTTTGTAAAAAATCTGAATGGGACCGTCATAATTAGGCGTTTGCGCATTGAACAATGCGATATCTAGATCTCCGTCTAAGTCAATGTCTACCCATCGTGGCGAACGTCCTCTGGCTGGCTGGTTAATACCCGCCATGGTAGAGACATTAATAAACTCACCTTTGTCGTTGCGGAATAATTCGTAAGATGTGGGGTTACTGCCACTGCCTCCGCCTAGGGCTACCAACAAATCTAAGTCACCATCGTTATCATAATCCCCGAAACTTGAACCATGGAGATCTCTAGGTGAATCAAATAGACGCTGGATATTCACTTTACCGCTGTTATTGGTCACTATCTGAGTAGGGACATGATTATGGTTGTTAAGCACAAAATCATAATCACCATCTTGATCATAGTCGGCGACAGCTGGCCCGCCGTATTTGTAAGTTTCTTTGGTATCAAGGCCTATTTCTTTTGAAATATCGCGGTACTTAGGTAAGTCGAGCCCGTTAATATCTTCGAAATATGCACGGTTAATGGTGATGCTATTGCTTCTGCCTGAAAACGTAAGTTTATGCTGACCTAGTGCTTTAAAAGGTACTAGCACATTTAGGGTTTGTTCTCCGGCGTTGGGAATATCGATATTGTCTACCAATACTTCGTTGTTCGCCGACAGACTCAAACTGCCATAATGTTTGTCTAGTGTAAGTTGCAGTATTAACTTTTTAAGCAACGAACCTTGTACATCGTAGGAGGTAACATAATCGGTTTGGTTATTGATATGCACAGCGTGATTGATCACATCTTGACTTGGTAATTGTGTTTGCCGTGAATTTTTATCAGTTGCTGTGCTGCACCCATTAATGAATAGGCTTGCCGTTAAGGCAATTGCAGTTGCCCAGATCGCGCCGTTTAGTTTATTCATGATGCAGTAACCTTCGCTATTACTAAGTTAAAGTTGCATCTATTCTATGGTGTTAAATGTTTATTGTAAACAATGTTTGTGTTGCACTTGATTTGATTGGGATTTGGCCGCTTTATTTTTAGTAAAAGAGTGGAATGAAACTACGCTAAAACCAAACTTGGCTTTTAACAAAACGTTTAATTCTAGCGGACTGGCGATGTCTATTTTTTTCTATTCCAATAGGCACTGGCGTATAGCTTGGGTTTGTCGTAATGACAGTGTTCGTTAAGATGGGCTTTAAGTTGTTTCACTACGCAGGCTTCTGCCGCGATAAAAATAGCTGTATTATTCAAGTTCGTTGTTTGTGAGCTTAGTGCTAATAAAAAATCGCCAGTTAATTTATCGGGCGTTACTAGCCAGTTGATTAGCATATTGGCTGGGGCCACTAGATTTTGTTTATCTAGTTCTTCAGGTACTTGGATCCACACTTCACCTTTGGCATTGTCGGGCATAAGTTCTAATATCTGCAATGGCAGGTAGAGCAGTGATATCACCAAACATCAAATGAGACTCAGCGTATAAGTCGGGGTGTTTGCTGCCACCTGGACCGGCAATTCCAAGATGATCCCCTGGCACTGCGTTGGATGCCCAATTACTCGCTAAACCTTGGTGATCGTTAACGGCAAAATCTAGTGTTAGCTGCATACTTTGTCGATCAAATTCTTTAATAGTGTATGAGCGCTTTTTTTATCGGAAGGAAAGTCTTTGAGTTCATTTCCGGTAACGATAATACGTTTCATATGAGGCGAAATATCACTCACTGACGAGACTTGTGTCATGCGCATCTTGGGGCCTATTATTATCTCCTAAATTATTGGTTAAGCTTGCGGATCAGTAAAAAAGGTTTCAAGCTTTGGATGTAACACAAAGGTCATCAAACAAGCAAAACCAAGACCTATGGGTAAGGCGTACAAGAAACTAGTGATGACCGTAGTGGTGAAGTGGCTAATACTGCCAAAGTCATGATTAATTGCAGTAGTCACAATGGCCAGAATGGACTCCATTACCACCGCCATTAAGATCCCTTGCAGTAGCTTTTTATATAGGCTTGGCATTCTTACAAACAGGCTATTTACCAATTTATGTATTGCAGCAAATATTAACGCACCACTTGGCAACATCACCAAAAATGCAAACACAAAGGCATTTAACCAGGCTTGTAAAAAGTGCTGTTCAGGAGCCAAATTAACATAGCTCATTATTCCAGTTATGGTACCGATTAAGCTGAGCATAATCGGAAGCAAAACCAATGCTTTTTTTAACTTAAGTTGCACAACAGCATCCAAATAATTATAGTTGATAATGTCTACTATAATTATTTTGGTTGATAGTGTCAACTATATTTGCTTGAATCCTACATTGAGAAGCATCAGTGCCTCATTCGTCCCCTCAAGTCATATTAGATAAGGTTATCGGGATGTAAGGTTATACGGCTATCGGCCAGTTTGTTTTGATCGATAACAGCACCGCTTTTAATGAGTTTAGTTCCCACCACATAGGCTTTGGCGTGGTTGATTGTGTCTACCGACAATAGTCGCTCATGGTAAAAATACCACACTGAAAACTTACGCTCATCGTCTGTTTCTTTACGTATTACCACCTTGGTGTATCCGCTAGATAGGCCAACCATCTGTAATTTGACATCATATTGATCCGACCAAAACCACGGTAAGGTGTCGTAAGTGACGTCTTTGCCGCAAATAGATGCAGCCGCAACTTTGGCTTGATCAACGGCGTTTTGCACCGATTCTAAACGAATCAAACGATTGTAGTGCGGATTGTGATGAAAGCTGCAATCGCCAATGGCGTAAATATCTTTATCATTGGTTCTGGCAGCATTATCTACTTTTATACCATTTTCAATGTCCAGACCTGCTTCTAAGGCAAGCTCAGTATTGACCCGAATACCCACACCAACAATGATAATATCTGCGGGGTAGTGGCTACCATCGGCGCAGATAACAGTATTTGAATCATCCTTTGTTTCGATGCTAGTCACATCTTTAGCGGTGAACACTTCGACGCCATGTTCATGATGTAGTTGTTGAAAATAGTCCGACATTATAGGAGCGGTGACCCGAGCTAAAATCCGTGATTCACGTTCTAGTACGGTGACATTAGCACCCATTTTTTTTAAGGATGCGGCGGTTTCTAGGCCAATATAACCACCACCAATAATGACTACTCGCTTATTACTGCTACTTAACATTGCCTGGCGGATGTGATTAACATCCTCAGCGGTACGTAATGGATAGAGTTGATGGGCGCTGTCTATGCCCTTGATAGGGGGAATAAAAGGCCGTGCACCTGTGGCAATAATGAGTTTGTTGTAGCTATGCTGCTCACCATCATCGCAGTGAATGAGCTGTTTTTTACGGTCTATCGACGTGATTTTGATGCCTAAACTTAAGCTGATTTGATTCTTTTCATAGCTTTGTTCAGCTTTCAGCAGATTCTTTTCGATGCCATCATCGCTTGTTAAATAGGCTTTAGATAACGGAGGGCGGTGATAAGGTAAGGTAGGATCGGTATCAAAAACAGTGATCGCACCTTGCCAACCTTCTTTACGTAAAGCAAAAGCAGCATTCACACCCGCGTGGCTTGCGCCAATTATAATGCAGTTACCATTTAACGTTTGCATGTCAGACATCAGACTTACCTTAATTAGCGACGGTTAAAATCAAGCCATCAAGCTTTTCACTGATCTCTATTTGGCAGCAAAGACGGCTGTATTCGTTAGCATTGTCATCGAGTTCCAGCATGTCTTTTTCAATTTCACTGGCTTCACCGGTTTGATTCACGTGGTCAGGATTGACGTGCACATGACAAGTTGCGCAAGAACATACGCCACCACAATCACCGTCAATACCACTTACACCGTTTTCGACAGCCAATGCCATCACAGAACCAGAGTCAGCTTCCAGAACAATGTTCTCGTCGTCTTGTGTAATAAATGTAATTTTTGCCATGTTATTTACCTCGGTGTTAATGTAGTTTTTGTCACTCAATACCCGCAAGCATGAATGGTAAGTATGGGTTATTTGGGATTAAATCGAACATTCAGGCGGTGATACCCTACCTTACGTTTAAATTCATCCCACTGTTCGATATTGTCTTCGGCGTCCAACAAATCGATAGACTGTACTTTGTCGCACAGCACATTGATTAAGGTACTCAGAATTTGTCTGGCATGGGTTGCCCCTAAACAATTGTGGTGACCAAACCCAAATCCCACATGGGGATTCATTTTACGATCTAGCACGACCTCGTTTGGCGTCTCAAAAACCGATGCATCGCGGTTTGCCGAGGCCCAGCACAAAGATATACGACTATCCGCTTTGGCTGCATGTTCGCATACTTGGGTATCTTCTGTGACGACTCGGCCCATGTGTGTAAGAGGTGAAAAATAGCGAATGAACTCTTCAATGGCGCGGCCACGAATTTCAGGCTCGTCACGCAAACGTTGTAATGATTCAGGATGCTCAGCGAAATAGGCTATAGTGTTTGAGACGGCATTGATAACGGTATCTCGACCACCAGAGAAAGTTAATACAATGACACCTTTAACTTCTTCTTTAGTGAGTTTTTTGCCGTCTACTTCTGCGGCTAATAATACCGAATAAAGATCGTCTGACGGGGTGGCAATGGCGCGCTCAATTTCTGCATCGATATAATCATAAAGAACTTGTGCTTTATCGCCGTCTAATGCTTCTCCTTCACTTCGAAAAACATGAGTACCCCAACTAATCCATCGTTCAGAATCTTCGAACGGCGTGTTAAGTAGTAGGGTTAACGCTCGTGATTGAAGCACCAAAGAAAACTGTTCGATTACTTCAACAGGTTCACGGTTTAATACCACATCCAGTAAGTCACTAATCTGGTTGTTAAGTTGTTCTTTATACTCATCTTGTAACGGTCTTTTAAACCATGGATCTAGCAAGGCTCGGTATCCTTTGTGCATCGGAGGATCGACCTCAAAGGGTATTTGCCTAGTTGTACGAATATTAACTTCTGAAGGAACCACTATACGGCCCGGGATATCCTGGGAGCTAAATGTTTTGGTGTTGTGTGCGCACTTTCTGACGTCTTTTAGTCTTAACACCATGGTAACAGGGTCGTCTTGATCGCTGACTTGTGCATAGCCCTGGTCGATTCTGGCCTGTTCAAAAGGGTCGTTCATATCACTGTTATTCATGAAGTTCTCAACGTATATTTATTGTGGTTTATACCGCTTACAATGTTATTCTAATGTAGTTAAAGTGTAATTAATGCTACTAATTAAGTTAAAAATATCATAATTATGCTCTTTTTGGATTCTGCTCAAGCGTATCGAAAAAGCATAAAGTGGTCTTCAAATGCTGATGCCAGTACAGCCACTCATGGCCACCGTCATACTCCGTAAACCGATGAAGAATGTTAGCGTCGGTAAAAGCCGCTGCGAGCTGTTGGTTACTGCTTAATAATTGATCTTGTTTGCCACAATCAAATCGCAAAGGTGGTAGTTGGGCTTGATTTTTTTTGCACCAATAAACAATGTCGGATTCGTGCTCTTCCAGAGTTTGATACTTTGCTAATGGCGTTTCGGTAAACAGTCTCAAATCCGCTACTTTGGTAATCGCAGAATGTGCCGAAATACCGTTAAATTTGCTGGCATATTTTGCGCCTAAACGCAGCGCGCCATAGCCTCCCATAGATAAACCACTAATATATAAATTACTGTGTTTGCTTACAGCATCTACTGTGGTTTGTACACCTTCTAGCACATCTTCAACTATCCATTTTTCGAAATTGCCTTGGTCTTGTAAAGGTAAATAAGCCGAGCCTTCCCAGATGCCGCCATCGGATGGCATGACTAACACAAATTCCGATAACCCTTGCTGACGCAGTTGTTCATAGACAAAGTGTGCACCACCTAAGTCCATCCATACCCAGTTATTTCCGTAGACTCCGTGAAGTAGAATAACCACGGGTAAATCTCTAGCTTGACTATAGGGGTTATAGACAGTGACATCTTGGCGTCCGCCTATGTGTGTAGAGTTAAGTGTCAGCGTCATGGTGTTGTCGCGGGAATATTTTGGATTGGATTGTTCTATTCGTATTATGGACATAGTGACTTAGTACTCGTTTGGCTCGAAAAACTCATGATGCTCAAAAACTACTACACCTTTAGCGATACGACCGTGTAACAGGTCATCAAATCCTTCGGCGATATCTTCGATTTTATAAGTTTTAGTGACCAGCTCTTCGAGCTTTAATTCGCCTTGCTGGTAAAGATCGAGGATCCGCGTAAAGTCTCGTTCTGGATTACACATCCCATAAAGCGGGTTGATATAAATTTTGTCCCATTCAAATAGTTCACAATCAAAATCGATGCGTTGCTCTATACCACTCACTTGTACTGCGGTACCGGCGCTTCTAATTAAGGCTAAAGGGGCGGAGCCTAATGCGGGGATAGCGGTGCACTCGAACGCATAATCAGCACCTCGGCCATGGGTTAATGCTCTTACTTGCGCTTTTACATCGATAAAATCGGTGTCGTCTTTGCTTGCAATAATACCGTGAGTCGCGCCAAATTCTTTGGCTTGAGCAAGTCTGTCTTCGCTAATATCAATGGCAATAATTTTGGCCGCTCCGGAATTTTTTGCGCCCTGAATAGCGTTAAGTCCTACGCCACCGCAACCGATTACACAAACCGAAGCGCCGGCTTTGACATTCGCGGCATTGACCACAGAGCCCCATCCGGTCATCACACCACAACCAATAATAGATGCGGCTGCAAAAGGGATCTCATGATTAAGCTTAACCACTGCAGCTTGTTTAACTATGGCATATTCACTCATAGTACCTAGATGAAAAGAACGCTCAATAGGTTGCTGGTTGTGAGTAGAAGACTCTATTTTCGCATGACCGGCTAAACCGCAGCCGCAAACAGGTGAGTTGGTTTCGCATATATGTACGTTACCTTCTCGGCATTGGAAACATTCGCCGCAGGGAATGGCCCAATTCAAAATAACTTTATCACCCACAGCGACCTTTGTAACTTTACTACCAACAGCCTGTACCCAACCAGCTCCTTCATGACCCACAATAAAAGGTTTGTTCCAAGTTTGTATGGAATCCCAATCGGTGTGGCATATACCTGCAGCCGCTATTTTGATTAATACTTCGTCATCGGCACATTCACCCACTTCGATGTTATCAAGGTGATACTGTCCGTTGCCATCTGAAATAACTGCTTTTGATTTGATCATGATAGTGAATTCTATAGAGTTAAGTACAGGGTAAATTTAATCACAATCAGTACTCACAGTACTGTCAGCAATGGCGCATAAAATATCATTTATATGCTAATAAAAATGCTTAGAAACGCTAAATGAGTAGCTTAGTATCAAAATTTAGTTATTTGGTGAAAGGGCCGTTATTCTCTAGTGAAGCAGCGATATTTGAAGTTTATTAGGTTTTAAGTGAGGTAGATTCACGCTTTACTAATCTAGGTATGTACTTATGGCCGTTACCTTGTTCAGTCGCCGGCGCGGATATTTTTCCTAAGGCTAGCTGAGCGGCAAATTCAGCCATTTCTTCAATGGGGTAGTGTAGCGTAGTTAACTTAGGGCGTGAGTATCTAGACAATAATACGTCATCAAACCCTATTACTGATACATCTATGGGCACTTTAAAACCATTGTCTTCCAAAGTAGAAATGGCACCAATGGCCATGGCATCGTTGTATACAAATATTGCGTCGAACTTAGTATCACTGGCGAGTAGTTTTTGGGTAGCAACTTCGCCTCCTTGTAAATTGGGTTCATCTTCAACAATGTGATGCGCCAATAAAGATAACCCGGACTCGGTCAGTTCGTTTCTAAAGCCTTTAAAGCGTAAAGCGGGGTCGTCGATTTTATATTTACTGGAAATACAGGCCAATTGTTTGTGACCTAAGGATAACAAATGTCGTGCTGCAATTTTGCCGCCTTCTTGGTTATCTAACCAAATACACTTATCTGCTATTTCTTGAATAAAGCGGTCAATCAAAACAAGGCCGGGTATTTTGTTTGCGAACTCAATGATTTCTTGGTCACTGAGTTTCTTGCTGTGCACCACAATAGATTCACATCTACGTTCTAATAAAAAACTAATGGCTTGGCGTTCTGACTCTTCGCTGATTGAGCCCGTACTGAGCAACAATTGCATATTATTTTGTCGCGCGATTTTGTCGACACCGTTAGCAAGTGATGCAAAAAACGGATCGGTTAAATCTGGAATAACAACACCTAATGATTGACTCTTTTTGGTGACCAAGGCTCGAGCGTTTTCATTTGGGTGGTAACCGAGTTGCGCCATAATAGCTAACACTCTGGCTCTGGTTTTGTCGCCTACTTTGGGCCCGTTGTTCACTACGCGGGAGACAGTAGCTGTTGATACACCAGCCTTTTTAGCAACATCTTTTATGGTAGCCATAGTTTACTTATTGGTCTTTGATACAAAGATAGTATCTTGAATCGATTAATGAATAAAGTCTAAACGTTTACATTTTGAATGTGACTAATAAATATAGCTATGTAAGCCTTTGTAGGGAGTGTTTTACTATTTGTACATTTGATCTTGCAGTTAATAAGGTAAACGTTTACCCTGTGTCAAAATATCAACCTAGGTAGCCCTTTATGAGTGAAGTTTTTGATCCCACTGAACATCCACATCGCCGCTATAATCCGCTCATTAATGAATGGATATTAGTCTCTCCACACCGTGCTAAACGTCCGTGGCAAGGTCAAGTTGAAGCATTAGATGAAGAGCAAAAACCTAGCTACGACCCAACATGTTTTTTGTGTCCTGGTAATACGCGTATCAATGGCGAGGTGAATCAAAAGTACAAAAATACTTTTGTATTTCCCAATGATTTTGCCGCCTTAAAAAGTGATACGCCAATTTTCGAAACAGATGATCCTTTGTTTAAAATGGCCACAGAGCAAGGTGAAAGCCGAGTGATTTGTTTTTCTCCCGATCACAGTAAAACCTTGCCTGAACTCACTGTTGAAGAAATCACTGAAGTGGTTAAAACCTGGCAAGATCAATGTGAAGAAATTGGTAAAACCTACAACTGGGTACAAGTATTCGAAAATAAAGGCGCGGTAATGGGGTGTTCAAATCCACATCCTCACGGACAAATTTGGGCTCAGCAACAACTTCCTACTCTAGTGACTAAAAAACAAAATGCACAATCGGCCTATCTGGCAGAGCATGGTAGCAACCTTTTACAAGACTACGCTATACGTGAATTCGAGTCTCAAGAGCGAGTAGTGGTAAGTAATGACGATTGGATGGTGGTGGTGCCTTATTGGGCGGCTTGGCCATTTGAAACCTTATTACTACCGCGCTTTGCAGTGCAACGTATGACTGATTTGACCGCTAAGCAACAAGTTTCGCTAGCGGATATTTTACAACAAATCACTATTCGTTATGACAACTTATTTAATACGTCGTTTCCGTATTCGATGGGGTGGCATGGCGCACCATATGATGGCGAAGCACATCCAGAGTGGACACTTCATGCGAGCTTTTTCCCTCCTTTGTTACGTTCAGCTACTGTGCGTAAATTTATGGTGGGTTATGAAATGATGGCAGAGTCACAGCGTGATCTAACCGCTGAGCAAGCCGCCACAAGATTAAAATCAGTATCTACAGTGCATTATAAAGCAGCCAGTCACTCTCAAGAACAAAACGCGGAGCATAAACCATGAGTCAAATTGAATTAGTCAGCCAACAGTACCGCGCGCATTTTGGTAGTGATCCACAACAAGTTATTCATGGTCCGGGTCGTGTCAACTTGATTGGCGATCACACTGATTACAATGACGGATTTGTATTACCAGCCGCTATCAATTTTGGTACCGACATCGCTGCCACTCAGCGTGACGATAAATTGGTTCGGGTGTTAGCCGTTGATTGTGATAATGAAACCGTTGAATTTTCACTTGATGATATCAGCTTTAACGAAAATAAAATGTGGGCTAATTATATTGGCGGTACGTTATTGGCGTTATTAAAAGCCTATCCAAATATTACAGGAGCTGATTTGGTTGTGACAGGTAACGTTCCCCAAGGGGCGGGGCTGAGCTCTTCTGCTAGTTTCGAGATAGCCATATTAAAAACCTTCGCCGCATTAAACGCTATTGATTTAGATGGCATACAAGCGGCATTAATGGGACAGGACGCCGAAAACAATTTTGTCGGTTGTAATTGCGGGATCATGGATCAGCTTATTTCAGCACTGGGTAAAGAAAACAACGCCATGTTGTTAGATTGTAGAAGTCTGACTTTCGAGCACGCTCCGATTCCCGAAAATATGGCTCTGCTAATCGTTAATTCCAATGTAAAAAGAGGTTTGGTTGACAGCGAATACAACACTCGTCGAAAGCAGTGTGAAGCGGTGGCGAGTCATTTTGATAAGCCGGCACTAAGAGACGTGACTTTAGAGCAACTTTTAGCCGCTGAAAATGACCTCGAAGCTGAACTCGTGAAACGGGCTAAACATGTGATTACGGAAAATACCCGTACCGAGTCAGCATTAACGGCATTGCAAAATAATGATATGGAAAAAATGAGCCAACTCATGGCGCAGTCACATCTTTCTTTAAAAAATGACTTTGAGATATCCACACCAGAGATAGATTTCTTAGTAGACACTATTGCCGCACAGTTAGGCTCTGAAGGTGGCGTGCGAATGACAGGTGGTGGTTTCGGAGGCTGTGTTATTGCATTAGCTCCCAAGTATTTAGTTGATGCAGTCACGCAAAAGATAGCCGCAACCTATCAGCAACAAACCGGATTGAAAGAACAGGTCTACGTATGTGTTGCAACCGACGGTGCCTTTAATCGTTGATTTAATCTGTTAAGTCACTCGATTTCTAATTTATTACTGATGTTTAACTTATAAAAGGTCATTAAATGAAAGTCTTAGTAACAGGTGGAGCAGGGTATATTGGCTCCCATACGGTTTTATGTTTGTTGCAAAGTGGGCATCAAGTGGTGGTGTATGACAACTTTTGTAACTCCAGTGAAGAGTCTTTAACCCGAGTACAACAACTCACCCAAAAACAGGTTGAGTTAGTAGAAGGGGATATTCGTGATGTGGCGAAATTAGATTCTGTATTTAAGCAACATAAGATAGATGCGGTGATTCATTTTGCGGCATTAAAGGCGGTGGGTGAGTCTGGTAAAATTCCGCTGAGTTATTTTCAAAATAACGTTCATGGCTCGGTTTGTTTATTGGAAGTGATGGAAAAACATCAGGTTCATAATTTTATTTTTAGCTCATCAGCCACAGTCTATGGTGAAGAAAATGCTGTTCCCTATGTCGAAACCATGAAGTTGGGCACACCAGCCAGTGCTTATGGCGCTAGCAAAGTCATGGTTGAACGCATAATGGCAGATCAAGCCTTGGCAAATAGCCATTTTAGGGGTGTCTCATTACGCTACTTTAATCCTATTGGCGCCCACCCAAGTGGTTTGATTGGCGAAGATCCCAAAGGTATACCTAATAATTTATTACCTTTTGTTGCCCAAGTCGCGGTAGGTAAAAGAGATAAATTAAGCATTTTTGGTGACGATTACGATACTGAAGATGGCAGCTGCGAACGAGATTATTTGCACGTTTTAGACTTAGCTGAAGGACACGTAGCCGCATTAGACTGGTTAAGTAGCCACGCTGATTTTACTGGCGTTGAGGCCTTTAATCTAGGTACAGGTAATGGCATATCGGTATTTGAAATTGTTACTGCTTTTGAAAAAGCGGCCAATAAAACCATTGCTTATGAAGTCTCCCCAAGGCGTGCTGGCGATTTACCTGCCTTTTGGGCTAACGCACAAAAGGCCCGTGATCAACTCAATTGGCATGCAAAACGATCGCTACAAGACATGATGGAAGACACGTGGCGCTGGCAGTCGAATAACCCCAATGGTTATGAGACTTAGCCTGTAACTGGTATTTTTGACTTTTCTTTGACTAATACATTGGCCGCAATCGCGGCCAAATTTATGTGATGTATAACGGTTACAGGCTAATATCAATTTGCCTGTCTAGGGAAGGCAATCGAATAGGGGTCATGGTTTTAAATCCATCTAATAAAACTTCAGACATCATTTTATCGTAGCTGACAAGTGTGCCTGTGGTGAAAATTTCGTATCCGTCTCCACCGTTTGCGACAAATCCGCTTGTAGCCACTGTATAGGTTCGATATCCGCTAAGTTTTTTCCGTTTATTGTTAGCGAAATGAGTCATAAGTAATTTTCACACCTGAGAATTGCTCGTTGGCATAAGCAAGTTACAACTAGAGTCACCATTGTTGATGTGTTTTTTGGTAAGTCTAGAAGTTTATTTTTATCTCAAAGTGAGGTGAACTTTCTAAGTCAAAGGGTAAAGCAAATACTTTGTCCAATATCAAATTCTATCTAGGGTTTGAATTTATGCCGTTCTAATCGTAGGTTTTATTAGTGAGGTAAACCGATTTCATTTATGTGGTGTTACTTTACCTTTTGTCGTATAGTATTCAAATACTTAGCGATATGATTGAGCGTAATTTTGATGATGTTATTTTTGCCTAACGATGTTTTATCTTATTTGTATAAAATGGGGCGTGGTTTTCGATTCAGTGTTTTTTTATTAATAATGAGCCTGCCATGGAGCGCCTACAGTCAAACGTCATCGGGTGCTCAAAGTAAAATAAAAGTACCTCAAGTGACAATAACCGAAGAGATATGGGGGCAATTCAAAGGTCAAAAAATTCAGCGTTTTACATTTAAAAACGCCAAGGGAATGCAGGTAAGCGTGACGAATTGGGGCGCTTATGTCACTTCTATTTTAGTACCCGACAAAAACGCGAAATTTGAAGATGTTATTTTAGGTTACGACACAGCTAAAGAGTATATAGACGATTGTTGTTTTAATGGCGCAACAGTGGGGCGTTTTGCAAATCGTATTGCCAATGGGCGCTTTGATATTGACCAGGAAACTATTCAATTAAGCGTTAAATCAACAGGGGGAAATAAAGGCAACCATTTACACGGCGGTGAAAAGGGATTTAACAAAAAATTGTGGCGAGCTCAGCAGCTAGGAAATCAGGTTGAAATGTTTTACTTGTCTCAGGACGGTGAAGAAGGGTATCCCGGTAACCTAAGTGCCAAAGTCGTTTTTAGTTTAGATAATAACAACGGCTTTAAAATAAGTTACAGTGCTACCAGTGATAAAATCACTCCGGTTAACCTTATTTCACATATTTATTTTAACTTAACCGGCAACCAAAAACGGGATGTAGAACAACATCAATTGCGCATAGCTGCCGATAGTATAGTAGAGGTTAAAGAGGGATTATTGCCTACTGGGCAATTGGTGTCTGTAGCCGATACCCCTTTTGATTTATCGAATGCCCGGACTTTGCATCAAAGCCTAACCACTGCTAACGCGCAACTTAAACTGGCGGGTGGCGTTGATAAAACCTACGGTGGTTTTGACCATACTTGGGTATTTTCACAATATGATGGTAAGTTGCGTCAACAAGCACAATTACATGATCCAGATAGTGGTCGAACACTAGATGTATTAACCACTCAGCCGGGTTTACATGTTTACACAGGAAATTTTATGAATGGTAGCGCTAAAGGGAAACAAGGAAGGCCCATGAAATTTCGACATGGTGTTGCTTTAGAAACCCAACATTTTGCTGATTCAGTTAATCATCCTAAATTTCCACCGACACTATTACATCCTGGTCAAACCTACCAAGAATCAACCCTTTACCAATTTGGGGTCAAGGAATAATACTAAATGGCTACTATTAAAGATGTCGCAAAACTAGCTGGCGCTTCACCTGCTACAGTGTCGAGAGTGTTAAGCTCTAACGCTGTAGTGAGCCCTAAGACTAAAGCGCGAGTTGAAAAGGCGATAGCTGAATTAGATTTTCGTCCTAATGCCCATGCTCGTGCGTTAGTTAGTCAATCAACCAATACAATTGGCGTGGTTATTTCGCAGTTGGCCGATCCCTTCTTTGCGCAAATGGCCAGCAGTATCGAAGATGTCGCTAAGAAACGTCAATTTAAAGTGTTGATTAGTACAGGTTCATTGGATGCGCAAAAAGAACTGACCGCGATTAAAAGCTTACAAGCTCAGCGCTGTGAGGCAATGGTAGTGAACAGTAAAGCCCTAGATGATGATGTGCTTATTGATTTGGCTCAGCGAATTCCTGGCTTTGTTTTGATTAATAAATATATTCCACAGATCAGCCAACGTTGTGTGTGGTTTGATAATATAGGTGGCGGCAAAGTAATGGCCGATTATGTTACGTCATTAGGCCATAAAAATATTGTGGTGCTTTCTACCAAAGATCGCGTCTACGACGCGACCCATCGTTTAAATGGTATTCGTGAGTCTTTGCTATCACATGACATTGAGCTTTCAGAGCAGCATATCGCATACGGCTCTCCCGATTACGCTGGTGGACGGGCGGCAATTGAAACTTTGATACAACAAGGAATCAAATTCAGTGCAGTGCTTTGTTACAACGACGCAATGGCCACTGGCGTTATTTCAGCATTAAGCGATACCGGCGCGCGTATTCCCGAAGATGTATCCATTATTGGGTTTGATGATGTCTTATTAGCCAAATACTGTATGCCCAAATTAACCACGGTAAAATATCCTATTGATATTATGGCGCGTAAGGCCACTGAATTGGCGTTAAGCTTGATTGTTAAAGATAAAACACCGAACGATAATGCCAAAGACTACCAATACAAGCCTTTTTTGGTAAAACGCGAGTCAGCTTCCAAGTGTTAAAGTGAGCAGCGGGTAAGTGTTTTCTATTCCGGATATTTCTAGACAACATAAAATGGCGCTAGGTTTTGGCTTTCTAGCGGTGTTTTTTGCCAACCATAGCCTCAGTGCTATGGCCATTCCTTATTTTCAAATGACGCTTGGCCTTGACCCTTTTAAGCTGAGCCTAGTGATGGCAGGTCCGATAGTTTTTGCTGCATTGATTAGTCAAGCTGTGGGCGAGTTTTCGGATCGCTGTAACAATATTCGAGGAAGTCGACGATTTATCTTGATGCTGTCTGGCGTGCTATCGGGATTATGCTTTAGTTTGATTTGGATGGTGCCTATCCACTGGGAGCCTGATGAAATTTTATATTATCTGCTGCTTCTGAATTCCTTGTTTTGTATCAGTATGACGTTTCTTACTATTAACGTTAAATCACTGGCGTTTGAATTGAGTCATGATGCGCAGCAAAGAGTCAAAGTCATGGCCTTCGGCTCTTTGTTTGAACGTTTGGGTACCCTAGCGTATTTTTGGCTTTTTCCGATAGCACAATTATCGCTATGGGGCGGCGTGTATCTGGGAATTCAATATGTGGGTTGGTTTATTGGTTTCGTTTTGATTGCTTTGTTTGCGATGATAACTGCGTGGTTTTCACAAATAAAATCAGAAGGCTCATTGCAGCATCATTCTGATAAAAACACTCAGTTGAGTTTGGACGAAACCAACGAGCAGCAGCCAATTGATACTGCGCAGATTGATCATAGCGTAAAACGAGCGTTATTTTTGTTGTTGGGCCTGACTTTGATTAAGTTTGGGCTCATAAGTATCTTTACGAGTTTAGACTTTTACCTGTTGGTGTATTTTGTTAAAGCAGGGGATTTAGCGGCAGGGGCTGCTTGGAAAGGCATATTATCGTCTAGTTTTGCCTGTGTTACTTTAGTAATGATCCCATTATTTTCCTATTTAACCTTGATGCTAGGTAAGCTCAAAACCTTGTATCTTATATATTGGATCACGGCGTTAGGCGCCATTTTAAAATGGTTTATTTTCCAGCCAGGAAACGAATGGGCGGTGGTAGTGGATGCGTTGTTGGGTGCGCCATCCTGGGTTGCCATTTCAGTGATTATTCCGAGTATGTTTGCTGACTTATGCGCCTATGAGCGTCGTTTATCTGGTAAAAACAAAGTGGGCTATTTTATCTCTATACAAAATAAAGTCATTAATTTAGGACTGGTAGGCGCGATGATAGGCGCAGGACTGTTGCTAAATATAATAGGTTTTGATGCAGATTTAGCCGGGCAACAACACGCCGATACTATAACTTGGATGCGTGTTTGTTTAGCGGGTGGTCCGCTATTGCTGTGTTTTGTTTCATTAATTATTGTTAAAATTTATCCATTAAGCGAACCGCATCAGACAACACTTAATGCTAAATCATCCTATGGTCAAACTTAGAGCGAAGGTAATGTATGCCCACAATTAAAGACATAGCTAAAGCCGCCGGTGTATCACCCGCTAGTGTTTCAAGAGTGATCAATAATGGACCTAAAGTAGGCGCTAAAACGCGGGAAAAGATTAAGCGCATTATCCGTGAAATGGAATATCAACCCAACGCGAATGCCCAAGCAATAAATGTACAGAATAATGCGTCCATAGGAATTGTGTTGACTGATTTAACCGATCCTTTGTTTGCACAAATGGCGCATGGAATTGAGAAAGTTGCGGCGCAAAAAAATTTACAAATATTTCTCAATTCTGGTGCATTTGACCGCGCCAGTGAACTTGATGCTATCAATGTGCTGCTTGAACATAGATATAAAGCACTAGTGGTTCACAGTGCCATGCTCGATGACAAAACGTTAATCGACTTTGCTCATAAGGTACCGGGTCTGGTGCTACTTAATCGTCATATTAAAGAAATAGAAAACCGCTGCGTTTGGTTAGATGATAAACGTGGAGGTGAGCTAATGGCTGATTATATTGTTAAACAAGGGCACCAAAAAATAGCGCTGATTGGGGTTAATGGCGTTCAAAATAACACAGTGCAACGACTCGAAGGGATCAAAGCTCAATTAGACAAATATCCGGTGCAATATGAAATTGAGATGTTGGAAAGGGGAGCATCAACCTACGAGGGGGGCGAAATCGCAGTGCAAAACCTGTTAGCTCGGGGCTCTGAGTTTAGCGCGATTTTGGCCTACAACGACGCGATCGCTATTGGAGCAGTGTCGATGCTTAAAGCTCATGGGCTAAACGTGCCACAAGATATTTCTGTAATGGGATTTAACAATCTTATTTTAGCTCAATGTATGCGACCAAAATTGACCACTGTCCATAATCCTATTGAAAAAATGGCTATGAAAGCCACGGAGCTGGCTTTGAGTTTAAGTCAAGGCAACGGCATTTCAGAGCCGCAATACAATGTAATTGAACATAAATACACTCCCGAGCTGGTGGAGCGTCAGTCAGTTCTGAGGCTGGATTGATTCAAGTCGCCTGTCGATACCACATTTTTTAACGGTTTTTTCTGCCCAGTGTTTTTGTAATCTATAATAATTAAAAACTTGCCCAATTCACTCACTGTAATACTTAATTTCTCGTAATTTCTTTAGGCTTGTTATCGCTGAAGTATCTCTCTAAATGTTAAATGAAAAGCAAATGTAACGTTTCCCTAGTAAGGTAAACCGTAATCATTTTATATGATTTGAAATTATTTTTAACGAAATTGTTATTTATCAAACCTTAATAAAGGTTATTTAAAACAATGTATTATCATATTTTGTATTTGTTTTTCTGTAAATAAATAGGGAAACTGTTTTCATTTTGATGTTGTGCATTTGTTAATGACATGCTAATTTAAATTCAAGCTTAGGCTGAGTAATGTTCTAAGTACGCTCGTTTTTTCTCAAAATAAAACTAAGACTGAGGCTAGGTGAGCAAGCAGAGTAATCACGATATTACTCATGACGCTAACGGACACATACAATAAGAATTTTCGGAGAACGAAATGAAAACTAATACACAACACACAATATTAGCTACCGCCATTGGCATGATACTTTGCACCGGACAAATAGGGGCGCAAGAAAGCGCAGCTGCAGGTGCAAGCGAGCAGGTCGAGCAAATTTCAGTGGTAGGGATCCGCTCAAGCATCACTAACTCTGTGGCTCGTAAGCAGGGAGCAAGTCAAGTAGCAGATGTTATTTCGGCTGAAGATATCGGAAAATTTCCAGACTTAAACGTAGCAGAGTCGTTACAACGTATTCCAGGTATTCAAATTTCACGTTCTCGTGGCGAAGCGTCGGGAGTGTCTATTCGTGGTCTTGATGAGGTCGCTACTCTGTTAAACGGTCGCAATTATTTTGGTGGTGCATCTGAATTGAGCATTAACCGTTTTGCGAGCTTTGAAGATATCCCGGCTGAGTTAGTAGGATCGGTTGTTGTGTATAAATCAGTATCTGCTGATATTTTAGAGGGGGGAATAGGAGGCGTTGTTGACATCGAACGTACTAATGCGCTGAGCTTAAGCGGTCCCACTTTAGTCGGTAGCTTTAAAGAACATTATGGTGATTTGTCAAAAGAATGGTCGCCCCGTGGTTCATTGGTTGCAGGCAATAAATGGGATTACGGCAGCAATGGTGGTGAAATAGGGGTTATTTTTGGGGTGTCTTACCTTGAGCGGGAATATCGTGAAGATTTGGTTCGTAATTCTAGTTCGACCGCAATTGTTGGTGATTTTCCTAGTGGTACCGCTCCAGAGGGTGCAAAAACCAGTGCTTCGCTAAACTCTTCTCCAGCATGGGGGGATCGAGAGCGCACTGTGTACTCACTTGGTGTGGATATGTCACTAAACAGTGATACCAAGTTTTTCTTTGATTCGGGTTATACAGAATATTCAACTGCGCAATTACGCCAAGAGTTTGTTTGGGGCTTTAGTGGCAGCAATGTAATTGACGCAGACTTTTCGAACATGGACCAAAATAACCTCTACCCAGCATCAGTCGAATTAAGTGATATGACTTTTGATGTGTTAAGTATGATTGATGATCGTCATACCACAACCTACGACTTAGCATTGGGTTTTGAGACAGTATCAGGGCCTTTGAAAATTTCTGGTGAAGTGAGTTATGTTGATACTGACAATGAAACTAATTTTCACAACACCCGAATTCGCGACAATTGGGATGCGCTACCAGTAACAGTTGATAACAGTGGTTTTCCAAGCGAACCGCCTTCATTCGACTTAGGTAACTTTGATGTTAGCGACGAAAACAATTTCGATATTGTACAGTGGCGTCATGAAAGTCGGCAATTAGCAGCGGATGAATCTGCAGCGAAAATTGACGTGGATTATATGTTTGATGACGGCATGTTCAGATCGATAGAAGCCGGTTTTCGGTTGGCCAGTTTGGGTACCACTAAGTACGTACAAAATAATCATATTTTTGATGCGTCAGGTGCCACTTATGGTACTCAAGACCCGTTGGATTTAGTTGAGCCTAGTGTCTGGGACAACTTTATGGACAACTATGATGGTGCTAATTTCCCTAATAATTACGTTGCCGTTAACCCTACCTATTTATTGTCGCGTAACGATGAAATTCGCGATTATTACGGCTTTACTGGGCAGGCAAGCACTGAAAACCCCAGGGATTCCTTCGATTATGTTGAAGACGTCTCAGCGCTATATGTAAAAGCTAATTTTGAAACCGAAGTGGGGGATATGTTTGTTAGCGGTGATTTTGGAGGCCGTTACGTGAAAACAGACACTACCGCGGATTACTTTTTTGATACAGGTAATGTTGATGGAACAGGTGCTCCCATTTATGAAGGTACAACCAGCGATAAAAACTACAGTGAATTTTTACCGTCTTTTAACCTAAAACTAGAATTAAATGACGAATTCCTGGTTCGTGTTGCGGGCTCCAAGACGTTTTCACGGCCTCATTTTGGTGATTTAGCGCCGTCACTGTATCTTAATTTTGAGCAGGGTCGCGGTAACGGTGGTAACCCAGACTTAGACCCGTTCACTGCAACTAACGTCGATTTAACATTGGAATATTATTTTGCTAGCGGCGGTATGGCGTCATCAGCGATTTTCTACAAAGACATAGATGGTTTCTTGCAAACCTCAGAAAGTCAGGAAAACATAGGTGGCAACGACTTTGTTATTCTTCGTAAAAGTAACGGTGGTTCAGGTACAGTGCGTGGTTTAGAACTAGCGTATCAGCAGTTTTTTGACTTTTTACCCGAACCTTTTAATGGTTTAGGTTTACAAGCTAACTACACCTACGTGGACTCTGATGTACCTTCACCTAATCCTTTACTGCCAAATATCACCTTAGAGGGTTTATCAGACAACAGTTACAACTTAGTGGGGATATACGAAGACGACGCGTTTTCTGGACGCCTTTCTTACAATTATCGCTCTGATTTCTTAGTGACAACTGAAGTGGCACAAGAGGGCTTTGGTCAACTTGACTTATCATTAGCTTATAACCTTTCAGAGTCATTTCGTTTGACCTTGGATGCCTTGAATCTATTACGCAGAGATCATTTTGAATACAAGGCGGGTGATAAGTTTAATCCCTATCACTGGATTACCACTGAAAAACAAGTGCTAGTGGGTGTGTCGTATACTTTCTAAGTGTACGGGCAAGTCTAATTTCCAATATTAATTGCAGCTAACTAAACAGGCCACAATGGATTTTTGTGGCGCTGCTTTTTAGTTGTCATTGAGTTTCAGGGATAATTCATGGTGTTTCGTTTCAAAACATTATTTTTGTATCTAGTGACATTGATGCTTGTCACTGTTCATAGTGTTGCACTAAGCGCACAAGATGGCGCACAGGATGGCATGCAGGACGCTAAAAAATTACAAACAAGGGTGAATAACAAGCCCAATGTGGTGATGATTGTTGCCGATGATCATGGTTTAGATGCGCTGGGTGCCTATGGCAATAATGTGATAAAAACCCCCAATATTGACGCTTTGGCTAAAGATGGCGCACGATTTGACAACGCGTTTGCGACCGTTTCGAGTTGCAGCCCAAGTCGTTCGGTGATTTTAACAGGTCGTCAAAATCACGCTAATGGCATGTATGGCTTGCAACACAAGCAACATCATTTTAGTAGTTTTGAGCAGGTGAGATCGTTACCCGTTATTCTTAGTGAAAATGGTTACCGCACCGCACGTATAGGTAAATACCATTTAGGACCTGACCACGTGTTTAAATTTGATCAGGTGCTGTCAAAAGGGGCGGCTAATGATATGCAGTCTATAGCTCGCAGTCCGGTTGAAATGGCAAACAAAAGTGTGGAGTTTATCTCTGAAAGTGAGCAGCCTTTCTTTCTGTATTTTGCGAGTGATGATCCACACCGTGCCTTTCCTTTTGATACCTATCCTAATCCCAACTCATTTGGTAATCGAGCTAAGGGGTATCCCGGTATTAAAGAAGTATTTTACAAACCTGAAGAGGTCATCGTCCCAGAATACCTGCCTGACACACCCGCTGCTCGTAAAGAAATAGCCGAATATTATCAAGCTATCTCGCGACTCGATCAGGGCGTTGGTCAGTTAGTGAAGCAACTAAAAGCGCAAGGAAAATACCAGAATACTTTGATTTTGTATTTATCTGACAATGGAATCGCTTTTCCAGGTGCAAAAACCAATTTGTATGATGCTGGAATTCACTTACCTTTAATTGTTAAAGCCCCTGGCTCAAGCGCATCATCTGAAGCTTGCGCACAAAATTTACAGGTCTGTAAGGCTCACCAGAAAATGGTGTCGTGGGTAGATTTAACTCCCACTATTCTTGACTACGCCAAGGTGTCTATTGCCGATGAAAATATGCAAGGAAAGTCTTTCAAAGCGGTTATTGAAACAGATCAAAATAAAGGCTGGGAGCGGGTTTTTGCCTCACATTCGATGCACGAAGTCATGATGTATTACCCAATGCGTATGGTGCGTAATAAAGAATACAAACTGATTTGGAATATTGCACATGGTTTGATCTATCCCTTTGCTGCCGACTTGCAATATTCATTGATTTGGCAAGATTTACAGCGCCGCGGCATAAAACATTACGCAAATCGTAGTATCAAAGACTTTATGCAGCGTCCTGAGTTTGAATTATTTGATATCCGCAATGACCCTCAAGAGCTTCACAACTTGGCGTATTTGCCCGAATACGACAAGTTGCGACAGCAGCTTACCCAAGAGATTAAAACCTTTCAGAAAAATACCAATGATCCCTGGGTCACAAAGTGGCTATACCAGTGAGTTTATTTAACAAAATTCCCTATGCCTTTTGGCTTGTAGAATATTTAGGAGTAACAATTGATGAAGTTAATTAATGCCTCTGTATGGCGCTATTCGGCGCTATTCAAGATTTGTACGCTACTACTTAGCACCGTGTCTGTTCAGGCTGCACCGCAAAAAGCCGCTCAGAAACCTAATGTGATAGTGATGTATGTCGACGATTTGGGATACGGTGATATTTCACCCAATGGAGCGCAAGGTGTCAGCACACCTAATTTAGATGTCCTGGCTAAAAAAGGGGTAAATTTTACTGATGCTCACAGCACTGCAGCAACATGCACACCGTCACGTTATTCGTTACTTACGGGTGAACATGGTTTTCGTCAAGACGCCGCTATTTTGCCGGGTGATGCGCCGGCTTTAATTCGTCCTGGCAAAGCCACCTTACCTAGCATGTTGCAGAAGGCCGGTTATGTCACTGGAGTCATTGGTAAATGGCATTTAGGTTTAGGTGACGGCTCGGTTGATTGGAATCAAGATGTAAAGCCAGGTCCATTGGAAATTGGTTTCGACTATAGCTTTTTATTACCTGCAACGGGAGACCGTGTGCCTACTGTGTATTTAGAAAATCATGGTGTCGTTAATCTTGAAAACGAGGATCCGATTGAAGTGAGTTACGATCACCAGGTCGGGAATCGCCCCACAGGTGTCGCTAATCCCGAATTGCTGCGTATGACCGCGGACTTGCAACATAGCCAAACTATCGTTAATGGCATTAGCCGCATAGGAAGTATGAGTGGCGGGGAAAAGGCTTTATGGGTAGATGAAGAATTCCCCGATGTGTTTACTGAAAAAGCGGTCGATTTTATCACTGAAAATAAGAGCAAACCGTTCTTTTTGTTTTTTTCATTTCAGGACATTCATGTTCCACGCTTACCTAATGAGCGGTTCAAAGGAAAAAGCACTATGGGACCACGAGGTGATGCCATTGCGCAAATGGACTGGATGGTAGGCAGACTAATGAAAGAGTTAACAGCTCAAGGCCTTGAAGAAAACACCTTGGTTATTTTTACAAGTGACAATGGTCCGGTTCTGGATGATGGATATAATGATAAAGCTGCTGAAATGTTAGGAGATCATACTCCAGCAGGTCCATTCAAAGGTGGCAAATACAGTGCATTTGAAGGAGGAACACGTGTTCCAATGATAGTGTATTGGCCGCATAAAACAGCACATATTCGCAGCCGTGCGCTTATTTCCCAAGTTGACATCTATGCCTCTTTAGCAGGTTTAGTGAAGCAAACCCTTGCCGCAGATGAGGCTATTGACAGCCTGGATATGATGGACGCGTTTCTGGGTAAAACTGAGAACGCCAGAATCTATTTATTGGAGGAAGCAGTTGGCACAGTTGCGTTGCGTAAAAATAATTGGAAGTACATTCAGCCCATCGCTGCAGATAAAATATTGCCTGGTTGGTTGGCCAATAAAGATATCGAAATGGGCTTCGAGGATACACCGCAATTATTCGATTTAAGTGACGATATAGGTGAACAAACCAATCATGCCGAAAACTATCCTCAATTGGTTGCCGAGTTAGAGATGAAAACTAAGATTCTTTTGGAAAAAGGTTTCAGAAATGTTCAACAATAAATACTTTCTGAAAGGATATATGTGATGGAATTTTCAACAAAACTTGGAACCTTAGATAGCACAATATTTATCGTTTATGTGATTGGATTGTTATGTCTTGCCTTATGGATTTCTCGCAATGAAAAGAAAGAAGGTGCTAACACCGAAGATTACTTTTTGGCCAGTAAATCACTGCCTTGGTGGGCGATCGGTGCATCTTTAATCGCTGCAAATATTTCGGCTGAACAAATTATTGGCATGTCAGGGTCGGGATACGCTATTGGTTTAGCTATTGCGTCCTATGAATGGATGGCTGCGATTACGCTAGTGCTAGTGGGTAAATATATGTTACCTATTTTTTTAGAAAACAAAATATTTACCATGCCACAATATCTTGAACAACGCTTTGATAACAAAGTAAAAACAACCATCGCGATTTTTTGGTTGGCGGTATATACCTTCGTTAATTTAACCGCAGTTTTGTGGTTAGGTGGCTTGGCGATTGAAACGGTAGCCGGTGTAGACTGGATGATTGGCATGATTTTCCTCGCCACATTTTCAGCGGCTTACTCGTTGTATGGCGGCCTAAAAGCCGTTGCCTTTACCGACATATTACAAGTAGTGTTGCTAGTGTTTGGTGGTTTATTGCTGAGTTATTTAGCCTTGGATGCAGTCGCAGATGGGCAAGGAATGTTAGCGGGTTTTATGGTGCTTACTGATAAAATGCCGGGACATTTTGACATGATATTAAGTCCAGAAAACTCTCACTACATGAGCCTTCCCGGTATATCAGTATTAATTGGTGGTATGTGGGTGATGAACTTTAGTTATTGGGGATTTAATCAGTATATTATTCAGCGTGCATTAGCTGCTAAAGATATCAAGGAAGCACAAAAAGGTATCGCTTTTGCTGCCTACCTTAAGTTATTAATGCCACTTATTGTGGTTGTTCCAGGTATCGCCGCAATTATTCTTTATCCATCGTTAACCACGCCAGATCAAGCGTATCCGTCTATGATGGCGTTAATGCCCGTTGGTATAAAAGGGTTGGTATTTGCGGCATTAGTAGCGGCCATAGTGTCATCACTTGCCTCTATGACAAATAGTATTTCCACTATATTTACTATGGATATTTATACCCGTTTTAAGCCTAACCAAAGCCAACGCCACTATGTGTTTATTGGGCGTATCGCGGTATTGGTTTCTTTGTGTATTGCGTTAGTTGTTGCGCAACCATTACTCGGTCAATTTGATCAAGCCTTTCAATATATTCAAGAATTTACCGGTTTCTTTACTCCTGGCATTGTTGTGATATTTGTATTGGGCATGTTCTGGAAACGTGCCACATCTATGGGGGCGCTATCAGCTGCGGTAGGTTCTGCTGTGTTTTCGCTAGCTCTGAAATTTGCATGGCCTGAGTTGCCTTTTATGGACCGCGTCGGCTTAGTGTTTTTGTTGTGTTTATTGTTATGTTTCTTTGTGTCTATTGCAGGGAAGCCAATAACCACAGATAGCAGTGTTAACTTAGAGCAAGTGAATTTTACAACGGCACAGTCGTTTAATATTTCTGCTGTAGGTGTAGTGGTGATCTTAGCAGCGTTATATACCACTTGGTGGTAGAGTGAAATTTAACAACGTCGAAAGGTCTATAACACTTAGACTTTAAGTTTTTGATTGCGCAAAGATACTAACTGGTGATGTGCAAATATTCCAAACTGGTATCTAAGTTGGGCTATGAGAAATATCGTTGTTAAAGTGAAAATATAAAACAGTTGAATTGGCTTGCTAGCTTAAGTCAATTCAACTGCTTCAGGTTTTAAATTCTAATTAATTTCCGTTTAGAACGATTTTTTAGTTAAGAAAGGTTTGGGGGTATCGAAGCCTTTTATATGGCTAGTAATCTGCGTAAGCTCGAAGCTCTTGTGTATATAAACTATTTAGGAACTATCGTATTTTAGCTGCATAAAAAGTCGCTTAGGCTTTATATTTAGCAGCAATAAATCTAGGTAAAGGGTAGGAGTGTTTGCGAACATTCTTAGTGTTTTAACATGTTCGAAAAAATAAGTAATGATGCTTGTTGTTCCTAGTAACTATTCAGAAAATACGTCACAGTAATTTTTATCTTGTTCATCCCATAGACACTTGACATTTACAGTATTTTAACTCATCTTGATACCGGTGTCATTTTCGGTTGTATACTATTGTTCTATATTAAAAGTGCGTCACTTTTAATGGCAATATGACCTAAATAAAAAGTTAACTAAAGCGATATTGATGTCGTAATTGATCTATTTGTGGGAATTTCATATGACCAGCTCCATCCAAAAACTAACTCTCAATCCGCTGCGGCTGTTTTCTGCTGATAAACAGGTAGCTAATTTAGCCTGTGAGTTATATGAAGAAATCAAGGAGTTACCCATAGTTAGCCCTCATGGACATACTGATCCGCGATGGTTTAATGAAAACAAAAACTTTGAAAATGCCACGGATTTGTTGATTCGGCCTGATCATTACGTGTTTCGAATGTTATATAGCCAAGGTATCTCTTTAGATTCTTTAGGGATCCCGCAACATGGTGAAAAGGGAGATTTAAGCTTATATAAAAACGCCGATCCCAAGCAAATTTGGCAGTTATTTGCCGAGCATTATTATCTATTTGCTGGTACGCCTTCGGGCTATTGGTTAGAGCATACTTTTTCTAAGGTATTTGGCTTGACTGAAAAGTTATGTACAGACAATGCCCATGCATATTATCAAGAAATCAATCGACAACTTGCTTTGCCTGACTTCACCCCATTGGCGCTCATGAACAAGTTTAATATTGAGCTGATTGCTACCACAGAAGGAGCCTTAGACTCCCTTAGTCACCACTCAGCCATTGCGGGTACGAAGTGGGCAAAACGTGTTATCACTACTTTTAGACCTGATGATGTGGTGGATGCGAGTCGCGAAGATTTTGCAGAAAACCTGCAGAAACTCGCCGAGCTAACGGGTGAAAATACACAAAATTGGCAAGGTTACTTAAATGCTATCCGCAAACGTCGCCAGTATTTTATGCAGCAGGGTCGTGCAACGGCAACTGACCATGGTCATGCAACTGCGCTAACCGCTGATTTAGCTGAGAACGAATGCCAAGCCTTATTGCATAAGTGTTTTAGCGGTCAATCTAATGAACAAGAGCAAGAGTTATTCAGAGCACAAATGTTAACTGAAATGGCTGGCATGAGTATTGAGGATGGCTTGGTGATGCAGATCCATCCTGGATCTCATCGAAATCATAATACTCATGTTTTTGACTACTACGGGCGAGACAAAGGCTGTGATATTCCTAGTCAAACCGAGTACGTCAATGCCTTAAAACCACTGTTAAGCAAGTACGGTAATCATCCAGACTTAAACATCATAGTGTTCACGTTAGATGAAACCACTTATAGCAGGGAACTAGCACCGCTGGCGGGACATTACCCTAGTCTTAAACTAGGCCCTGCATGGTGGTTTCATGATAGCCCAGCTGGAATGTTACGTTTTCGCCAACAAACCACTGAAACGGCAGGGTTTTATAACACGGTTGGATTTAACGATGACACTAGGGCATTTTTGTCAATCCCTGCACGTCATGATGTAGCCAGAAGAGTAGATTGTCGCTATCTCGCCGAGTTGGTTGCTAACCATCAAATTAGCATGCAAGAGGCTCATACTTTGGCCTATCAATTAACTTATGGACTAGTTAAAAAGGCGTATAATTTAAGCTAACTTGATGATTAAAAGGGGCACCGCTGATTTGAGTGTTCATCATACAAGCTACTTCAATGCAGCAAGTCTGAGTGAACCCGCAGCTTAGATTTTGAGACTGTTCAACAAAATGTTCTTAGAAGGTTTTTAAATTTTGAAGAGTTTTATGTTCTACCTCTAAGCATTAGCCACAGTGCCAGTTTTTTCTCATAACTTTTGTTCCTCTTATTTGTTCCTAACTCCAATGAATTTTTTAAATTGGTATACCCGATTTAAGTCATTTTTCTCAATTTTTCATAGCCAATACAATGGCTCAGCAAAATCAAAGCTCAACCATTACTTTGCTAGCCAATGGCATCAAGGTTTGCTTGAGTGAGGTTTTAATGTAGAGATAGATAATTATGACTCGGAGAAAAATATGAATGTTATTGATGCTTTAAAATGGCGATACGCTGTTCGCGAATTTAGTAGCAAAGTGATACCAGCACAAGATTTACACGAACTTGCAGACGCTACCCGTTTAACGGCGTCTTCCTATGGGTTGCAACCTTACAAGCTCATTGTTGTTGAATCGCCGGAAATGCGCGAAGCGTTGCTTCCTCATTCGATGGGGCAAACAAAAGTCCGAGATTCGTCTCACCTTTTTATTCTTGCCAGTCACAACGATATAAATGACCACTTTATCGAAAAATATTTTGCTATGACTGCGCAAGTCAAAGGAATAGAGCAGCAAGCTCTCGCCGGGTTTAAGCAACATGTCAAAGATGTGATTTTGGGAATGCCTGAAGCAGCTAAGCGCCAATGGGCGGATCAACAAGCCTTTATCGCCTTAGGAAACCTTCTTACTGTAGCTGCGCTAAAGAGTATCGATGCTTGTCCTATGGGTGGTTTTGACGCTGCAGGATTCGATGAGGTTTTAGGATTAACCGACAACGGCCTTAGAAGCTGTGTAATTTGTGCTTTAGGTTATCGCTCCGACCATGACAGTTCAGCGCAAGCTAAAAAAATACGCCCGGACTTTGATAATTTTATGTTGAGAGTATAACGAAATGTTTTCGGTGTACGCTCTTTTGGCTGGAACATTGATTGCGCTGCAAGCCAGTGTTAATGCGCAACTAGGCGTACTTTTAAAAAGCCCTGTTATCGCAACATCGGTGGCCTTTTTATTGAGTGCAGTTATCAGTTTTGTGGTGATAGTGTTGACTAGTCAGTCACTTCCACCCGTTAAAACCATTGCGAGTATTCCGGCATATTTTTGGATGGGCGGAGTAGTGAGTGCGCTAGGGGTAGGGCTTTGCTACTACCTCATACCGTTAATGGGAGTAGGAAGTATGATGTCATATGCCTTAACGGGTCAACTCATTACGGCTATGGTTATTGCTCATTTTGGATTGTTTGGTAGTGCTGAAATACCTGTAACTTCAACAAAATTACTAGGCGCTCTAGCAATGATGATTGGGATTGCCTTGATTAATCGGTGAAATATATGAATCTACTCACACACAATATCGATAACCTAACCCGCTTGTGGCAAGCTTATGGTTATTATTCTAAAGGCGGTTTGCAGGTAAATACCAATTGGCCGAGAAAAATTTGGTTAGTAGATCCTACTAGCGATTTTACAACAACCGATCTGAAATCTATCTCGAAACATGATGCTAGCTACAAGGTGGCGCTATGGCCTCATACAAACAATAGAAAGTTGAAATCTTATTTATCGCTAGAAACGGGAAGTCAATTACATTTCATGTCATTGATGATGACAGAATATTCACCTCGTAATCCGAGCTCGGCGGATCTTGTGTTACAAAAGCTGCCAGTTGTAAATAGGCAATACATAGATACCTTTGTCGATGTTTGTAGTAATGGATTCGGTTATGATATCAGCCCCGAAGTCATGTACAGTGCGTCAACATTTTCTGAGGTATCTCTTTACCTCTTGTACCAGAATAATAGTCCCGTGGCCACAGCTCTTACTTACGTTGAAAATGGTGTGTGTGGAATTTATCAAGTTTCTGTACCGAACCTATATAGAGGTAAGGGGTACGCAAAGTCAATGATGATCATGTTGCTAAATGAGATAAAAAAGTCGGATCTAGAAACTGCAACCTTACAGGCCTCGATGATGGGACTTCCGCTTTATGCTAATCTTGGTTTCCAAGAAAATGGACAGTTAAGGTTTTACGCACTGAGGCATTAACGACTTAATTAACTCGATAATTCAGCGATTGAAGTGAGATTGGATTTTATGCAAAGAATATCATTAGAACAGTGGAGGACGTTCATTGCGGTGGTTGATTGTGGTGGTTTTGCTCAGGCGGGTGATGCCATGTATAAGACGCAATCAACTGTTAGTCATAGCATTAAAAAACTTGAAGGCACCTTAGGTGAACCTCTGTTTAATGTTGTTGGACGCAAAGCTGTATTAACTGAATTCGGAGTCACATTGTTAGGCTCGGCTAGGGAGTTGGTTAGCAGAGCTGATAGCCTTGAGCATGAGGCTATTTCTAACAAAAAACAGCATCACGCGTCCATAAGCCTAGCGGTAGATACATTGTTTCCCAAACAACATTTATACAGCGCTTTATCGACCTTTTCCGCAGCGTACCCCGAAATAAACGTGCAGTTGCAAGAAACCGTTTTATCAAGGTGTGGCGAGTTACTAGACGATGGTTCGGTGGATATTGGTATTGCCAGTGCTATTCCAAAAGGTTTTACGGCTCGCGTGGCAAGTTTGGTTGATTTAGAGGCCGTAGCTCATTGTCAGCATCCGTTGGCCTCCCTAGACTGTGTGACTTTTGAGCAGTTAGAACAGTGTCGACAAGTTGTGATCCGAGACGCAGGACTGCGACACAACGTTAATTCTGGTTGGTTAGGATCATCATCGCGTTTTACAGTAACCAATGTATCAGAAGCTACGTATGCTGTTAAAAGCCAGGTAGGTTTTGCTTGGTTACCTAGTTGGATCCTTGCAAAACAGGATGAGGCTTCTCCCTTGGTTAAATTAAAACTTAAACATGGCCAAATTAGAACCGTATCTTTGTTATTAGGTATCAGAGAAGATTGTGTTGATTCGCCACCACACAGTGAGCTGGTATCGTTACTATTGAAGTAAATAAGCTTATAAACTTGGCTTAGAGTAAGGAGGTTTACCGTGCTTCAAATAACATCACCTGATTTGTTGTGTAGATCATCAATCATTAATTTAGGGCAAATCTCATGCTAAAGATTAGAGAAGTAGAATTGCAAGACATTGATGTGTTACTAGAACTAATGTTTGCGATTGCAAAGTATCATGGGCAAGAGCAGTACATCACAACATCTAAGCAAGAGTTAATCGACTCTGGGTTTGGCGCGAATCCATCCTATGGGGCGCTGTTGGCTGAATTAAATGATCAAGCTGTTGGTTATTGTTCCTACACCTGGAATTATTCAATTTGGTTGGGAGCATCCTATATGAATATTGATGATTTATTTGTTTGGGAGGAATTTAGAGGCCAAAAAGTCGGAGAGTTGTTAATGCTCAAAGCCAAAGAGGTATGTAGAGTTAAGGGTTCGAGCCGCATAAAATGGGAGGTACAACAAGATAACTTAGGTGCCATTAAATTTTATGAACGTTTAGGCGCTACGGTTGATATTAAAGGAATTGCCAGATGGGACGTTATCTGAGGCTAATTTCGCGAAACTGGCAATTCATTGGATTGACGTAATCCATCATTAACATTTCATAAAGGTTCGTTAAAACAAAGTCTTACGTCAAATAATCGTTGCTACAATGAGGTGTGGTTTAGATGGTAGTCCAAGTGCGAGCATTGCTCAATTACTTGGTTAAGATCTTGTTTAAGAAGGGTAAAACGACTTTTCGAAAAAATTCAATGTGGCTGTGTAAATAATAAGCAAGCAGTTAGGCGTTACATACATGCGTGCTGGTTACAAAACTGTTGCCTTGTCGTTCCATCACGCTTTGTTTATTTCAGTGTGTAGCAAGTCAATTTGTACTTCCATCTCATAAAGAACCTTTGTCATTTCAATATTCAGGCTATCTAGCATTGACTGTCTAAATTGTTCATATTCATCTGACATAGTTATATCACTCGCATTGCGATAGGTTTGTTCATCAGGCCATTGTGCGTACGCAATAAATGCTCCATCTTTATTGCGGTGCAGGCGAGAGCCTAAGCTTCCTTTAAATAAGTATATGCCTTGAGTCGTTTTTGACCATGCGCTAGCAAATTGCTCTTCAAAGCCAGCCTTAACTACAAATTCATACATTGCTATAAACATTCTTTTTCCTTAAATTTTGACTCGTTTTATATACCCATAATTACTTGCAATCCGCTTAGGAATACTCTTGGTCATTCTGTTCAAACTGTTTTGTTAATGGCTTCGACATTACTGTTGTTAACAGAGAAAGTAACTGTAATGGTATAGATAAGGGGGTGAGTAAGTTTCATATTGTATTCGTACTTGAAGGGGGCTGCTCTGATAAACCGCTAAATTCTGAGTCTAGTGTTAGCCTAGAGAAAAAAGTGAATTTAATTAACTGTTCCACAGGTCAGCCACCTTGGCTTTAAAAGATTTGCCAATATTTACTTTACGACCACTGGTTAACGTTAAAGTATGCGTGTCTTTTGCGATAATGTCGGCTTTGTTGACGAGTACAGATTTGTGTATCTGTATAAAATCACCCTGAGGCAAAGCTTGTGATATTTCTTTGAGTGGACCCTGAGTGAGAACATAGTTTTTGTCTTGCCAAACTTTGACGTAGTTTCCGTAGCTTTCAAAACATTCAATGGTGTCGAGCCAAACTTTGCGATCTTCTCGATCAACGCGAATAATAAAACTTTTACGCTCGACTTTATGTACAACTTTCTGCATACGTAGTTTCACTTTTTCAAGCGCTTGGGTTAGGCGTTCTAAACTGATGGGTTTCAGTAAATAGTCGGTGACATCTAACTCGAAACCAACTAACGCATGTTCTTGAAATGCGGTACACAAAACGACTTGTGGTCGATTTCCCATGACTTTTAACATGTCTAGGCCAGAAAGACCTGGCATCTTAATATCTGATAGGATCAAATCGACATTGTGATGGGCAAGGTAGGCTAGCGCATCCGTCGCGTTATAACATTGCTGAACGACTCGTATATCATTATGTTGCTGCAAATGGTGCAATAGCACTTCATGAGCCAAGGGCTCATCGTCAATAATAATAATCTTCAAAGTGTTATCCTCAATTCAGCAATCCACTGTGAGCCACTTCGCTTCGATTGCAAGCTATGCTGACTCCCGTAGGTTAATTCTAGGCGACGACGCAAGTTCTTCAGTCCTATACCGCTGGACAGTGTTTGATTAGGTGTTGAAGCAACACTGTTACAACAACAAAAGACAAACTCCGTTCTTGCAACTTTCGCTTCTATTGTAATATCACCCATTTCAGGATTGGGCTCTATACCGTGCTTGAAGGCATTTTCCACTAACATGATCAACAACATTGGAGCAATTTCAACTTCTTTTTGTTTGACATCTATTGTCCAAATTACCTGACATCGATGACCAATCCTCATTTGTTGAAGCTCAACATAATTTTGCAAGTAGGCGAGTTCTTCAGATAGCGGTACGCGTTCACTCTGACCTTGATACACCAAATATCGTAATAAGTCAGACAATTTTAGAAGCATTGGGGCAGCCTTTGACGACCCTGTCAAACAGAGTGCATACAGACCATTGAGCATGTTAAACAGAAAATGAGGGTTGACTTGTTGTTGTAACATTTTCAGCTCTGCTTCTGCTTTCCCTTGCTGCAGCTCAGCAACTTCCTTGGCGCTTTGTTGCCGTTCGAAAGCAAGGATAAAAGGGGTGCTGAGTGCCCAGACTGTGACTGCAGTAAATAAATTCATACCAGCAAAAATATTGTGATCCTCAGACGGTAACAGGGTTTGTTCTGGAATGTTAAGGGGCAATTGCAAAACCAAATAAGCAAAAAGCGGGTAGGTGATTAATAACCATAAGGTACTACTGAGCAAGTACACATACACACCATGACGTTGCAGCACCTTGCGAATGAACTGATATCGATTCATCCAATAATAGATAAAGACAACCGCGGCCATAATCAAAAATTGCCAGAAATAATGTAAAGTTAACGTCCATTGCTGCGCCATTAATTCTAGGTCAATAGTGGGCTCAAGAGGTTGATTGCGCATAGGATCGGGATTGAAGACAAATATACTCGTCATCACCCAAACCCAGGCCGTTAATAAAACAATCAGTGCGGTGTCAAGGGATCCTAAAAATCGAAGCCAACTAGCGCGTATCTGGTGTTTAAAAACGTGCTGATAGGCGAGGTGCATCCAATGCAATAAGGTTAAGACCCCGGCAATTATCCAAAACCTAGGTGTCGCTACAGCAACAATCATGGCGTCAAATAATGCTTCGCCGAAATCCAATGACGAGGGAAAATCATCAACACTACTGACTATGACTTGTAGGCTACTAAAAATCGCTATCGCGAGCGCTGTAACTAACGGTAGTAGCGACGACTGTCCGTAGGCTTTTAAGTTTTTCCAGTTTAATTGGGCCATGCATTTACTCTATAAAACAAGTCATTTTATCCTACCGTTCCCATTGCACACTGTCACTTTTTGTCTGACGAACTAAGTGGTTTCGATGATGAAAGTTGCGTAGGTCATGAAAAGTCATACATTGATCACAATTGTCTTCTTATATACACAACCGAGTTCTAATCTTCTCCTAAATAGATAGGAGCCATTATGTTAAAACTCGAATCAATTAGTAAAACCTATGCAGATGGGACACAAGCTTTAAAAAATGTATCCATGGAAATAGGCACTGGCATGGTGGGATTACTGGGGCCAAATGGAGCGGGTAAGTCGAGCTTGATGCGTACCATTGCCACCTTACAAACTGCAGATAGTGGCACAGTTTTACTGGATGGGGAAAACGTTGGTGAAACTCCCAATTTACTGAGGCGGCAGTTAGGTTATTTACCGCAACATTTTGGAGTCTATCCCCATATTTCCTGTCGCGGATTGCTTGAGTATCTAGCCATTATGAAAGGGTTAAATGATCGAGGGAAGCGTGAACAACAAATTGAACAGCTACTTAGTTTGACTAACTTAAGTAGCATGGCACATCGCCAAGTTCGCTATTTTTCTGGAGGTATGTTGCAACGTTTTGGAGTCGCCCAGGCTTTACTTGGTGACCCAAAAGTACTTGTTTTAGATGAGCCAACATCAGGTTTAGATCCTGCTGAGCGACTACGTTTACATAACGTTCTTCATGACGTTGCGAAAACGCGCTTATTGTTGTTGTCTACGCATATTGTTGAAGACATTGAGCATCTTTGTAGCAAAACATACATTTTGTTATCTGGAGAGATTGTTGCTAGTGGTGTTACTTCCTCGTTGTTCGAATCATTAGAAGGAAAAATTTGGCAAGGGGTTATGGCCTCATCTGAAGTACCGTTAGACGCAAAAGTTTTGTCACAGAACTTACATTACGGAGAGCCAGTTTGTCGGGTCTATGCAGAAGCGCAACCTAATTCCAATATGAAACCTGTTAAACCTTGTTTGCAAGATCGTTATTTTTTACACCTTAACGGTAAGGCATTTGGGGACCACTTATGTTGAAACTACAACTAGGATCAGAACTTCAGTTGCAATGGCGGCAACCAGTTTTTTTGATTTTATTATTGGTTGCTCCGCTATTTGGTTATTTTGTTGGCCAAGGGATCAATAGTTCCCAAGCGGAATTGTTTCAGCGTTTTCATTTGCAACAAGTGGTAGGCTCATTGAGCATGATGGCGCTGCCATGGCTAAGCGTCATTTTGGCCGTTTCAGCACTTTTTCGCGACCAACACAGCAACATGTGCGAGTTAGTTGGAGCGCTGCCGCTGAGTCAAAAAAAACGACAAGGCTTAATTGTCTCAGTTCTACTTATTTCCATTTATGTAATATGCATTGTGGCGGTTTGTGGTGTTTTTGTGGGGGTATGTGTACAAGCCCAAACTATGCCAGCGCCTTTGACCCTGTTTCATGTGTTTTTCCAGTTGCAAGGGCTGCTAATAATGCTTGCGTTGCCTGCATTATTATTTTTCTTGGCTCTGTTTTGGCTGCTAAGAAACGTGTCAGCACCACCTATGATTTTGTATTTGACTGGGTTGTTAATTTTTGTGAGTTATATGGCAATGGCAAGTGCCAGTGGCTCTCCACTTATGGCTGGTTCACAAGTGCCAGATCCAATATTTAAGATGTTCTGGAGTTATCTTGATTGGTTCGGACTAACAGTGTTGTTTACAAAAGATATCGAATGGGAGGTATTTTTTCTTAATCGCGTGGTTGTCCTACTTGCAGCCGTTTTGGCTGTTAGTTTGGCATTAAGGTGGTCAACATTTAATGTTTGGGGGAGCAAAAAAAACACCCAAAGTTCGGCCAGTCTAGGCAAATCTAAAGCTTTAGATGTGGGGCCTTTCAAATTTTTTGGCTGTACGCCAAAACCAAATTCACAGTTTTTTGCGTTACTACGATTACAGAGTAGTCAGTTGCTCCTGCATCCCGGTGCGTTGTTTATGGGACTCGTCTGGGGTGTCATTATCTTCGCAGAAACCTACCCGTCATTACATGTCGCTGAAATGGGGGCGAGTTTGCAGGGCGTGACTATGGATGCGGTTAACCGATTTATGTGGGATCTCGTGCCACTATTTGGCTCTATGTTGATTCTTTTTGTCGGTTACAGCCTTACGTGGCGTGATCAACACTATAATTTTGCATTGGTTACTGAAACATTTCCTGTGTCTTTCGTCTTGGTTTTCTTCAGTCGTTTAGTGCTGCTTGTGGTTGTACTACTGATATTTCTATTGGTGACATGTGTAGCCTCGTTAGTTTGTCAGTTGATGGGTGACAGCGCTATTCAACTATCGGAATATGGGCGTTTTGTGGTGTACTCTGGTGTGCCACTGGCGGCGAAAGGAGTCGCTTTCTTGGCGTTATTGTCATTGGTGAAACAGCGAGTAATCGCTCTTAGTTTTTGTGTATTTATTTTAGTGCTGGAGTTTACTCCTTTGCCTTCGCTTCTTGGTTTGTTGCATCCTTTATTCAAACCCTTCGCTACGCCATTGCAAGAGATAGATTCAATATTAGGCTACAAGCCTTATGTAGAAGGTTTTTGGGATTTTAGTCTGTTTTGGTTATTAGTTAGCGCTGCACTCGTATTCGTAAGCTTGATGCTAAACAAAGCAAGGAAATGGCCTTTGCAAATACCTAAATATGGAGTAGCGCTGTCTATAGTACTTGGGTTGGCATTGTTTCAAATAAGCCATCTAAACCATGAGATCGTTAAAGATGGTAATCAGCTAAGCGTAGTTGAGCAGTTGCAATTACTCGCAAATTATGAAAATTCATATAGTCAGTTTGGTGATGAACTTGTGCCAAATATTGACAAGGTTACAACAAGAGTCGACTTATATCCGATGCAGCGTAAAGCCGAAATTAATGGTAGTTACTACTTATCGAATCCTCATAAAAAGCCGATTAAACAAATTCTTGTGAGTGAAGATTGGCGAAGTCCTGTTGAGTATATTCAATTGGAGCATGAATCACAGGTTATTTATGATGCAGTGCAAGGGCAGCGTATATTTCAATTGGAATCGCCACTAGCGCCAGGGCAAAAAACTAAGTTGACCTTTAAATTAGTGTTACAGCAAAGTGGTTATCAGGCAATTAAAAGTCATAAGATCCTTACCTCTGAGTTTATCTATTTGCGAGCCATTCCATTTTTCCCTGCGCTTGGTTATCAAGGGGTTAGAGAGATTAGCAATAATGATTTGCGCATTGAATATGGACTTAGCCCACGCAACAAACAAACAACTGAAGAGAAACTTGAGGTTCGTGATCGAGCAAAAGATAGATACCAATGGTCGTTACTCAGCACAATCATTTCAGTACCTAAAGGGTATCAGAGTTTTAGTCAGGGGGAATTAGTCGCACAATGGGAACAGCAGGACCGTGTTTATCGTCGTTATGAGAC
Source organism: Paraglaciecola sp. (assembly GCF_039964565.1). Taxonomy (GTDB): domain Bacteria; phylum Pseudomonadota; class Gammaproteobacteria; order Enterobacterales; family Alteromonadaceae; genus Paraglaciecola. The sequence goes on from NZ_JBDVXF010000006.1 coordinate 213,158, forward strand.
AGAGTCTGCTGTGCATCGTGTTCAGGCATTTATTGCTACTCCAGCTGAGACAGAAACGCGCCTGGTTAGTCGACTCTTATTGCAAGTCGCTTATTATCCACAGCATAAAGAAAACGTGACTATGACGTTAGATGCCATGCAGCAAACAGTTGAATTTCTGTCCCGGTTTTTAGGGCCATTTCCAGGTAATACATTAACCTTAATTGAGTCTCCAGACGCAGGTCCTACTGGTTTTGCTTTGCCACAGTTAATTCTTATTGGCAGTAAGTTAGGCTTCAGGTCTAGGGCGGATGCAGAGTATTTATTCAGTCATACTTATCGCCGAGCTGTGCATGAAACTGCGCACCAATGGTTTGGACATCTTCTTGGTAACGGAATTCAACAAGATAGCGCGTTTTTAGTCGAATCAATGGCAAAATATGTTGAGCTTGTACTTCTAGAAAAGCATTACGGAACTGAAGCAATGCAAGCGCTGGTGGATTATGAAACACAACGTTTCTTACATGCAGAAAACCATAACCGAGAAGCGCCAGTTAGTCTTGTAAATGCGCAGAGCCCTCACGATAAATACTCGCGGGCGACAGTGGTCTTTTCTCGATTGCGAGCCCAACTAGGCGATGAACCTATTTTAGCTGCGTTATCTGAAATCATCGAATTACATAGGTACCCGCTTCATCCTGCTAGCTCTGTAGATTTTGTTAATGCACTTATCAAACAAGTGCCTGAAAGACGCGCTTTCATTGAAGAATTATTAATACAGCAAGTTTCTGTCAGTGACTGGTTGACACAACCTTAAGGATATTAACCAATTTAATTTATTCGAGGTTGGAATTGGCTTGTCACTCGACTGTGGGAAACTAGACTGCTGTTGTATTTTGACGCCTAGCGATTGGCTGTTGAGTCGTTACAACAATATCTCTGGTAACAATAGGAATTCTTAAATCCTACGTTTGTCATGATTTTATCGAAGTTCATCATACAACCCTTGTAGTAGTTGAGCGTATGGCGCAATTATTAGGCTCCAAAATTCTAATAACCAAGTAACATGTTTATGAAACTATTGACTGCTTTTTGCGCACTTTATGTTGGGTTAATGACAATGATCCCAGCGAGCGCCAATGAATTTAAATTAGCATCTGACGCTTTGTTGCAGGGCGATACTAAATTAGCTAAAAAACGCATTGAAAATTCACGGGGCGCGAAGACGCCCGAGTGTTTCGAATTAGAGGTTGTCTATCATATTTTTGTTGAAAAAATTGAGACGGCAATTGAAATTTTGAGTGTTTACGAATCCCAATTTAAACATGCAGCACGAACCCATGCTTTTGCCGCTGAAGCTTGGCGGAGTATAGGACATCAAGTGAATATTTTTCGAAAGCGCGGTTATTACAACAAAGCTTTACAAGCCAAATTGCAAGCCGGCGTTGCTATCAATTCAAGTCCGAAGAATATGGTAATGCGAGCCTCTGCTTTGGGGCAAACTGAGGAAATTAGCCACCAACAAAAATTAACTCAAGAGATAGCTTCTATCGACCAAAAGTGGGGTTATATCGCACAAATAAACCTAGCGCAAAATTCCGAAAATTTTACTAAAGGTAAGAAGCTTGCGCTAGACGCAATTGCTAACTATCCCAATGACTTTTTTGTTAATGAAAGAGTTGCGCAATATTATTGGACAATAGGTGATGAGACTGGCGCTCAGCGGTATTTTTTAAGGGCATGTAAGAATCGCGTTGTTGGACAATGGTACGACAATGTGAAGTGGCTAAACTCTTGCCAGCTGGTAGTGCACTTTACTGATGAAAAGGGACTTGCCCCTGAAGCAGCAATATCCGCATTAACCGTATTGTTGAGTGAGTTTACTTTATTCACCTATGCAAATGTGGCTCACGCGAAACAACTACTCAGGCTAGCCGAACCTAAAAATTCAAAAGTTGCTGCTGATTATCTTAACCGCGTCATTAAATCTTCTTCAGATTCGAAACTCGTCAATGCTGCCAAATTGGCTTTGAAATTTTGACTATTCATTTTAAAAAACAGCGACGGGAACTAACGGAAGGTTGTGCTCCTAATAATGGAATCAGACTTAAAAATAGCAAATAGCAAATAGCAAATAGCAAATGTGAGTTTTGTATTGGTAAATGCCATCCAATAAAGCGCATTGCATGAATTTTTTCACTGTTTATGGGCAATTTAAGTCATTTTAACTTTTGTATCTCAGTCCCTAAAATTTTCAACGTTATTCACTTGGAGGGTTACCACATGATAAAAGTTGAGTTCTACCATGATGCGGTTTGTGGCTGGTGTTACATAATGTCGCCGCGATTACGCAAGATAATTACAAAGTTCAATGTAGAAGTTGCGCATAGAAGTTTTGTATTGCAGCGATCCACTGAAGAGATGATTGAGCGGTTTAGCTCAATGGAAAATGCCAAGCATGAGATTTTATCTCACTGGGAAGCATGCAAAATCAGCGCTGATGATCCGTCTACCATCAATATTGAAGGTATGAAAGCCGCTAAGTTTGACTATCCCAGTGGTTATCAAGCAGCCTTAATCGTTAAATCTGCAGAAATACTGTGGGGGCAAGAGGCACACTGGGATCTGTTTGATGCGATACAAAACGCGCATTTGAGAGAAAGTCGTAATATTGGTGATATCAATGTTTTGTTGGCTATAGCACAAGAGATGGGCTTTGATGCGAATGCGCTGCAACAACGAGTTGTTGATGAATACATTGTTCGACTTGTTAAACAAGATAACGCCAGAGCTATGAAGTTTGGTATTAAAACTATCCCTACAATCGTAATTGATGGTAGGCAGGTTATCTCGCAAGTGATGACCTTAGAGCAGCTAGAACGACTATTTACAACTATTTCAACAACGACATTTTCGGAGTAAGAATAATGAATATTATACAAATAGTCCGTTTATTGATTTTAGTTGTTATTTTGCTTATGAGTTTGAGTCCAAAAGCCGACATTTTTGAAAAACAAACAGTCGGAACAAGTCCGTGGGGGAAGGATGATGAACTGGGTAGACTCAATCTAATTTCACCCGAATCGAGAGCGGTTGTGATGGCACAGGCCAACTTTTCAAAAGCCTATGATCTCTCCGTAGATTACTTTGTAGGTATGCCGAGTTGGCAAGCCGCTGGCGATCCGCAGTATCAATTTTGGATGACACATACACCCAAAGGTTCGGTAGTGGATAACGTGTTAGGCATGGGACACGATGTCAATTCTCACGTGAGCTATACCGGCAGCGCTATTTCAATGTATACCCACAGTGGCACCCATATCGATGCATTGAACCATTTTGGTATAAACGGTGAAATTTATAATCACTTTTCTGCAGACGAATACCTAGGAGATAAAGGCTGGAAAAAAAACGGTGCTGAGACCATTCCTCCAATTGTGGCTAGAGGTGTGCTTCTAGATATTCCTAAGGCTAAACAACTAGATGTACTGCCTGACAATTATCGTATAACAGCAGCAGACTTAAAGTTAGCACTGAAGTTTTCAAATCTTGAACTTCAAGAAGGTGATGTCGTGATGATCCGTACAGGCAGAATGAGAGATTTTGAGACTGCAAAACAATATATGGCCAACAGTCCTGGATTGGGAATGGAAGCGGCTGCCTTTTTAGCAAACGCTGGGGCGATGATCGTTGGAGCTGACAATCTGAGCTTTGAGGCATTTCCTTCAGAAGTTGAAGGAAATTACGTACCAGTCCATACCTATCTGTTGGCGCAAAAGGGCATTCCTATCATTGAGCTTGCGAACTTAGAGACGTTATCCCGCGATGCTACTTATGAGTTCGCTTTTGTTGGAGGCTCACTAAAACTAAGAGGCGCAGACGCTGCACCGATAAGACCAATCGCGTTTCCTTTCAAAAAGGGATAACAAAGTATAGGCATTGTTTAGCTCATTACGAAACTGAGTGTTTTGTTAACTTTTCAACTGATAGCCAAGAAAAATAATTTTTCGGAAAACTATGGGATTTCCAAGGTTAAAGGCTCTGAAACGAAAACGTTACTGCACTAGACCCGCACTTTATGGGGCACCTGAACTATCTTATTTGATTGTTTTAGGGCCAGGAATTGTGGGACGTTATTTTTACCAATAAAACTGGTCTAAAGACCAGACAGGAAAATTAAATGATTAAAATATGTTCAATAACACTTTTTTTGTTGTTCACCTTAGTTACTGAGGCCAGTTCCGAGTCTAATATTTCTAGTTTTAAAGACGTAGAGCTACTAATCGCAGTAAATGATGTGCAAATAGGGGGCACATTAACACTTCCGAATAAAAACGAAGTGGATTCTTTGGTTATATTAAGTTCAGGAAGTGGCCCGCAGGACAGGGATGAAACCCTTGATGGGTTCAAGATTTTTAAGGTCATCGCTGAGCATCTCGCGTTACAAGGAATCGCTTCGTTTCGCTATGATGACCGTGGTGTGGGGGAAAGTTCAGGTGTTTTTCAAACCGCTACACTTGATGATCATGCTAGAGATCTAAAAGGTATGATCAAGTTTTTTAAAGCTTCGGAAATCTACTCATTTAAAGATTTTATTTTGTTCGGACACAGTCAGGGCGGGATTTCGAGTACCAAAGTAGCGATAAATAATAGTGATATTAAAAGTTTAGTCTTAATGGGCGCTCCCTCGGCTCCACTTATTGATATTGTCCTTTATCAAATTAGACAGGAGTACAACTTATCGCCAATCAGCAGGCATTTTATTGAAGCTGAAGTCTCCGCTCATAACAAGTTAATGAGTGCGATTAGAAATAACCGAAATAAAGAACAGGCGCTTAAGGAATTTGAACTGAGTACAGTTGCGGTTATGTCGCGTCAACCTGCCAATGAAGGTTTGCAGGCTAAAAAGATTGAAGAGATGGCAACGAACAAAACTAAAGAATTTGAGATTGTTTACGCTTTACCTTCTCTTACTTCTTACCTCTATCATGACACTTCCTTGGATTATTCACGTTTAAACATTCCTGTTTTGAGTTTGTTTGGTGGCAAAGACCTCCAAGTAACAATAGAGCAACACAAAGACCGGATGGAAAATGCGTTTCTTGCCTCAGGTACTCCCTATCAATTCGTCACCTTTGATGACGCAAATCACTACTTTCAAACAGCTAAATCTGGAAAAAGAGATGAATATGGAACCTTGGAAAAACGCTTTGTTTCAGGATTTCTAGAAACAATATCTGCTTGGATCCTCGAGCTTACCTACACCGATAAGGCCCCAGAGAAAGAGGAGTAGCTCACCACTAATAGATGTTATGGAAAATGTACATTCGGTAATAAATTCAGAACGAATGGCAGAAAATTAAGTATTAAATTTGGGCAGAATAACACAGGAAACTGAGGCATTAACAATTAGTTTGCGGCGACAAACTAATTGTCGATGAAAATCGTGCTGGCCATCCAACAGAGATGATTATCCAGTGAAAATTTTTATTCTAATAGCTACCAATCTAGAGCCAATGATATTGACTCGATTAAACCTCCTAACAATTAGGAGGTCGAGTCTTTTCAAGCACACAAAGGATTGTGCGATGTCCACAAATTGAAAGCGTTAATTAAATTAATTTATAACCAATTATTGTAAGAATGGAAAAATATTGATGATAGAAAAACGACCTACCCAAAGCCCAAATGTAAAACCAAAGTTGGGCTTTTTGAAACACATGCGATTGTTATTAGTGTGTTTGCTATTAGGGGCATGCGGCAGTGATTCTGAGGAACCGTTGGTCGCTGAAATCACTGTAGAATTCGGTGAAATCAGTTTAGATGGACTAATTAGCAACAGAGTACTGGTTACTTCTGAAGGTGTTGTTGTAGCGACTGATAAAGGTGCGTACAAATCAATTGATCAGGGAATAAGTTGGGAATTAATGACTCCCGAAGATTGGCATGTTTTGGATGTTATTGAGTTAGATACCTTGCATCTTATGGTCTCTGTTCAGCTGAAAGGGACCAACTTTCTCAGTGAAAGCTTTGATGGTGGTAACACATGGGATCACTTGAGAACGAATTTTGGAGCTGAAAATAGTAGTGATTCTGAACAAGTAAATCGAATGGACTGGGATGAAACTACTCAGACTCTTTTTGCTACTGGTGTAGAAGTATTAGCTAAATCAAACGACCGCGGACTCATTTGGGAAGTGGTTGCTGGAGGGTGGAATAGTTTTGGCTCCGGAATGCGCTCAGTTTCTTATTCACCTACTCAAAACATTGCGTTTTACGGCGGCCAAGGTGCCATTGAAAACCCGCTTTTAAAACGAGTTGATTTAACCAGCGTCTCTGAAAGCTTTATTGATCTGACAGAACTGCTCCCTATGCCAAGCACTATTGAGGAAATTCAGTTTGACGAGAATGATGACAATACTCTGTTTGTTTCTGGTGAAGGTGGTTTAATTGCCTCTAGTGATTTAGGGGAAACTTGGACACCTCTACTCCTTGATGATAACTCCCGATTTTTCTTTGATTTCGTCAAAGATAAACGATTTAACGACCATTTTTATACTGCGGGTTGGAACAAGGTTTTTAATGAACCTCAGCCTTTGATTCTAGAAATTAGTCAAGATAATGGGAATTCATGGCAACAATTTACCCATCCAAATCAAGAGTTGTTTGGTGGTGTAAGAACTATGGATATAATGTATGAGGGAGACGAGGCGATACTTTTTTTGGGGTTATACAAAGGCGGAGTAATAAAAGTACTGTTGCGCTAAACCGCTCGATCCTTTTCACAGAGCCCTTTGCAGAGATGTCAGATACTCAATTGTAGTAGCTAAGACTTGATTGTGAGCGTTGCAAGGGCAAACTTAGGTTATCAATCAGAAAACATAATTTTCAGCTGTATGTTTGGTCTTCAACTTCTTCAAAAACTTCCACAGAAGAGCGATGACCAATAAGGCGCATTTCTGACATCTCTTTGGGATTTTCACCTTCCCAAAATGCCGACCAATCGTGGATGGAGCGCCATTTTGCTATTGTCCTAACTTCGCTAGGGTTTTCGATTGATCTAATCATTCTACTTCCCAAAGCCCCTTCTACATTCTGATGAATGTAATTAGTGGTGGATTTCCACACTTTTTGGAATTGAAGGAATTTATCGGGGGCAACTGTCCAGTGATAAATGACTTGTATCAATGTAGTGTTCCTTATCTTGTCTTAGTACTATGCTTTGGTAACCTATGAAATCAAAAAACGAGAGTTTTAGATTTCAAATGTTCTAAGGTGTTCGAGCCACTATTTAAACGATATTTGGGCTCTTTTCGTGACGCTATATTTTAGTTGCAGACCAATTTAATGCAAGGGTGTGGCTGGTTCTACCCATCAATAAATTCAAATTCTGAATGGCAGGAAAGAGCGTGACACAGCATTAAAATAATAATGATCCTATTCAGGACGCTAATTGAGACATGAATAGAGACCGTCAGGTTGAAACAATCTCTATGAGTCACACAGATTAGTCGAGTTACGCCCTAAGTAGTTAAATCGTCGTTTGGCTCATTTGAGTTAGGTAACTTTGCAGTTCCAGCACAGTCTAAGGACGTCCAAATATTGTTCGCCAAAGGGCCATGCTCCAAATCCATTTTTCTCACTAAATAATGCTCTGAAAAATTCTTAAGTTGCGAATCAAAATTGAGTTTAACGAGGCTCCCATTTTTGATTTCCTGCTCCACTAAGTGTTCTGGTAGTTCCCCCCAACCTAGACCTGACATAATCATTGCTCGTTTAGTGCTCATCTCAGTTACATAAAAGGTTTTAGCTCCTTTTACTTTAGACAAGGCCAATTCACTAATATTTTTACTGGGCTCACCAATAACAATTTGCGTGTGATCTAAGACATCAAGTGAACTGACTGGAGATAATAATTGAGCAATTTTGGAATTGGGGGCAGCGACGGGAATAATTCGAACCGAAGAAATGTATTTGAGTTCGACATTTTCCTCTATTTTACCTCTAAGAGGCGTAATTGCTAAGTCTGCAGAATCTGAAATTATATTTTTGAAGGCCTCGCCATGATATTCGGTTGTCATTCTCAATTGCATATCCGGATAATCCTCACGGATACTTTCAATTAAATTAATAACGTAACATTGCGGAAAAAAAGCGTCGATTGACATAGTGATTTGTTGATTCTTTTTCTTACCTTTTTGTTTAGATGAAGAGTAAAGCTCTGTAGCAGAACGAAGGGTTTGCAGTGCCTTTACATGAAAATCATGCCCGTCTTCAGTGAGAATAAGTCGATAACCGTCTCTCGAAAATAATTTTAAATCGAGATGAGATTCCAAAGCCTTAATAGCGGAACTAATAGATGGGGCGGATTTATAAATTTGCGTACTGGCGGCTCTTATCGAGCCATACTTAACTACAGCAGCAAAAACTTTCAACTGTTCGAGGGTCATTGAAAAGTACAACCTATTATTTGCACTACGTGTTTTCCGTATCACGTAACTTAAAAACTACTCATTTGATTTTAGAGTTTTTGCTTCCATAGCGGCATTAAAATCAAACAACGATTTACCTCTCAACCACAAAAAAACACTGCCTAAACTCATTTTAAATAGATGATATATATCACTACTTTAAATAGCTAAGAATGTCTTTTACCTCTCACTGGGAAGTGTATAAAAAGAGGCCTTGGGGTGCAATAAAGTATTCAGTCAATTGAAAATTTCAGTGCACAGGACTATCCCTTTGTCTTTGGGGGAGTAGACACATGATGTAAGGCGTTCGCTTATAGGTCTATGCAAAATTAAATACATCTTTTAGGGAATATGCTCGTTAGTATCATTCAAAATTTGAGCGACAATGGGAAGGACTAGTGATGATGAAAGGTATAGAGTCTAGCTTTGCTAATGATATTAACCAACAAGCAAAACTCGAAAAATCCAACAACGATGAAAATGTTTTCACCGACAGCTTAAGCTATTTCAGAGACTTATTAAGTGACTTGAATCCTTTTGCAGAGGAATCTGCAAATTTAAATGCAGACAAAGCGACAAAAACAGAAAAAGCAGAAGCTTTGAAAGACAAAATCCCCCTCAAACTTAGTGTCTTTCCGGACGAAGCCTTAGATATGGTTGAAGAAGTATCTAGGAGCGTATTTCAACCTGATTCAAATGATACACAACAGCTAAAAATTGACCTCAGTGACATTTCATCATTACAACAAGTTCTAGCTGATTCACTAAAAGCATCACTATTAAGCAACAAAACATCTAGCGATACTGGAAGTTCGAGTCTGCAAGTAGATAGTTCGAATTTCTCGTTGCTAGGGGCTGCTGCATCAAGCTTTTTAGAATCGGCGAGTGGTGTCAATTTAGGTATAAATGGAAAGGTTATTGAAGATGTTCGTGGTGTGATGAACCACGAACCAATTCTAACGGACATATACAAAAATACTATTGAGACTAAAGACAAAGTCGAAAAACAAATAGATTTATTCTCTTCAGTCACTAACGGTTTATTAATTGGGGGGCCGGCAGGGGCAGTATTTGCGATTACAGACGCTGTTACCCATGAAATAACAGGCAATACGCTATTTGAAAACTTTTTTGAGTTTGGCAAAGAAACATTCAATGACTTCTTGGGGCAATAAACGTCCAAATAATCATTACTCAATCAGTCAATTAAACCTCAAGGCTAATAAATCACCAGAGTGAATTAGTTTTAGCCTTTAATTTATCGTTTTTGGAGATAACCACTATGAATTTCTGTTTTCTTAGAGAGCAAGGATATAGTCAATTATTGGCTGTTTTCATACTGACTCTTATATTGGCTTCATGCCAAACACTCCCAAGTAGCCCAGAAAAAGAAGTCGTCCTAGATTTGCCTACAAGTCCAGATTCTCAATCAACGCCTCTTGAAACACCAAAAGAGGACACACAAGTTAAACAAGGTGATCCACGTTACCGGCCAGTGAGAGTTTCGTCACCTCAAGCAATCACAGTACCTACAGGCTCGCTATTTAATCAAAACAAGTACGTAGGGATTTTTTCACATAAACGTCAATATAACATCGGCGATATGGTTCAAGTATTGCTCGAAGAAAAAATCAGCGCCAATAAACAACAGAGTCTAAGTAAAGACAATGATACACAACTAAGCTTAGACCCACGTGTTACCGCGGGGTTTATTCGTGTTGATGGGAATGATTTGAGCATTAACCACAACCAATCTAGCTCGTTCAGTAGCTCTTCAGATAGTAAGCAGTCTAATTCATTAAATGGAAGCTTAAACGTATTCGTAAATGAAATATTAGCGAACGGAAATCTTGTCGTTTCAGGTGAAAAGTGGATAAAGTTAAATATTGGCTCTGAATATATCCGTGTAAACGGTGAACTGAGAGTAGAAGATATTGATCCAGATAACACCATCAGTTCGACTAAAATAGGCAACCCTCTGATTGAATACAGTGGCAGTGGTGCTCCCCAAGATAATCAAGAAGAGTCTTTGATTGCTAAAATACTATCTGTTTTCCGGTAAAGATGACGATGCAAAACTTCACATTGGTCTTAAACCTTGTGCTGCTTCTATATTCTGAATTCGCTTACGCTGAAAACTGGATCCATGGGGAGGCTCACATGAAAATATCTGATGCACCCTTTGAAGATATTAGACAGATGACAATTAAAAACGCATTTGCAGATGCCTCTTTTAAAGCAGGCGTAATGGTCTCTTCCGAAGATATCATGCTTAATGGTTTACTGGTTAACAGCAAAGTTGTTTTCCAGTCACAAGGAATGCTTAGGAGGGGGGAAGTGTTAAGTGAATCAGTAGACAACGACATACTCTCTGTCAGAGTTAGGGCAGATATACGATATGAAGAGAGCTGCAATAATTCTAAATATTTGAAAAAGGTGCTAATAACCCATTTTCAACTAGTCAAACCTAAGCAAGCTTCCATTGGCGCCTTATATGACTTTCCAAATCATGCTACTAAGAGGTTTAAACAACAGTTAGAGTCATATTCCAATAACCCTAATCTACTTCTGTTAAATAAATCGTTTACCAATACAAACATACTCAATGGCGTAGAAAGAGACGAAATTGTACGTAAAGCCAATTTTCTAAGTCGCGACACAGGGTATCAGTATGCAGTGTTCGGTGTAGTACGCGACATCAGTACCTTTAACCGCGTTAAAAAAGAAACCTTTGGTGAAGAAGTAACGACAAGAAGAAATTTTACGATTCGGCTATACGTACTAGATATTTATCATAAAGATATCGTTTACGAAAATTCCTATCATACAGAAGCGGATTGGAGCTTTGGTATCAATAGTGAAGTTGATATGAACAGCAGTATTTTTTGGCAATCGGACTTTGGAAGAGCGGTTCTCAATACTATCAGTTATGCGGTAGTTGATATTGACGAAGTAGTAGGTTGTGCAAAATCATATGGGCAAATAATACATAAAACTGGCGATGGGCTTGTCATCAATTTGGGGAGCAAACATGGCTTGAAACTAGGCGACAAGTTTACAATCAATCGAGTAATGACTAATAGCAACGATAGCAGGGTATCAATGATGATGATTCAATCTATTCCTAACTCTTTGGTGGAAGTTTTATCTTTAGACAATGAAACGGCATTAGTGTCTTCAAAAAGTATAAACGCATCAACAATGGCAAATTTATTCGACTTAGTAAGTCCTGCGAATCCCTACCATGATACAGATAAGTCAACGTATTAGAAAAAGTGTTTGTCTCTTAAATCTGGTTCGATGACACCGAGTAATTTAATCAGCGACAATTAACAGTTAAATATTACGATGTGTTGATGACACACAAACGTAGTTGTACGCGGTACCAAATTTTATTCAAAGAAAGGTTGTATCGGCGTTTCTGAAGCGATTCCTAAAAAAGAAGAATAGCCGCTGTAAAGACCTTCATGAGCATAAAATCAAAAGAAAAGTGCAGGTTGATAATCAGCTGAAGCGTTAAAACGCTTGTCTAAAGAAAATAAAGTCTTGAGGCATGAATAAAGGAGTTTTAAGAAAGACCTTGTTCAGGATAACAACGAAACTAGGAGTTATTAATCATGCTAATTGTAAATAGTTTTTACATTGTTTTTCAATTAAATTAGGCGCTGAGAGACGGGGGATATAAACTCTTACAAATGGGCTGTATTAAAACAACACCAAGGTGTAGAAACAGCTAATAGCTAGTTAATAATAAAAGTGAATTTTTGTATGCAAAAACGTTCCACTATAAATGATGTTGCTAGACTTTCTGGGGTGTCAAAGCGCACAGTATCGCGGGTCATCAATGGCGCAACAAATGTCAGCCAAACTACAAGGGAAAAAATAAATAGCGTCATCGCTGAATTGCAATTTTCTCCAGATAAACAAGCTAGAGGGCTGGCTGCAAATCGTTCATATTTATTGGGTTTGATCTATGACAACCCAGATGCAATGTATATTGATCAAGTTCAACGAGGTGTTTTAAAAATTTGTTCAGCTAAAGGATATGAGCTTGTTGTTCACCCTTGTACGTACAAAAATAGCGATTTTATAGAAGATTGCAGTCATTTTGTTAAACGTTCGAACATTGATGGAGTGATTATACTTCCGCCTGTTTCTGAGTCTAAAGAATTGGCTAATTCACTTAGAGAACAGAAAATTAAATACGTAAGAATGGCATCAGTAGATTTAGATGATTACGCTAATATGGTGGTATCAGATGATCGTGCTGCATTGTGTGATTTAGCTCGCTATTTAGTTTCATTAGGACATAGTAATTTTGCAGTGATAAGTGGTCCAAAACATTTTTATTCATCTACTGAGCGTTTAGAAGGTTTTTGTCAAACATTGGATTTATTAGGAGTCGATATTCCTGACGAACGAATTATAGAAGGTGAAAACAGTTACGAGAGTGGTATTGAATGCGCACGACAGTTATTACAGATTAAACCTCGACCACAAGTTATTTTTGCTAATAACGATGAAATGGCAGCCGGGGTGCTGAAGGTGGCGCATGAAATGGGTATTAGTGTGCCAGAACAATTATCAATTGCGGGTTTTGATGACAACTTATTGGCCGCTCGAGTTATTCCTTCACTCACAACAATTCAGCGACCAGTATCTGATATGGCCATACTAGCTGCTAAAAAAATTATTGCCAGAATTGAAGGGGCAGAGTTGACAGAGGAAAATTACTTAGTCAAACCGCGCCTTATGATCCGTGAATCTACACGAAGTCTTTAAAGTTCAACCCATATTGATGATGGCGTTCCTTATTTAATTGAACGTTGACAGTAACGTCTTTTTTTTACACAATGCTACCGGTGGCATTTGGGTGGTTCTATTCCTAAGGTCAAACATAAGGCATTGGCTCATTCGATATCAGTTTGGCATATTGTCCATGAATTTTGCTTATTCGATTCCTATTTGACTCAACTGGTTGAAATGGCAAATCAATTTTTTTAAAGAAACTAGTACTAGTGAAAGGTTATGAATTTGAACGTGAATGGAGTTTGGTATTGTTTGCTGTGTATTGCGTTCAGCGCTTGCCAATTTACTCAGCCTCCAGCTTTTATAGGGAAGAATGCCATTGTCAGTATTGAGGATGTTGATACGCAACTGCCTGTTTTTCAAAAAATTCAAGAAGCAATAGATTCAGCGCCGGCCAATGGTGAAACGTGGAGCATAGTGATACTTCCTGGTGAATATAACGAGCGCGTGGTTATTAATCGAGATAATGTAACTTTACTGGGACAAGGTAAAATTAAACCTCGCATTGTGTATGGCAGGTATGCGGGGCAAAAGGTGCATGCCCACAGTGAGGAAACCTGGGGAACATTCAGAACGGCCACTCTAGAAATTAACGGCAAAGATATCAGTCTAGTTAATTTAAGAGTTGAAAATAGTTTCGACTACCCAGCAAATGAAAGGTTAGCAATAAACGCTCCAAATAAAGTACGTGGTGAGCAGGCGGTGGCCTTAAAAATTGGTAAGCGAGCAGACCGAACGATTATAAGCAATAGTCAGTTGTTGGGTTATCAGGACACATTGTATGTCAATGGAGGGAGAAGTTATTTTAAAGGAGGGGAAATTCATGGCCACGTGGATTTCATTTTTGGCAATGGCAACGCATTGTTTGATGGTGTGGATATTATATCCAGAGCGCGTACTAAAAAAGTTGAGCACAGTGGCTTTATTACCGCCCCAAGCACACTGCTTTATAACGAATATGGTTTCACTTTTGTCGCTTGCCGATTGCTTAGAGAAAATGGTGTTGCCGAAGATTCGGTTCCGCTCGGTAGACCTTGGCACCCGACTACGACCTTTTCAGATGGGCGTTATGCCAACCCGAATGCAGTTGGCAAATCCGTTTTTATTAATACTTTTATGGATGCACATATTAGCCATGATGGTTGGACAACTATGGGAGGAACTTTAAAGGATGGAACTCGAAAGCAGTTTGACCCAATAAATGATGCTCGTTTTTACGAATACAAAAGCTTCGGTCCAGGAGCAAAAGTTAATGACAGTCGGCCGCAATTAATGCCCGACCAAGTCGAACAATATCGCATAAATACAATACTTGAAGGTTGGGGGAAGCGCGTCAATTCAATTGACTTTTGATGGTGCACAAGGAATTGCTCAATGGGGAATCGTCATGTACTGACGAATTTACTACAACAATTACTATTGATGATATTACCACTGAGTAATATTGTTATTTAATCTGACACCCTGTGAATGCTAATTTAGAGGATGTTTTATGGGAGAAAATAATGGGTAAAGTTTTATTTGGTTTGGCTGTAATGAGTAGCTTTTTAATCAGTCATTTAAGTTTTGCTAACAATCCTCTTAACTTTGGCAGTGATATAAAAACGGCGGATCCATCGGGCCACGTATGGAATGATGGGAAAATGTATTTATATACCTCCCGAGATGAAGAGTGCCAAGCCGATTTTTGGATGAAAGATTGGCATGTGTTTTCGTCAGAAAACTTAGAAGATTGGACCGCCCATGGTCCAGTACTATCGCTCGATGACGTGACTTGGGCTGACAATTATGCATGGGCTCCCGATGCGGCTTACAAAAATGGAAAATACTACTTTGTGTTTCCTGCTGGTACGGGCCACAAAGACCGAGTCAACCCTGAAAAAAGTACTAAGTGGATGGGTATTGGTATTGCTGAAAGTGATTCTCCCATAGGACCCTTTAAAGATATGATTGGGGCACCGTTGTGGAAAGACCCCTATTCTAATGACCCTTCGTTATTTATTGATGATGACGGTAAAGTGTATTTATATGTACATGCCCAAGAACATGATTATCACGTAGTTGAATTATCTGATGACTTACGAAGTGTTAAAGTTGAGTTGCAAAAAATGGATATGGGAGGATACGAGCCTAAAATGGAAGGTCCTTGGGTATTTAAACGAGGTAATTATTATTATTACACTATGCCAGAAAATAATCGTACGTTGAGCTATTACATGGCGAAGTCGCCTAAAGGTCCGTGGCAGTATAAAGGTGTGTTTATGGAGCAGGAGCACAATGCCAATAACCATCACTCAATAGTTGAATATAAAGGTCAATGGATTCTATTTTACCATCGCTGGCTTAAAACACCTGAATCAAGCTGCAACTCACTGCAACGCCATAGTTCAGCTGAATATTTATACTTTAATAATGACGGCACTATAAAGCCTGTAACCAGAACGTCTAACGGTGTGAAAGATTTTATCAGTCGTACACTGCAGTCAAAGTAAAAGATTTAAATCACAATTTGCGGCAAGATTCTTTCGTTGAATTTATACCAATTCATCTTATCAATTAGTCGCTGGTGTTCTCCCTTTGGGCGAGGTTTAAAAGCACCTACGCTGCGTTGCTCGAACTTACAATAGAATAACTATTGCTTCATTCGAGCGCCTTGATTAGGTGATTTTAAATCTCGCTGAGCGATCAATTGTTAGGATGGATTGGTATTAACCAAAGAGTTGTGCCTTTCTTAAAGCTGAAAACGGTAACATTTCGGTGTTTGGTAAGGTTTTAGTATGTACAAGTGGCTTGTTGATATCGCTCCTTGGGGAGCTATTATCTAGTGTGGGTAAAGGTTGACGCTACGTTCACAAAGTATGGTGGTTAAATAGCTACTTCATCATTTAACACAATGGAGATAATTTTTTGGCGACTATCGGAAACAACTGCTTAATCGGATGATCTTGAGATGACAAAGCTAAGGCTAGGGTCATTTGGTTACTAAGCTTGTAGTTAAGTTTTTTGTTGAGAGTAATGGGGCACCGAATAATTATGAGATGCTCAATAGTCTTAAACACCTCAATCTATTGTGTTGCGACGTGCCGCTAAAAGATTATGTTCGTTTATAGGTTATAGCTAATATTGAATCACAACTTAACGATTTGTTTGGATTTCCAATTGGGGTAATCGTCACTGATTAATTGTTCTGCCCAATATCCGTGATAAGCATAACCGCTACGACGCTCATATCCGACTTTATGGAATTCATAATTGAAGACTGAATCCCTATCTAGATAAATAGGACGGTTACTCCCTAGCTCATAAAAACGCGCCCACAATCTAGGGGCATTTTCATCAGCAACTAAAGTGGCCTCGGTACGGCCATCTGGATTTAAGTTTTTTTGTAATCTGACACCTTTGAGTACCGATTCCTGCAACCATGCGACTGCACTTTCAACACTGTTAATTATCTCTGGTGAAGGGCGCTCAATGGACATTAAAAAGCGCACTATGCCAACGGTTTCGCTACCGGATAACGAAGGCGGCTCGTAAGCTCTTGCCCATGCTGGTTTAATGGTCTGCTCGTCGTACTGAGCCGCCCAAGAGGTTAATTTACCATTCTGTCTCACTTGAGATTTTAGAATGAAATCCAGACCGCGTTGCAATGCGTTGCTTGCTTTTGCTTGTTGGTCATCACTAATAAAGGCGTAGCGTGTTTTATTTTCTGTTACGTCTTTTAACAACGCCATGACTTGGATCATAGCGTCGTCATTAAAAGTGACGCGTGAATAGTATTCTTTTCCACGCAGTGGCCAGAACTGCGGCCAACCCCCGTTGTCGTACTGTGCAGCAAACAGGTAATCTAAGCCCTTAGTGAATGACGCTTTATATTTGTCATCATCTGTTGCTTCTATCATCCGTGCTAAAAACTGCATGGGTAAAGTAGTGGCGTCGTTATCGATAGTATTAGCGCGGCCGCTGCTCGATGGCGGAACGTCTTCTAACGTTAATGGTGGGCGCGCGAGATCGGTACTTTTAGGAAAACCGCCTTCTGCCGATTGATATTGAATGACGCTATCAGCAATGTTTATTGCTTGTTGAGAGCTAAACCAACTCTTGTCCTTATTAAGAAAATCTTTTGTCCAGATATGTTTTGCTTTTACGCCAGAGGTAAAAGGTTTTTCAAGAAACCCTTCGATTAAGGCAGTAATCTCATTATGACTGCGGCTTTTCGGGGCAAAGCCAATAATGGCAATATGCTCATTGCCACTCATACCTTGCACTTTATATTTGTGCTCTTTACCGGTGCGGCCGAAGCTATATAAGTCCATGTTGTGTTGGCCATTTGGGCGAATTTGACGATGATTTTCATTCGGGGCGTCATCATCAGGACTTTTGGCAAAAAACATAACGTTATTCGCTTTGGGGTCACCCATGTATATCCACTCGGGTGTAAAATCCCAAAATTCGCCATTAGGTGTATGTTGCTTGCCATCGGCTGTCACAAAATAATCATCTTGGTCAGCGGTTCCACCCGTTACGGTTTCCAATAAAAAGTGATACTCGCCTTCAGATTTCAGGACTTTAATCGAAATATGATTAGTGAAGAAATAATACTGGAAAGTGAATTTACCGTTAGTTGATTCTAAAATAACGACATCACCTTGCGTTATGCCGTTTACTATTTTGGTTGTTGAACCACTATCGCGACCAGCATGCCCAAAATTTCCGACACTGTTGGGGAAACCACGGAAATCGCCATTGGGACCAGGGGGTAAATAAGAGGCGATCCAGTCGTTTCCTTCGTTATCGAGAAAGCTTTTAAATCCTGATACTCCGTTACCTTTTTCAAAATAAACGGTACCCATTGGCATGTCTATTTTATAACAGTCAGTACCGTGCCATATCACTTCAGATAGTCTGACTTTATAAGCGTTAGCATCAATTGGTTTATCTACTAAGCGGATCTCACCCAAGGGGGGTTCTTGCGTTAATGTACATCCAGCACAAGACACCGCTGAAATGAGTATTAAATTTCTAATGATTGAATTCATTTTTTTTCCAAATGTGCGTTTTGAACTTATTAATTAAATCTAAAGCGTTGCCTTTAAGACAAGAATGGCATCTTCCCACTTTGAGGGCGGGGCTAAGCTTTTTGATTCATCTTTAGAAAATGACGCTATTTTTTGAACTATTCCATCACGAGGTGAGAACCAATAGGCTTGCGCTGAAGTATTCAAAATATTGTTTACTTGAGTATGTGAATTATTAGCAAAATAAACTAACGCCATATTCCCAGAAGTGGTAGTAACAGCTGTTTTTAAGGCTTCGTTTAATCCAGTGGCACCAATTACGGCTCCATTTGGTACCCATTCATACCACTTGTGCTCTTGTAAAAATGCTTTGGCGGTAACCGCAAATTGTTTTGCGCCTGGGAAGTCAAGTGCCTGCTGCCACGTATACCCGCAGTTGTAATCACCTCCATTACTACGCATTGCCCAAATGGGCGCTGCGCCGTACGTATGACCTGCACCACCTGCAAAATAGGTTTGGTATATTTGTCGACGTGCAATGAGTGGCGTGACCCAACCACATTCATGACGGTAAGTGCCATATTCATAGGACCCCTCTAAAAATAATGTTGGTTTAATTGGGTCGGCTAATTGATAGTCATCAACCATGGCGCGGTATACATCATCAACCTCTTTCCATACTTCGACTCCGTTAGCATCTAGCCATGGGTCATTATGGAACCATTGAGATGAACTATATGGATAATCACCATTCGGATGGTAGGTCATGAAGAGTGCATCCCAGACCGAGCTAGCTTCATTCCATGTTACTTTTTTGCCCGTTACACCAAAGGCCAAGCCCTCTGCCATAGCTCGATAAACAGATCGATTATCATACTCAGAAAAATTCTGATTCTTATCATAGGCTGAGAATTGTGCTTTTGTATCGCCCCCTAAAACCCAAATGATGTGAGGTTCGTTTTTGTAACGTCTACCTAAGAATGTGCCATAAGCTTTAGCTTCTGCATCGTTATATTCTTTGGTGCCGGTAATGAGTTGGCTTCCCCAAGTGGGGAGTAAGGCTAAATACATGTTACGTTTCTTTACCGCATTTATCACGTAATCAGCGTTATCCCAATAGTCATTAGGCGCTTGGGGCGTTCCTCCCTTTATAACTAAAGGTTCCGCGGTATTAGGATGCTGCTCATCGCCAGTAAAAGGACGGTGTCCGTATGCATTTGGGGCATTGTCGGGGCTTCGCTTCATACCACCTCCATGTGGCGACCAGTGGGCTACGGCTTGTATAACATTAAAACCTAGTTTTTGACGATGATCCAAATACAGGTCAACTTCTTCTCGGGTGAGTTGCTGAAACATCGCCCAGCCAGTGTCCCCAACCCATAAAAAAGGGGTTTTATCACTATGCTGGATAATGTGGCTATTCTTTGATACTTCTAATTTACCATGCTGTTGCCATGGTGCAGTGGACTCAGCGTAAAGTGGGCTTGCTAATATTAAGCTGAAAATAGCGATAACATAACGTTTCATCAGTTAACCTTATAAATTCAAGTGATCTTGGTATTAAAATCGTTTCAATGGTTATAATAAAGGTGTTTTTTGTCAATTGGCATGTAATAAAGATCGTATCCTATCTTTTGGGGTGCTATGACTCAAAACATTCGATTGCTTATTTAACTTTGTTTGATTAAAGGGTTTTGACAGATAACATCTCTCCTGCAGATAAAGCTCGGCTGGTTGCGCGTAATAGTTTTATTTGTCCATGAAAGTAATTAACCTTATTCATTCGTGCGCCGACTGAAGTCCTCGCTTCGGCAGGTAAAGGGGAGAATATTAGGGTGGCTTCTAACTCTTTGTGACCATTTACAAAAGAGGTAAATTTACCATCTTGGTAGGTTATGGCGATATTAGCCCAGCGGTTAACAGGATGAGTTAGTGTTGAGTCGATTAATGCATAATACGAGTCGCCATCTCTCAGGAAGGCATCAAAATACCATCCTTGTTCATTGAAGCGCATTTCTAGGGTTAGCCGATGCTTATCGTTATTCGGGTCTTCTATATGGACAATTCGAGGCTCATGCCCATTTTTGCTAGGAGGGAAGGGTTTAACTAGTAACTCTAATGTGAAATTTTGCATTCCTGTAAGAATATTACCTGCGATTTGCAAGCGATCTATGGTGCCATCAAATTGTACCACTTGTGTATCTGAAATAGGCACAACCTTTGGTTTCCCCTCAATGGTCGCTGTGTTGCCGGCAATCATTGTTAGATTATTAAACTGCCAGAGCCTGCTTCCTTCTGCACACAAGTTACAAGAAAACATGAGCAAACTACTGAGAATGGAAATTTGTTTAATGAGGTTGTGCATGTTGTTGCTCCAAATAGTTGAGTAACACCGACATGTTTTTTAAGTAAGTTTTAAGGGTTATACCTTCGGTGGGTGTTTTGCTTTTGTAGGGAGACGTGTCGTACTGATCACCTACATGTGTTGTTCGATAGTCACCGTTGGCAATACTATCAACTGGCGCAGGGCCAATATATGGATTGGTAGTATTGTTCAGTGCACTGGGCCAAAAACCTTGACGGTTTAATGCTTGCACTATTGTTTGAACATCTGTTGCGCCTTCTGATGCAACAAATCGCGATATAACGTATTTACGCGAAAGAGAAGGCAAATTTTCAAAGATGAGGCCTGTCTGGTTTCCTGTTGGATCCATTGGGCTATTTAAAACCGACTGATAATTTTGGCGCAACTTATCCACGTTAACTCTGCCAATGGAGGGATAATGAGAGACTTGATATTCCGGTTCATAGTCTATGAAATATTCACCATTAATGACATTTGACCCTCGACGATGTAGGTATAAGGTTTTTCCAGTACCTAACTCCACCATGCGAGGATGCGTTCTACCATCACGAATTAACTCAGGTGCTAACTTCAGAGAATCAAGCCAATCCAGCGTGGCTGGGATCCCTGCTAGATACTTTTTGTTACCTGTAAGCTGGTAAAAAACGAGTAGTAGCTCAAGGTTATTAACGGTAGCACCAACCGACACAGAAGGGGGCTCATAGCTTCTTGCTGAAGCTGGTTGCAAGTCCAATGTATATTGCAACGCCCAGCCTGGTTGTGGAGGGGCCAGCTTGAGTTTAACAAATGCATCCATGCCTTTATGGACGGCTGCGGTTAATTGCTTAATAAGATCATCGTTTTTTAATGATTGTAGGCAGTACAATAGAAACTTCATATTGTTGTTGGCGACGTCATCATTAAAGGTTATATCGCGGGAATAATCTGCTTGCCCTTTAACTGAGAATGCTTCGGTTGGAGGATAGCGTTGTGGCCAACCTCCAATGTCGTACTGACTTTCCAATACAAACTGAATGGCTTTATTTAAGGCCTTTTCATATTCAGGTTGTTTTTTTTCTAAATAGAGGCGCAGTAGAAAAACAGACGCATCGAAGGTACCCGCATCATCAAAAGTGGCATTGCCATAATAATGATGGAACTCTTCAAGACGCCACCCATTGCTACCTATTGTCTCATACCATTGTTTTAGCGAGTCTTCTCCGGCTAAATCGAACATATAATTCCAACCACCGCTAGGATGTCGGCCTTTTATTAATGCTGAAGCGACTTGCTGTGCGGCCTGATAGTAAAATTCATCATTGGTGATATGGTAGGCATCTAGATACAAATGCCCCATGGTGGCGGTGCCTGGAGGTTGCACCCAGACCATAGTGGGCTTGGCTTCCATTTCTCCCCAACGTCTTGAAAAATCAGGTAGGTATGACCAAACATAGCCCCCTTTATAACTGACGGTTTGTGTCATGAATGTGGTCGCTCGTTTCATCGTGTCTAGCGCCGCAATTTCGAGAGTATTAGAGGATTTTGCGCTAGTGTTATTTGCAAAAAGTAATGAAATACATAGAAACAAGAAATAGAAAGATAATGCTGATTTCTTCACAATTTTACCGTTAAATTTTGAGTGAGTAATTGACTTGATACTTGCAAACTGGGCAGAACCTAGATCATCGGTGTGCCACGTTTACATAGCTGGATTGAAAATCCCCATGGATCTTTGAGCATTTTTAAATGAGAGCCATCAGATAGTGTTACTACATCAACAACTTTTGCACCTGCGGCTACTAGCTTGGCGGCATCGGTATCGGGATCAGCTGACACAAAGGCTAAGTGCACAATGAGTGGATCCATTTTGTGGTAGTCGGGTACCTGATCACTGGGGTTATTATAAATTTCAATCATAACCTGACCGGTTTCATCAGCCAAAAAGTGTGTGTGTGGTGCTTGGGTAAACTTGTGCTTAACACTAAAGCCGAGGTGTTCACAATACCAAGCAGCAATACTGATGGGGTCGGATACATTAAAAGCAAAATGCTCTATTTTCATATTGAACTCTATTTTGATAAATGACGGGGACAAAAAACCCGGCGGGTAGACCCTTACCGGGTTGTTTTTTCATTTAGCGTAAAGCTAGATTACATTTTATAGCTAACACCAAATTGAACTGTCATACCTTGGCCATTGTTGATGTCAATTAAACGACCATCCATCCACTGAATTTCAGTTTCCTTGGTAATGTTAATTGCTTCTAAATTTAAGCTAAGTTGCTCACTCACCTGGTAACCCAAAGAAATATCAATGTTAGTTGTTGGATCAATCGTACGCCATTTTTCTGAGTCAGATGAACCTAGGTTGCTGTAATATTCTCCGCGATAAGCGGCAGAAATACGGGCACTAAATACGTCGTCTTCCCAGTATAAAGTGAAGTTAGCTGATTCATCTGCTTGACCTGTTAGTGGACCTTTACGGTCAGTACCATAGGAAATTTCTGAGTCAACAAAGGTCAAGTTGGCGATAACACCAAATTTCTTCATCCATTCAGGGCCAGGCAAAAAGGTTAGCGGTTGTTGGTATTGAATTTCAATTCCATCCAAGTCACCACCGGCACCATCTTCTAGACGATTAACTTCAAAATCGGCGTCTTTCAAATCACCCACTTGAGCGCCTAGCAATGAATCATCCAGTCCTAAATCCTGCCAGTTTCTCACAGTAGTGATTGTTTCTGGGAAGGATTCGATATCTTTCTGGAAGTATGCAATTGAGACCAAAGCGCCTTCTGCAAAATACCATTCTGCAGTTAAGTCGATAGTGTCGGCTTTAAATGGTGCCAAGAAAGGATTACCTGAATTTACTTTTGGCTCACCAAAGGTAGTAATACTGCCCGCAGGGCTAATATTGCCTAAACCTGGACGTGACATTACTTTGGCCCAACTTGCACGAAGCACTAACTCTTCATTGGGTTCTAATGCTAAGTTAACCGAAGGTAAAGTATTACTATACTCGTGATTAACCGTAACAGTTTCCCCACTTAAAATACCTGTTGAGGCGAGATCGGTTTTAACATGACGAACCCCCGCATCACCCCGCAAAACCATGTCACCAAGCTCAGCATTGAAGTTGGCTTGTACATAATAAGAGGCACTGTTTTCTTCGGCATTACGAATGCTGCCATCGACATCACTAAAGGGGAAACAACCCGCATCTCGAACTTTTACATAAGCTGCGTGGTCGGCGACAAAATAAGTGTCGTTGATATAGGTTTGTACTGAACCATCGGCTGCAGTAACCGCCGGAGATACACCACAGGCATTATCGATGTTATATGGATTGTTGCGACGTTCTCGATATACGTCCATTGCGTAAAGTTCATCGGCATAACCAAATGCAATACTTAACTCGTCAAACAAGAAATAATTAAAATCGACTTTCGCTGTTCTGGTTTCAGCTTCAGAATTGGTAACATCATTACGTAACTCCGATACTTCCCAGTTAGCAGGGTTAGTTAAATCGAAACTATAATCGATAACCGGATTTAACATATCGGTAAAATCCCAACCTACAGTCGCTGAATTATCTGCATAGGTGATATTTTTACGTTCGTCGTTATCACTAAAGTGTTCGTAAATAAGACTATCGTAATTACTGTAGCCTTCTGAGTTTGACTTACCGAGTAACACCGTCATATTGAAATCATCGGTAATTTCTTGTTCTAAGTTCAGGGTGACTTGGTTGAAATCCCCTTCGGCTTGGGAAGAAACATATTCCGAACGGATATC
The DNA here is from genome assembly GCF_039964565.1 of Paraglaciecola sp. Taxonomy (GTDB): domain Bacteria; phylum Pseudomonadota; class Gammaproteobacteria; order Enterobacterales; family Alteromonadaceae; genus Paraglaciecola. The sequence goes on from NZ_JBDVXF010000006.1 coordinate 237,567, forward strand.
CGTATCAGCAATTGCACCCACAATGATGGTGTCGGCAGAATCCACAACGTCCAAACGGGCCCAGTCAGACTGCTGTAAACCAGTACTACCAGTGCGCGCTAAACCAATAGGAGTTAATGCAGGGCCAAAGGTATTGGTATTGTTTTCTGAGTATAAAATATCGAGCGTCAACTGTGTGCTGTCAGTAGGTATCCATTGGAAGCTAGAGGTTAAGCCTGTGCGCTCTAGATCGGACTCACCAAAAACATAACGTGGAAAACGAGGATGCCAATAGCCTGCAGGAGGCTGGTTAGCAGGATCTCCATCGGCACATGCTGTACAAGTGCTTAATACGTCATCTTCCCAACGACCGGTGTTTGGAGCATCACTGTAAACACTTCTCTCAGAATAGGCCGCAGAAAAAACCGCGCCAAAAGTGTCATCGTCATTGGTCCAACTTACTACAGCTGATGTTCGCGGACTGGTATCGCCAGATTCACTGCTATAAGATCCTTGCACGTTAACAGCAAAAACATCTTCCGCGTAATCAAATGGGCGGGCTGTGTACAAACCTACAGTTGCACCCAAAGAGCCTTCGTCCATTGATGCATTCGTTGTTTTATGTACTTCGAGGCGATTAAATAACTCAGAAGCAAAGGTGTTGAATTGGAATGTTCGAGTACTAGTACCACCAATAATTGACTGAGTTTGCATGCCGTTTAAGTGAGTGCGAGTAAAGCTTGAGTTGAGACCCCGAACGGTGATAGTACTTCCTTCGCCATTACTGCGACTAATGGCAACACCTGGAATGCGCTGCAATGAATCTGCTAAGTTTTGGTCGGGGAAATCGGCAATATCTTCAGCCATGATGGTATCAACAGAACCTGATGACATGCGTTTCGCATTTAGGGCCAATCCCAGGCTGTCTGCAAAACCTCTTGCGACGACTTGAATGACCTCGTAATCATCTTTTTTCTCTTCTTTTGTTTCTGCTTCTTGAGCTTGCAACTTTGTGCTCGCAAAACCAACTAATAAGCTGCTAATAGCAACACAAAGCGATGTCTTTCTGTACTTTTTGTAATTTTTCATTGGCATGTTCTCTTATTTTAATTGTTTGTTTTTTTGTGTTTTAAAAGTCTATACAACACTACATCTCTAATGATTCATGGAAGTAACATCTTAAAATCAAATGAAAATGTTGTTTTTGACTGATTTTTGAGCTTTGCTACCGGTGGCATAAACATATCTTTGATGTAAATGGTTTGTCAATAGTAAATTTAAAACTAGTTAACAGAATGTTTGTTTTGTTGCTTTAGATTGTTACCTGAATACTAAACTATCGATTATCGCATCTCAGCAATAGTGATTGAATTTCAATAAGTTAGTAGATTGAGTGAAGATAGATCATTATCACTAAACTCGTATTTTTATTTATTTGAAAATTTTACATTTAAATATCTAAGGTTAAGATTACTAAAGAGTCTTAACGTGCTATATATCTTAAATTATTACTGTATGGTAGTGTTTTGGTGAGGGTGTTTCTGATATGAGACTTTTTTAACTTGGCGTAAATATCATGTGAGGAAGGGCGTTAACTCACTTATTTGAGATAGGTTTAATTTTGATTAAGTCTATTACTTCTGCTAGCTCAAATAAGAAAATCATAAAAGGTGTTTGTTAATAAGATGTGTATTTTAAGTTTTAGAGTAATGCGAAAGTTATATTTCTATGGTGTATTTTTAGTACTTTTTTCATGTAGTAGTGAGCCGTTATTGCTGGATCGGACTAATAGTGGCTCTGAAGTGTCAAATAATGTTACGCAAGACACACCTCGGCTATTAGCCTTTCCTACAGCAGAAGGCTACGGAAAATATACAGTGGGAGGGCGAGGTGGTGAGGTATATCTCGTCACAAATTTGAATGATTCGGGGCAAGGTAGTTTGCGACAAGCTCTTGAGGCATTGGGTGCTAGAACCGTCATTTTTAATGTTTCTGGTACGATTGAATTAAAAAGTGACTTAGCCGTTGATAACCCATATTTAACTATCGCAGGTCAAACTGCTCCCGGTGATGGCATTACGCTGAAAGACTACCCATTGTTGATCAATGCCGATGAAGTGATTGTCCGCTACATCCGTGTCAGACTTGGCGGTGAATCGGGTGAGGACGTTGATGCCATTACCAGTCGTTATACAAAAAATCTGATTCTAGATCACGTTTCGGCAAGTTGGAGTGTTGACGAAACACTGTCCATTTACCACGGCGAAAATATCACTGTTCAGTGGTCAGTGATTTCTGAAAGCCTATATATGTCGAACCATATAAAAGGTAATCACGGTTTTGGGGGGATATGGGGTGCTAATTACAGCAGTTATCATCATAACTTAATCGCTCATCACTCCAGCCGTAATCCTCGTTTTGCCTCAGGGTCTGGTAACACAGACTTCCGTAATAATGTCATTTATAACTGGGGGTACATCGGTACTTATGGTGGCGAAGCCCAACAACAAGGCAAACCTCAATTTAGTTTTAGTCATATTAATATGGTAGCTAATTATTATAAACCCGGCCCGGCCACTGAGCCCGGAGCTACTCAACATCAAATTGCCAATCCATGGTCAAGAAACAAAGCTGAAGATTATGGTAGTTGGTACGTTGCAAACAATGTGATGGAAGGAAATGCAAAAGTAACTGCAGACAATTGGCAAGGAGGGGTGCAACCTCAAGATGGTGAAGCGTTTATCAGTGGTTTAAAGCTTGAACAACCATGGCCTGCGATGGCTATTAATCAGCAAAGCGCTGAACAAGCTTATCTGTTGGTGTTACAACACGCAGGCGCTTCTATACCAGCAAGAGATGCGGTTGACCTACGTATTATTGATGAAGTGCGTAACGGCTATGCGACTTATGAAGGAGCAACCTATAAGCAGCAACATAATGTTGCTGATTTGAATCAGAAAGTTGGCATGATTGATACCCAGAATGATGTAGGTGGCTGGCCAAAGCTAAGACGCACAGTAGTGCCTGTTGACACGGACAGGGACGGGATACCTGATGATTGGGAGCGTAGTCATAATTTAGACCCTAACGATCCTGCCGACCAAAATCATACCGACAAAGAAGGGTATACCATGTTAGAAAAATACATTAACAGCTTTGGATAATTAGCTGAACATGATTAGTTCAAACCTTTGATAGGTAGGTTACTGAAAAATATACTAATTTTAAATTTTAAGCATTATTAAGTTTGTGTCCAGGTGCGTTGAATAAAATGTTTTTCTGTTCTTCGCACCTTTTTTTAATTCTGTAAGGAGTGAAAATGCCTAAGTATAAGGCTCTTGGAAATATTGTTTTAGTCTTTACCTCAATGGTGATAGTCATGGCAGCAGAAGCAAAACAATTAGCGCCGTTTTATCTCAAGAATAACAAACTATTTGATTTTACCCAGCCTGCCACATTGGGGCTACATTTTGCAAAGAATGTAGAGACTTTTGATGTATTCAAAGCAACCCCAGACACCAAGAAGTATAATCATGGTGCTGTATTACTGCCTTTTAAAGGGAAATTGTTTATTCAATGGCAGAGTTCTGCAGTTGATGAAGATGCAAATGACACCGCTATTGTGTTTAGCATAAGTGAAAATGGCAAAGATTGGGGGCCGGTGAATTCGTTAGTCAGCGCTAGAGAAAATGCGATTGTCACTAATGGTGGTTGGTGGAGTGACGGCAACGAGCTTATCGCATTTATCAATGTTTGGCCTAAATCACTCAAACCTAAAGAAGGTTATGTTGAATATATTCGTAGCCAAGATGGTCAACACTGGAGTCAACCTCAGCGTTTAAAACATGCCAGTGGTGAAAATGTCGCAGGTGTCATTGAACAAGACTTGCGACAGCTACCCAAAGGGCGAATTTTGACAACGATACATGCGCAACCTGGTTTGATTGCAACTCCATATTATACCGATGACCCGTTGGCAATAAGCGGGTGGCAGGCTGGGAAAATGCAGAATTTACCGCATCAAGGTCAGGTAAGTAGAGAGTTGGAGCCTAGTTGGTTTATCAAAAAGGACCAGAGTATTGTGATGGTTTTTCGGGATCAGGCTAGCAGTTTCAAAGTGCTGGCCTCGCAAAGTGTAGATAATGCCGAGAATTGGACAACTCCTGTCGAAACTAATATGCCAGATTCTAGAGCCAAACAAAGTGCAGGAAACCTTCCCGATGGTTCCGCTTTCTTAGTTAATAACCCTAGCGGTAGTAAAACTCGTATTCCTCTGACCGTCACTTTGAGTGACGATGGTAAGGTATTTGATCGAGCTTTCTTATTGCGAGCGGGTGATAGTGATTTACCTGAACAACAATTTCAGGGGAAGTATAAAAGAGCGGGATTTTCTTACCCGAAGAGTATCGTTTGGCAAGGTTTTATTTATGTAAGTTACGCGGTAAATAAAGAAGACATAGCGGTGACAAGAGTACCGGTGTCCGCTTTAGTTTCAGATTAAGTCGTATTATGGGTTTCGCGCTAGTGTCTTAAAGTTCTTAGTTAGTCAACAAAACTAGTATGGTTAGGCCTATATTCGCCGCAAACCGATTCTGTATGTATCAATCGCGTTGGTCCATATAGCGCACCTGTTGTCATTTGGGACAGTCTTTAGTTTTATCAGTTGTAAAATTGTTAGTGGCCACCCCAGCAACCCCAATTGGGTTTAGTGGGTATATTTAAGCCGTTTTCACTTTTTATTACAGCCATTTTGAAAGGGGAATGCCATTGCTGCATGACTGCGCCTCGATTGAAAACGGCTGGGGCATTCTGAGTGGGTAGTTATCATTACGGATTGATATAAGGTTCATTTTTAATTAAAAACGCAGATGTGCATAATAGTTATATGAATAAATTTTGGTTTTAATTTAGTCCGGTATTATAGCTCTGTGATAGTCCTATTACAGACTTAGTACAAATTTCTTTAATGCAATACTATGCATCTAAATGTCGTTGTCTATTTGATAAAAATCTTTTAATAGAGGTATTTGTTAGCTCTTTTAAACAATTTATGTTATTTAAATTTACAGCAGACAGGCACTGTTAGTTCAATACGCGATATGCGATTAAACAACGACTTCGTCTTCATACTGCTCCGCTCTTCTTTAGCATTACGTTTACTTAAGGACATATCATTTAAAATGGTTGGTAAAATTCATCCACTTTCGTTTGACCCAAGTCGCCCGGACTTTTCACCTTACGGATTAACCTGCGTACATTGGAAACCGTCCCCAATGCCACGTCCTGACCATCATAGTGAAGTGGAATTGAACTTTTTAAAATCCGGCTCAGTAACTTACTTACTCGGTGGTAAAAAAACGGTTGTGGAAGTGGGAAAACTTAGTGCTTTTTGGGCAGCAATTCCCCATCAGATTATTGATTTTACTCCCGATACTGTTTATTTGGTGGCGACCATACCATTACATGATTTTTTGAATTGGCAATTACCTGAATATTTTGTCGAGCAGTTAATGCATGGGCGATTTTTGAGCGATATATCCAGCGATAGAAGTCAATCAGATGGTCGCTTATTTGAACATTGGGTTGAAGATCTTCAAGCTCCTACCTCTGTTATTGAAAAAGTTGTGTTGCTGGAAATGCAGGCGAGACTTACTAGAATGGCTTACAACTTAACGGATGAAAATAAGGGAGAGTGTTTTACGTCTATTGCTCAATCAGGGTTGAACAAGGTTGAGCAAATGGCCTGTTATGTTGCACAGAATTACACCGATAAATTGACGGCTGCGCAAATCAGTAAATTTGTTGACCTACACCCCAATTATGCAATGAGTTTGTTTCAAAAAACTTACGGTACAACATTGAATAATTATTTAACGCAACACCGAATTTCTCATGCTCAGCGTTTATTAACAACCACTGACTTGAAAATTACGGATATTGCGGTGCAGTCAGGGTTTTTAACGATTAGCCGCTTTAACGAAGCCTTTGTTAGGGCCTGTGGCTGCTCTCCAAGGGACTATCGGAAATCACACAAAATGACAGAAGGTAGTCGCAAGCGCCGAGCATAAAAGCTAAAAAGCAATTGACTCAGCGAGAAACACCTAATGCCATGTTAAGTTTGGTGCCAAGTGCAGAACTTAGTAGGAGCTAAATAGGGCTTCTCGCGCTAAGTTAAGGGCAGTTACAGCGTCTTGTTTGTGTTGCGCAGCTTGCATTGCTTCAAAATCAAGTTTATCCAGCGCCCTTTCAATCGTTTTTAGGAAGCCAATCGCACTATTTGCTGCAGCCACAGAATCTTCTCTAAATGGAAATTGATCTAACTGCCATACACCTTCCCAGTTGTTTTTCCTCAATGTGTAGAAAAACTCAAATAGTTCAATTGGGTGTACAGAACCGGCGATAAGATCGTCATCCCAGCTACGGAAGTTGTCATTAACATCCATACCGAATAAACGACCGTGATCAATGGCTAATTGCGCTGCGTCAGCAGGTGACTCACCACCATAAAGCGAATGACCAAAATCGAGTAGAATACCTACATTGTCTAGTCCCATCTTTTCGATACCTAACAAAGTACGAGATACACTGTCATAACTCATGTGGGCACGTGGTTCACGGGGCTTATACTCAATTACAAATTTAAGATCCGGGTTTTGGCTGGCTACTTCAGCAATACCTTCAACACTACGTTTCCAAATTTCTCTATGGTCGACTTGGAATGGGTAATCCCAGCCATCTTGTCCTGGCCATAGTTTGACATAGTCAGCACCAAAGCGACGTACAACATTTGCAGCATCGTTCACCATTTCATTCGCTAAACGACGAACACCCGCATCGGGATTAGTAAATGCTCCTTTAGAGAATTGTCGCGTGTATATCTCAGGAGTAATACCTATTACAGACAAGTTGTTTTTCTTTAATGCGACTTCAACCGCGTCCAAACTAAGAGATGAGTCAACAAATGGATAGTTGATATCAACCACAGACAAGTCATCGACTTGACCCGCTAAGTCGATCATTTCGAGCAAGCTTTTTGGCGGACCGTAACCATCCGTTGCGTAACGGTCAACATAGGTTGCAAAGTGCCAAATCCCAGCACCAAATTTTTGTGTACTCTTCATAACTATTAATTCTCCAATGACATTTTATTAAGTTTATTATTCGCTAATGTGTTATTGGGTGTTTAATGTGCGGTTAATTTGCAATTATCACCTGAACACCAGCTGTTTCTATTGCTAAGCGGTATTCGTCTTGAATACCACTATCTGTAATCAATATATCTATGCTTTCCAACCCACCAAGACGACAAAAAGAACGAGAGCCTATCTTGCTTGAGTCAGCGACTAAAATGATGCTTTGTGCTGCATCCATCATTGCTCGCTTAACTGCAATATCCGACATGGATGGATAGGTCAGCCCGTTTTCTATATCCAAAGCCGCCGTAGCTAAAAATAATTTTTGCGCAAACAGACCTTTAAAATAGTCTGCCGAGCGCTCACCACTGAGTGATAAAGTTGGTGCTTTGAAATGCCCGCCACTCATATGCACATCAAACTCTGGTTCAGCGCCTAACATTAACGCTATGTTCAGTGCGTTAGTGATTACCGTGACCTCTTTTTTGTCAATTAAATGCGACGCGACGGCGGTTGTAGTTGAGCCAGAATCAAGAATAATTGTTTCACCATTGCTCACCAGCTTAGCGGTAGCCTGTCCAATTTTTTGTTTAACATCGGTATTTTCTTGATGCCCTAATGCCATCGAACGCACTTGGTCAGGTACTGACTTTAGAAAGGCGCCGCCATGCTCTCGTACAACGTGTCCATCGTTTTCTAATTTTTCCAAATCATGGCGAACCGTTACTTCAGAAACGCCGAATGCTTCCGCGAAAACACTGACTCGTTCACTACCTTCTTCTCTTAACCAGTCCAACATTTTATTGCGGCGAATTTCGCCAAATTGTCTACCTTTTGGCTTGTTATCCTTCATAAATTCATTCCTTTCAATGTGAGTTAATAACTGCCCTATGCATTAACACTGTATGAATATCTCGTTAGTTTGTATGGTGCTTCAATTACCTATGGAGGTTAATTCGAAAGTAAGCGAAAGTCGAATGGTTACGAAAATAACTAGTCATTAATTAATAAACACTATATAGTGAATCAAAACAACATTAAAGTACCTGAATAGTAATTATGTATACAAATAAACAACTCGCCCATAAATCGTTAGAATATCGTCGAGATACTTTGAAATGGATCAAGCACGCAGGTGCAGGTCACACGGGTGGAAGCCTGTCCTGTTTAGATATTTTGAATGTGTTGTATAACCGTATATTACGTGTGTCACCGTCTACATTTTCGTCAGCAACACGGGATCGCTATGTGCAAAGTAAGGGGCATTCTGTCGAGGCATTATTTGTTGTGCTGGCGGAGCAGGGGTATTTTCCAGAATCGGAATTAGAAACCTTGTGTCAGTATCAGTCTCATTTTGTTGGTCATCCAACCCGTAAAATACCAGGTGTCGAACAAAACACCGGGGCGTTAGGCCATGGTTTGCCGATCTGCACAGGTATGGCAATAGGTGGAAAAATGGATAATGCCGACTTTCGAGTGTTTACTTTGTTAGGTGATGGCGAAATCGCAGAAGGTTCGAATTGGGAAGCGGCGATGGCAGCCTCTCATTATAAGTTGGATAACCTTACCGCGATTATTGACTGCAATACCTTGCAAATAACTGGGCGTACCGGTGATGTGATGAATAATGAACCCTTAGCAGAAAAATTTGAGGCTTTTGGTTGGGCTGTAAAAACAGTTGATGGGCATGATCTGCAGGCGTTAACTGAGGTGTTGGAAAAACCCTTGGAATTAGGTAAACCCACGGCAGTGATTGCTAAAACGATTAAAGGTAAAGGTGTCAGTTTTATGGAAGATGTCGGTAAATGGCATCATGGCGTGCCTAGTGATGATGAATATGCCCGTGCACTGGCTGAAATTAATTTAATGCTTACTAAGTCTCAGGAGATATCGCTATGAGTGCGCCAGCGCCATCAATGTATAGTAAAGAAGCTAAAGCGCTAGCGGATAAAAATGGTTTAACGCTGGGACGTGCGAATCAAGAAGTATTTTCGGAAACGCTCCAAGAACTCGCAGCTAAAGATAAACAAATTACTGTGGTGACCAGTGATTCACGTGGTTCAGGAAAATTAGTTCCCTACGGGCAAGCATTGCCTAAACAAATTGTTGAAGTGGGAATTGCTGAACAAAACCTAGTAGGAGTTGCTGCAGGGCTTGCCTCTGTAGGGAAAAATGTGTTTGCTATATCGCCAGCGTGTTTTTTGACTGCCCGTTCTTTTGAACAAGTGAAGAACGATATTGCTTATTCAGATAATCCGGTGACATTAGTAGGTATAAGTGCCGGAGTTAGTTATGGTGCATTGGGCACGACTCATCATTCCTTGCATGATTTAGCCGTGTTAAGAGCGGTAAATAACCTTACTATTATTTCGCCGGCAGACAACGTTGAAACCAAAGAAGCGGTAAAAGCGGCAGCGACTATGTCGTCGCCTGTTTATTTACGTTTTGGTAAAGCGCCGCTATACAATTTACCTGAAACGGGCGATTTTATTGTCGGTAAAGCACGTGAAATACGCTCCGGTGACTCTGCTGCCTTTATTGCCAACGGTGAAACAGTTATTCATGCTTTATTAGCGTCAGCCTATTTACATGAAACACTCGGTATTAATTGCCGCGTTATAAGTATGCCTACCATCAAACCTCTTGATAATGATGCGGTGTTAGCTGCAGCGCTTGATTGTTCCGCAATAGTAACGGTTGAGGAACATATGGTTAATGGTGGTCTAGGAGAAGCTTGCGCCGCAGTGATTGCTCAAGCTAATGTCACAACCAAGCTAAAAATCTGCGGCATTCCTGATGAATACACAGTAACTGGCAGTCAAGCGGATATATTCAGGCATTACGGCATTTCTATGGAAGGCCTAGCGCAAACTATGCGTCAATTGTTGGGTTTATAACCATGTCATATATTTTGGCTATTGACCAAAGTACTTCTGCCACTAAGGCGTTGCTTTTTGATACCAAAGGCCAGGTGCTTGATCGGCAATCATCTGAGCATCAACAATACTATCCGCAGCCAGGATGGGTAGAGCACGATGCGGAGGAGATTTGGCAAAATGTGCTGTCGGTTACCCAAGAATTATTGGGACGCCACCAGTCCTGTTTAAATCAACTATTAGGGTTGAGCATGACTAATCAGCGCGAAACCATTGTTGTTTTCGATAAGGCGACCGGTAAACCGTTATTTCCTGCCATCGTTTGGCAATGCCGCCGCAGTGTCAGTATTTGTGCGTCGCACAGTGATGCAGGCAGCGAATCTCTTATTCATTCTAAAACTGGTTTACGTCTAGATGCATATTTTTCAGGCTCGAAATTACAATGGTTGATTGAGCAAAATCCTGAGTTATTAACAAAATTAACGAGTGGCGAAGCGCTGATAGGCACGATTGATACTTACCTTGTTTATCGACTGACCCAAGGAAAAGTGTTCGCAACCGATCCTAGCAACGCAAGTCGCACATTATTGTTTGATATAACGACATTGCGCTGGGATCAAAGTCTATGCGCTCTATGGAAAGTCCCCATGCAGGCTTTACCTGAAGTGAGAGAAAGTCATGACAATTTTGGATGCACTACCCTCAATGGATTATTACCTAGCCCAATGCCTATTGTCGGTGTAATCGGTGACTCACAAGCCTCTTTGTTTGCTCAACGCTGTTTTGCAGAAGGCTCGGCAAAAGTGACTTTTGGTACCGGTTCGTCGGTATTGCTTAACATTGGTGATAAACCTGTGCTTTCTGAAAGTGGGGTAGTCACTGCACTCGCTTGGATAATGAACGGTCAGCCCACCTATGCGTTTGAGGGTATTATCATTAGCTCAGCGGCGACCCTAAATTGGTTACAAAATCAGTTAGGACTATTTAATAATGTTGCTGAAATCGAAGCTTTCGCGAAGCAAGTAGACGATGAGGAAGGCGTTTATTTGGTACCGGCGTTTTCAGGATTGGGTTTGCCATATTGGCAACCCCAAGCGCGAGCGGCTATTGTTGGCCTATCCGGGCATAGTGATAAGCGTCACATAGCTCGGGCCTCACTTAACTCCATGACCTACCAGTTACGGGATGTGCTTGACGCGATGCAATCTGAAAGTGGCGTTAAATTGAGTGCTTTACAAGCTGACGGTGGACCGACAGTGAACCAATTGTTGATGCAATTCACTGCCGATATTACCGGTATAAAATTAGCTGTATCAGATAATGCAGAGTGTTCAGCATTAGGGGCAGTCATGATGGGGTTGTTAGGCCTAGGTATTTATACTTCAATTGAATCGCTAGCAGAAATTGGCAGAATTGAAACAAGTTATCAACCCAATATGATGACCGATAAGGTAAAAACGTTACGCGCCGGCTGGCAATGCGCTGTCAATCAAGTGCTTGTTGGTGCAATAAATCATAATTTAAAGGACGGTACTGCATGATAAATAATAAAATGAGTTCAATGTTGCTAAGCATAATACTTACTTTGACGACGATTTTATCTGGATGTGGCAAAGCCCCTAAAGATGCAGAAACCTCTGATAGTAGCCCTAAACGTATGGCAGTGGTTGTCTCTACATTAAACAATCCTTGGTTTGTGATTTTAGCTGAAACGGCAAGAGATCGGGCGGTTGAATTAGGGTATGAAGCGACAATTTTTGATTCGCAGAATGATCCGTCTAAAGAAGCCGCTCATTTCGAAAATATCGTTGCCTCTGGGTATCGGGCCATTCTGTTTAACCCTACCGATGCCGACGGTTCGGTGGCAAATGTACGCAGAGCGAAAAATGCAAATATTCCAGTGTTCGGTATGGACCGTGAAATTAATGCCACCGACGTAGCAGTGTCACAAATTCTATCTGATAACTATTCAGGTACAGTGGCGCTGGGCCAGTATTTTGTCAAAGAAGTGGGTAAGACAGGGAAATACGTAGAACTGCTCGGTTTGGTAGGTGATAACAATACTTGGAATCGTTCAAAAGGTTTCCATAGTGTGGTTGACCGTTATGATGGCTTAGAAATGGTGGCTCAACAAAGTGCTGATTTCGACAGAGCTAAAGCCCTTGACGTGCTTGAATCAGTGTTACAAGCAAACCCAGATATTGATGCTGTTTTCTGCGGAAATGATGCAATGGCAATGGGCGCGTATCAAGCTCTTGTGGCTGCTGGAAAAGCTGAACAAGTTAAAGTGTTTGGGTTTGATGGAGCAGATGATGTAGTGAAGTTAATTGCTGAAGGTAAGATTGCTGCTACGGGTATGCAATTTCCTAAAGTGATGGCGAAAACAGCAGCGCAAAGCGCAGATGCGTATATCAATGGTAAGCGAGATTTTCCACAAAAAACGCCAGTGGGTGTAGAGCTAGTAACTCAAGAAAACGTTGCCAGATATGGCGATTTTGGTCGCAAGCAGGATTAAGTACATGTCTAAAGTAAGCTTAGTTGTTCCTTCTCGTTTGAAATCGTGGATTATCGGCGGGGTAAGCCTGATTCTATTTTTATATTTTGTGCCCTTGTTTTCGATTGTTTCGTTACAGGATGCCCAGCAAAAGTCATTGGCCGCGAACTTTAATGCCGCCACTTATATCGAGAGTTTTTGGCAGGGGGAATTACAAGATGCCATGGTTAATGCGGTGAATGCAGAAGAGTTACTACAAGCGATTGCTCGAGACCCAGCCGAAGCTGCAGAGCGCTTTGGTCATCGTTTAGGGTTAAGTAGCAAGGTGGCTTATTTTGTTAAGGGGCAGGGTAGAATAGTGTCAATAGAAGATGGCGTTATTAACTTGTCGTTAAATGAAAGTCGCTCAATCTCTATATCGATAGATACTGGACCTGTATTTGGCAATGCCGTTCGCGATGGTTCAGGTGAATTTGATATAGGTAACTTTGGTAATACGCAAGATTTTAATGCGCTTTCTCAGGAAATTAATCAGAGAATTGAAACGACAGTTTTCCCTTATTTACATAAGGATGCCACCGTTGGCACAGCTATTCACTTCGTCGGCGGGGTAGAAGTTAATGATTATGACGCGCCACCATTTGAATTAAAAATTGTACCAGTGTTCGCTGAGGTTTTATGACCATGGCAATCACACCTGTGCTAGAGGCGCAGAATATTTCAAAAACTTTCCCTGGTGTTAAAGCACTCGATGGCGTCAGCCTTGAGTTACGCCCAGGGCGTTTAACTGCGTTGCTTGGTGAAAATGGCGCAGGCAAATCAACTCTTATGAATATTGTTGCAGGTGTATTCCAGCAAGATTCTGGCGAGGTAAAGCTCGCGGGTGAAGTGGTGAGTTTTGCTACTACCCGTGAGGCTAGAGATGCGGGTATTTCGATGATATTTCAGGAATTGAATTTGGTCAGTAATTTAACTGTAGCTGAAAATATTTTTCTAAGCCGTGAGCCGCTAAATAAATTTGGTTTTATTGACACTGAAAAAATGAATGCTGATGCCGCAATATTGTTAAAGCAATTGGACTTTTCAGTAGAGCCAACCACACCACTTAGTCAACTGCGTGTGGGCCAACAACAAATAGTCGAAATCGCCAAAGCCATTTCAACTAACGCCAAAGTACTCATTATGGATGAGCCTACATCGGCCATCACCGAGCATGAAATCGAAGTATTGTTTGGCATCATCAATAAACTTAAGCAACAAGGTGTGGCGATTGCCTACATTACTCATAAATTAGAAGAGCTGGTGCGTATTGGTGATGATGCCATAGTGATGCGCGATGGTAAGTTAATTACCAGTGCGCCACTGAACGATCTCAGCAGAGAACAAATAGTGCATATGATGGTCGGGCGTGAGATTAAATCTTTGAGTGATCGCGAAACGCCCACTCTTGGACCAGAAGTCTTGCGCGTCGAAAACCTCAGCCTAAAACATCCACAGCGAGTCAACGACTTTGTGGTTAAAGACGTTAGTTTTAATGTCCATAGCGGTGAAGTGCTTGGCATTTTTGGGTTAATGGGCGCAGGGCGGACAGAGTTGTTAGAGTCTATTTTTGGTTTGCATCCACGTGATACCTCAGGAGCATTTTTTGTTAAAGGTGAAGCGGTTAATATTGCAAAACCTAAGGATGCCATTCGCTTAGGAATTGCACTGGCGCCGGAAGATCGTAAAAATGAAGGCTTAGTGTTAGGTATGTCGGTTGTTGATAATGCTAGCCTGGCATGTTTAGGCCAATTTGGAAAAATGGGCTTCACCGATAAGAACGCAGAACAAAAGTTGGCCGAGGATATTGTTGCCAAGTTCCGAGTCAAAACCCCAACAATACATCAAACCATCCGTAACCTAAGCGGTGGTAATCAGCAAAAGGTCATACTGGGTAAATGGTTGGCAAATAAGCCTTCGGTGATTTTACTCGATGAACCTACCCGCGGCATTGATGTGAATGCCAAAGAAGAAATTTATAAACTTATACATGAGCTGGCGGCAAGTGGACTTGCAGTCATTGTTGTGTCCTCAGAGCTCCCCGAAGTCCTTGCCCTTACAGACCGAATAATGGTGTTGTGCGAAGGCAAAAAAACCGCGGAGTTCAATCGTAATGAAGCTAAAGAAGAATTCATCATGGCAGCAGCGTTACCCAATGGAGTATCTACATCGTGATCATCAGTCAATTACCCGCCAAAGAATTATTGGCGAAATCCCAATCCCTGATTGCACTAATTATTATGGTGATAGGGATATCGCTATTATCTGATTCGTTTCTAACCCCTGATAATGGCTGGAATATTTTAAGGCAAATTTCAGTCAATCTGTGTTTGTCTATTGGCATGACCTTGATCATTTTGTCTGGTGGCATCGATTTGTCAGTTGGTGCTATTTTAGCCTTAGCAGGCGCTGTGGCCGCTGGGGTACTTAAAAATGGTTTTGCTATCCCTATGTTCGACACTTTACTGCAATTTACCCTAGCAGGCGCGATCGTCACTGGCATATTGGTGGGTTTCCTGTTGGGTTGGTTTAATGGTTTTGTGATCACTAAATTCAGGCTTCCTCCTTTTGTCGCTACTTTGGGTATGTTTAGTATTGCTCGTGGCTTGACCATGCTGTGGACAGGCGGTTTTCCAGTCACTGGGCTTGGAGAAGGCTTTTCGTACTTAGGTACCGGGTCATTTCTGGGGATGCCTATGCCCGTGTGGATTACGGCAGCATTGGTGCTGTTATTTGTAGTGATCACTCGTAAAACTCGATTTGGTCGTTATTTGTATGCGGTGGGTGGAAATGAACGAGCGGCACGGTTAACCGGCCTCAATGTGAGCAATATTAAAATATGGGTTTATGCATTAGGTGGAGCATTGGCCGGTGTCGCTGGATTATTGGTCACCGCTAGACTTGATTCTGCGCAACCCAATGCTGGCCTTGGTTATGAATTAGATGCCATTGCAGCTGTGGTAATTGGGGGGACGTCGTTGTCCGGTGGACGTGGTTCGATAATGGGTACAGTTTTAGGTTGTTTGATTATAGGGGTACTTAATAACGGTCTGTTTTTACTTAATGTTTCGCCCTTTTGGCAGCAAGTTATTAAAGGGCTAATCATCCTAATTGCAGTTGCCATTGATCGCCTCAATGCTTCACAGGAGCATTAAAATGAAGTATATCCCGTGGCTGTTATTGAGTCTTGTGCTGATAACCCAAACTTGTTTGGCACAACATTCTAAGCATCGGGTGATTATCTCTACGGATATTGGGGGGACCGATCCAGATGATTTTCAATCTATGGTGCACCTCTTACTTTACGCCGATGCATTAGATATTGAAGGGCTTATTTCATCACCTTTTGGTGAGGGGACGAAACAGGATATTTTGCATGTTATTGATTTGTACCAGCAAGATTACCCTAACCTGAAGCGACATTCAGACGACTACCCAAGCCCAGAACAATTGCGCGCTATTACCAAGCAAGGCGAAAAGAAAAGTGCTCCCTACCAAGGTTACCGACGATCAACGGAGGGGTCACGGTGGATTGTTGAACGGGCTCGTGCTGACGACCCGAGACCATTGTATGTATTAGTTTGGGGAGGAATAGAAGATCTCGCTCAAGCACTGCATGATGCGCCGGATATCCTTCCTAAGCTGCGTGTGCATTATATTGGCGGCCCTAATAAAAAGTGGGGGCCTGATGCTTATCAATATATAGCTGAACAGCATCCAAAATTGTGGATCATTGAGTCCAATGCAACCTATCGTGGTTGGTTTGTGGGCGGCGTACAAAGTGATGATTGGGGAAATGAATCTTTCGTTAGTGAACATATTGCTCAACAAGGTGCTTTGGGAAAGTTTTTTAACACACAGCTTGGTGGTGTTATAAAAATGGGCGACACACCAACCGTGGCCTGGTTGCTTAATGGTGATCCAGAATCACCTGCTGCAGGTGGTTGGGGAGGACAATATGTCCGCGCTTGGACAAGACCCACAATTGCGATGAATCGCCTAACGAATAAGGATGATCAAATTGAAGAGTTTGGCGTTTTAGAACTGACTTTGGCCGCCGGTGATAACTTACCAACCCATCCTGAAGCCTTTATGGATGTCGAAAACCAATCACTTATTGGACATTTTGACAATGGTTATGTTCATTTTCGATTTACCCCCAAAGCAGCCAAAGTTTTTAATTATTCGATTCGTAGCAATGTAGCGAGTCTCAACAATCAATCTGGCGCGATTACTGCGGTGCCTACTTCTCCAGCCAAAGCCATGCAACCAAACTCGAAATGGCCCAATTGGTGGGTGGATAATCCTGATCCGCGATGGGCTGAAGGCCCGCATATAGGTGCTAAAACGGTAAGCCAATGGCGACAAGCGTTTCTAAGTGACTTCGCTAAACGTATGCAACGTATTCAGCATGCACCATAAATAAAAGTGATAGGAATAATAATGAAGATTAAAATTTATACACTGCTTTTAACGGTTGTCTTAAGTGGCATATCGACAGTTACCCACGCAGATAGTAAACCTAGAGTGATAGTCACATCTGATGGTGAAATCGATGATGAATGTTCATTAGCTCGTTTTCTTTTATATTCGAATGAGTGGGATGTTGAAGGCATTATAACGTCTAGCTCGCAGTACCATTGGCAAGGTCATAAATGGGCGGGTGATGATTGGGCACAGCCCTTTTTAGAAGCTTACGGAAAAATTCACCCTAATCTCATTAAGCATGATCCTGATTATCCCACTGCGGAATATCTAAAAGCGCGTACCTTGCTGGGAAATGTTAAAGCTGAAGGTGATATGGAAAAGGCCACGCCTGGCTCACAATTAATTGTTGATGTGTTGTTGGATGAAACGGATAACAATCCAGTTTGGCTTCAAGCCTGGGGTGGCACCAACACCATTGCTCGGGCGTTAAAAACCATTGAAGAAAAACATCCAGATAAAATGGAGTACGTCGCCAATAAAATGCGCTTTTATTTTATTTGGGAGCAAGACCCCACTTATCAAGATTATATTTTGCCCCATTGGGGAAAATATAATATTCAGACCATTATCTCCGATCAGTTTTGGGCAATCGCTTACCAATGGAAGAAGATAATCCCTGAAGAGCTGCATCAGTATTTCGACGCTAAGTGGATGAACGAGCATATTTTAAATAACCATGGTCCGCTCATGTCCCAATATAAGGCGCATGTCAAAGGCAGTTATGGATTATCCGGAGATTACGACTTTACCCCTGGCGATTTTCGTTCTGAAGGTGACTCCCCAGCGTTTTTGCATACCATTAATACTGGCTTACGTAGTTTAGAATCTCCCGATTGGGGAGGTTGGGGTGGGCGTTATAAACAAGTGCGAGATAACACTTGGCTCGACCCAGTTACAGTGCCTAATTATACCTATCCTGAAGGCCGCTGGTATACATCCTCGGCGTGGGGACGCATGAGTATGCGTGAGGGGTCCAAAACTACAAAAGCACAACGAACCGAATACTTTAAGCCCATGTGGCGTTGGAGCGAGGCGCTGCAAAATGATTTCGCAGCCAGAGCAGATTGGACCATTAAAGCGTTCAATGAAGTGAATCATCCACCCCAGGTCAAAGTCGCCCACGCTGTTGATCTCAGCGCTGTACCTGGAGAGACAGTGATACTCAATGCTAAAGGAACCTTCGATCCTGACGGTGACCAATTGCAATATCGCTGGTGGCAATACACCGAAGCAGATACCTATAGCGGTGAAATTTTGCTACAGGATGCTAACCAGCCGCGCTCGTCTTTTACCGTACCTAAAGATGCCAGCAAAGGTAACTCTATTCATGTTGTCCTCGAAGTGAAGGACAACGGACAGCCGGCGTTGACTCGATATCAAAGGGTAGTAGTCGAAGTTGAGTAATGTTTTATTTCAACTTTTACGGAGGGCTGGCCAAGTAAATAGGGTTACTTAAATTCATGATAGAGAGAGCATTTTATGCATAAATTAAAGTCAGCAATTTGGGTTGTAGGCGCATTGTTTTTTAACTCAACAACCGTTGCTCAAGAACAATCTAAGCGTATTCCGGATTACCCAGTGGCCTATGCGATGCCTACAGTCGACACGGTAACTGACGTGCTCAATAACGTGCGTGAATATTATGAGTCTACAAGCTCGCAAACCATTATCGATGGGAAAACTCATGAAGTAATAAGTGACTTTTCTAGCCCTAATCAATTTGCTCAAGTCAGTGATGGCTTCTCCAGTGAATGGTCCTACACCCATGGTGTGGTGTTATCGGCTTTTGATTATATTTCTGAGGTGACGGGAGATCAGCGTTTCTTTCGTAATAACCCGCAGTTTTATGACTTCGTTGTTGAAAAATTGCCATATTTTAAATTGATTTCAGACACTTACGGTTATAAAGAAAAAATAGGGAATTGGGGCCGTATTCTTAATTTTCATGCTTTAGATGATTGTGGCTCCATTGGTGCGGCGATGATAAAAACCTATCTAAAAACAAAAAATCCTGATTATCTGCCCTTAATCAACCGGACTGCCGAACATATATCAAATCATCAGTTTCGTTTGGATGATGGCACCTTGGCACGTCATCGCCCGCAATACCAATCGATTTGGGCTGATGATATTTACATGAGTGTGCCTTTTCTCGCCAATATGGGCGTGTTAACCGGTAACCCTAAATACTTTGATGATGCCGCTAAGCAAATTTTACAAATGGCCGAGCGTTTGTATATTCCCCAAAAAGAGTTGTTCGACCATGGTTGGAGCGTCACCTCGGGTGATTATGATCCTCGCTTTTATTGGGGTAGAGCGAATGGTTGGACGCTGATGGCGATGACAGAGCTACTTGGCGTATTGCCAGATGAGCATAAATCGAGGCAACCAATTTTACATCTTTACCGTTCAATGATCAGAAGTTTAGCCAATTTGCAGGACGGCAGCGGTTTTTGGCATAACTTGTTAGATAGGCCCGATTCATTTTTAGAAACCTCGGCGACGGCAATGTTCACCTTTGCGATTGCTAAAGGTATTAATCAAGGATGGATTAATCACGTATATGGCCCAGTAGCCATTACTGGATGGAATGCGGTGAAGTCTCAAGTGCAAAAAAATGGTGCGGTAGATGGCACCGTTGAAGGCACAACTTTCGCTCACGATAGTACCTACTACTATCATCGTGGTCGCAGTATTCATGCTACTCATGGCTATGGACCAACGCTTTATGCCGGTGCTGAAATAATTCGCTTATTACAAAACGAGACGCTTGATATAGATGTGGCAAAACCTAATGCCGTTAACAGCACTTTTCATTTTCGTTTGAAAAGTGAGTGGCCTCAAAAATAACCGTTAATTACGCGATGAAAATAAATTAAAAATATTAATAGAGAATATTGGTAAGGATTGAAGATGGAAGCATTGATAAAACAGTTTGTCGGTCAATTTGTAGGGAAAAAGATAGGCATTTTATTTTGCCTTATTCTTATCAATATTACACCGTTACGGGCAACACCTATCACTCAAGTCGACGGGGTCGACGTGGTCGAGCAATGGGGGATATTCGAAGTGGCCTTAGATGGCCCAAGTGACGGTAATCCCTTTTTAGATGTGCAGTTGTCAGCGCAATTTACCAATGGTGTTATCACTACTAATGTTGATGGTTTTTATGATGGTGCAGGAAAATATAAAATTCGTTTTATGCCACAGCATACTGGTCAGTGGCGTTTCATTACTCAAAGTAATCGTTGGTCATTAACGGCTAAAAAAGGCAACTTTGAGGCTGTTGTACCCACTAAAGATAATCATGGGCCAGTAGGAGTCGTCAATACCTTCCATTTTGCCTATGCCGATGGCACACCGTTTAAACAAATTGGCACTACCTCTTATACTTGGACCCACAGACCCGCTGAGGTTGAACAGCAAACATTAGACACTCTAGCCAATAGTCCATTTAATAAATTGCGTTTTTGTGTGTTTCCACAAACTCATGGCATAGAAACTATGCCTCCACAGCGTTTTCCGTTTGCTGGTGAACCTACTAAACCGGATTACAGCCGCTTTAATCCAGCGTTTTTCCAACATTTGGAAAACCATGTTGACAACCTACGTCAATTGAATATCGAAGCCGATTTGATTTTGTTGCAACCCTATGACGATAAACATATTTGGGGCTTGGATAACATGCCAGCAGAGGTCGAGGATCGCTACTTACGGTATATAGTTGCCAGATTAGCGGCCTATCGAAATATTTGGTGGTCAATGGCTAATGAATATGACTTTTTACGTACCAAGACCGAAGCGGATTGGGATCGTATTTTTCAAGTAGTGCAACAGGCAGACCCATATGATCACTTGCGCTCTATTCATAATGGTAAAAAAATCTATAACAACACTAAGCCGTGGGTCACCCATGCCAGTATTCAAAACGGTTTCGCAGTGACCAATCCGGGTACTGCTCAGTTATATCGTGATGTTTATAACAAACCTATTGTTTATGACGAAGTTGAATACGAAGGTAATCATGGTTCTCGCTGGGCGCAATTAAGCGGTAAGGAACTGGTGCATCGATTTTGGTCGGGAACCGTTGTTGGGACCTATGTGGGTCATAGTGAATTTTTAGTAGAAGCCAATGACCCCAGTAGTTTTGTTTGGCTGGGACAAGGCGGCATCCTTAAAGGTGAAAGTCCTGTTCGCTTGGCGTTTTTACGTCAAATCCTAGAAGACTCACCAGCTGAGGGGATAGAGCCAATTGATAAATGGTGGAACCCTAATATTGGTGGCCAAGCTGGAGAGTATTATCTGATTTATTTTGGTCACGAACGGTTAAATCAATGGCAGTTTGCACTCCCTCCTGTAGGCCTGACTGAAGGCGACGAATTCAAGGTAGAAGTCATTGATACTTGGAATATGACTATTGAGCCGGTTGCTGGGGTGTTCAAAGTCAAACGCGATGGTCGTTATCATTTCCGAGATATTAACAACAAGCAAGTGAAGTTACCTAAAAAAACAGGTTTAGCTTTGCGGATAAAACGTATCTCAAACGCTAATTAATAACGACCTTAAAAGAGTTAGCCAATGACTAATAATACCAAAACAGAAAATTTTTCAGTGGACAGCAGTGCTCACCTAGCCAAACAGGATTCACAACCCATTACCAGACAACAATGGAAATGGACTGCGCTAGCAGGTATGGCTTCCTATTTGGATGCAGGCTCTATTGTGGCGTTGGGAGCCGGATTGGCTTTATTCCAAGCGTACCTTAATCTCAGTAATAGCGCGTTGGGTGCGTTAGCTGCGATTGGTCCTAACGCTATCGGTTGTGCAATTGGTGCGATAGCTGGTGGTTGGTTAGGCGATAAAATTGGTCGAAAAACCATTTATCAATATGATCTACTTGTGTATGCCGTGGGCATTTTATGCATTACTTTTGCAGTGAATACTGAAATGCTATTTATCGGTACCTTTATTGTTGGCATCGCGGTGGGGGTGGATATTCCGACTTCATTAGCATTAGTGGGCGAGCTATCGCCTGCAAAAGCGCGGGGGAAGCTACTCGGATTTACTCAAATCGCTTGGTGTCTTGGTCCCGTTATTGTATTACTGATGGCTTTTTTCTTAGCACCATTAGGTTTGCTTGGTATTCGTATTATCTTCTTTCATTTATTTGTGGTCGCAATTATCACCTGGGCCATGCGACGTGGATTAAGTGAATCGGCTCGCTGGAAAGCCGCAGCAAAAACAGGCAAGGGCCAGGTCAAGAAACTGTTTAGTGGTAAACATTTACACGCACTTTTATGGACAGTCACTATCTATCTATTTTGGAATCTCGCTGCGGGTACCGCTGGATTGTTTAATCCTTATATTATTAGCACTCTCAATGCTGGTAGTCAGGCGGCGAGTGTCGCTGTATCCAGTGTTGGTTTTATCATCATGTTATTGGTAACACTGCTGGTATTTATGCCGTTTTCAGACCGCAGCTTTAAAACCCGTAAAACGCTTTGGGGGGTGGGGGCGGTTATGCAAGTTATCGCCTATGGTTTATTCCTGATACTGCCATTTAATATACCTGTCATAGTCGCCAATATTGTGTTGTTTTCAGCCGGTGCGGCGTTGGCTGGTGAAGCCTTCTATAAAGTCTTTAGCCAAGAACTTTTTCCCACCTTACTTAGGGGGACGGCACAAGGAATCACATTTGGTATGGCGCGCATTGTGTTAGGAATTTGGAGCTTCTTTGTGCCTGTTTTAGCCAGTGTCGACATTTCTTATGTCGCTGGTTTACTGGTGCTATTTCTAATTATCAGCGGTGGTGTGGGATTCTTTTTTATGCCTGATACGTCCGGTAAATCTTTAGAGCAAATTGAGTCCGAGCGCAATTCAAAATGAATAACAAAAGTATCGTTGACTTGCGTTGCGAATATCTAAGAAAGTTTTTAGACGTTGTCGGTCTGGCTCTAAGGGTAAGTTGGCGTTTTAGATCAAAGCATAAAACTTATTCTGATCTAGCCTTTTGGTGGAATTCAGTATGGGTAGATGATTATGAAACCGTGTTAGGAACAGCGGAAAGACCTTGGGTAAGGACCGCAGCTCAATCAATAATTAAAGTAGAGAGTTTTGGGATGGTAGGGTTTTTACAAAAAAAAACGCCTAACGCTTTAATGGC
Organism: Paraglaciecola sp.; assembly: GCF_039964565.1. GTDB lineage: Bacteria > Pseudomonadota > Gammaproteobacteria > Enterobacterales > Alteromonadaceae > Paraglaciecola. The sequence goes on from NZ_JBDVXF010000006.1 coordinate 260,739, forward strand.
CGTATTCATTTTTGGCAGCCTATTGCTGACAGGATGTGGCAAGGAACACCAAAACGGCCACATTAGAGAAAAGGCCGAAGTCAGTCAGCAAGTCGAAGTGAATATTCGACTGGATAATATGCCGCAAGTAAGCACCAATGCCGATGGTGGTTTGCGTCCCGTTATTGGGGTAAGGAACATACAAATATTCCGGGCAAATCGGCTTAATTCTATGCATCTGGATCAAGTTACAGATACTTATAGTCATGCGCCGATGTTGGCGTACTGGAAAGGAAAATTTTACTTAAATTACTTGCATGCTCCGGTTAATGAGCATGATCCTCATACTTCGACGTCATTGATGTCTTCCAAAGACGGGCTGCATTGGCAAGGGCCGCACGTTATCTTCCCTGCTTATACTTTATCCGATGGTAGCGATAGCTTAAATCATCAACGAGCGAGCTTTTATGTTGCTCCAAACGGCAGACTTTTAACTACTGCGTTTTTCGGCTCTTATCCTGATCCACATGAGGGTAAAGGTGTGGGCCGAGCGGTGCGCGAAATTTATGAAGATGGCAGCTTAAGTCCTATTTACTACATACGATTAAACAAAAACACCCAATGGACAGATGCCGATAAAAACCACTTCCCACTTTATACAAAGAGTGACGATGCCGGTTTTATTCAAGCCTGTGAGAGCCTATTAGCTAATAGGTTGGTAACGGCTCAATGGTGGGAAGAAGATCGTTTAGATAATACTGGTTTATATGGCCCTCAAGGACAGGCATTGTCCTATTACACGCTTCCTTCTGGTGACATCATTGGTGTAGTGAAACGTGGCGCTACCTTTATAAGCCAAGATAATGCAGACAACTGGCAATCACTTGGCATAGCAGAAAATCTTCCAGCCAGCGCAGCAAAATATTGGGGACAAAAAATGGCAGATGGGCGCTATGCCTTGGTGTTTAATCCCACTACGCGTTTGCGTCATCCTTTAGCAATTGTGACTAGCGACGACGGTCAGAATTTCAGTCATTTGTTAGCTGTGCATGGTGAACTGCCTGTACAGCGTTATCCCGGTAAATACAAAAATATGGGCCCACAATATGTGCGCGGTATTTTGGAAGGCAATGGTCAGCCTAGCGATGGTAACCTTTGGGTAACTTATAGTGTTAACAAAGAAGATATTTGGATCAGCATGGTACCGACTGACGTCAAAGGTGCTGAGATATCAAACATACAAGATGACTTCACTAGGCTAGATGCCCTTGGCCTACCTGTAGGCTGGAATATCTATAGACCGCTTTGGGCACCGGTTGATGTGTTGGAAAGTCATGGCGAACAAGGTGCAGTGTTATCACTGGTTGATGAAGAGCCCTATGATTATGCCAGCGTCACCCGAGTATTCCCCACCAGTTTCTCAGCGTTAATTCGATTCAAACTACAAGCCGCACAGATAGATGGACGAATCGAAATTGATGTCGCCAATGCACAAGGGCAGCGTCCAGTGCAAATAGCCTTCACTGAGGACGGCAAGGTCGAGGCGAAACATGAAGGGATATGGAAGCCGGCGGGAGATTACCTTGCAGATGAGTGGATCGATGTTGAGTTAGATATAAACCCTAGAAACGATGTTGACCGATATCAACTGCGTATTAATGGACAGGAAGTTCTCTATCGCACAGCTTATTTTAGCGATGTGGTACCAACGGTTGAACGTTTAGTCATTCGTACCGGTGAATATCGCCGTCGCGGTAGTGGTGGCCATGAATTATTCGATGGTCACATGAAGAGTAAGAAGAAACAATTTCTTATCGATGATGTGAATATTGCTATACGACGTGCCCCTTAAAACTAACCAATTGCACTAATGCATTAACGTTGGTTTTTCATAGCAAGTGAAATTTTATTAGAATGGAAAGATAAAAATGATAATAAAAATAAACCCTAGTGGATTGAAACCTTTATTTACTAAAACAACCCAAGCACTGTTAATTGGCGCAAGTAGCCTTGGCTTATTACTAACGCCGCTGATGATTCAGGCTGATGAAACCGCGATTAAACCGCGTGTCTTTGTATTAACCGATATTGAAAATGAGCCAGACGACGCCCAATCTTTAGTGCGCTTCTTGGTATATTCAAACCAATGGGATGTTGAAGGTTTAATTGCCACCACCTCTATTCACCAACAAGATCGCACTGCTGCACCACGTATTCGCCGCATAATAAAAGCCTATGGCCAAGTGCGTGGCAACTTACTGCAACATGAAAAAGGCTTTCCGACCGAGCAGCATTTATTGTCTGTGGTTGGTGAAGGTTTACCAGATTACGGCATGAATGCGGTCGGTAAAAGTAAGGATTCTGCCGGTTCAGAAGCGTTAATCACAGCTGTGGACAAAAATGACTCAAGACCTTTGTGGGTAACGGTGTGGGGCGGGCCGAATGTATTGGCACAGGCATTGTGGAAAGTGCGTGAAACGCGTTCAAAAAAAGAGCTGGCGAAGTTTGTTAGTAAAATCCGCGTTTATACCATTTCCGATCAAGATGATTCTGGCCCGTGGATCCGTACGAACTTCCCATCTTTACATTACATTGCCAGTCCGGGCTTCCATTCCGGTGGTGGCTACCATTATGCGACTTGGAGTGGCATTGCAGGGGATAATTTTCATGCCCGGTTTGACGGTGGCAACTTCGCACTGGTCGATAATCCTTGGTTAGATAAGCACATTCGCTCAAAAGGCCCACTAGGTGCAGAACACCCACATACCGAATATTTGATGGAAGGTGATACACCTAGTTTTCTCGGTTTAATTAACAACGGTTTAAACAATATGGAGCATCCTAATTGGGGGGGCTGGGGTGGACGTTATGAATTTTATACGCCACGGATGACTAAATGGTTATTAGAGCCAGAAACCCGTCCTCTTTGGACCAATACTGAAGATGAAGTCATGGGGCACGATGGACGCTGGCATACCAGTAACCACGCGACTATTTGGCGTTGGCGTGAGGCGTTTCAACATGATTTTTCGGCAAGAATGGACTGGACTATCAAGTCGTACGACGAAGCCAATCATCCCCCTATTGCCAAAGTAGAGCATGCCACTCGTTTAACCGCTAAGCCCGGTGAGCGTGTTGATTTGTCAGCAGTAGGGTCTAGTGACCCAGATGGCGACTCCTTGTCTTATCAGTGGTTTTACTACGCTGAGCCTGGCACTTTTACTGTATCTAGTGCACGCACCGGTCAACCATTAGACATTAAAGATTACGACCAACCAAAAGCGTGGTTCAAGGTACCGACATCCCGAGTATTACGCAACGGTACCATGCACATAATATTAGCGGTGACGGATCACGGCACGCCAAGATTAACTCGTTACCAGCGGGTTATCGTTGATATAAAGCCATAATTAAGAAGACCTTACTATGTTTAGCTTTGGTAGAAAATCACTCAATAAATATTGCACAAAGGTAAGTGCCATTATCACGCTTGCTGCAGTGTTATGGACTGGAAGTATTACGCTAACGTTTGCCGATACTACTGAACCTAGCAGCGATAAAAAGCGCCTGTTTGTGTTAACGGATATCGGCGGTGATCCTGATGATCAAATGTCTCTGGTCCGGTTATTAACCTATGCCAATCATTTTGATATTGAGGGATTAGTGGCCACCCCTCAAGGCGCTGAAAAAGATCAGGTAGAGCCGCATTATATTGAAGATATTGTCGCGGCCTATGGCAAGGTGCGCGATAATCTGGAATTACACGAACCCGGCTATCCAACAGTAGATACTTTAAATGCTGTGATTGCCAAAAGTTTACCTATTCATGACATTGAAGCGGTGGGTAAAGGCAAAGATTCCAGCGGTTCTGAGCTGTTAATTCGCGCTGTCGATAGTGAAGATAGTCGGCCTTTGTGGGTTAACGTGTGGGGTGGCCCTAATGTATTGGCACAGGCGTTATGGAAAGTGAGATCCACTCGCAGTCCCGAACAACTCAAGGCTTTTGTGGCTAAACTGCGGGTTTATGCTATTTCTGATCAAGATAATAGTGGCCCATGGATCCGCAATGAATTCCCAGAATTATTTTATATAGTGACGCCAGGGATTAACGCGGGTGGTGGCTTCCATCATGCCACTTGGATTGCCATAGGTGGCGATAAGTTTCACGGCCGTTTTGGCGGTGCAGACTTTGAATTAGTATCGAACGAATGGCTAGGTCGTCATGTTCGTAGTAAAGGTCCATTAGGGGAAAAATACCCTTTTTGGCATTATATGATGGAAGGCGATACACCGGCTTTTCTCTATTTGGTCAACAATGGGTTAAACAGCTCAGAAAACCCTAATTGGGGTGGCTGGGGCGGACGTTATGAACTATACAAACCCAAAAAAGAGAAGTGGTTTTTAGTAGATGAAACGCGTCCGATATGGACCAATGCACAGGACGAAGTGTTAGGTAATGATGGTGAATGGCATACTACCAATCACGCGACAATTTGGCGTTGGCGCGAAGCGTATCAGAACGATTTTTCTGCACGTATGGACTGGACAATAAAGTCCTACGAAGCTGCAAATCATCCTCCTGTACCCAAGCTAACTCACGCTGCTTATATTGAAGCTAAGGCAGGAGAAAGGACCGATCTCGACGCATCAAATACAACCGATCCAGATGGTGATGCTTTGTCATACCAATGGTTTGTTTATGAAGAAGCGGGTACCCGCGGAATGTCCAATTCAAGAACGGGTATTAAATTAGACATCAATAATTTTGACCAATCCAAAGCCTGGTTTAATGTTAAAACATCACGAGTCATGCCCCCGGGAATTGGCACTATGCACATTATTTTAGCGGTGACTGACCATGGCACCCCTCGTTTAACCAGATATCAGCGCGTCATCGTTAATGTTGTGCAATAAAATGTGTTAGTAGGCGATATTGGTCGCTGATTTTGATTTTAAAAGAGGTCAGTTTTTCAATGTCAGCTGTTTGGATATTGCACTATTTAACATACTTGATATGGCTGGAACTGAGGTCCGTTGACTAAGTACACTTGGCTTTTTAACAGCGTTTTTCATTAGCATCTTTATAACTAGAGGTTAATAGAAAACATAATTTACACACCACTGTAGAGTAGGTATAAACAGCAATTGATTTTAAGGAACCTTTGCCACTTTTTTACTCGTTAATTACTTCACTAAATAGAGAGCAGTATGAAAAAATACACATTACCCTTTATCGCGTTTGTTTTAGTTTTGATGACAAGTTTATCTTCGGCTGCGCAAAGTAAACAATTCAATGCCTTACTCATTACCAAAACGAGCGGCTGGCATCATGAGTCTATCAATGCAGGTGTTACATCAATACGCAAAATGGCAAGTGCTCACCATTTTGATTTAGATTGGCAAGGCAACACTAATAAAATAAACAAAAAACAGCTGCAAAAATTTGATGTTGTCATCTTCTTATCCACTACTGGCGATATATTAGATAATGAACAACAAACCGCGTTAGAAAACTTTATTCAATCCGGTAAAGGTTTTGTTGGTATCCATAGTGCGGCAGATACCGAATACCAATGGCCTTGGTATCAAAAGCTAGTTGGTCGAAATTTTATTACTCACCCTAAAATCCAAACCGCTAAGTTGAAGGTTGAAAGTCGCAATTTCCCTGGTCTTTCGCGCATGCCTGATGAATTTCTATGGACTGATGAGTGGTATCACTTTAGCGACGCCCATGTAGACAATTTAAATTATTTGTTGTCAGTTGATGAATCTACCTACAACCCTAAGACTAAAACTAACCAGGGAAATTATGACGGAATGGGAAGTTTTCACCCTATCGCTTGGTATCATGATTTTGACGGAGGTCGGGCATTTTATACAGGTTTAGGGCATCTAGAAGCACATTATCAAAATCCTCTATTTCTTGAACACTTGTACGGAGGGATTTATTGGGCGGCAATGGGCAAGGGAATAAGCAATAAATAGCTGTCTTTAATCGCAATTAACTGAATTAATACTATCTAATCGAGTTTGGTCAATAATCCACTGAACTTTGATAGATTATCATCATTCTATAGAAACGCCTGAATGAATTAACCATGCGTAATTTAAAAGGGTTAGTAGATTTTATCTACTGGCCCTTCTTGCTATTTAACCTACCTAAATTTCAATAGTAATTGTATCGTTAATACTTTGTATGAGGGGGGAATAACAAGCATTACCTCAATACCATTGGTGTTATAGTCACGCGCTAAGTTTGCGTCTCTTGATGATCTTTAAAACCGCGGTAAAGTGCTCATTGATGTTGTGTGAAAACGAGAAATTAACACGATTATGGCCTTTATTGTTTTGACTGACGTTACCGTCAGAGGAACTTCCTGTTTGATATTCGCCACCACTGTTTACTTACTAACAAGCGCCAAACGCTTCATTTTCACAAATTACACCTCTAGTATTAGTGGCACTAGGAACCGATAAACCAGTGGGAGTACGAGTATAAGTTGAATCGGCTTCTACTACCGGTAGCACCGGTGTTTACGTAACGCCTGCTCGTAATGCTTGGCAATGATATTTTGATAAAGTTCAAACAATAATTCGTGATCAGTTTGGTGGAAAGAAACCTATTACCTATCGTTCGTTTTAGCAAAGATCATTCCGTATATAAACTACACGTTTGTAGCAATAAATATTCTTAACTAATTGAATTAAATATAATTCAATTAGTTATTTTGCTTTGTGGTATTTAGGATATAAGAATGTTCATAAACGCTACTCCTTTTTTGTAGCTACGTTCACAAGATACCATATTACGTCAATCTGAAATCCTAATTAACATTTACACTCCATTTCGGTTACATCTTAATAATTATTTTGATTTATGGTTGACAAGTTAAATTTAACAATGCTAACTTCGTTGCCACCGGTGGCAGTTGTTTGCAAATAATGTCAAAGCCGGTCACAAAAGTTAGTACTTTACTACTAATAATAATCTTGGAACACCAAGAAAAGTTGAGTGTTATTTACATAACATGGTGAATATTTATGACATGTCTATTAGGTGTGTTCTATAAATTTTTCAATTAACGACCACCTCATTTGAGGTGGTCAAACTACATGGTATATCATGATTTCTTACAGACGAAATTTTATAAAAGGGGCCCTGGCGACAGCTGTTGTAGGGGCTTTTCCTAGTTGCTCGTCACATAATCAACAAAATAATCAAAACGTAATTGATACTGCTAATGATTGGGACAAAGCGAAACAAATTCGTTCGGAAATTACCAAGCCAAGGTTTCTGCAACAAGATTTTATAGTGTCTGATTATATAAAAGGCCATCAAATAACGGATTGTACCTTAGCCTTTAAGCAAGCGATTGAAACATGCGCTAACGCTGGAGGTGGGAGAGTGATTGTGCCACCAGGTACCTACTTCACTGGTCCTATACATTTGTTATCCAATATCAATTTACATATAGAAAAAGGCGCGATAGTTAAATTTATTCCAGACCCTCAACGTTATTTGCCAGCCGTTTTTACTCGTTGGGAAGGGCTAGAACATATGGGGTATTCTCCTCTTATCTATGCTTACGAACAAACCAATATCGCCATTACAGGAGGCGGTGTGTTAGATGGTTGCGCAGACAACCAGACTTGGTGGCCTTGGAAAGGGCCACATAAAGAAGCGCATTGGCAAATTATTCCGGAGCATGATCAAAAAACGGCTCGAATGGCATTAATGCGAGATGCGGAGAATGAGGTGCCTGTCGAGCAACGTTTATATGCAGAAGGCGCTTTTTTACGCCCCCCTTTTATACAGCCCTATAAGTGCCAAAATATACTTATAGAAGGTGTGACGATCAAAAATTCACCGTTTTGGTTGATTAATCCAGTTTTATGTCAAAACGTGACAGTAACGGGGGTGAACTTTTTAAGTCATGGGCCTAATTCAGATGGTTGTGATCCTGAATCATGTGATCATGTGTTGATAGAGAATTGTACCTTTGATACCGGGGATGACTGTATCGCGATTAAATCTGGAAGAAACGCAGACGGTCGACGAATTAACGTGCCTTGTCAAAATATTGTGATTGCTAACTGCAAAATGCGAGAAGGACATGGCGGAGTGGTGATTGGCAGCGAAATATCTGGCGGTGTGAATAATGTATTTGTAGAAGACTGTCAGATGGACAGTCCAGAGTTAGAACGTGCGATACGGATTAAGACTAATTCCATTCGAGGAGGAGTTATAGACCATTTACGCTATCGCAATATAAAAGTCGGTAAAGCCAAGGAAGCTATAGTCATTAATTTTTACTATGAAGAAGGTGATATTGGTTCCTTTGACCCAACCGTTAGAGATATCGTGATAGAAAACCTTCATTGTGAGCAAATATTAAAAAGACCATTAAATATTCAGGGGTTTGCGCGTAAACCAATAAACGATATTCATCTTATCAATTGCCATTTTAATCAAGCTAGTGCGCCTTCTATTGTGCGTAACGTTGAAAATTTTACGACTAGTAAGGTCAGCATTAATGGTAATGAGATCCAAGCAAACGCTCTAATTACAGCCACATAAATGTTGCTGTTGAAGTACTAGTAGGAATTATAAATGACAAGCTCAATCCAAAAATTGACCCTCAATCCGCAGCGACTTTTTTCTGCTGATAAACAAGTATCAAATATAGCCGTAGAGTTATACCAAAAAATTAAAAATTTGCCCATTGTTAGCCCTCATGGACATACGGACCCTAGTTGGTTTAATGAAAACAAAAATTTTAAAAATGCGACTGATTTGTTGATTAGACCTGACCATTACGTATTCCGTATGTTGTACAGTCAAGGAATTGATTTAGATACTTTGGGTATACCACAACATGGTGAAAAAGGGGACTTAAGTATATATAGGAGGGCGGATCCGGAGAAAATTTGGCAGTTATTAGCCGACCATTATTTTTTATTTGCGGGCACACCATCGGGGTATTGGTTAGACGAGACCTTTTCTAAGGTCTTTGGATTTACCGAAAAATTGTGTTCTGCCAATGCAATGCAGTATTACCGAGAAATAAACCGCCAACTTGCTTTGCCTGAATTTACCCCATTAGCATTAATGGATAAATTTAATATTGAGTTAATTGCTACAACAGAAGGCGCGTTAGATTCGCTTAGTCATCATTCAGCTATTGCCGATTCTAAATGGGCAAAACGAGTGATCACGTCGTTTCGACCGGATGACGTGGTGGATGCTAGTCGAGAAGATTTTGTTGATAACCTGAAGAAGCTCGCCGACCTTACCGGTGAAAATACCCAAGATTGGCGAGGTTACTTAAATGCTATTCGTAAGCGCAGACAGTATTTTATTCAAAATGGTCGGGCAACGGCTACTGACCATGGCCATCCAACAGCACTGACCGCAGATTTGCCTGAAAACGAATGCCAGGCATTACTGAATAAGTGTTTAGCGGGTCAATCAAGTGAGCAAGAACAAGAATTGTTCAGAGGGCAAATGTTAACTGAATTAGCTGGAATGAGTATAGAAGATGGCTTGGTAATGCAAATCCACCCTGGTGCTCATAGAAACCATAATGTGCAGATTTTTGATTATTTCGGTAGAGACAAAGGTTGTGACATTCCTAGCCAAACTGAATATGTCAATGCCTTAAAACCACTATTGAGTAAATACGGTAATCATCCAGACCTAAAGATAATATTGTTTACTTTAGATGAAACAACTTATAGCCGTGAGTTAGCGCCGTTGGCTGGGCATTATCCTAGTCTTAAATTAGGCCCTGCGTGGTGGTTTCATGATAGTCCGGCCGGTATGTTGCGCTTTCGCCAACAAACGACGGAAACCGCAGGGTTTTATAATACTGTTGGTTTTAATGACGACACTCGGGCATTTTTGTCTATCCCAGCGCGTCACGATGTAGCCCGAAGGGTGGATTGCCGTTATTTGGCTGAGTTAGTCAGCAATCATCAAATCACGTTAGTTGAAGCCCATACTTTGGCCTACCAATTAACCTATGGTCTTGTGAAAAAGGCATATAACTTAAGTTAGCTGAATTGGTTTATTGAGCGGTTCATCCCGCAGAGAGAATGAAGAGGCAAAATGATGTTTAGTAGAAAAACAAAAAATAATTGCATTGTGAGTATGATAGCTTTTTCCCTTGCAACATTGTTGGGCTGTGGTGATGACTCCAAGTCAATTGGAAAACCAAAACAGATTAATAATGCAGTGATTAACAACGTGATTGCTAAGGCAGAGATCCATAATCCATCACTCTTCACGCGCAAAGACGAATCCCTTTATATTAGTTTTCATGATCTCGGTTTAGATAGCCACTTCTCTGAATCTTTGGGGGTGCGCCATAGTCAAAAATTACTCCCATCGCAACATGTTGATATGGATTTTGACGGTCAAGTAGATGGGATTCTATTTACTACTGATTTATTGGGCAGTGAAACATTAGACATTGAAGTTGTAAAATCAACACCAATCCCAAATTTTGAAAAAAGAACTCAAGCTGAAATATCCCATAAACAAGGTGGAGAGTGGGGCGTACACGAAAAATACCCTGATACACAGTTTAAAGGATACACAGGTGGAGATTTTGTCAATGTTGATACTCTAACACCAGAAAAACAATATACCGATCATTCAAATTGGATCCGTTATGAAGGCCCAGGTATTGAGTCTGACAAAGTGGGGTATCGTATTTATCTTGACCGTAGAAATGGTTTCGATATTTTCGGAAAGTTAATACCAGAACCTGTTTTGCAAAAGGTTGGTCAGGATGGTTACGCCTCCTATCATGAGATGCAACCTTGGGGTATGGATTTACTCAAAGTGGGATCGTCTCTTGGGGCAGGAGGTTTTGGTTTATGGCATAAGAATACTGTTTCTTTAATTAGTGATGTCGATACATGGACTGCGACGATTCAAGAAAATGGTACCCAACAGTCTTCTTTTAGTATCGATTACAAAGGCTGGAAAAGTCCACTAGGCCGGCAAGACCTAACAGCCACTGTTTCAATGAAAGCAGGCAGTCGATTAGCTCACTTGGTATTAGATATGACCGCTGAAGCAGAAACGATGGCAGTTGGTGTGGTAAAACATAACGATACTGATTTTATTCAAGGTGATGTGGATATAACGGGCAAAGCCTTTAGTTATATTGCTAGCTGGGGAAAGCAATCTTTAGATGGCGGCCAGTTAGGGATGGCTGTTTTCTTTAGGAAGGAATTACTGCAAGACGTCACCCAAGATGAGAATAATTACTTAGCGATCCTGTCTCCCCAAGGCAATCCTTCAGACAAAAATAAGCAAGCCATGCGGTTAGATTATTATTTTGCTGCGGTATGGGATAAAGAAAGTGGTATTACCACTAAACAAGATTTTGTGAACTATTTAGAACAGCAAGCCGAAATACTGACCATTCAGCCTAGAGTTCGTTTGAAAACCCAAAGGTCTGCATCAGCCCAAAGTGGTCCTTTAACCGCTGACAAAGCGCTATCTTGGGCCAAATTGTTAGCAGACAGCGAACTAACACGCAAAGGATTGACCTACAATCATGATGGCTGGGATGTTAATCGTAAACGCGTACCTAAATTTGAATACGATATTGTAGGCATTTTTCCAAACACTTTTTATCAATTAGGTGAGTTGACGGGGGAGCATAGATATAAAGAGGTGCTACCTAAGGTAACAGGGTCTTTTATTGAGAGCGATGGGACAATCAAGCGTTACCAAAAAAACAGTTTTAATATAGATGCCGTGGCACCGGGTGTGGCCGTGTTGAGTTTATATAAGGCAACAGGTGAAGAAAAATATAGAAAGGCCGCTGATATTCTGCGAGACCAACTAAAAGACCAACCTAAAACATCTGAAGGGGCATTTTGGCATAAACAAAAATATACCAGTCAAGTATGGCTTGATGGTGTTTATATGGGTATGCCATTTTTAGCTGAATATTCCAATCTATTTGAACAAGGGCATAGCCTTGAAGAAGTTGTCAATGAATTTGTATTAACCCGTAAATATCTGAAAGATAAAGAAACTGGCTACTATTATCATGCATGGGACGAACAGAAAAAACAGAACTGGGCCAACCCTGAAACAGGCGTTTCGCCAGAATTTTGGGCAAGGGGCATGGGATGGATGGTGATGTCTTTAGTGGACGTATTGGCGCTAATTCCTGATTCTGAAGCTGAATTGCGTGCGCCTTTATTACAAATAGCCAAAGAAGTGGCAGTGAGCTTAGAACAAGCAATGGATAAAGACACCCATACTTGGTGGCAAATTATGGATAAACCTGGCGCGGTGGGTAATTATCGAGAATCAAGTTCGTCTGCCATGTTTACTTATTTTTATGCGAAAGCGGTCGGTCATGGATATATAGACCAAAAATATCAGTCATTAGCCGTTAGTGCCTATAAAGGTTTACTGAATGAATTTATCTTAGTTCATGACGACGGCACAATTAGTATGACCAACCAATGTTATGTGGCTGGACTAGGGTTTGGTCGAGATGGAAGTTATCGTTATTATATGACTGAGCCCGTTTGGAAAAATGATGCCAAGGGCAGCATGCCATTTATTCTTGCTAGCATGGCCATGCACGAAATGTTAACTGAATAAGAGCGCTTACAAGAAAGGTCGTGAAAACTTGTTTAGATAACCTAAACAAGTCAAACCACCAATGTCTGTTTTAATTGGAAACGTTCAGGGAACTACGGGGTGAGGTAATCACTGCTAATGTAATGAATCTTATATTATTTAACCTGAACTCGGGAGAAGCCATATCGTCCAGCACCGCTATTATTGCGCCTATTTTCGTTGAACTTGCTCTCAATAGCTGGCTATTGCTTCACAAGCTCGCCTTGATAAACACAATAATATCAGCACTGGATGCATTAAATTGGCGGCTAGATAAATAGTAAGATTATAACCCATTGTTTTTATTAGATTGACTTCATAGGACGCGGCACGTCTTAACCCGAGCTCAGGTTATTTAGTTTTCATTACGGTAACGGTACGGTTCTTAGTTTTGTCGGTTCGGCAATTGGACGAGTTACCGAAACGTGGGTCAAATCATCTGAGACTTCTGCACCGCGTCTGTTCATAGATTGATTTGACTAGCACTAGGCGACAAGGTCACTATATTTGGATCTGTCTGAGTATTTTGCGGTTCCAATTAATTTACGTCTTTCAAAAATTCAGATTGGTATAATTCAAGTGTTAGGTACAAAAAGTTAACCCTATGGATGACGTTATCGGACTAATTTTCACCTACCAATATTTTCACTGACTTACCACTGCTTAGTAGCGGTAAGTCAGATGTTTTGGATCGGGCTTTCTAATATAGTGAATTAAAGGGTGGTTATTGGCTCTTAACAACTGTAATACCAGTTGGGCGACTTCTCTTGCTCCTAGTTGGTTAAAGTGTGTGTTGTCTTTAATACCATTGGGGTAGTTTGGGTGCAGGTTAGGTTTAATATGCATAAATCGCAAACTAGATTGCTCATCGCCCATTTTCTCAAAGTATTCCCTGGTTATTTTATCCATGTCAAAAAAGCTTACTTTGGTTTTCTCCGCCACTTTTTTTACTAAAGGACTGTAAGGGTGAGTAGGGGATATTTTGAAGTCAGAGGATTTATCAAAATATCGGCGAGTGATAGGAGACATCAATAGGGCATTGGCACCTTTTTCTTGCACCTGTTCGATCATGTTTGTTAGGTTGTCTTGGTATTCCTGTTCGGTGGTATAGCGTTCTTTTTTCTTGGCAGATTCGTCATTATGACCAAACTGTATGATGACGTAATCGCCTACTTGCAAATTATCTAGGATTTGTTGCCAAAGTCCTTCTGTCATAAAGGTGCGTGTACTTCGGCCATTTTTAGCTAAGTTGATAACGGTGAGTTGCTCCGAAAAAAAAGACTGAAAAGGAACGCCCCAGCCCGTTTCTGGATAATCTTTCGTTTCTTTAATTGCCATCGTTGAGTCACCAGCCATAAATAGTTGAGTGGTCGCGGATGTGCTGTCGCTGTATGTAAAAATTAGCAATGTCGATATATAGATTAGGATTTTGTAATACATGAGGCTGTAGACTCTCTGGTGATTAAGTAGGGCTTAATTACTGTGGTTTGTTCAAGTGGTGTATTTTGAGGATTGATCGCTTGTATTAATTTGCGGGTGGCAACAATTGATATTTCTTCAACCGGACGTCTCAATGTAGTTAAAGACGGAATAATACGTGAGGCAAAAATATTATCGTCAAACCCCGCTAGGGATAATTGTTCTGGGATTTTTATACCTAAATCACTCGCTACTCTAATCACTCCTGCAGCCATTTCATCGTTGTTAGCAAATATTGCCGTGGGAATGGTTGTCCCTGTTAACAGTTTATTTGCCACTTCCATCCCACTTTCGTAACTATTTTTACCTTCAATAATACGATTTTCTGGAATAGTGATGTTGCGTTTCTTCAAGGAATCGGAAAACCCTTCCAAACGCTCTCTTGATGAACAAAATTGGCTTGGACCACTTATCATAGCGATATCACTGTGACCTAGTGATACTAGGTGTTCGGCTATATCTTCCATAGCTTCTCGCTCATTAGATATCACAATATTGGCATGGTCATCCAAATCTGCTGAAGCAATACGAACATAAGGGTAATGACGCTCTCTCAATGCACTTGCCAGTATTTTGCTCTCAGATACTGGTGGTAGAATAAGCACGCCGTCTACGTTGGAACGGGAAATAAAATTAAGGCAATCGTTTACGAAATCTTCTTTTTGCCATTGGCAAGGGTGTACAACAAGTTCGTAACCTAACTGAGTACAGATTGATAAACAACCTCGTTGCACTTGATCGATATACAAGGCGTCTGGATTATCGTAAATTAAACCTAGCAAATAGGACTTTTTGTTAGCTAAACCTCTGGCTTGTTTATCAGGCTTAAAGTTTAATTCCTTGATGACACTATTTATTCGCTCACGGGTGATTTGGCCAACTGATGGAGAGCCATTTATAACCCGAGAAACGGTTCGTTTTGATACACCGGCAACTCGTGCCACATCATTTATGGTACTTTTGGTTTTAATTTCCATTATTATTTGTCTTATTTAACCTAATCACGCCATATCCCTTGGTAACCAACAAAACAGGCACTGTGAATTTAAATCAAGCCAAACAATCTAGGCAATGTTTCACTGATTTCTGGAATATAGGTCACCATTAGCAGTACGATAAACATCACTATATAAAGCGGCAACATAGGCTTAATTATTTTATGTATTGAGGTTTTTGCTACCGCACAACTGACGAATAACACACTGCCTACAGGTGGAGAAACTAAACCTATACACAAATTGAGAACCAACATAATACCAAATTGAACCGGTGACATACCAAACTGCTCAGCAACAGGTAAAAATATCGGGGTAAAGATGAGTACTGCTGGGGTCATGTCAATAAACGCGCCGACTAAAATTAAAATCAAGTTGATTAACAACAAAACAATGATGGGGTTATCACTCAATACCAGAAAAAAGTCACTTATGGCTTGTGGTATGTGTGCATAGGATAAAAGCCAGGACATAGCTGAAGACGCACCTATAATTAACATGACTATAGCGGTGGTTTCACAGGCTTTTAAAAATAATTGTGGCAAAGCAGAATAAGAAATTTCTTTATAAATGCCTACTGCCAAAATTAACGCATATATAACCGCTACGGCACCTGCTTCTGTTGCAGTAAATATACCCATAATAATGCCACCTATCACCACTACCACTAACATTAGGCTGGGTAGGGCGGCAAAGACTTTCTCAATCACTATTTTAAAGGGTAAACGAGCGGTTACAGGGTATTTATTTTTTATAGCGTAGATGGAACATACGGTCATTAAGAAAATGCCCACTAAGATCCCCGGTAGGTAACCGGCGATAAATAGTGCGGCAATGGACACCCCTCCACTGGCAATGGCATAAATGATCAATATGTTGCTAGGCGGAATAAGTAAGCCCGTTGTTGCCGCCGTTGCAGTGACGGCTGCGGCAAAGCTTTCATCGTAACCATGCTTTTTCATTTCCGGCACCATAAAGCTACCTATCGCAGAAGTTGCCGCGACGGCCGAACCTGATATCGCACCAAATAACATACATGACATAACGTTCACTAACGCCAGTCCACCGGGTAAAAAACCAATGAGTGCCATTGCACATTCGATTAACCGTTTGGCTATTCCCCCTTGTCCCATAATTAATCCCGACACAATGAAGAAAGGAATTGCCAATAAGGCAAAACTGTCTATTCCCCCAGAAATCTGTTGTGCAATAGTGGTAGTCGCTGCAGTAAAATCAATATGAACTAACAATGCTGATAATGTGGCTAAACCAATACAAACTGAGATAGGAACGTTTAAGAACAATAAAGCAAAAAATACGGCGAGTAGGATCAAGGCGGTAAAGTCCATTAGGCCACTCCTTCATTTTTGATAAGGTTTAAAATATTTGACACTGAAAATAGACAAATGAGGCTGCCAGATATGGGAATAACTGAATACACATAACCCATTTGCCATCCTAAGGCGGCAGATGTTTGTTTTAATTCAAGGGTAATCATGACTAAGTTTAAGCCACCATAAATTAAAATACTTAAAGCGAAAATCATGACTAATATTTCTACCAGTATTCGTACTTTGCGTGTAGCACGTGGCTGAAGCTTATGGATCAGTATATCTAAGCCTAAATGCGCTTTGGTTCGATAAGCGTAAGCGGCTCCTAGAATGCCAATCCAAATCAATAGATAACGGGCTAACTCTTCGGTAAAAGAACTAGGTGACTGTAAAATAAAACGAGAAAATACTTGCCAAGTCACGGTAGTGATTATGGCGAACATCATTAACATCAGCAGTTTTTCTAAGCCGTGGTTGATAAATGTCATGAATTTTTGCATACCCATTCCCTTACATCTGTTTAATTAGTTTTATTTGTTCACCAATAGGTGAATTGTCAAACGTGGCATGAAAGGGTTTAACTTTCTCTTGAAAAGCGGCTTTATCTGGGTAGATAACTTCGACTCCCTCGGCTTTTACGGTGGCTAAGGCTTTGTCCGAGTCTTTTTGCCATAACGTTTTTTGAAACTCTATAGAGTCGGCCATTGCCCGGGAGAGCCACTCTTGTTGTTGCAAGGTCAAAGACTCCCAAACGGGCAAACTGGCTAATATTACATCTGGCACAAAAGTATGCTCATCCAAACTGTAATAACGCGCAATTTCATAATGGCGAGACAAATAATAACTGGGAGGGTTATTTTCAGCGCCATCCACCACACCTTGTTGAATAGCGGCATATAACTCGCCAAAAGCGATAGGGGTAGCGGCGCCACCTAAGGCTTTAACGGTTGCCACTGCAGTCGGACTATTCAGCACGCGAATTTTTTTACCTTGTAAGTCTTCTGGGGTACGGATAGGCCCGTCTTTGGTGTAAAAGCTTCTGCTCCCCGCATCGTAATAGCCCATGCCTTTTAATCGCGCCACTTTGACTTTATCCAATAATGACTGGCCTAAGTCGCTATTTAATACCCGCCAAAAATGGTCTCGGTCGCGCATTAAATAAGGAATACTGAAAAGTTTCATTTCTGGCACAAAACCTTCCAAAGGACTAGCTGATACTTTAGTCATAGATAGGCTACCTATTTGCAATAGCTCAATCATTTCTCGCTCAGATCCGAGCTGCCCTCCCGGATAGATAACGATTTCCATTTTGCCATTGGAATAATAATCTAAGCGTTCGGCCATATGTTCCATGGCTAAATGCACCACGTGCCGCGTATCTAAGATATGACCTAAGGTTAAATGCACTTTCTTATTCTCGGATGTGCATGCAAATAATAGGTAGCTTATTCCAACTAAGATAACTAGATGTATCTTTTGCATGATTACCTCAATGTATCTGGCGCATGGAAATCCATATCACTGTAATCTAGGTTTTCTCCAGCCATTCCCCATATGAAGCTATAGTTTTGTGTCCCAGAGCCTGAATGTATTGACCAAGGAGGAGAAATGACCGCTTGTTCGTTTTGCACCCAGATGTGCCGAGTCTCTTGTGGCTCTCCCATAAAATGGCACACAGCTTGGGATTCGGGTACTTCAAAATAGAAGTACACTTCATTGCGTCGGTCGTGTTGATGGGCTGGCATAGTATTCCAAACACTACCTGGCTTAAGGCAGGTGATACCCATTTGCAATTGACAGGTTTGCACCACTGTATTGATCATGGTTTGGTTGATGTCTCGGGCATTAGCGGTTTCTAAACTGCCGAGATTTAACTGATTCGCTTCATGTAAAGCGATCTTTTTATTTTGATACTCTTTATGGGCCGGGGCAGAATTCAAATAAAATCGTGCTGGGGAGTCGGCGTTTTTACTACGAAATACGACCGTCTTATTGCCTCGTCCCAAATACAAAGAGTCTTTGTATTCCATTGGGTATTCCGTACCGTCGGCTTCAACAACACCTTCACCACCCACATTGATAATACCTAGCTCTCTTGCAAACAAAAAATAGTCCGCTTTGAGGGCATCCAATGTATCTAAAGTTAAGGGGGAGGAGGTGGGCACTGCTCCGCCAACCATAAAACGTTCGTAATGTGTGTAAATCCAAGAAACCTTGTTTTCTTGCATTAAGTTATCGGCTAAAAAAGCTTGTCTTATTTGTTGGGTGTCAAAACCTTTGACTTCGTTAGGGCCAATGGCATATCTGTTTTCAAATAAAGTATCTGTCATGTTTGTCTCCAAAATAAAATTTATCGGGCTAACCAGCCGCCGTCCACGGCTAGAATGTGCCCATTAACATAATTGCTGGCAGAGGAAGCTAAGAAAATGGTTGTCCCCACTATGTCTTCTGGTTCGCCCCAACGACCGGCCGGAATACGGCTTTCTATTTCTTTATTGCGTACCGGATCGTCTTGCAATGCTTGAGTGTTATCAGTGCGAAAATAACCCGGGGCAATAGCATTCACTTGCAAATTAAGGTGCCCCCATTCGTTAGCTAAAGCCTTGGTTAAACCGGATATCGCGTGTTTACTTGCAGTATAAGCGGGAACCGTGATGCCACCTGTATACGACAACATTGAGGCAATGTTAATAATTTTCCCCATGCCTTTTTTTATCATATTGGGGGCTAATGCTTGAGCGAGAATAAAACTGGCATCCAAATTAACTTGGATAACACGTTGCCACTCATTGTAGGGGTAATCAACCGCAGGACTTCTGAATATAGTGCCACCTACATTCACCAAAATATCGACACATCCCACTTTGTCTAAGGCTTGTTTAGCTAAATTTCTTACAGAATTTTCGCTGGATAAATCAGCAGTCATTTCAAAGCCCTTGCCGTTTGAATCAGCTATTTTTTGTAAGGTTTGTGAACACCCGCCAGTTTGACTGCTACTACAAATGACATTGACTCCGGCATTTGCTAGCCCTATAGCGATTTGTTGACCAAGGCCTCTACTTGCTCCTGTCACTAGTGCTGTTTTATTTTGCAGATTAAATAACGAATTGTTCATAAAATTCGATCCTTTTATTAACTTTAGTTGTATTCTTTGCTACCGGTAGCAATATGTCAATATAAATATTGCCACCGGTGGCATCATGTCGTAATATTATCTAAATATAGAAAAGCAGGTCACGAATGAAGCCGTTAAATAGACAGTTTTTATCCACTAAATCTTACCCAACAAAAATCATGCAATTTGGATCAGGAAATTTTTTAAGAGGATTTATTGATTGGCAAATTGAGCATTTAAATAAAACCACACCGTTAAACGCCGGTATAAGCATTATTCGCCCTCGACCTGTCAATTATAATGACTCGCTAAATTTGAATGACCAAGACGGTTTATACACAACACTAGTCAGAGGTTTAAACGAACAGGGTGAAGTGGTAGAAGATATTCAAGTCATTGAATGTGTGAATGAAGAAATTCCTATTTACGAAGCATTTGAGCAATACTTGGCTTTGGCGACGAACCCTGAGCTTAAAATTATCTTTTCTAATACCACAGAAGCTGGCATTGAATTTATCTCCTCTGATAAGTTAACTGATGCCCCAGCCAAAGCCTTTCCGGCCAAATTAACTCAATGGTTATTCAAACGATTTAAGCATTTTAATGGTTCGGCTGAGTCAGGCTTGATGATAATTCCCTGTGAGCTAATTGACTATAACGGTGAAAAGCTCAAAGAAATTGTTTTGCAATATTCTACCTTATGGGATTTAGGCGCTGATTTTGAAAGCTGGTTACACTCAGCCAACCATTTTTGTTCGACCTTAGTTGATAGAATTGTGCCAGGATTTCCTTATGGAGAAGAAGAAAAACTGCAAGATAAACTAGGCTATGCAGATGATTTTTTGGTGGCAGCAGAATACTTTCATTTCCTAGTGATCCAAGGTCCTGAATCGTTAAATCAACTATTGTGTTTAGACAATACCAGTCTGAATATTCGTGTGGTAGAAGATATCTACCCATACAAGCAAAGAAAGGTAGCGATACTGAATGGCGCGCATACTGCTTTAGTGCCTTTGGCTTATATGGCCGGTATTGATTCTGTCGGGGAGGCCATGAATGATGCACTTTTTGAAAACTACATACACAATATTATATTCGATGAAATTATCCCAACTTTAGATTTACCTAAGGATGAGTTGCAGGGGTTTGCCTTAGATGTGATTAAACGTTTTAAAAACCCTTATATACACCACTTACTCTTATCTATCGCGTTGAATAGCATGACAAAAGTGGAAACGAGAATTTTACCGCAATTATGTAAATACGTTGAAACCTATAATAAAGTGCCAAACTTAATGGCTCATGCTATTGCCGCGCAAATCTATTTATATAGTGGTATGCGTGATGGTCAAACAATCGCCTTATCTGACAACCCTAAATGGCTTGAGTTAATGCGTACTGGTTGGCAGGCATTTAATCAAGGTACTCAATCGTTAGAAGCGTTAGTGGTTGATGTTTTGTCTGCTAAATGGCAGTGGCAACGTGATTTAACTGAAATAACCGGATTAGTGGCTTTAGTGAATCATATCTTGGTCGAATTTTTAAATAACGGCGTTCGTGACACCTTAGCTAAGGCGTTGGAGGAATAGTGAGTGAAACATTTTATTCGTTTACATCAATCAGACAATGTGGTGATTGCCCTGACACCACTCAAATCAGGTGAAACCTACCAAGTTGATGATCTAGCGATCACCCCCTTAACTGATGTGGTTAAAGGTCATAAAGTAGCTATTTCAGCGATAAAAAAGGGAGAGTATCTTATTAAGTATGGTGCGCCTATTGGTCATGCTTTAGCCGATATACCCGCTGGGAAATGGGTACACGTAGAGGATATTAAAACCAATTTACATGATGCATTGGAATATCAATATCAGCCACTAATTAGTCCTTCGAACTTACAAGTTGATGATTCTCCAGAGGTGCAAATTTATCGCAGGGAAAATGGTAATGTTGCTATTCGCAATGAATTATGGCTGATACCCACAGTAGGTTGCGTTAATGGTATGGCGCAGCAAATGGTAAAGGCGTTCTTAAGTAACCATCCCGAATTAGAAATAGACGGCGTGTACGTTTTTCCTCACCAATTTGGCTGTTCACAATTAGGCGATGATTTAGCCACGACCCGAGTTTTGTTACAAAACATGGCGAGTCACCCTAACGCAGGAGGGGCGCTAGTGGTGGGGTTGGGTTGTGAAAATAATCAGATCTCGGTGTTTAAAAGTGGCCTAGGAGAATTCAACCAAGACAGAATTAAGTTCTTAATATCGCAACAAGTAGAAGATGAAGTTGAAGCTGGCGTGCAGTTGATGGAGCAAATTTACCAAACCATTAAACAAGATAAGCGTCAAATTGGTCGATTATCAGAAGTGAAATTTGGTTTGGAATGTGGTGGTAGTGACGGACTATCAGGGATTACCGCGAATCCTCTGTTAGGTCAGTTTTCAGATTTTTTAATTGCCCGTGGCGGTACAACAGTGTTGACCGAAGTGCCTGAAATGTTTGGGGCAGAAACCCTTCTTATGGAACGATGTAAAGACGAGGCAACCTTTAATGATTTGGTGGCCATGGTGAATGGTTTTAAACGTTATTATAAAGCGCATAATCAACCCATTTATGAAAATCCGTCCCCTGGGAATAAAGATGGTGGCATTACTACCTTAGAAGACAAGTCCTTAGGCTGTACTCAAAAAGCAGGGCAAAGTACCGTGCAGGCAGTCCTAAAATATGGTCAAAAACTGACGACTCCCGGGTTAAATTTACTGAATGCCCCCGGTAATGATGCTATTGCCACCAGTGCACTGGCCGCCAGTGGTTGCCATATGGTGTTGTTTACCACTGGGCGAGGAACGCCCTATGGTGGTTTTGTACCCACTTTAAAAATTGCTACGAATAGCGAACTTGCGAAGAAGAAAACTAGATGGATAGATTTTGACGCAGGCCGCTTAGTGACTGATACAAGCATGGATGATTTATTACAGGAATTTGTCGATTTATTGGTCAAAAGTTGTAATGGCGAGCTCGTTAAGAATGAACTGAATGAAATCCGTGAAGTTGCGATTTGGAAAAACGGGGTGACATTGTAATTGTCCTTGTCCTTACATTGACAAACACAGGAGTATTCGTGGCGAAATTAGCTTAAACCGACATTATTTTATCGCATTAAATTGTTAATGTCGCAAGCGGTGCTGGACGGTATGGCTTATCCCGAGTTCAGGTTAATTATGTTTGTGAATAATTAATTTGCTAGATGCTTTGTCGTTTGGAGGAGAATTAATTCAAGTGTAGAGGCTATAGTAGGTGAATTTGCCTATGACCTTAAAACTCATAAGGGAAGTGCTAACATTTAACGTGCATTTTATATTGGCTCAGGACAATTAGTAGGACA
Source organism: Paraglaciecola sp. (assembly GCF_039964565.1). Taxonomy (GTDB): domain Bacteria; phylum Pseudomonadota; class Gammaproteobacteria; order Enterobacterales; family Alteromonadaceae; genus Paraglaciecola. The sequence goes on from NZ_JBDVXF010000006.1 coordinate 283,678, forward strand.
TTATCAAAATATTTTATCTCTTGAGCATTCATATGAGAGGGGATAGAGCTGCTACAGGCAAAGGAATAAGTAGAAGGGGTAAATAATAGATCGCGTTAATTAAACGTCACTAATTGAGCTAGCTTATAGATTACTATGACTAGCTCATATTTCTACTTAATATTGGCCAAGGAATTTAGAGTTATATCGGTGATCTTATTTGCACCTGCCAAGGTCATAGCCACGCGCATTTCATTTTCGTACAGTTTGAGTAGGTTTTCTACACCTGATTGACCATGTGCCGCTAGAGCATAGATATACGAGCGCCCTAGCAATGTACAATCAGCGCCTAAAGCAAGCATCCGCACAACATCTAACCCCGAGCGAATTCCTGAATCAGCAAATATTTTTAATGAACCTTTCACGGCGTCGGCGATGTCAGGCAATGCCTTGGCAGATGAAATTACGCCGTCAAGTTGGCGGCCGCCGTGGTTTGACACCACAATCCCGTCTGCGCCAAAATTTACCGCATCCTTCGCATCTTCTACATCCAAAATGCCTTTGATGATTATTGGCCCTTCCCAATAGAGTCTGATCCATTCAAGATCTTTCCAACAAATAGATGGGTCGAAATTTTTGCCTAGCCAACCAATATAATCTTCTAATTTAGTGGGTTTGCCATGGTAGGTCGAAATGTTACCTAGATCATGGGGTTTTCCAAAGATACCAACATCAAATGCCCACTGAGGATGAAACATAGATTGAAAAACACGACGAAATGCCGCAAAGGGGCCACTCATCCCGGAATGCATGTCGCGGTAGCGGGCTCCTGGGACGGGCATATCAACCGTAAAAACAAGGGTCGTTATACCGGCTGCTTTAGCTCGTTCAAGAACATTCTTCATAAATCCACGATCTTTAAGTACATAAAGTTGAAACCACATTGGGCGCTTAATAGCCGGCGTAACTTCCTCTATGGGACATACAGAAACGGTAGACATGATATAGGGCAACCCCATGTTTTCAGCTGCTTTAGCTGCTTTAACTTCACCTCTTCGAGCGTACATACCAGTTAAACCAACTGGTGCTAAGGCAATGGGCATACTGAGCTTTTCGTCGAATACCTTGGTTTCTAGACTCAGGTTAGACATGTTATTCAAGACCCGTTGACGTAATGGAATTTGCGCTAAATCTTCAGTATTACGTTGCAATGTACGTTCAGAATTCGAACCACCGTCAATATAATGAAATAGGAATGGTGGCAGTTTGGCTTTTGCTGCTTTGCGGTAATCGGTTGGCGCGGAAATGATCATGTTAATAGTCCAAATAGATAGCGTTTAGTCTTGAAAAGTAGTTGATGTTAATTCATGCCAACTTACTCCTTTATTTTTTGTTAATAAATGGAAATAATGAATAATATTATTTCTAAAAAGATATTAATGATGCAAGCCAACGATTTGATCCTATTTTCACAAGTCATTGAACTAGGTAGCTTTAGCAAGGCGGCTGAAGTGAATAACTTAACTAACTCTGTGGTCAGTAAACGAATTGCCCGCTTGGAAAAAGAGTTAGGTGTTCAGCTGTTGTACCGCACTACCCGTAAGTTAACGTTAACTGAGGCGGGGGGAACACTTGTTCAAAGAGCAAAGAACGTTCGACAGGCGACTAGTGAGGCGATACTTTCGGTATCTGGTTTTGGCGACACTATCGCAGGTCACATCAAAATGTCTGTTCCGACTGTATCAGGAGATTTGTTGTTGGCCGATGCTGTGGCTGAGTTTTGCCATAACCATAAGGGGTTAACGGTAGACATGTCTATGGATAATCAGTTCGTCGACTTAATAGAAGAGGGTTTCGATCTTGTCATTAGAACGGGTCATCTTGATGATTCAAGTCTAATTGCTCGGCATATTATTGATTCTCAATGGGTGGTGTGTGCGTCTCCTAACTATTTGGAAAAAAATGGTGAACCCTTTAAACCCAGTGATCTAATTAAGCATAATTGTTTGCGTTACGCCTATCAAAAGAGCGGTGCAAGTGATTGGCAATTTAGATCGGCAAAGGGAAATTATATTGTGAAAGTCTCGGGGGCCTTTTCAACTAATAACGCGGCCGCGTTGCGTAAAGCAGCATTGAGTAGTTATGGTATTGCTTACGTCCCCAAATGTTTAGTGTATCACGATCTTATGAAAGGAAGCTTACTGGACTTGTTTCCCCAAGTGGTGGCGAAAAAGCAAGGGGTCTACGCGGTTTATCCTTTTACCAAACAACTTCCAAACAAAATTAAATTATTGATTGAGCACATAAAAGGGAGTTATTTGTCTCATTCTCATTACTTTTGACATCATCAAAAATAGATTATTATCCACGACGTTAGAACGAACCAATTACAGATCAAGTTGTCACTGATAGGAATGTTATCCATAAAAGCTAAACATACTATTGTCTAATCGCAATAGCGTTGATTAATAAATCAATTATTCCAATTCCTAGCAAAATGAATGCTTATACCAATCCGTGTTGATAACTACTCACTCAGCGTTATCAATACGGAATGGTATTAATCGGTAATGAACGAAATACCTTTATTGGATAACATTAATAAACACGAATTAGGTGATGCGATGCACACTTTGCAAAACCCTATCAGGGTCAAACACTTTTTTCCAATCGTCTTTCATTAACGTAGGAATGCCGTATTCGATTGCTTTATTACATGCGTCAGAGAAAACACCTTCAATTTCCTCAAAAATAACAGCACTAAGAATGTTCATGTGACCTAGTAAAAAGTCCCGCGCGCATTCTTCTGATACACCCTTTTTAACTACTTCATCCATCGCTTGTCGCATAACGACTAATAGTGAGGCACACACTGTTTCAGACAGCCCTGGCTCAAGGAAGGCCATTTGCTCAACAGTACAACGGTGAGTACGCGAAACTGGGGCATACATAGCCCTAGCAACTTTATCGCCTAATTCATAATGACTTTCAGGGCCTTGCATTAGAGCGTTGACGACACTTTGTTTAGCTGCGATGCCACCAAAATGATCGTTGCGCCCAGCTTCTGTTGTTTCATTATTAAAAATTGGCGGGTGACAAGGGTGTGAAATAAAGTAGCTAATGTCTGCTCGCTCTGGTAAATGCCCTGCGTATGGTGCTGCGCCATCCAATACCATGAGCATGGTGCCGGGCGATAACTTAGGCACCAAAGACTGGGCTACTTTGCCAATCACAGTATCTGGAATGGCAAGAATGACAACATCAGCACCAATAATCGCTTGATCAGGATCGACAGGGTCTGCGCCTACTTCTGCTTTTAATCGTGCAATGCCTTCTGGCGCGACTTCAACGTGGCATACTGCGAAATCAGAATTTGCTAAGTTTTTTCCTAGTCGGATGCCCATTTTTCCACCGGCACCGAATAATGTAACCTTTTTCATCGAATTCATCCTAAAGTTAACTAGCTGTCCAGACAGCTTTAATTTAAAAAACAGACTCAATTTGTTTCTTGAAATGCAAAAAGAGCCGTGTTTGCACTATTTTTCTGATTAGATCATTTATTGTCAGATTCATTTCCGGACAATCAGTAGCCAGTCTGTGTTATTACTCGGGGGCGTGAAACTGACGGATTGAGGCCATTCTTCACGACTCTTGTAACCTTTAGGGATAATTAAAAGTGAACCTAAGCCGGTCACAGCAGTAGCCGGTTGTTTTTCACCGGTTTTAGTATTGATCCATACATTGTTGTTATACGTTCCTTCACTCAAGAATAGTGAAAACGGTTCACCCTTTATCGAATATACGACGTACTGTTGACCTTCTTCTATCAAAGCGAACACTCGAAAAGGGTCATGTCTGGTGAGTTGGTCGCTCTGCGGTGTTAATTTATAAAACTGCACTTCTTCATTCATGACTCGTTCAATGAGATCAATATATCGCGATGAAGCATAAAATGGATTCTCCTTATATATAGGTAACCCGTAAGGTCCTTTTGCATAGAGTCCCTTTTCTGACTCAGCCCCATTCCAATTGAATGATGCTGCTGCCATGGTTGTTGCCCAAGCCGCTTGGCGTAAATCGTCTTGTGTCGCACCAGAGCGAGGATGCCAGTATCGTTGCCATAATGAATTGCCTTCCATCATATACACAGGTTTACCCACGTATCCTAGTATCGAGGCCATATAATGGGTCCATGCCGTTCGCCAATAGTTATAACGTTCCAAGCTTTTATCAGGTGCAACGATGAGATGGTTTTCAACGGCTGCAAAGTTATAGGCATCTTCACTAAAGTGATTGTCTCGGGGCATTTCGTCTTGATAGGTACGAAGGTGGTCGAAAATATCATACTTCTTGACAAGCTTAGCCCAGCCTAATCCATGAGTTTCGCGTCCACCATCGATTTCCCAGACTAAATTCCAGCCTGCTATATTCGCAAATGCTCCAAGTCGAGCAATGACATATTTGACATAAAATACTTTTTCTTCTTCACTGAGATCTTCCCATCTTGGGCCGTTATTTTTACTTCCATCAAATCCAATAAACATATGGATACCAATATCTTTATGGTTGAGCCAATCAACGCGTTTTTCCATGAGTTTCCAGACGTTCAAGTCCATTGTGCTGGTGATTTCACCGGCTTTGTAAAGCGTCAAATCAAGAGTTGAGGGTTTCGGACCATCTAGATAATATTGTGTATAGCAGCACATGGATAAAAGCCAGTTTACCTGCAAGTGGTTATAACCATTATCAATTAAAGGTTGGAATACATTATCTGTCATCCAGTCGAAATCTTGGGCAATAGCACCATGTCCAGTTTCATAATAAGACTTAAGCCAGACTGGGTCGGTACCGTTGTATGCAAACCAGTGAGGATTTTTTTCATAGGGTTTAATGATGCCTTTACCTGCATTCTTTTCGGTGCTGATGAAAGTCCCGTTACCGCCTTTTGTGCCATCACTCCAGCGATATTGATAGGTCCAAACACCTACTTCGTCAGGCATAAATCGCATTTTCCAGATATTGCCCTGTTGTTTGTTGCCTTTACCTTTACCGTCACCATCAAAAAATCCCCAGAATGGCCATTTTTTACCAGATGGAGAGATGTAGTCGACCAATAGCTCCACATCGACGAATTTATTGTTGTAAGTTTTTTTGTTTATCAGCTCTTTTTCGAAAAGACGATACTTGCCAACCGTTTTCTCAGCGGCAACAGCACCCGATATATTGGTTAGCAAGGCTATCACCACGGAGGCAATGAACAATTGAACTTGCTTCATTTTCATAGGAATTTCCTTTTTATACTTATGTTATTTACAATTTTGGGTTTTCACACTTGTGGCTTTATCAACTAAGTAGATTATTGATTGGTAATCTATACCTGCGTGCTGCGACAAGCCGATTTCACAGGTTCTACTGTTGCTGTAACCCGACTGGCAGTCGTTTGGCACTTGAGACTTTAAGGTTGCTAAGGCGTTAGCATTAAGCTCTGGGGTGGTAAACCCCTTATCGCCCGCGAATCCACAGCAATAAATATGCTCGGGAATAATCACATTGTTACTACAACGTTCTGCTAGCTGTTGCATTTTTTCGGCTAGACCCATTCTTCTACTCGAGCAGGTTACATGTAACATGACGGTTTCATCTAAAGGGGAAAAATCGAGCTGTTCGGCTAACACATCAGTAATAAAAGCCACCGGCTCATAAATGCTAAGTCTTAGTGTTTTATCGATGTCTTCTATTAGCATGGCCTTACAGGGGCTAGTATCAATTAAAATAGGATATTTACCGTTTTCGCTCAGTGCTTGTATTTGACTGAGTAATGCTTCCCTTTGCAGACGACTTTGGTCAAACATGCCTTTACTGTTAAATGGCATACCGCAACATTGGCCAGTTAGATCAGGGCTAATCACTTCAAGTCCTGCTTTTGCTATTAACGAAAAAGTGACTTCTGTTAAAGAGCGTTGCTCAGAAGCGTTTAAGGCTGCCCCCATATTTCGGCTCGCACAACTCGGAATATAAACAACCTTGTTTTTTAATTTACCTACAACGCCCTTTGAGACTTTTGGGTGATAAGCTGCTTTTTGCGGTAGATATTCGTTCCACAAAGGTATTTTTTTAAAAGACAAGGTTCTCATTGCGTTGCTGAGTCGAGCCATTGCTCTATTACCTATTAACTTTTGACTAAAAGATGCAACTCTTAAGGTTGTGCGTGCAATGGTTTCTAGTTTCGAAAAGTTTCCCATTAGATAGGTCGAAATACCGTTGTATTGTTCATTTCTTTTATGGCGCAGTTGTCGAATTAGGTCGCCAGTATTGATCCCAACTGGACATCGATCAGCGCACAGGCCGGTTGCCGCACAAGTATCAATTCCTGAAAAATCAAACTCTTCTTCAAGTTCTTTTAATAACCCACTTTCTTCAGTGCTCTGTCTTAATCGGCTTATTTCTCTATAACTGGTAATGCGTTGTCGTGGAGTAAAGCTTAATCCGTTTGATGGGCATGCCGGTTCACAAAAACCACATTCAATGCATTTATCGATAATGGGATCTGCTGAAGGAAGTGCTTTCAAATGTTTGATATGAGCTGCTGCATCATCATTTATAATGACACCGGGATTGAGTAAGCTCGCAGGGTCAAAGAGCTGCTTTATTTGTTGCATAAGTTCGAGTGCTTGTTTGCCCCACTCTAACTCAATAAAGGGCGCCATATTTCTCCCCGTGCCATGTTCAGCTTTTAATGAGCCTTGATAGTCAATCGCAACCAGTTGACACACTTCGTCCATAAAGGCTTGATAGCGGTCTATTTCAGTTTGCTGGCCAAAGTCTTGGGTGAAAACAAAATGCAAATTTCCATCAAGTGCGTGACCGAAGATAATGGCCTCGTCGTAGCGATATTTAGCAAATAAGGATTGAAGATCAGCCACACCATCGGCTAACCGGGCGACGGGGAAGGCGACGTCTTCAATAATGACTGTGGTACCATTTTCTCGTACTGCACCCACGGCAGGAAAGGTGCCTTTACGAATAGCCCATAGCTGAGAACATTCATTGGCATCACTTGTAAAATCAATAATATTGGATCGTTCGAAATTCCCTAGAAGTGTTTGTAATTTCTCTACTTTCTGGGCCAATAATTGTGCGTTGCCAGCGCGAGTTTCAATGAGCAAGGCACTGACATTGTCATCAAGACTTTTAATAAAATTGGGTAAACCTTGCATATCACTTACGGATGCCAATGCGCGACGATCCATCAGTTCAACCGCAGCAACATCGGCTTTTGCCAGTGCCGTTACCGCTCGACATGTGGTTTGCATATTTGGGAAAAAAAACATCGCAGAAGCGCGATATTTATGCTCGGTCACAGTGTGATAAGTAATGGACGATATAAAGCCCAATGTACCTTCTGAGCCAATCATTAAATGGGCGAGGATATCGATAGGATCGTCAAAATCGACGAGAGAGTTTATCGCGTAACCAGTGGTATTTTTCAAGCGATATTTATGATGAATCAGTTCACTAAGTGTTGTATTTTTTCGGGTTTCGAGCGCTAGAGTACTTAGCTTATTTAATAAATCGTCATGGTCTTTTTTAAAGGCAATGATACTCGCTTCATCGCCGGTATCTAAGACAGCTCCGTCATGTAAAACTAAACGAATACTGTCTAATGTATGATAACTATTTTGCGCAACACCACAACACATTCCGCTTGCATTATTTGCTGCAATACCTGCAATTTTACAGGTGTTGATTGAAGCAGGATCCGGTCCTATTTTTCGTCCGTAAGGCAATAAATATCGGTTAGCATCAGCCCCAATAACCCCTGGCCCGAGTTTTATTTTCAGCCCTAATGATAGAATTTCATGAGTTCGCCAACTGTTTGTGAGTAGTATTAAAATAGACTCAGATTGTGCTTGACCTGAAAGGCTAGTGCCGGCAGCTCTAAAGGTCACCGGCAGTTTAGCAATGGCAGCCTCTTTTATAACGTTAACCACTTCTTCTTCGTTATCGAGTATTAATACCAGTTGCGGAACAAGTCGATAGAAACTAGCGTCAACACCAAAAGCCAGGCGTTTAGCATAGCTAGTTATAATTCGCTCTTTTGGTAGAAAGCTACCTAGAAGGTTAGAAAACGCTTTGTACGGTTTTAGTTGCATTTTTGAATTTTGCTGTGGTTTTTGGGTAGCTCACTGATAAAGTAGTAGCTTCCAGAGGCAAGCTCCATGGTGAGCGAACCATGTTGCAATTTTAAGTTGGAAACACCAAGGCTGTTAGATACAGGTTGAGCACCTTCAGTGACAGTTTCAATATTTTGAGTGGGTAGGTATAACGTTGCACTGGTGTTTGCGGGAACACTAGTTTTGTAATGTAACGTATTGTTTTGAATCGACCAGTGACTTGCAATTTTACCATAAGGGGAATCATAAAAAGCGTCGACCCAATCGATGCCACCCGTATCGTCGATTTGTGGTTTAAGTTTAAATCGTTTAAAGCCGGGCTCTGCTCGCTGAATCCCAGCCGAGTGTGCCATCATCCATTGTCCCACTGCGCCAAATGAATAGTGGTTAAAGGAGTTCATACCATTATTCCCACCAAAACCATTCTCTTTGGTGTAGCCATTTAGGCGTTCCCAAATAGTTGTTGCACCTTGATCGACTGAATATAACCATGAAGGGTATTTGTCATTTAGGATCAATTTATAGGCGGTAGCGCTGTGGCCGCTTTCGCTTAAAGCGTCGGCAATCCACGCAGTGCCAATAAAACCTGTCATCAAAGAATATTCGTCTAATTCAGCACCAGTATCATCGACGTTTTTACGCTTTACTGCGTTGTTTAAATTGTCAGCCATTATAGTTGTATATGATTCGTTAAACGCACCTAGGGCTAAACCGACGGCGTATGCACTTTGTGTATCCGCAATTTTAAATTCTGGTTTTCGGGTCGACGGCTGCCAAATATTACCGTAGGTAAGCCAACCTATGGCTTTATGGCTTTTCGATACAAAAGTTTGATTAAAAAATGCTTTTCGCTCATCGTAGCGAGTCCAAAAATTGTTAGCGTCTTGGCCTTTAACTAAAATGTCTGCGATATTCGACATAATTTTTAAGGTGTAAATATGATAAGCCGTTGCGAGGTAAGCCGATCCAAGTTGTGTATCTTGGGGGCCTAACCAATCACCCAAACCGTCGTCAGTACAAAAACCACTTTGGGGATCTATCTTCGAATCCAAGTAAGCCATATATTTTTTCATGGCTGGATAGTTTTCCGCTAATAGTCCCACGTCTCCAAACTGCCAGTATGCTTCCCAAGGCAATGTGATACCTGCGCTACCCCACAAAATACCGCCAAATCCGCCACCAATAGGAGCAATGTCTGGATAGCGTCCACTCGCATCTTGGGTGTCCCTTAACGCTTTGAGGTGCCTTCTAAGAAATTGTGATGAATCACTAATATAGGTTGCGGTGCGAGCAAACACATTGATATCCCCAGACCAGCCCATACGTTCATTACGTTGAGGGCAATCTGTGGGTATGGACAAAAAGTTATCAATATTTGACCAGACGATATTTGACCAAAGCTTATTTATTTTATTGTTTGACGTTTGGTAACCTGCAGTTAATTCGGTTATAGAGCTAATTGCGACTCCTTTTACAACGTCTAAAGGTAAGGCTTCTTCGATCCCTGTTATTTCAATATATTGAAAACCATGTGAAGTAAAACGTGGCTGATAGCTTTGTTTACCATTCTTCATTATGTAAATATCTTGGCTAAGCGCTGCGCGGTAGTTTTCGGTTAATATCATCCCTGTATTTGGGCCCGATTCAGGTTGGTCGGGATATAACATCTCTGCAAAACGAAACGTAATTATTTGGCCTTCGTTACCATCTGCAAAATTTACTTTTGGAACGCCGACAATATTTTGCCCAAGATCATAAACAAACACCCCAGGACGTACTTCGTCGACACTTTTTGCTGTTATTTCTTTGTAAACAGTTGCGGGCTGACCAATTTGCCCAATAAGTTGTATGTCATCGTAGTTTAAGTGCTGCGACTCAATAGCCATATTGGGCCGATCGCCCGAAGTGGCAGAATCTTTTAGGCTCACTATTTCAGCCTGTTGCCAATTTTTTGTATTAAAATGCGGTTGATTCCAACCCTCTATCTGTTTTTCTTTTCGGGCATCGTACACTTCACCCATTGCTAAACTGCCGTATACAACAGGACCTTGATTAAGAAATTGCCAATGTTCTTTATTGGTTGTGAAAACTGCGTCACTACCATCTTCATAGGTAACAACAACTTTTGCTAACAATGATTGTCTGTCGGCGAAGGTATGCCAACTATTGCCGTAGCTCATCAGACCGCTCCACCAACCTTCGGCTAGTAGAGCGCCCATTGCATTTGGACCCTTTGTTAATAGTCTGGAAACATCATAAGTTTGATATAGGTGGGTCACGTTATACTGAGTTAATCCAGGATTGTAGTAGTCATGACTGATCCTTTGGCCATTAATATAGAACTCGTAAATTCCTCTAGCAGTAACATAGAGTCTGGCTTTGGCTATCACTTTATTTTCTAGATTAAACTCCGAACGCAGCATCGGCATGCCATTCTTGCTAGGATTAGCAACCACGAAAACACCATTTTCGCCGCCGTTTACTCTATAAGCGCCATTTTCAACTTTAAAATGATGGTTATCTATATGTTCTGCAAAGCGCCCTAAATAGGGGGGCGACAAATCTTCACTGAACAATTTGTTTTTAGGCGTGTGTATATTCGTGACTTGTAGATTTTCAAAGCAAGCTTGTTGTCCTGCTTGTACAGAAAATCCTATATTGTTTAGCATGCCGTAAGTAAGGGTGTCGTGATCTCCCCCTTCAACATTCAAATAGGCTTTTGCCCCATGTATCATAGGCGCGCGTGCTTTCTCCGAAAATGTCTCTAAACTAGGCGGTGGAGTAGCGGTAACGTAAAATTCACTGTCATGATCGACTTGAATCGTCACAGTGCCATACTCATTATGAATAAGCAGATGATGCGATTGAAATTTATTGTCGTTATTGATGATTGACGCTTTTATTTCGAATTGCGCCACTGGCGTCTTAGGATCATCGGTTAAGGTGTAACCTGCTCGATAAAGATTAAGCAAAGCTTGACCTGCATTATTTTCAAGTGCTGATATGTCTATTTCTACTTGAAAATAACTTTCATTTTTAGTGCTTTGATTTTGATATATATTTTTATATTTATCTAAAAATCGAGGATCATTTGCGGCTAAAATTACTGAAGCGCGTTGACTTCCTTTGTTTATCTTAATATCTACAGACAAGTCGTACAGAGGCAAATAATCTGCATATAGGGGTAAATCCTGGTCGCCGCCACCAATCCATTGTGCGCCATCCCAAGCGTCAATATCCCCATTCAGTAAACCCGTTTCAAACCAAGATTGATTGACTGAAACCTTCTCATTTTTATCCCAAACCGCGACACTCCATTGGTATTTTGTACATGCCTGTAGTGGTTTACCCGCATAACTAATGTGTAAGGACACAGCAGAGGATTGTCGTCCAGTATCCCATATAATGACGTTATTTTCGTCTTTAACAATAATCTGATAGGCCGACTGTTGTTGACCTCTAACTCCCTTGATCTGAGTCATTTGCCAACTAAAACGCGGCTGTAACACATCAATTCCTATCGGAGTGGTCTGATATTCGACTTTTAAATTTCTGAGTGTCATGGCTTTACTATTCTAATTTAAGAGGGGTTAGGGGGCGTCATTTAGCAGTAAGACGAACGTACTAGCGCACATAACAGTTTCAATAGGAAATACACCTGTGTAGTCGTTCTATCAATCATTTCACGCCAGTTAATTCAATATAAATACGCTTTAAAATATTTGTTTGACTACTAGTATTTATATCAAATAGCCCTAACAATACTGAAAATTGTAAGTTAGCATGATAGCGATAATACAATGTTTGACTTATAATGCAATAAAATGATTGATATAGATTGATAGTGTTTCTTATTAAGGTGGAATTATATGACTAGAAAGCGCATTTTATTTACCGGTGGGGCGGGAGTTGCTGGGAAACATGTCGTCGATTTCTTGATTGAACGAGGTCATACAATCTTGAACGTTGATCTCAAACCTTCAGATAACCCTAATGTGCACAATATTATTGCGGACATTACTGATTCAGGACAAATGTTTAATGCATTAAGTTCTTATGCATCATTTGACGAGTTAAGCCCAGGTAATGGTGTGCCTAAATTCGATGCAGTTGTTCACTTCGCCGCTATCCCAAGGATATTAATTAATACTGATAACGAAACGTTTCGGGTTAATACTATGGGTACTTATAATGTCATTGAAGCGGCGGTTAAACTGGGGATTAAGAAAGTGGTTATTGCCTCTTCAGAAACCACATACGGGATTTGTTTTTCAGATGGTGAGACTGATCCTCATTCGTTGCCGTTAGAAGAAGATTATGATGTTGATCCTATGGATAGTTATGGTTTGTCTAAAGTTGTTAATGAACAAACCGCCCGCAGTTTTCAGCGTCGTTCAGGTATCGACATTTATGCACTGCGTATTGGTAACGTTATAGAGCCTCATCAATATACTGAGTTATTTCCAGCCTTCTTTAAAAACCCCGAAGTACGCCGTCGGATTGCGTTTAGTTACATCGATGCACGTGATTTAGGCCAGATTGTTGACTTATGTTTAGAAAAAGATGGTCTTGGCTATCAGGTTTTCAACGCTGCAAATGACAACAATAGTGCGGTTATTCCCAGCAAAGAACTTATTCAACGTTTCTTCCCAAACGTACCTATTACGAGAGAATTGGCTGAACATGAAGGGCTGTTCTCCAATCGTAAAATTCGAGAAGTGTTAGGTTTTAAAGAACAGCACAACTGGCGAAACTATGTCAAAGCCCCCCAAAAATAACACTACTAGGGTGTATAAAATTCAGATGTTTAGAAATCAAAATTGGCAGGGTCAGGACCTAGGTGTTTATCTTGGTTTAGTGCGTCAATGATAGACATATCTTGATCTGAAAGTTCAAAATCAAATATTTGCGTGTTTTCGATAATTCGATTAGTTGTTACCGACTTAGGAATAGTCACAACTTGATGCTGTAAATCCCAACGTAATACAATTTGTGCAGGGGTTTTCTTGTACTTTTTAGCTAATCTCAATAAGGTTGCTTCAGAGGCAATGAGTCCCTGCATTAATGGGCTCCAAGCCGCTACTTGTATTTTATTATTTTGACAATATTTTATGAGTTCGGTTTGAGTCAGATAGGGATGGAACTCGATTTGATTGACACAAGGCACTGTGTCACTATTTTGCAAAATATCTTCGAGATGGGGTATTAGGAAATTACTCACACCAATGGCTTTTGCTCGGCCACTTCGATAAATTTCTTCCATTACTTGCCAAGTCTGCAAATAGCAGTCAGCCACTGGCCAATGTATCAGATATAGATCAACATAATCGGTTCCTAAACGTTTTAAACTTTCCTCAAACGCTTGTAAGGTGCGTCTTTTACGTTGATCTTCATTCCACACTTTAGTTGTTAAAAAAATATCTTTTCTTGCTACTTCACTGTTTTTTAGAGCGTTTCCAACACTCACTTCATTTTTATATATTGATGCAGTATCAATGCTCCGGAAACCAGCAGACAGGGCGTCGGCAATCATGTCTTGTATTGCTTGTCCTGAATCTCGGGTGAAAGTCCCAAGCCCTAACCAGGGCATTTGCAGCCCGTTATTCAATGTTGCAACACTTTCTATACAATTTGTCATTTGGTCAAAATTTCCTAAATATAGCTACTATGGTGGTAATCCTCGCTGTTGAATCAATCACCGGCATTCTGATGATAGTTCACTCTCTCACTCTCAAGACACCCAATATTGTCTTATTACTCTAGATTATATGATAATTAGGTCACATTAAATCAAAAGTAGTCATTAGTGGTCTTTGGTTGTATAGTGCTCAATACAATTTTCATTTTGTTAGGTTCAAATAACATGAGTACCTGTTCCTGATAATGACAAATGGAGGGGCAATGAAACAAGGTGAAAACATAGTGACTAATACTTCCCCTAATTCTTTGACGGGATTGAAAGTTGAATATGTTCAAAACCCATTAGGAATTGATGTTGAACAACCAAGATTCAGCTGGCAAATGACGAACAAGCTTGGTGTCAGAGGACAAAGCCAACTTGCATATCGAATTGTAGTCAAAAATGAACATGACTTAATAGCATGGGACAGCGGTAAAGTTAGTTCAGATAGCTCATTGCACATAAGTTATGCCGGTGAGTCTTTAAAACCTTGCACTAAATATTATTGGTCCGTAACTGTATGGGATCAATCAAAGCAAACATCCGAAGCCCATGCTTGCTTTGAAACTGGTTTAATGAATGGGGATATTTCCGCTTGGGATGGTGCACAATGGATTGGTGGTGGTGATAATGAACTGCCTTTGTATGCAGATTATTACCCTATGTATAACCTTTCAGCTGAATTAAAAATAGCACAAGGAAGTACACGAGCGTCGCTTATACTCGCAGCAAATGATCCTCGCTTAGCCGACAAGGACAAAAATATTTATCAAGTCCAAAGTGGTGTCAATAAAAGTTACTTTAAAGTAGAAATTGATATAGCGAGTGTAAATGACGAGGGGGGCCTAGCTCACTTAAATTTCTATCGTGCTGGCTACAGCTCAAAAGATGACCCCGAACACCCTAGAGTTCAATACAAAATTAAACAGTCTGTTATTAATCAGAGTAATAAACACGCATTCCATCATTTATTGATTCACAATGAATACGGTATGTTAACCGTTCAGATTGATAAGCATAGCGCACCTTGCGTAGAAGAAGAGCGAGACAAATCTGGTACAAAGTTGAAATTTCCTCCTTTAGAACAGTTGTTATCTGGAGCCACTGCAGCGCTGAATCCAGCCGGAGTGAATCACCGGGTGATCACTTATGGCATGCTCAATGACATTGGCTTTTCCGTTGACCGTAACCAGCGAGCTTTTTATAGATACCTGAAGGTGAATAACGTTCTGGCGCCTAAAAACTGTTTGTTTAGTGAAAAGGTGACATCTCCTTACCAAGGAGTATTCGCAGACCAACTAGATGCTAACTGTTTTAGTATCGCTGACGAATGTTACATATTGGGTAATGAGCATGAGGAGGTTTTTGTTGTAGCCAATCCCAGTCAAAATGGCATGCCCATGCTGCGTTCAGAATTTCATCTAAAAAATAAAGTGATAACTAAAGCCAGACTCTATGTCACGGCTAGAGGAATTTACGAGTTCTATATTAATGGACAACGGATCAGTCATGACTACTACAATCCGGGATTAACCCAGTATAACGTCACCCACTTATATCAAACTTATGATGTTTCATCATCAGTCGTTGAAGGAGCCAATGCGATGGGGGCATTGCTGGCAGAAGGGTGGTGGAGTGGGATGTTAGGTTTTGGTAATACTTGGAATGCCTTCGGTGACAGACAGTCGTTATTGGCTAAATTGGTTGTGAGTTATCAAGATGGTTCGAAAGATGTCATAACGACCAATAATAGGACCTGGCAATTCTTTAATGAAGGCCCAATAACGTACGCAAGTTTAGTTCAGGGGGAGGTGTACGACGCCAGAAAAGAAGCATCGATTAATGGCTGGAGTCGCGCCGGCTTTACTGGAAAGGGGTGGAAAAACTCCGCAATAGTCTCTCTAAAAGGTAGTGCCACTGAAGGAATTAAGCCCAATCTAAAATCCCCAACCCAATATCTTAACTATGACAAATTACAATTAATTGGGCAAATTGGTTCACCAGCATCCGTATTTACAGTGTTAAAGGCTGTTAGTATGCAAGAAGTGCGTACGGGCGTTTATGTTTACGATTTAGGGCAAAATATTGTGGGAGTCCCTCGACTTAATTTTGAATCGGGTGAGGACGGAAAAGTGGTCACTTTACGTTTTGCTGAGATGCTTTATCCCGATTTGCCGGCTTCTGGCGACAATGTGCGGATGATCTTAACAGAAAATTATCGTGCAGCCTTAAGTCAAGATATTTACATAATGAAGAATGGTAAACAGCGCTATCAGCCACGTTTCACTTCTCATGGTTTTCAATTCATCGAAATAACAGGTATCGACAAAGCATTACCATTAGAGGATGTTGAAGGGGTAGTGATTAGTTCGATATCAACAATAAGTGCTGGCTATGAAACATCGAATCCTAAAGTCAATAAACTTTGGTCAAATATCGTCTGGTCTAATGTAGACAACTTTTTATCCGTACCTACTGATTGTCCACAACGCAACGAACGTATGGGATGGTCAGGGGATATCAATGTGTTTGCTCGTACCGCAACTTACATTAGCGAGTCATCACAGTTTTTCCGTAGGCATTTACAAAGTATGCGCGATACGCAGGCTAATAATGGGCGTTATGCTGATATTTCTCCCATTGATGGTGGGTTCGGTGGGATTTTATGGGGTAGTGCAGGGATCACTTTACCTTGGGAAGCGTATTGGCAGTTTGGTGATCTAGATTTACTAAAAGAAAACTACCCAGCCATGAGCGCATACATTAAGTATCTAGATACCACTATCGATCCGCAATCTGGTTTCAGTCATGACGATGAGTTGGGCGATTGGTTGGGCCCGAACAATCAACAAACCGGTGCTGCATTTATTGCAACTGTTTACCATATTTATGTATTAGATATTATGGCTAAAGTTGCTTTGATTTTAGACAAATGTGATGACGCCGCATTTTTCAGACTCAATTATGGAAAGAGGAAAGCATTTTTTAACGACACTTTTGTCTCGAACCAAAACAAAACTCTTGGCTGGGTGACTTATGGTGGTCATTTCGAGACGTCGGATAAGCCTTCTGAGTTTAAGTTAGCTGATACTCAAGCTTCCTATGCGATAGGTTTAGCACTTGGTGCGTTTGATGATGGCCTGATATCAGAAATGGCAAGCAACTTAAATGCCTGTGTCAAACGCCAAAACAAAGATGACAGCGGTGTATTACGCAGAGAATATTCCTTAATGACCGGCTTTATCAGTACGGCTTGGATTGGTGATGCATTAAGTGAGCATGGCTATAGCAATACCGCATATAGACTTATTCAAAATGAACATTATCCGTCACTGTTATATTCAGTTAATCAAGGTGCTTCTACTATTTGGGAGCGCTTAAACGGTTACACTGTGGAAGATGGATTTAGCGGAAATAACAGCATGAATTCATTTAATCATTATTCGTTTGGCGCCGTAGGACAATGGATGATGGCCCATTCTGCGGGTATTCAACGGGATACACCTGGCTATAAGACTTTTATTCTGAAACCGCAAATTGATGGTGACAAGCGCCTGAGAAATGTGACAAGTTTTTATGATTCGCCCTACGGTAGAATCGAAAGTCAGTGGTCAATAAAAGGTCAAAAATTACACTATTCAACAACCGTGCCGGCTAATACTCGCGCCAAACTGTATTTACCCGCAGCCAATTTAGCAACGGTTACAGAAGGAGGGGCATTCTTAGCGACTCGCCAAGGTATCGTTGATGTAGTTGAACAAGATGCAGTGGCCTTAATGGGGTTGCAATCGGGAAAATACCATTTCATCAGTGATTTACCTCACTAGAATATTCCAACAACCAACAACCAACAACCAACAATTCAATTTGAATTCAATACGTCAACCTACCGTTTATTAGTGTTTGTCTATTAAATAAACGCAGGTGATTGTTTATGAGTTGAAATGACTAAATTTGACTTGTGCGCTTGTTTGTTCAATGTTAACGTAATGTTGATAGTACTTGTATATGAAGTAGATTTTATTTACTAAGTAAGCGTTACTGCCTTTGGTACTTATTTTCGATAATGTGTACGCAATTTAAAAAATAAAATATGTAGTTTTAACCGTCAATCAATATGTAAATTTTGGCGCGTTCTCATAGTAGAAATAAAATAAATTCAAGGTGTAAAAAGTATGAATACTCTTTTGAAAAAGGGCGATATAAGCAATGCATGGACCGGTGGATTTTGGCAAGAAAGATGGAATTTTTGCCGCGATAAAATGATCCCGCACATGTGGGGAATTCTTAACGACAAAGATATTAGTCATTGTTGGGAGAATTTCCGAATCGCTTCTGGTGATGCTAACGGTGAGCATTCTGATCCACCTTTTTGGGACGGAGATTTATTCAAATGGTTAGAAGGCGCTATTAGAGCCTACGCTAATTCAGACAATCAAGAGTGGCTTGATAGAATTGATCACATTATTGACACTATTGCGACTGTGCAACGTGATGATGGTTATATTTTTACTTATGAGGCGATTAAACGAAGAAAGTCTGGGGAATCCAGTGTACTTGAAGATATTAATAATTTTGAAGTGTACAACATGGGCCATCTAATGAGTGCTGGTGTGGTTCATTATAAGATGACAGGTCAAACTAAATTGTTAGATTTAGGCAAAAAAGCCGCAGCCTGGCTAGCTTCTCAATTTGCCAACCTAGACGAAGCAACGGCACGCACAGCGGTTTGTCCTTCACATTATATGGGACTCGCAGAACTCTATCAGGCAACAGAAGATGAGCAATATCTAACCTTATTAGAAAAGCTTATTTTGTTAAGAGACATGGTCCCAGATGGAACCGACGATAATCAGGATCGTCATCCGTTAAAAGAACACAGAGAAATTTTAGGCCATGGGGTGAGAGCGACCTACCTCTACGCTGGTGTTACTGACCTCTATATGGGTAAGAAAGACGAAGATTATAGAGTTGTACTAGAAGCCGTGTGGAACGATATGGTGACTAAAAAGCAATATATTACAGGTGGCTGCGCACCTCTTTATGATGGTGTTTCTCCCTACGGTAGCTGGGAGTATGACAAAATTCAAAGAACGCACCAATCATTCGGCCGAGCTTATGAACTGCCTAACACCACCGGATACAATGAAACCTGTGCCACTATCGGCAGCTATCTATGGAACTATAGAATGGCAAAGGCTTTTAACCAAGGAAAGTACGGCGATCAAATGGAGCGTGCTCTTTATAATAGTACCATATCCGGTATCAACTTGGCGGGTGATAAGTATTGTTATACCAATTCATTGCGATGCGTTCACGAACATGATTCGTCTCATGACTTGAAGTGGGGACGGCATAGAGAAGACTTTTTATCATCTTTTTGTTGTCCACCAAACTTAATAAGAACCTTAGCTGGAGCACAAGACAAAGCGGCAATAATTCAAGGGGATGGTATCGCGATACTTATGTATGGCGATTGTAAGATGTCTGTTGAATTGCCAAACGGCTGCATGGTGACGATTCGCGAAAAAACCGATTATCCATGGAGCGGTGAAATTGAATTTGAACTTGAATCTGTCGAATCTACGGAAGGGTTCCCATTATTTTTGCGGATACCCGAGTGGGCCGAAACGTTTAAAGCTAAGTTGAACGGTTACGTTAAAGAATTAAAGGTTAAAGATGGTTTTATTGAACTCAACCATCACTGGAAAGCTGGAGACAAAGTGTCGCTGTCCCTGCAAATGGACGTAGTAGTAAATGAAAGCCATCACATGGTGGAAGAAAATAGAAACCATGTGGCATTAACTTATGGACCAATTGTCTATTGCTTAGAAGCGACCGATCTGCCAAAAGGTTTCAATGTCGAAGATATGTATATCGATCCTGCCTCTGAATTTACCTTTGAAAAATTCACCATTAATTCAACCGAACTGGGCTCAATTAAACTGGCTCTTTGGGCCCGCGAAAAAACAGACAGTAACGAAGATACTTTGTACAGGAAGTACACCTCTCCGAAATTTGAAAAAGTTGAAACTAAGCTTGTTCCATATTTTGCTTGGGATAATCGTGAAAGAGGGGAGATGAGTGTCTGGTTGCCGTTACTACCAAATCAGTAATAGTAGTGAAGTGAACGTTTCTTTTTTTTGAAAAATATAATAACGACAAACATGTGAGTATTAAAATGAATACTGAATGGAAAAATGGTTGGAGGGCGGTCTTGTCAGGCTCGGTGGGTATGGGAACTGGGCTTGGCTTATACTCAATGATGAATAGTATTTTTATTATTCCTTTAACTGAAGAGTTTGGTTGGGAACGAAGTGAAATGGCCTTAAGTAATGTTATTGGGTTATTAGCATTGCTAACTCTGCCAATTCTTGGCGCATTAGTTGATAAATTCGATAGTAGAAAGTTAGCCTGCCTTGGCATGATTTTACTGGGCTTTAGTTATATAGGTTTGGCGCTGCAACCAGGCTCACTATGGATTTATTATACGACTTTACTTTTGATGGTTTTTTTAGGACAAACGACTGGACCGATGGTTTTTAGTAAAGTAGTGAATACTTGGTTTAATTCCTCCAGAGGATTAGCTCTAGGAGCCACTATGTCAGGTATTACAATCTTTAGTATGGTTTTATTTCCGCTACTTAATTATATCAACGAATTATGGGGCTGGCGCTGGGGGTTTGTTTGCTTTGCATTAGTCCCTTTGGTGATTGGTTTGCCACTAGTCGCTTGGGGCCTTAAAGCCGCTCCTGCTGGCTATTTATCGAGCCTTTCTGACAATGCTGGTGGTGTAGATATACAAACCGATGGACTGTCTATGAAGGAAGCGCTAACAGGCGCTAAATTTTGGCTGTTAGCTGGTGCATTGATTACCGCTAATATAGCAGTGGGTGGAATGATGCATCAACTACAGCCTTTATTGATCGCTCAAGGCTTTACGTCGACCGAAGGAGCCAGTCTTGCAGTGTTCTTTTTTGTAGGTATATTTTTTGGTAGATTGAGCTCTGGTTGGTTTTTAGATCGGTTTTGGCCAGCAGCAGTCGCAGCTCTATTTTTACTCTCGCCATTAATTGGTATCGGGATTTTTCTTTCAGATGCGCCAGCGATGTTTTGGATTGGAATTCCAGCTGTATTATGTTTTGGTTTGGCCCAAGGCGCAGAGGTAGACTTTATGGCATTTTTAGTGCCTAGGTATTTTGGTCTAGTAAATTATGGAAAACTGTTTGGTATTTTACTGTTTATGCTTGCGTCATCTCTTGCTGCGGGGAGTTATATTTACGGTCTAATATTTGACTATTATGGTAATTACCAATTTGCATTAATGTTAGGAGCAATGTGCTTTATTTGTAGTGCGGTATTTTTTCTCCTTAGTGGCATCATTGGTAAAGATTTCGACAGTGTAAAAGTGGCAATGAATCACTAATCTCCGATGTTAAGAATAGGCTGGATAATTATGTATTTTGCCTATTCTTAATCGGCCTTTTATAGGTAGCGTTTTAGCCATTTTAATTAGAAAAGAAGGTTTCTATAAATTCTGCCTAAGTGATCTCTAGAGACAATCAATATACTCTACAACTTCCAATTCAAATCCAGACAGAGCGTTAAAGCGGATTGGAGCACTTAGTAGCCTAAGTTTTTTAATACCTAGATCACGTAGAATTTGTGAGCCAGCGCCAACTTGTTTGTAGCCGATATCTGGATTGGGTCGTCGTATCCCGTTTACTAAGTCGTCAATACTCTGTTCTACATCTGCTGTTGTTTCAGAATGACAAATATAAACTAAGACTCCACATCCTTCATCAGCTATACGTTGAATTGCAGCGCGGCAATCCCAAGAATTAGCCGTGTTATCATCTTTACAAATTCCAAATACGTCTTTGGCAGTACTGCCAACATGTACGCGAACTACAGTTGGTTCAGCTGGGTCAATGTCCCCCTTTATAAGGGCGAAATGATGTTCGTTTGTAGTAGTATTAAAATACGTTTTTAAAGAGAACTTGCCATAAAGGGTATTGATTTCGCGCTGGTTGATACATTCGATTGTTCGTTCGGTAACAATACGATGTTGAATTAATCCGGCGATAGTCCCTATTTTAATATCATGTGTTTTAGCAAATATTTCTAAATCTGCGCGCCTTGCCATTGTGCCATCTTCATTCATTACCTCAACGATAACCGCAGCAGGCTCAAGGCCCGCAAGTCGAGCAAGGTCGCAGCCAGCTTCAGTATGTCCAGCACGACTTAACACACCTCCAGTTTGAGCCATTACTGGAAAAATATGCCCTGGTTGAACTAAGTCTTGAGGCTGGCTGTTTGCCGCAACTGCGATTTTTACAGTCTGTGCTCGATCGGCTGCTGAGATACCCGTGGTAATTCCATTTGCAGCTTCAATGCTCACTGTAAAATTCGTGGAATGTTGGCTACCGTTATCCCGAACCATTAGCGGTAGATTTAATGCTCGGCATCGTTCTTCTGTCAAGGTTAAACAAATTAAGCCACGGGCATATTTCGCCATAAAGTTAATATGTTCTGCTTCAACGAAAGATGCAGCCATTAAAATATCACCCTCATTTTCTCGATCTTCATCATCAAGCAAAATAACCATTTTACCCTGTCTAAAATCATCGATTATTTCTTCATAACTGTTTGATTGCATATTTGTCCTTATAAAAAAGTTGTCTATTCGTTGGTATTGCAGTGTCTAAATTCAGGTTTTATACAGCTACGTATTATACCTCTGTGGTACGAGTATTGCTGAATTAATGACAGCTTTTTCAATACAAATCAGCGCTATATCGAGATATTTGGGTCTTAATGAATTCTTCCTAAAAAGGGCTTACTCCGTCGTTAGTGTGAATTGACTTTAGTGGTAAGGTTGAGGTAAAAACTTCAAAGTTGTTCAAGGTGCACAGAGATTATCATTCCGAATTTTTTGCTTGTTACTTGATACCGGCCGATGCGCTTACCAACTATAATGGTTGACAATATTTAACCTTATTTATTTTATTTGGCGTTCAGATAATCGACATTAATTTAAATAACATTTAGTCATTTGAATGCTTTACTGGTATTGTTTCAATCATAACTTATCTTTTTTGGTCATGAGAAATAAGGTTGGTGACTTTGCTAGACCGAAAGGTAATCAACATGCTATCCAAAAGGAATATTTGAAAATGCTTGAAAAACAAAGACATCACTTATTACTAGAGCTTTTAGCTGAAAATGGTTTTGCTTCTGTGCCTACGCTCTCATCACAATTAAAAGCCTCCGAAGCCACTATTAGGCGGGATTTAACTAAACTATCAAAACGTAAGTTACTTCAAAAAATAAGAGGGGGGGCTCAGTCAAATAGTCCTATATCGACAAATAAGGGACGAAATCACCTAAAAGGCTCGGTATTTTTAGTTGACGCAGAAACTCACCAAGATAGAAAACAAGCAATTGCAGCAAAAGCAGTCTCTTTATGTGAGGACGGTGAGTCAATTATCATCAATGGTGGTAGCAGTACATTTATGATGAAGAATTCTCTCTACACCCGGCATCTAAATATTCTGACTAACTCATTTGCCCTCGCCACTGAACTTGCAGAAAATAGTGATTGTCAAATTACTTTGCCAGGAGGAGAGTTATATAGGAAGCAAAGTATCATTTTGAGTTCTTTCGAAAATGATTGTATTCCAAATTATCATGGCACTAAAATGTTTATGGGAACACCAGGGATAAGTGAGTTTGGATTGATGGAAACGGATCCCTTATTGATATTATCTGAACGTAAATTGCTCAAACAAGCAGACAAGCTTATTGTGCTAGCTGATAGCTCTAAAATAGATAAACGTAGTAGCCTTATATTGTGCTCGTTGAAAGAAGTAGACACGTTAATTACAGATGAGTATGTGACGGAAGAACAGCTTGATATGTTTAAAGAACACGATGTCGAAGTCATTATTGCACCTATATCTGCAACAGAATAACAAACGATTTACGTCCATATATTGGCGTCTCTATAGTGCTTACCTTAAGTGAAAGTATTCGCCATAAAAAATGGACTGATTGAAAAATGAGTCCATTTTTAGTTATGCGTCGCAGGCCTGTTTTATTTGAAATTAAGCATTCAAGTTAGTTTAAGTTTGTTTTTTCTATTGCTGTCATTTCTAGCAAATTAACAATGTCTTTTTTTCGTGATGCAGGCTTAACGTTTATCAGTTTGACTATTCCATTTTCAATTCTTGCTTCCACAGTGGTGTTTTTCTTTGCATGCAATTTAAAATGTACGTTCCAGTCCTTTGGCCAAGCCGGAAATAGGTATATCTTGTCATTCGCTTCTTGGAGTAACATTTCTTGCATACCAATCATTCCAGAGCCACCCCAATTGTGATCAGGTACCCAATCGAATCCAGGGCCCCAAAAGGCTGGGAAACGTCTTTTAGAGTTGGCCATTTTTAGTAAGTTGTACTTTGCAGCTTCTTCAGTTAACCCTAAACGAGCTGCAAAAATATTATCTTGTTTCCAACCGATATGACTTCTAAATTTTTGTACGTCTGCATCGTACAACCATGTATTTTTTGCTACTTGTAGGTCGGGTAAGCCAATCCCATATATTCCCCATGGGTAAACAGGGTAAAGTTGCGCGGCTTCAACGTTATTAATACGTGTCCAAGACTTAGCTGGAGCGAGTACTTTGTGATGTGCTATTTCCCGAAAATTAAGTGGTGGAATTCTAGTTCGAAACGATTTTAAGTAAGTCACTTCATCTTTAGTTAATTTATCTGCTGAGAGTGCCAGTAGCTTTTCTGTGATGACTGTTAACGCAGCAATAGTACTATTAGCATTGTTTGCCATTTTGTAGGTTTCTACGGCTGAGCCAGGAAAAAGAATAAGTTGGTTATTTTCATCTAAGGTTTTTCTGCCTCTTTTGTTTGCTAGGTACTGGTAGTGTTCATCAAAAAAACGCAGGCAACTAATGATAAATGAATGATATTTCTCAATATTCTCATTTGTGTATTCGTTTAGTTGCAACATCATACTTGCGAACTCTAAGACTGTGTCCCACTGATACTCCAGCCAAGCGTTATATTGAAGACCAGGATCAAATCCTTCTGGGCGTTTCCAGCCGTATTCAGAAGGATTCGGAAGACCAAAATTCTCTAACTGTTCTGTAAACGCCGCACCTTTGTGGCCCCAATAAACTAAGCTTCTTAGCTCGGCATTTTTTTGTAGGGTGAGGTAATAATCTAGTTGTGATTTCATCATGTCAAAATCACCACTTTTTAACATGGGAAAATAGACTAAGCGCTGATTTTGTTGGGTCATGGTCCCTCCGCCCCAATTTCGAAAATCAGGAGTGAAATTCCATGATGGTTTGGTAAATACTGGATCGTAGGTAAATAGTCCGCCGTTAAATTTTGTGGGATATTTACCATAGGCGTTACTACCTAACATATAGCGAAACAACTGGTAGTTTTGACCTATTTGGTAAACGGAGTCTTGGGTGGAAGCGTTTTCTTTTTGGGTATATATGAAACTTCGTTCCCAAAAGTTATTCCACCAAGAAATTGTTGGCGCATGATCCTTAATATAGCTTGCAACTTGCTTCTTTAATTCCTGATTCCAGTTATCAATATCTTCTGTTTGTTGGGTAAAAAGATGGATTTGGACATTATGGCTTTTAACTGCATTCTCACTCGATAATGAATAGCCCTTGAAGTCTGTATCTTGATAAGTGCCTTCATAAGTACCAGTAGGCGTTAAGTGCTTTCCAAACATTAAGCCGCCAAAAGTGAGATGGGCTAGTGGGTTCATCATTTGATCTTTGACTGATTCCATTTGTTGCTGTTTTACGACAACATCGAAGACGGTATTTTGTTTATTCTTATGAAAAAAATTAATACTATTACCGCTAAATTGAATCATATCTTTATAGGTAATAATGTCTCCTTGCGGTGCCCACTTATACGAATTGGCATTATTTGCCGCGCCTTCTACCTTTCTATCTTTATATCGCCAACTTTCTAAGGACGCTGTCAATTTTAAAGGAATTTCACTGCTGACATCGACATGAATAACAGGATTGAATACATCTACCCATAACTTGATTTGGGTATTGTTTTGCGCTATTTGGATATAACCATCTTTTAGGACCAATTCTTGACGAAAGTCTTCATTATTTTTAAATGGGTTAGGAAATAACTGTACTTTTACGCGGCCTAATTTTAATAGGGTATTATGCTCGTCAAACGTACCGCTACGAGAAAAATAAAAATACAGGTCACCTTTTTCAACCCAAGCGTTGACGCCAATATCACCACCGCCTAAAGGCATAGATTCTGATGAGTTGTTACTTTGGCTCTGCCAAATTTGATTATAGTTGTCCAGTTGCGGAATGTTTGCGTTGACCTGAACGCTAATAACTAGCAGCAAACAAATTATTGTATATCTCATTGAAAATTATCCATTAATACTTTTAATCTAGTTGGTTGTTATTGCCTTGTTATAATCTAACAATTCAATGTCTTTAAATTGGATAGGATGACTTTCCGATTGCAGTGAAATATAACCGCTACTTAGCGCGACGTTATTTCGATTGGTTATTAGTTCATCAACGTATTGTTCTTGTGGGTCTAAAACGAGGTCAGTATATTCAAAAACTAATTCGCCATTAACCCAATGACGCACTATTTCATCACCCATGACTTCTACTTCTACTTGTACCCATTGTTCTCCAGAATAACTGAAAGAATTGGAGTAAACACAATGCGTTGATGTCGGTGTTTTATTGATAGAAACATTGGTTCCTGGGGTACAAATATTCATCGTTGTCCTAGTTTTCCCTTGATCGGCTCCAAGTAGTTGAGCTTCGATAGACACGGGAAAAGACTGGTTAAGCTTAATGGTGTTAGGATCTTGCCCGTGTAACATCACTCCGCTATTTTTATATGCCCACTTGGGGCCGTCAGGAAGTTGTTGTTTAATAAAGCGATAGCTAAATCGAAGTCTGTATTGTGATAATTTTGTTTGATAATGAAGGTGCCCAAATTTATTATCAAAGCGCTCATAGTTTTTATAAGAGACGGTTAAGTATCCGTCTTCTACGATAAATGTATTGAGATGGTTATTACCTAAAGGGTAGCCTTGAATTTTGGGTAGCCAGCCGTCTAGATTTTTGCCATTGAATATTCTTTGCCACTTGGCATCGTTAGCATATATACGGGTAGGCAAAATCACCAAAAAGGCGACAATAATAGTGCATAATATTCTGTTCATTTATAATTTTCCTGCCTTGATTTGTTTGTCGGCATAGTCAGCCGCTCTTGCCGTAAACGCCATAAAAGTTATCGAAGGATTAACACAAGAAATAGACGAAAACGCCGCGCCATCGGTAACAAATAGATTGTCCACTTCATGGCTTTGATTCCATTTGTTTAGGTAGGATGTTTGGGGATTTTTACCCATACAGGCACCGCCCATTTCATGGACAAAAGAACCTGGGTTTACGTCATATGAAAACCCTTCTACCTTGGTTAATCCTGCGGCAGTTAACATATCTACTGCAGATTTTTCTATGTCCAATTTCATTTTTTCCGTGTTTTCACCATAGGAAACACTAGTGACAAGTAAAGGCATGCCCCATTGGTCTTTTTGGGTTTCATGGAGATATACCTTGTTGTTATAGTCAGGCAACATTTCACCAAAACCGGCAAGCATAAATTTCCAACCACCCGGGCTACGAATACTTAATTTGAAATCTTCACCCAGGCCTTTTTTCCGTGTGTTATTTTGCCAGCCACTGCGTTCAGCCTTGCCTTGATAACCAAAGCCTCGTAAATAATCACTACGTTGCTGCTTAATATTGCGAAATCTAGGGATGTAAATTCCGCCGGGGCGGCGACCTTTATAATAACTATCTAAATGACCGGGAACTTCTCCACGGGCGCCAACAGCACCAGTATGATCCATAATATAATGCCCCAAAACGTTATTAGAGTTACCAATGCCGTTAGGGTAGGTTTTCGATTTAGAGTTAAGTAGTATTTGTACACTGGCTAGTGTTGAGGCGCACATGAATATGATGCGCGCTGAAACCGTTTTTCGTTCCCCAGTAACAGTATCAACATAGGCAACACCCTTGGCTTTGCCAGATAGTTCATCGTATAACACTTCTTGCACTTGGGCGTTGGCAGTGAGTGTCATCTTGCTGGTTTTTTTCGCGGCTGCAAGTGCCCCTGAGAGAGAAGAATAAAATCCTCCCCACGAACACCCTCGTTGGCATTCATTACGAGCTAAACATTGACCTCGGCCTAATTCTAAATGTACTTTTTGTGGCTTAGTCAAATGGGCAACGCGTGCTGGGATGAGAGTTCTCTCAGGATATGCTTGTTCCAATTTGGCTTTTATTTCGCGTTCTACAACATTAAGTGGCAATGCGGGCAGAAACTTTCCATCGGGTAAAATATCCAATCCTTCAGTACTACCGGAAATACCGATAAAGGGTTCTACATAGTTATACCATGGAGCAAGATCTTCATATCGAACTGGCCAGTCAATACCGTGACCGTCTTTTGCATTTGCCTCGAAATCTAATTTATTCCAACGATAAGATTGCCTTGCCCAAAGCAATGATTTTCCACCAATGCTTGAACTTCTTATCCAATCGAATGGTTTGTCTTGTTGATAAGGATTTTCTTTATCATTAATAAAGTGGTGTTTGGTGAAGTCGGTTAGAGCATAACTTTTTCGTTGCGTTGAAAACTCTTCTACTAACTGCTCTTTCGGCAATTTACCTCTAAATTCCATCTCCCAAGGAGGCAGACTTTCGGTTTTGTAATTGCCGTGTTCTAGGGGCTTGCCTCTATCAAGAACTAAGGTGCGATATCCTTTTTCACAAAATTCTTTCGCAGCATATCCGCCGGACATGCCAGAACCCACAACAATGACATCGAAATCAAATTTAATCTTCATAAGTGTCCTTTATGACCAAGCTCGGCCAATGACTGCCAAGGGCATTTCTTGATAAGGGCCAGGTACTGGATCGTATTGAAGTTCTATACTGGCTCCAATTTCAGAGGTGTAATATCCAATAACGGTTAGTTCTTTTAACTTTTTATAAAAATCATCACTACCTAGGTTGTCATCTAGTCGAGTGACAGCATTAAGTTGCATACGAGCAGATAGATGATTAAAACCACCCACTTTTTTATTGAAGGTATTGAATTCAAATAGCCATTTTTCAGAGTCTTGCTTTGAAAGTAGATTGAACAACATGTGTTCAATATATTCTGGAACCCCGGCTTTTCTTGCACCTGGAGTATCTGTGTCTGGAATAATAATGTCCGCTATTTTAGATAACATTAATCTTTGGTTTGAAGTGAGAAATCTCTTCTTATTATCTGAGAGGTACGTGCTTGATGCTGCTAATGCCCTTATCCCAAATGGGGATAAGGAGGTGCCCAATAATAAGCTCAAGTTAGCTATAAATTTTCGTCGACTTAATTGTGCCATTCTGTCAGTGCCTCACCCTCTAATTTCACAAATTTAACAATAATGATACAGAGTAATCAGTATGCGTTCAATCATTAATGGTCATAATAAGTCTCCAGCTGTCACTTGGTGAGTTCCAATGTCGCCTAACCTACTGAGGTAACCTACGGTTAATTAGCTTTTGCAACACTGATGTGTATGAAACGCTTTACAGAGTATTTGGAAATTAAAGTGAATTTTAGAGCGGTAAATTTCTTTCTATGATAGGTGTGGGATGGGCCTGTCGGAATTTTAAGCACTTCTATGTTCATTGTGTTATTCGCCCATTATACGCTTAATAGAATCTACAATTTTTTGCTCTAAAAACGTGATCGTTACCTCTTATTAATTTAAATTTTTGGAGCAAAACTCTGTGAAAGTGTAGGCAGAATGGAGTCAGCAGCAAGTGTTAACCCTGTTTAGTCGGGCTGTTATTTTGGTTATCGTGACTATCTATGAAAATAAAAGACGTATTCTGATTATTTGTAGTTGTAAATTGATTGTTAATGAGTTAATTTATAATGGTTGTTATATGGATAGGTGGTTAACTAGATATAAAGGCTAAGTATTCTGCTGGTTTGAAACGGAATCATATGACCTTTTGAATACGTAATTTGGAACAATTTATAAAGTGAAATAAATTGCTTTAAATCGAATAAAAAAACTAAATGTAAAATAATAGTGAAACGGGAAAACATATGAAAATATTTAAAAAATGTCCGTTGCGGACGGCAGTTGCAGTTGGCGTATCCTCTTCTTTATTTTTTGGGGGGGCTGTTATAGCGCAAGAATCAAATGAAGATTCAGCTGAAGAAAATAATGTTGAATTGATTGTCGTTACAGGGAGTCGGATTAAAAGCTCTGACGCTACTGCGGCTAGTCCATTGCAAACTATAGATGCTGCTGTATTGGAAGAACAAGCGGTAATTAATGTTCAAGAAGCTTTGCAGCTTAATCCCGCTTTTGGCGCGCCTGGTTCAAGTCGTGCAAGCTCAGCTAGTAACAATGTTAGTGCAGGTACTGCGACAGTAAACTTAAGAGGTTTGGGGGCTGACCGTACGTTAGTGTTAGTAGATGGTAAGCGTATGGTATCAGGTATCCCAGGTACTACACAGGTTGATTTGGCCATGGTTCCAACCGGTTTTGTTGACCGGATTGAAGTGCTTACTGGTGGTGCTTCTGCGGTTTATGGTTCTGATGCTATCGCGGGTGTGGTTAATCTTATTTATAAGAAAAATTTTGAAGGCTTTATTTTCAATACTCAGGCTGGCCAGTCGCAAGAAGGCGATGATTCACAACTCAAACTTGATTTAACTGCAGGTCAAAATTTTGATAATGATCGCGGCAATGTCATGTTTAACTTAGGTTGGACTCAACAAGGCGCGATGTTAGCTAGTGATAGAGAATTTACCGCAGTTGCCAGTCAAAGTGCTGGGGTGGCTGCTAAAGATCCAACTAGACTTTATGAGCGTTTAGATGCTTTTTCAGGGCATGCTCCAGCCGGACAAGTTGGCTCTTATACTTTCGACCCAAATGGTAATGCATTACCAAGTTCAGAGTTGATCCGCATGGATAACGCCCCTTATCAATCTTTGGCTTCACCGGTTAATCGCTTGACTTTCGCGCTGCATGCTGACTATGAAGTTAATGATGATATGACGGTTTATTTGGATACTAATTATGGCCAGGTAAACTCCAAATCCTATAGTGAACCTGTTCCATTTTGGGCGCATAGACAAAATATTGGTATTGGGGCTAACTTACCAATTGAACATCGTGTTTATGATGGTTCGGGGAATATGACAATGGTTAATAATCCATTTTTACCCCAAGAAGTATTCGATGAGGCGATTGATACCGATGGTGATGGTCTTAAAGATGTGACCATAGCAAGGCGTTTAGTCGAATTTGGTGGTCGTACTTCACCCATTGACCGTGATCTTTTTCGCGTTGTAATGGGGGCTGAGGGTTATATTGGTGAAGATTGGTCATATGATGCGAATTATTCCTATAGCCGGTCAAATCTTTCAACGACAATGGATAACCTCTTTCACGGCTCTAATATTGAAGACGCATTAAATGCAATAACAGATGTGTATGATTTTGATGGTGACGGCGATACAACTGATGCAGTTTGTACTCGTGCACAAGCACGAGCGAATGGCTGTGTTGCAATGAATATGTTCGGTGCGGGTACAATTACGGAGGAAATGTTAGCGTATTCACGCACTAAAATGGTTCAACGTTCAACCCAAGATATGCAAACATTAGCAGCTAATGTGTCAGGTACTGTGTTTGAATTACCTGCAGGCGGCATGGATGTAGCATTTGGTGCTGAATATCGCGAGGAAAGCACGGAACACATTTTTGACGCTTTAACCAACAATCAACAAAACGGCTATACCCAAGCAAATGATACCGTTGGTGAATATGACGTGTTTGAGGTTTATGGTGAAACTGCGGTTCCCCTGCTTGATTCGCTAAATCTAAATCTAGCGGCGCGTGCAGCTGATTATTCAACGATCGGTTCGGCTTCAGCTTATAATTTTGGGCTTGAATGGTCTCCAACTGATTCATTGCGTTTTCGAGCGGTATATGCCGAAGCCGTTCGTGCTCCTAATATCAAAGACTTATATAGACCTGCAAAAGTTGGCGTGTCTTCGATTAATGACCCTTGTAACGGTGTAACAGCAACATCTGTGGGTACTGCTGATGATAATTGCCGAGCGGAAGCAGGTATAAATACTAACATCGCCGAAAATGGCTCAGTAGTGTTTACCAATTCTGACACTGCCGGTGTGCTAATTAAAGAATCAAGTAACCCTAATATCCAGGAAGAAACCGCGACAACTTACACCTTGGGTGCTGTCTATTCTCCATCTAGAGACCTTGTTGTAACAGTTGATTATTATGATATCACTATTGATGATGCGATTGCCTTTACGTCAAATAATGTGATTTTGTCCAAATGTTACGTAGAGAGTCAGCAAAACTTCTGTGACTTAATTGACCGTAGCACGGTTTCTGGCGACCAAACCAATGCGGGCTCGGTATCTGAAATCCGCCGTCAAAATATCAACAGTGGTGGTGCATCAACTAAAGGAGTTGACTTTACAGCGAATTACTCAACCGAACTTGCTGGTGGGGATATCGCTTTATCGGTAAGTTGGAGTCATCTATTGGAGGATATCTCCATACCCCTCGCAGGCGAAGTGCCTAAAGATTCTGTTGGCGAAACTAAGAATCCTGAAAATAAGATTTACGGGGCCATTAATTGGACTCAAGGACCATTAAAGCTCAATGTAACTACGCGTTATTTTGGTGCGTGGACTTATGATGATGAATGGTACCAAGGAGTTTTTGGTGATGATGTGCAAAGCAGTTATTTTGATGTGGATGGGTATTTAACTATCGATACTCGCGTTAGTTATGATTTTAATGAAAATTATAATGTGTCACTTGGTATCAAAAACTTAACCGACGAGTCACCACAGATAATCTACGGAAATATGGATGGCGGTAGTTGGCAACAAAATACTGACTCGGGTATCTACGACGCAGTTGGACGCCGATTCTATGCTGGTTTCACCGCTACCTTTTAATCAGTTGTAGAGTGAAAATTGAAATGAGTGTTGTAAGGCACTCATTTCTTCTTTTTGGAATGACTGTGTATGACTTGTTTAGATTGTACTGGGTAACAAAGGGGATATTTTGTAGCTGGAAAATTGACTTACAGCTCAACAAAAAATGGATTTTCAGCTCTGTTTTTATCACAAGAGTTATATCAAATAAATTTCGATGGGTGTTTAGGTATTACCCCCTCATATCAACGTAACTAGTGAGGAGTACGCTTCGTACTTTAAAACAGCATGATGACAGAACGTATTACAGCGTCTTATTGGATAGAAACTGCATTTGGGTTACAAGATGCTGCGGCTACAATGGCCGGAGAACAATCCACAGGAACTTTCGTTAGGGTACCTGGTGAAACGGATGAATTGCGTGAAGCATACGCAGCGAGAGTAGAAGAAATTATTGAACTTGGTCAGGTGAGCTCACCTTCTTTACCTGGTTCAGGGTTACCAAAAAATGGTAATACAATTCGCAGGACGGCGCGTGTGACGCTATCTTGGCCGATAGCCAATTTTGGACTATCACTACCGAATCTTTTGGCAACCATTGCCGGGAATTTGTCAGAACTAAAAGCTTTTTCAGGCTTGAAATTACTTGATATCAAACTCCCCAGTATATTTCTTGATAAATATCAAGGTCCGCAATTTGGTGTAGCTGGGACACGTAAGCTCGCGGGTGTCTACAACCGACCAATAATTGGTACCATTATTAAACCTAGCGTCGGTTTTTCACCTGAGGCTACAGCAGAGCAGGTAAAGGTTTTATTGGCATCGGGAGTTGACTTCATTAAAGATGACGAATTGCAATCAGATGGACCACATTGCCCATTCGATAAACGTGTTAAAGCTGTAATGAAGGTTATTCGAGAGCATCGGGATAAAACTGGAAAAATGGTAATGTATGCGGCTAACCTGACCGGTGAAATTGACGAAATGCTAGCGCGACATGATTTGGTGTTAGCTGAAGGTGGCACTTGCATAATGGCGAGTCTAAATTCTATTGGTTTACCAGCACTGAAAGTTTTACGGGCTCATTCCCAATTGCCTATTCATGGACATCGCAATGGGTGGGGGATGTTAGGACGATCCCCAGCCATTGGTATGAGTTTTATTGCTTACCAAAAACTTTGGCGACTTGCGGGCATTGATCACACCCATGTTAATGGGTTGGATAATAAATTTTGCGAAGAGAACGATAGTGTTATTGCCTCAGCACAAGAATGTTTAACCCCGATGTTCGATAAACCAGCAATTGGTTGTGAAATAATGCCGGTATTTTCATCAGGGCAATCAGTTCATCAAGTGGCAAAAACTTATGCTGCGATGGGGACCACCGATCTGATGTATGCAGCTGGTGGCGGAATTTTAGCGCATCCTATGGGACCAGCCGCTGGAGTGACATCACTTATGCAAGCATGGGAGGCCGCTGTGTCTGGTGTTCTTGCCCATGAAGCCGCAATAGGACAGCCTGAATTAGCGGCTGCGTTGGGAGTGAAAAGGTGAGCTTGCTTTACGCGTATTATGGCGATGATTTCACCGGCTCAACCGATGTGCTAGAGCAGTTAGCTGAGGGGGGGATTGACGCAGTATTATTTTTGCGCGAGCCAGATAAGGCACTTCGAGCACGTTTTAAAGATGTGCAAGCCATAGGTATTGCTGGGGATAGCCGAAGTCGTTCTCCACAATGGATGGAGGACAACCTACCTTCGAAATTTAGGGCGTTACACGATGCCAATATTATTCACTATAAAACATGCTCTACCTTTGATAGTAGCCCTGAGGTTGGTTCGATTGGTAAAGCGATGGAAATTGGCATTGATTTGTTCGGCCACCCTGCTGCAATAGTGGTTGCGGCTCCTCATTTAGGTCGCTATGTAGCGTTTGGTAATCTTTTTGCTAAAATTGGCGAAGACATCCTGCGTATTGACCGTCATCCTACGATGTCTCGACATCCTGTCACGCCAATGTTCGAGGCGGATCTTATTCGTCATCTTCAGACTCAAACCCGCTCTGCAGTATCGCTTTTTTCTTTGGATAAACTAAAAACTGATCAAATTCATGCCACGTTTGATTATGCAAAAACCGATTCAAAAGCTGTTCTGTTTGACGGTGTGTCGATGGAAGACTTGCGAACAACAGGAGCCCTTATTGTAGATAACGATATTCGATTTACTGTTGGTAGCTCTGGCGTGACTCGGGCGCTCGTTTCTAAATGGCATGAAGAATCAAGAGTTAATAAGAAACAAACCTCTGGGGTTGTAGAAGAAGTGAAACAATTGCTCGTTGTAAGCGGCAGCTGTTCGCCTGTGACCGCGAAACAAACTTCCTTGGCAAACGAGAAAGGTTACGATGCCCATTTGGTCGATGTTAGTGCGTTGTTACGAGGCGATGTCGAAGAAGAGCAACGCCTAATAGAATTATCTCTTGCTTCCATTACTAGGGGAAAAAGCTGCATTATTCATTCTGCAGATGGACCTTTAGACGTATCAATTGAGGCCGCTGGAGATAGTCTTGGAAAGGCACTAGGAAGAATAACCAAAGCCGTTATTCTAAATACAGGGTTAAGACGCATCCTATTCGCAGGAGGTGATACTTCCAGTCATGGTGTTGCGCAACTTGATGCTGATGCGATTACATGGGTAGCACCAATTGAGGTAGGCGCCCCTTTAGTGCGAATACACTCACAGAATGAAGCTATTGATGGACTAGAAATGGTGCTCAAAGGAGGACAGATGGGTGGCCTCAACTTCTTCGAATCTGTTCGCTGTGGGCGACTCATCGAATAACGGGCTCATTCAATCAATTGAAACAAGGCGATGCTCTTATAGCCATAGATAGTCGGAGGCAATTTCAATGTCTTTAGCCTTCACTATTGTCTTGGGATAAAGAGCCATACCACTCATATTACGAAATATATTTATATTAAAGGAAAAAAAATTTTGACCACACTAGCGCTTATTCATACTTCACCAACTCTGAGTCCGCTTTTTAATGAATTAACTGCTCGTATTATGCCTGACGTGCGCATTTTCCATTATGTTGACGAAAGCCTAATAAAAAATACGATTGCAAAAGGGTACCTTGAGAAATCTTCCATGAGACGACTTATTTCAATGGTTGGCTCTTGTTTTGAAGCTGGGGCAGATGCAGTCCTTGTTACGTGTTCGTCAATCGGGCCAGCAGTTGATTTAGCTGCACAATTATATGACAAACCAGTATTAAGGGTCGACCGCCCCATGGCAGAAAACGCGATTCAATCTGGTAATCGAATTGGTGTAGTAGCAACCTTGTCCACCACACTTAAGCCAACAGTTGACTTAGTTCGAACTGTAGCCGCTGAACAATCGACAGAGATAGAAGTGGTTGAATACTTATGTGAAGGTGCATTTGAAGCGATTATGGCAGGGGATGGTGACACACACGATCTTATCGTTTCTGAAGGTTTAACTGTGGGGATGAAGGGAGTTGACGCTATCGTTCTCGCTCAAGCATCTATGGCCAGAGTATTAGCTGGCCTGCCAGACGGTGCGTTAAGTTCCCCCGTTTTTTCTAGTCCAGAACTTGGTGTTTTGCGAGCCAAAGAAATATTAGAAAAGAACCTGTAGATGAAATCCTGATAGGGCTAAAAGGATAAATACGATACGTTTTGGGTGTGTTTTTAATCCAATCTAAATCTATACTTTAGTATTGTTGATTTTAAATGATTCATAATGATTGAAATTTGATTTCAAATGTTTGTCTGATGTTATTCAGGCGTGATTATAGAAGCGAATAGTAGTGGTTGATGAAATAACAAAATATTTATTGGTAATTGATATTGGAAAGACTCACATCAAATTACATGTTTTAGACGGTAATTTGCAGTCGATATTGTCTAAGCAAACACAGAACGTTGTAGATACAAAAGGGGAGTATCCAAGTTTCAATGTTACCTATATTTGGAATTGGCTAATAGACGGAATTAAAGCCGTTTCAGAGATTTATCTAATTTCCTCTATAAGCATTACCACTCATGGTGCAACAGCTGCCTTGATCAATCGTCACACAGCTAGTAATGATGGATTGGTATTTCCAGTTTTAGATTACGAGTACCAAGGAATATCATCTTGTAATAGGGAATATGCGGCCTTACGACCAGGCTTTAATGAAACCTTTTCCCCTGATTTGCCAGCAGGACTGAATTTGGGTAGACAGCTTTTTTGGCTTAAAAGTATGTTTCCGAAAGACTTTATGAATGTCTCAGACATTATGATGTATCCCCAATATTGGGGATGGCGATTTACTGGGAAGTTGTATTCAGAAATCACCTCCTTAGGTTGTCATACTGATTTATGGTCAACAAAAAACGGCGAATACTCTTCGTTAGTCGACACCTTAGCAATCCGAAATTTATTACCCCCCATTAAACCCGCGGGGTTTGATTGTGGAGTCCTTTTGCCTGAATTAGTTGAGGAACTAAAGTTGAGTCCTGATTGCAGGTTCTTTAATGGTATCCATGATAGTAACGCCAGCTTTTTACGTTATCGGCTGGCCCAAGAAACGTCACCTTTTACTGTTATATCCACAGGGACTTGGACTATTTTGATGGCTTCAAAAACACCGTTAGACAATCTAAATCCTAACAAAGACATGCTAGCT
This sequence comes from Paraglaciecola sp., assembly GCF_039964565.1. Taxonomy (GTDB): domain Bacteria; phylum Pseudomonadota; class Gammaproteobacteria; order Enterobacterales; family Alteromonadaceae; genus Paraglaciecola. Next base: position 321,297 of record NZ_JBDVXF010000006.1, read on the forward strand.
AATATTGATGCGATGGGCTCTCCCGTTGCGTGTGCACGGTTTATGGGGGGGCGTGAGTTTGAATTTATATGCGAACAAACAGGGTCAACCCTAGAGGCGTCGTTCGATGAAAATGATTTACAGAAAGTTATTGATCTAAATGTTTTTGTCATCCCCGGATTTACTGGGGGGAGTGGACCTTTCGGTGACAGGAAAGGCCAATTTATTGGAGATGTCGGCCAAGTAAGTGGTATCGCGTTAGCCACACTTTATTGCGCGTTAATGATTGACTATCAACTTGAAATGTTAGGTGCAGAAGGAAGTATATATATCGAAGGTGCATTCCTTAAAAACGACTTGCTTTGCGCAGTATTAGGTCAATTGAGAGAGCCGCAACAAGTATTGCTATCTCAGGATTCGACCGGAACGGTAAAAGGGGTTGGATATTTAACTTCACGGCATAATTCTGAGTGCAGTATTGAGGTGAAAGGCGTCAATAAGACCGCTTTAGGGGCGCTGTTTGAATATCAAAAAAAATGGCTCGAATATGCTGTTAGCACATAATGAAATCAACAATCATTTCCTAAGTTTGCGACATTTCTGTACGGGATCTTCACACTACTATTTTTAATGAAACAGTTCAATTTCTGGTTTGTTTTATTATCGTGTGACCTTTTATGATTGAAATTGATTTATCATGATTGACTGTATGGGTTTCGTATGAGATATTAAAAACAATTGGAATATATATTGCGTTTTTTAATCAGTTTTTACCCGTTTTGGATGGCTGGCAATTTTCTTAAATTTAAAGAATCAAATGTAGGCATAATATGAAATACAAAAAAGAAGAATTTAAACACGTTAGTTACCTTTGGAGTAATAAAATTGCCGAGCCGCTTACTGATCTAGAAAATTTAGTTTATAGGTCAAATCTATTGGGTGCTGATCAGCGTATTACTAATACGGGCGGGGGAAACACTTCTGCAAAATTAATGGAAACTGATCCGTTAACGGGAGAGAAAGTACAGGTATTATGGGTTAAAGGTTCTGGTGGTGATTTACGGACTGCCAAAATTGAAAATTTCTCTTCTTTATATCAAGATAAATTAACCGCATTGGACGATACCTACCAAGCCCGTGATGATAAAGGTTATAAACAAGCCGGTGAAGATGCCATGATTGGTATGTACAAGCACTGCAATTTTTGTCTTAATCCTCGCGCCTCGTCAATTGATACCCCCTTACACTCTATGATTGCCGATAAACATGTTGATCATTTGCATCCGAATGCAGTCATCGCTATTGCATCATGTAAAGACCAAGAAGCCCTTACCGAAAAAGTATGGGGTGGAAAAATGGCGTATGTCCCTTGGATGCGACCAGGATGGGAAGCAGCGAAAGTCTGCGAAGAAGCTTACGCTGAAAAGCCAGATAGTGTGGGAATTCTGTTGGGACAACATGGTCATACTAATTGGAGTACTGAAAGTAAAAGTTGTTATGAAACGTCATTATGGGTTATAGAAACAGCTGCTCGTTTTATTGAAGAACATGACAAAGGTGAGCACACCTTTGGTGGGGAAAAAGTCACCAGTTTATCAGACGATGCACGTACTGCGTTACTCACTAAGTTTTTGCCTGTAGCCCGTGGAATTTTGTCGAACAAAGTGAAATTTATTGCAACCGTACAGTCAGATGAAACTGCACTGCGTTTTGTTAATAGTGTAGATGCGCCACGTTTGGCAAAATTAGGTACGTCATGCCCAGATCATTTTTTGCGTACTAAAATTCAGCCTCTTTATGTTGATTTTAACCCTCAACAAGATGATTTCGACACATTAGTAGAAAAACTCAAAGCAGGCATTAAGCAGTACCGAGTAGAATATGCACAATATTATAACAACTGTAAACGTGATGATTCTCCTCCTATGCGTGACCCAAGCCCGACTGTTATTCTCATTCCAGGAGTGGGTATTATTGGTTGGGGTAAAAATAAGAGTGAGTCTCGTGTTACAACCGAATTTTACAACTGCGCTATAGAGGTAATGCGCGGCGCAGAAGCGATTAGTGAATACACTGCTTTACCTCAACAAGAAGCCTTTGATATAGAATATTGGGCATTAGAAGAAGCAAAATTACAACGTATGCCAGCCGAAGCGCCATTAGCACGTAATGTGGTAGTCATTATTGGTGCCGGTGACGGAATTGGTAAAGAAACCGCTTTTCGGGTAGCCCGAGAAGGGGCGCATGTAGTGTGTGCCGATTTACGCTTTGAAGCGGCTCAACAAACAGCCGATGAATTAACAGCAATATATGGTCAAGGTATTGGAGTGGCTGGTAGTGGTATTTCAGGCTGTGGTTCGATAATCGCACATGATGTTAATATTACTGACCGTGACAGTGTAAAAAAGATGTTTGAGCAAGTTGTTCTAGCCTACGGTGGGATCGACAATGTTATCGTCACTGCTGGGGTATTTTTAGCTCCGGGTCAATCGGGAATGAGTAACGATGAGATGTTTGACCTTAGTTTTGCGGTGAATGTTAAAGGTGGTTATATTGTCGCGACCGAAGCAAATTACATTTGGAATGCACAGAAATTACAAGGCGCAATGGTCTTAACTAGCAGTGTAAACGCCACCGTAGTTAAGAAAGGCTCATTGGCTTACGACACATCAAAAGCCGCAGCTAATCACTTAATTCGTGAGTTGGCGGTGGAACTGTCTCCTTTAGTTAACGTCAATGGGTTAGCGCCTGCAACAGTGGTTAAGGGGAGTACCATGTTCCCACGGGATCGAGTGATTGCCTCGTTGACTAAATACAATGTTAAATTTACTGCAACAGATTCTGACGATGAGTTACGTGATAAATTAGCTATATTTTATGCACAGCGTACCTTGACCAAACAACCCATTACGCCAGCCGATCAAGCTGAAGCTGCCTATTTATTGATTTCAGGTCAGTTAAGTAAAACAACGGGACAAATTATTAGTGTAGATGGTGGTTTACACGAAGCGTTTTTACGCTAAACAGATAAATTAGGTAGATAAGCATGACACAACGTATCGATAAAGGCTTAATTGCAGAGCAAAATGCAAAGCTTGAGGGTTTTTTACAAGAAGACTATGCGGCCCTTGGTAACAAACTCGCTCGAGAGAACATTAATATTGACGATATAACTGCGAAAGCGGAAGGCTTTCAGGTTGCCGTTCCTTCTTGGGGAACGGGAACAGGCGGAACGCGTTTTGCCCGTTTTCCTGGCATAGGTGAGCCCCGTAATATATGGGAAAAATTGGAAGATAGCGCAGTTATCAATGACCTATCTCAATGTACAGAACGTGTATCTCCACATTTTCCTTGGGATAAAGTCGATGATTTCTCTGAATTAAAAAGGGCTTCAGATGAATTAGGTTTGAAATGGGATTCAATTAACTCAAATACGTTTCAAGACCAACCTAATCAAGAGCATAGTTTTAAATATGGTAGTTTGAGCAATACTAGTGCTGCATCTCGTGATTTAGCCATCAAACACAATCTTGATTGTATTGAATATGGAAAAGCATTGGGTTCGAAAACCTTGACTGTTTGGGTTGGAGATGGCTCAAACCACCCAGGACAACAACATTTTCAACATGCTTTTGAGCGGTATTTAGAAAGCATGAAAACCATTTACGCTGGGTTACCTAGTGATTGGGAATTGCATATCGAACATAAAATGTTTGAACCTGCTTTTTATTCTACGATCATCCAAGATTGGGGTAGTAATATCCTTGCGGCAATGGAATTGGGCCCTCAAGCTAAGTCATTGGTTGATTTGGGACACCATGCTCCCAATGTCAATATCGAAATGATTGTTTCTCGTTTGATTCAATTTAAAAAATTGGGTGGCTTTCACTTTAATGACAGTAAATATGGTGATGATGATCTAGACAGCGGCAGTTTACACCCTTATCAGCAATTTCTTATCTTTAACGAACTTGTGGATGCAGAATACCGCAACCAAGAAGGCTTTGGTCCAAACTATATGTTAGATCAATCACATAACGTGACAGATCCAATTGAAAGTTTGATGAATTCAGCGGCAAGCGTACAGCGTTCTTATGTTTCTGCGTTGATTGTCGACCGAACGAAGTTGACGGAATATCAAACTGAGAATGATGCACTTATGTGTAGCAATACATTGAAAAAAGCATTTACTACAGATGTGTCACCAATATTGGAGATGGCACGTTTACGTAGAGGTGGAGCTATTGATCCCATAGCTGTATACCGTAAATCTGGTTACCGCAAACAAGCAGGTGTTGAACGGCCTAATAGTGGTGGTAATGGTTCGGGTATTGTTTAAGAAAGAATACACTATTGATCAAAAATAAGTTTATTGTGAAATCTTAATTGATGCCTTTAGTTTTGTTAGAGGTCTTTGTCTAATGACTCGTATTTTTTTATCCTTACTCTGTCTTCAAATACTTTTTTTTCCTTTTTTCTCTGTTAGTCAAGAGGTAAAACTGAGTGAAGTTGTTTGGCACGGTGCACATTGTTATAAAATTGAGATGACTATGGGCACAGTGTATTTTGAGAAAGATAATGGCGTTTCAGGGTTTAAAAGTTTTATAGACTCTCAAGGAAATGATTGGATAGCCTCATATCTTCCGCCTGGGCCAAAGGGGGAATATCGAGGTTTTCCAAACAGTGTTGGTAATTTTGGACATGCTGGACGTGACAGTGGGTCCACTACAAGGATTTTAAATAACGTTAGGGAAGGCGACTCAGTGATTTTAGAGTCGAGTAATAATGATTTTACTTTCCGATATCACTTTCTTGCAGATAGAGTGGCAATTGAAGTGCTTGAATCAAGTAATAAGGAATATAACTTTCTATTAGAAACCGTGGCTGGAGGAACGGCTGATGAGGAAGACTATTTTGTATCTTCAGATGGAGTGCGACGCATTCCAACCGTTGCTGGTGAGTTTTATGATTTGACCCCAGAATGGATTTACATTGGCGATCCAAAGGTAAAGGACGTGCTATTTTTTGCAAAAACGCCCGATGATGATGCGCCTAACGAGAACCATCGTCAATTTCTACAGGGAAATGCGCATAATATGGATTTATACGGATTTGGACGAACCGGAGCGGAGCACAAATATGCCGTAAAGGGAATGAGTGGTAACGAGCATATCAGCATAATAGGCTTTACTTCCTCAGAGAGGTCTCATAATGACATTGCCATGATGATTGAAGGGTTTCTTGCTGAACCATTTATACCTGGAATTAGACCCGTCAAAAAATGGGATAAAGGGTTGTTAAGTAATCATTATTCATGGTTTGCTACAGCAGAAGCAAAAACAATTGCTAATAGTCTTATTCAATATCAATCCTATCAGGGAGCTTGGCCTAAGCAAGTTGACCTAACGCGCCCACCAACCTCAAAACGCGATATTCCTGACAGTGCCAGTAAACTCGCAAATTCAATAGAACAAGATGGCATAACTCTTCCATTGAGGTACCTTGCTAAGGTGGCTTATGCAACGGGTACGCCTAAATTTAAAACTTTAAATAAGGTTCCTCCTGTGCCTGTCTCTCGACAATCTGAAAGTGCCGAGACGTTTAAATATCGGGCAGCATTTATACGTGGTTTAGATTATCTGTTGATAACACAACAGAAAAACGGGAGTTGGCCTAAATCTTTTCCTTTAGCTAACAATCAGGAATACTCTCAGGTTAGCAAGCAGACGTTGTCGGAAATTATTAGGTTACTCGAGAATATTGCTTCTTCAGAAGTACCTTTTGGTTTTATAGATGATAAGCGTCTAGAAAAAGTTAAACAGGCACTCAATCTTAGTGCAACTAGATTGGATAGGGACGACAACGTTTTATTTAATCCTTAAAACTATCGTAAGGCTGTTGTGCGTGCATCTAATTTGGCATTCCATCTTACTAGGTTACTAAACTAGTTTAATATTCATTAACTCAATTTTCTACGATTAAACAAGTGCTTTAAGCTGATGTTTCATGACCTTGCCGCCACCATTGCGGGGGAGTGAATCCATTATTCTGATATGTTTGGATAACTTATATTTTGCCAACAACGCTTCCCTTAACTTGCAAAATCATTTCGAGGGGGATTAACGTCTCAAAATAAAATTGAAAGTTAACTTGTGTTTACTTTTTATGTTTGCGGGATTGGTTTTTAATTAAATAGCTGAAGGCCATTAGAATTGGTACAACCGAGTGGACTCGAACCACCGACCCCCACCATGTCAAGGTGGTGCTCTAACCAGCTGAGCTACGGTTGTATTAATTACTAACTTTGCTTTAAAGCCTGATGCTTTGAAGCGGCGCGTATAATAACGACGAGACTATCTATCTGCAAGTCCTTTTTTGATTATATTGATTGATCGTACAGCAATTGTACAAAGCATGGTTTTAACTTACTCATTTTAAAAACTGGCATGCTCATTTTCTGCATGATTAACCTGCAAATTAAATGTTATCGCTTGGTTTTCCTGGTTGTTTGTCGCAACGTTTGAATAGTTGTTGCCAAAATAGAATATGTTGCTTCATTGCTTCCTTATAGTTTTCATAACCCTGTTGGTTAGCGTTTTGGATATAATCTTTTAGGCTGGGTGATAAATCTGGGTGTGTCGAGATTGTTTCAAAAATAGGGCTTAGTTGATATTGGTAGTGATTCATTTGACTGGCAACAGGTTGAATTTTTTCGATGAAATACCGCTGAAACACGTTTGTCAGATATTCTAATTTTTGTTTTGATTTGCCTCTGGTACATTTCAAATTTTTAGTGTGTTGTTTTAGCCATAATGTATTGTGATTTAGGTTGTTTGATAGTGTTAATTGGCTTAGCCACAATTTGGCTGGTAGTGAGTTATTTTTTAAAACTTTCAAATGTTGTTCTAATGTTGCGTTATCGAGCTGATTGTTTTCATTAATATGTAGCAAGAAATTTAATGCGTTGATGCTTTGTATTAAGCCATCCTGTTCATTTCCTTTTACCAATCCATAATTGGCACTTAATCCTTGTTTTATTTCAATGCTCAACTGCATCAAGTTTGCCCAAACCTTTGGAAGTTGTTGGATTTTGATTTGTTTCCAATTCGCTAATTTTTCTCTTAAGTTTGGATTTAGAGTGTTGTCTAGGCATTGTTGTAATGCATCGATTAATTGCCGTTCATAAACATATCGAGTCGAAGGTAACTGCAGATTGCCGAGGGATGTATTGCGCTGCGCAACGAGTGAATATAGTTCACAGTGTTTAAATTCGTAAAACTCAAATAACTTTATTGTCGTGTCGGGAATGTTTTGCTTTAGCTCTCTGAGAGGCGGATAGGGGGCCAAACTAATTGTGAGTTTGTCCGGTTTTTCTACATCCAAGACTCGAGCCATACGCTCTTGATAATCGTGTATTTGATGTTTCAGAAGATGACTGTTTTCACATCCCAAAACTAAAGTCATCACAAGCAATATGAACGAAAGGCAGCGCACAAGTATTAACCTTTAGTATATGAAGAGATGCTACGTCCTCCGTCAACGGCGATGATTTGTCCAGACACATACGAGGCTTCAATCAGATATTTTATTGTATGAGCTATTTCATGCAGAGTACCTAAACGTTGCGCGGGTACTTGACTCAAAATTTGTTGTTTATCCTCTTCGTTGATTTGCATTTCGGGCCATAAAATAGCGCCTGGGGCGACTCCGTTTACACGTATTTCAGGAGCTAACTCCATTGCTAAAGATTGCGTCATAGTGACGAGGGCCGCTTTCGCCATACAATAAAGGGTATGGTCTTTTAATGGGCTAAATGCGTGGATATCTACCATGTTGATAATAACGCCGGAGTTTTGTTTTAACGCTTGGGTACAATATTGAGACAAAAATAATGGGCCCTGCATATTACTGCCGACTAGGTTTTGCCAGTCTTTAGTGGTAATTGAACCAAAGGGAGTGGCATAAAAGGCAGATGCATTGTTGACCAACACATCTAAGCGCCCAAATGAATCGATAGCTTGTTGTCCGATACGTTCAATGTTGGACATATCAGAAAGGTCACCTTGCACTAGCATTGCGGATTTTGCTCTGATTTGATTGAGTTCACTACATAATGTTTCTGCTTCCATTCGTGATTCGTTGCAGTGAACAACAATATTAGAACCAAACGAATGTAGGTATTTTGCTGTATGTGCGCCAATTCTTTTGGCGCCGCCGGTAATCAGGGTGACTTGGTTTTCCATTTTATTCTAACTTGAAGTATCAAAAGCTAAGGATATAAAAGAAAGCCGCTAAAGAATAGTGCAGCGCGCAAAGGAATCAATAACTGACTTTCGTTTTAGCTGTCTAGATTCTTTAAGGTGATTTTCGCGCTATCTATATATTGACCGCCAAACAGTAAGGCGTGATTTAATACATGATATAGCTGGTAAATTGGTTTTCGATAGTGATAGCCCTCGTCTAAAGGCCAGATACTTGAATAACCGGCGTAGAAATGTTCTGGAAAACGCCCAAATAATTCGGTCATGGCTAAATCTGTTTCACGATCACCAAAATAGAATGCGGGGTCGTAAATTACTGGCTTTTTTGAGTGAAACCCCGTATTTCCTTGCCACAGGTCACCATGGAGCATAGACGACTGTGGTTTATGACCTAAGAGTAAATTTTTGACTGATTCTACTACGCTTTCTATGTTCGCGAGTGCAATACCTTTCTCTGATAATAACTGCAGCATAAATCCAATACGTTGTTCAGCAAAAAAACAATTCCATTTTTTATGCCAAAGGTTCGACTGCGGAGTTAATCCAATAAAATTGTCTTCTTGCCATCCATACATTTGTTGAGTGTGATTGCTATGCATTTTTGCTAATGCTTCACCAAATTGAAACCAGCTAGAATCGTCACCTTGTGTGATAGTGATATATTCTAAAACTAAGTAGCTATGACTCGACACTAAACCTGAACATATCACCTTAGGCACTTTGAACAGTTGGGTGTGACTTATGTGGTCTAAGCCTTCTCGTTCAGCGTCAAAGTTAGATAATTGATGTTTTTCATTGGTTTTGACGAAAAAGCGCTGTTTACCATCTGATATTTTGTAAGATTTATGGCTGTCTCCAGCCTTAATTTCGCGAATATCGTCACAGATAAAATCTTGTTGAATACTTTCGCTGATTTGTTCACTTATAAAGTGCCACATATTCAATCCTTTTTAGACGTCTTATCAGCTAATTATGGTGTAAGTATCAAACTTGTATGGTTGATTAAGTTCTCTAAAAAGAAGTTATTATATTAATCAGTAATTAATCTCGGTGTATTTCGAAATTTATTTCTTTCGCTATCTAAATAGCTAATTATTTTCATTGCATAACAAACACGTATAATTGTGGCGTTTATACTCATTTAAGATTTAGCATGGTTCGTTTCATACAGTTGTACGTTTTGCTAGTTGTGTTGATTACCTTACCGGTTAATGCGCATGAGCATCGGTCTGCCCTGCAGGATTCTTTAGAACACGGCTATGTAGGAATTCATGGCATGGTGCTATTTAACAAAGGAACGACCTTGTACGCATCCCACTTGCCGCTATACAGAAAACCTCACAACGCGCAAATTATCTATCAAATTGAAACGCAATATTCTCCTCTAGTTAATCTGGTGAAAAGCGCAGAAATGGTGACGATAAAACCTGAGCTGTTTAATCTTCAACGTTTGATTAGAGGGGAAGCAATGTCGATAAATGTAGATGTTTATAATGGTCATTTTGAACGTGGAGGTAGTTTAAATTTTGAAAATATTGAGATCACTTTGGGTAAACAAGTGTATTTAAGAATGTTAAAAGATTTCCCTCTAGCCAGTTTAAAAAAACAATATGACATAGTCGCGTTAGATAATGGAAGCAGTCTTGTGATTCACCAGATTCAAATTGCACCGAGTTTTGACCATATTCTCATGATGTCAGGCAGGGGTAGTTGTGAACATACGATAGACATTAAAACATTCGAGTCCGATGAAAGACACTGATCAAATTATTGAGCACTTGTGGTTCTCTTGAATCCGTATATTTTGAAACCCAAGATTTTATAAAAATGCCCCATTAGAATGGGCCTTCGACTTTATTTTACCTGAGTTAATCAGCTGAGGTAGGCGGGATTATTGGCTGGAATTGTTCTAGTACAATCACTTTTCTCAAGTTTTGAAAGGTATTGAACATGGATGTAATCAATTCTTTATTCGCGATAAAAGCGGGTAGGTTACCTCCTGGGTTACCTCCTCCAGTGTAGGTAATTTCGCTTTTTCCATCTTCTAATGAAATCGCTTCCCATAATCCACGCATATTTTGCATGCGAACAAATTTTGCGTGTTGTGGAATTGCATCACCTCTGTCAGATATTTCTATTTGAACCCCAAGCTTCGAAGTAGTAATGGTAGATAGGGTAACCATATCTCGGTCTTTTACAGGCCAAGGTGCCTCAAAAAATGTATTCACCAAACGTTGTGTAGGTGAAACTTCTTGTAACGTCTTTACTTCAATACAATTATGGATCCACTGTGAGGAAAATGACACATCGTTAAACAGGGCAATTAATGCATGGGGATTGGATTCGACTACGGTGGCAACTTTGATCTCTTTGTAACCTGAATCAGTGGACTTGCTGTAAATACTGACTGCATTTTGTTGTTTTTCAAGTTTCCAATCATTTGCACTGCTGGCAAAACTGATAAATAAACCTAATAAAACCACAATGATAACAGTAGTTTTTGTTGCTATGCGTTGCATCACTAAACCTTAATTCGTTATAATACTCGTTATTGTTCTGATGGTAGCAGAGCATCTTTTTTCAAAGCACCCTTTTTTGGGTGTTTTTTATTTTTATTTATCGGTTCATGTAAATAGAACCGACTCTAAACATTCGCATGTGGCGCTTGGTAGGTGTCACCACTGCATAAGGATTTTGATATGCCCGTAATTACTCTTCCCGATGGCAGCCAACGCCAATTTGAAAATGCAGTTTCAGTTTTTGATATAGCCACGGATATTGGCCCTGGTTTAGCAAAAGCCACCATAGCTGGCAAAGTAGATGGTGTGCGCGTTGACGCTCATGATCTGATTGAAAACGATGCGATGGTGCAAATTATAACCGCCAAAGATGAAGATGGTTTAGAAATTATTCGCCACTCTTGCGCTCACTTAATCGGTCATGCCATTAAGCAACTTTATCCAGATGTAAAAATGGCAATTGGCCCTACCATCGATAACGGCTTTTATTACGACATCGACATGGAACATTCATTAAATGATGAAGATCTTGTGCAAATCGAAAAGCGTATGTTGCAGCTAGCCAAAACTAATTACGACGTGGTTAAAAAAGTGGTGACTTGGCAAGAGGCCAGAGACACCTTTGAAGCTCGCGGAGAGACTTACAAAATTCAAATTCTTGATGAGAACATAGCTAAAGACGATAAACCCGCTTTGTATCATCACGAAGAATATACAGATATGTGTCGTGGTCCTCATGTACCAAACATGAAGTTTTGTCAGCACTTTAAACTAATGAAAGTCGCCGGAGCCTATTGGCGTGGTGACAGCGACAACAAAATGTTGCAACGAATTTATGGCACAGCTTGGGCGGATAAAAAGCAACTTAAAGCCTATTTGAATCGCCTAGAAGAAGCTGAAAAGCGTGATCACCGTAAAATTGGTAAAGCGCTAGATTTATTCCATTTTCAGGATGAAGCGCCGGGAATGGTGTTTTGGCATGATGCTGGTTGGACTATTTATACGGAACTTGAAAAGTTTGTACGCTCTAAATTAAGTGAATACAATTATGGTGAAGTAAAAGGTCCATTAATGATGGACAGGAGCCTATGGGAAAAATCTGGCCATTGGGACAAATTTGGTGATGCTATGTTTACCACCGAATCTGAAAAGCGCGAGTATGCAATCAAACCCATGAACTGCCCAGGCCATGTGCAAATTTTTAATCAAGGTCTGAAATCTTATCGCGATTTACCACTGCGTATGGCTGAATTTGGGTGTTGCCATCGTAATGAACCTTCTGGTGGCTTACATGGTTTAATGCGTGTACGTGGGTTTACGCAGGATGATGCTCACGTATTTTGTACAGAAGAACAAATTCTTGAAGAAGTAGGCAGCTGTATCGACATGATTTACGATGCATACCGCACCTTTGGATTTGAAAAAATAGTCGTTAAGCTTTCAACTCGCCCCGAAAATAGAGTAGGCAGTGATGAAATTTGGGATAAAGCTGAGGCTGAACTTGCTGAAGCGTTAAAACAAAAAGATATTGAATTTAGTTATCTACCCGGTGAAGGTGCGTTTTATGGCCCTAAAATTGAGTTTACTTTATATGACTGTTTAGATAGAGCCTGGCAATGCGGTACGGTGCAACTCGATTTTTCAATGCCTGGTCGTTTAGGTTCTGCTTATGTAGCAGAAGATGGAGAACGTAAAGTACCAGTTATGATCCACAGAGCAGTATTAGGATCGTTAGAGCGCTTTATTGGAATTTTAATTGAAGAGTATTCTGGCTTTTTCCCACTTTGGTTGGCTCCAACACAAGCGGTTGTGATGAATATTACCGATAAACAGGCGGATTATTCGAATAAAGTGGTGAAAAAACTAAAAGAAAGTGGATTTAGGGTCAAGTCGGACTTGAGAAATGAGAAAATAGGCTTTAAGATCCGCGAGCACACGCTTAGGCGTGTCCCATATTTGCTTGTTGTTGGCGATAAAGAGATGGAAAGTGGGGAAATTGCAGTACGTTCACGTAACGGTGATGACCTCGGGAAAATGTCGATAGACGCGTTTATTGACAAAGCCATGTTAGAAGTTGACAACAAACATATCTGATTAATTTTGCGGAGGAATAACATATTAAAAGCGCTAACATGAAGGCTAAAGATTCGAATAAAGCTCGGATCAATGAAGAAATTACTTTAAATGAAGTACGTTTGGTAGGAAAAGAGGGTGAGCCGTTAGGCGTAGTGTCTATCAGTGAAGCCATGGATGTTGCCGAACAAGCCAATTTAGACTTGGTTGAAATTAGCCCTAATGCTGAGCCGCCAGTATGTAAAGTAATGGATTACGGCAAGTTCTTGTTTGAAAAAAGCAAGACACTTAAAGAGCAAAAGAAAAAACAGAAGCAAATTCAGGTCAAGGAGATTAAATTTCGCCCTGGCACTGATGAAGGCGATTACCAGGTAAAACTGCGCAACCTGCGTCGCTTTCTAGAAGCGGGAGACAAGGCCAAAGTAACGATACGTTTTCGTGGACGTGAAATGGCACACCAAGAAATTGGCATTGAACAACTTAAACGCGTTCGCGCGGATTTGGAAGACATTGCCAACTGCGAATCTTTCCCTCATAGGGTTGAAGGTCGTCAGATGATCATGGTACTTGCCCCAATTAAGAAGTAGTTAAGGTCTACAAGTAGTTCGGAATCTGCACCCGTTCTCACCTTGCTGCTAAACATGTAACTTAAACTTTGAGTGTCTGCAACACGAAAAGTTATTAACAATGCGGAGTTTTAGCAATGCCTAAAATGAAATCACACAGTGGAGCTGGGAAGCGTTTTATTAAAACTGCTTCTGGTCGCTTCAAGAGCAAACAGTCTCACTTGCGTCACATATTGACCAAGAAGAGTTCTAAGCGTAAACGTCACTTACGTGGCAAAAAATTGGTCCATGTGGCCGACACTGCGTTGATCCAACGCATGTTACCTTACGTTTAAGACAGGAGACTAAAAAATGGCAAGAGTAAAACGTGGTGTTGTTGCACGTGCCCGACATAAAAAGGTACTAAAACAAGCCAAAGGTTATTATGGAGCTCGTAGTCGAGTTTATCGCGTTGCTGTTCAAGCAGTAACAAAAGCTGGTCAATATGCATACCGTGACCGTCGCAACAAAAAGCGTACATTCCGTCAGTTGTGGATTGCACGTATAAATGCTGCTTCACGTCAAAATGGTTTGTCTTACAGCCGTTTCATCAATGGTTTGAAGAAAGCCTCTGTTGAAATCGATCGTAAGATTTTAGCCGACATAGCGGTACATGATAAAAATGCATTTGTTGCGTTAGTCAATGCAGCTAAAGGCGCATTAGCTTAATTTTTAGCTAATTTTTTTAATAAACAGTTTTAAGTTCTTTCAGGAAACGGCGAGCATGATGCTCGCCGTTTTTCTTTGTGTTTTTTACTCCATTAATACCAATTCATCTTATCAATTAGTCACTCAGAGAACACCAGCGACTTTCCATCGAGGCGTAGTCCTGCAGGAATGGCTACCCCCTTTCAAAGGACTAGAACGAAGAGTGAAAGTCGCTGGTGTTCTCCCTTTGGGCGAGGTTTAAAAGCTCCTACTCTGCGTTGCTAGAACTTACAATAGAATAACTATTGCTTCATTCGAGCACCTTGATTAGGTGATTTTAAATCTCGCTGAGCGATCAATTGTTAG
>NZ_JBDVXF010000007.1:0-74795 GCF_039964565.1 Paraglaciecola sp.
TATTTTGTTATTTCTAAATCAATTCCACAATAGTATGGATGTGTATTAGTATAAAAGTTCATTGAGCTTCTCCGTTTTGGTTTTGTCACCTATCAGAGTAGCCGAAAAGTTACGCTGATTGGGGAGGCTCAATGAGTATCAAGCGCTTCCAGTCTGACGCCAAAACCTACGCGTTTTGTGTTACTCGCTGCGTTCAAACATTAACACAATAACATTCCGGCTTCGGCGCAGCTTATGCGGGCGTTACAAATGTACATTCAAGGGGAAATCAATTGAGAAAAATTAGAGCTATTTTGACTTTATTTGTAATATTGAATTTCGTTGCCTGTAGCGACAACTCTTCTGAACAAACAGCTGAACAACATTTACTCACTCAAAAAGACAATATTAATGAGCCAATAAAAGATAGGGTGATCGCAGGAAATGTGCGCAATACTAGATTCGAAGTTGAAAAGGCAATTATAAATAATGGGACTTTGACTTTGCGGCAAGGCAAGGAATTTTTTGCTGATGTTTCTGTTGATATTGTTACTTTTGACAATGAAGATCTCTCAGATAAAACATTTGATTCTTCTAGTTCAGTCAGTTCATTTAAGCCTCACATCAGGTTAAATATAAAAAAGGAAGGACAAAACCTCCCAGAAGGAGTAACTATTATGAGCAATTATGAATTACTGCTCATTTTTGGTAAAAAAGAGAGCTTAGGAGTTCCTTTTTCAATAAAGCTGGTTGCTTTAAATAATGGAACAAATATCGAGGGTAAATTTTTTGCAACGTATAAAGATATAGAAATAGTAGATGGGTCAATAAACCTTAATTCAGACAGTTTCGATACCTTAGATTATTTGGCTAGAGAATATATAAATAGCCAAGATAACAAGGTCAAACTTAGAGAGCAATTTGGGGTTACATATACTAGTTATAGTGATGATTACCCCAAAAGCGGTTTTGTTGGTTATGAAGTTGATGCTGGCAATCAGTCATTAATAAAAATTCAACTTGCTAAAGATGAGAATGGTTGGAAAGTAGTAAACCAGCTGAATGCTAACCAAATACACCAAGCTCACCCGGTTGTACTCAATATAGAAGGAAACTTGCGTACGGTTGAGGGGGCAAAAGCAAAAACAGTTGCGGCTCGTAAGTTCGAGAACTATTTAAATGATCAAGGTTTAATTACCGCTACTAGGTCAACCAGCGTTAGGTGTTACTTAACTAAAGCAGCACATAGAGCGAGTTGTAGAGCGATATATGGATTGAAAACGAATGGCAATATTGAGTGCCATAATATTAACTACTTGCTCAGCAATGATGGAGATGGCTGGGCGTTTGAGTCGGAAATATTAGACACCCAAAAAGTAGATTACAATTCAGGGGAACTGGTTGTAAAAAAACCGCTCTCCATGAGCTGTCAATAACCCAAAAACTAACAAGCGAAATGTTGTTGGACTGGTTTTCCGCTGCGCTCTAAACCAGTCGCAAATGCGAGCGTTAATGTCCGCTTTCTAGTAACAATCCAATCAAAATTATAAATCATCAGCCGCTAAAATTCGGTTATTAGAATTTGAAACATAAATTTGCTAATGACTGCTTTTGGTCGATTATTTTCCTTTGTTGACTGGAACCTTAGGTCGGCTTTAGGCCGATTTAAAACCTTTATAAACTCCAACCTTATGGCGCCGTTTGGCATTTCGCTGACGGTCAGAGTTTTAAACTAAACGTTTGCAAATTTTAAGAACAAGTTTTAACGAATTTGTCCTAGTTTTGTCTCCATTCAATTCCGTTTGTCTCCATTTACCATCCAATAAACCAACTATACGTTTTGTCCAGCTACCCACCCAGAACTCCATGCCCACTGAAAATTAAACCCTCCCAACCATCCGGTCACATCCACAACCTCACCAATAAAATACAAACCCTCAACATCTTTTGCCATCATGGTTTTTGATGAGAGTTGGTGGGTGTCTACGCCGCCTAATGTGACTTCGGCGGTGCGGTAACCTTCGGTGCCGTTGGGTTTAAGTTGCCACTGGTGAAAAGCTTGAGCGGCTTGTTCGAGTTGTTTGCCTTGATATTGTTTTAGGGGTTTGTTTTCAATGCCTATATACGGCAGCGCGGCTTGCACATAACGTTTGGGGTAATGATTGCCTAGTGCAGTACTGAGTTGTACGTCTGGCTGGTTTTGTAATGTTTGCTGTAAATCAGCCAACAGGTCACCGTTAGGGAATAAGTCGAATTCTACTGTTTGACCTGGCTCCCAGAATGAGGATATTTGTAATACCGCGGGGCCACTTAGACCTCTATGGGTAAAGAGGATGTTTTCGTTAAAACTGGTGTTGTTGCAACTAGCGCTGGCATCGAGTGAAATGCCACTGAGTTCTGACAACACTGTTTTGTCGTGCTCATGCAGTGTGAAAGGCACTAGCCCGGCACGGGTGGGTTTAACCTTTAAGCCAAACTGTTCCGCTATTTTATAACCAAAAGGGCTAGCACCGAGTTTCGGCATTGACAATCCACCAGTGGCAATCACTAGAGACTCGCATTGATACTGGCCTTTAGCGGTGTTAAGTGTGTAACCAGACTCAGTCTTTTCAATGGACAAAATCTCGCATTGATTGGTAACTGTCACATTGGCCTTTTCACACTCGGCCAATAACATGTTTAGGATATCTTTGGCGCTGTCGTCACAAAATAGCTGCCCTAAGGTCTTTTCGTGGTAGGCAATGCCGTATTCGGCCACCAGACCAATGAAATCCCATTGGGTATAGCGGCTTAAAGCCGATTTACAAAAGTGAGGATTATCTGACAAAAAGTTTTCGTGGCTGGCGTACATGTTTGTAAAATTACAGCGTCCGCCACCCGACATTAGGATTTTGCCACCTAAACGCTTAGCGTGATCGAGTACCACTACGTTGCGGCCTCGTTTGCCGGCTTGAGCCGCGCAAAACAAACCAGCGGCGCCAGCACCTATTACAATCACGTCTACTATTTTCAATTTATCGCCCGCCGCTTACTACGCCTATTTTGAGGCGAGAATTATAGGGTATTAATGATTCATTAATAAGGGCTGTTGATGTGGATTTGTCATTTTCTAGAAAACGAAACAGAAAATATTGATTCTAACTGTGGTAGGGGTTTTAAAATAAGGAGTTGTAGTTAGAGTGAGTGCTAACTATAACTCCTTTGAACTGGTGGTTATCAAAGCTTAGCTTTTTATTGCGCTATGCAGAAGCGAACCGTTTGGTGTGGTTATCAGTGCTGCCAAACAAATATTGAATAGTGGTTAAACGTTTGAATATATGTCCTACATCAAGTTCGTCTGTCATACCAATGCCACCATGAATTTGGATTGATTCACGACCCACTAAGTTGGCGGCTTTGCCAATACGGCTTTTTGCAGCTGATATCGCTTTGGCATCTATGCCATTATTACTATCCATTTTTAACACCGCCATTAGCAAAATTGATTTTGCTTGTTGATGCTCAATAAACATGTTCACCATGCGATGTTGCAGTGCTTGAAACGAGCCAATAGTGTGGCCAAACTGTTTCCGTGTTTTTGCATATTCTACAGTGCGTTCATTAGCAATTTGCATCGCACCTACCGCTTCGGCGCACACCGCCAAGGTTGCCTTGTCTACAACATTATTCATGGCAGTTAAGGCATTATCTTGCTCACCTAACAATCCAAGAGTGGGGGTGTTATCAAACCAAATATCGGCAGCCTGGTGGCCATCTACATTGGCATACCCTTCGCGTTTAACACTTGGGTGATTCGCATCGACCAAAAATAAGCTGATGCCATTGTTGTCTTGCGTATCACCAGAGGTGCGCGCTGCCACCACTATGGTTTCTGCATGATTACCATTGAGTACCACTGACTTATGGCCATTAATGACATAGTCGCCTTGTGCTTGAGTTGCGCTACATTTTACGTTGTTTAAATGATAGCGGCTTTGTGGTTCTGCGTAGGCAAATGCCATTTGTAATTCGCCTGCCATGATTTTTGGTAAATACAGGTCTTTTTGCTGTTGGTTACCTACTGCGGCAATGAGTCCGCCAGCTAGAACCGCTGTTGCTATAAATGGTTCGACTACTATGCCTTTGCCAAATTCTTCCATAACAAGAGCAAGGTCAGCCATCGAGCCGCTCAACCCCCCATCTTCTTCTGAGAATGGCAGCATTAGCCAGCCGAGTTCTGCAAACAAATTCCAATTATCTTGGCTATAACCTGCTGCTGATTTGAGTATTTTTCGACGTGTTTCAAAATCGTAATCATTGAGAATAAACTTCGATACACTATCTTGAATCATTTGTTGTTCGCTACTTAACGAAAAGTCCATAGTAAATTCCTAATGCTTATTTAAAGGCCTAAAACGGCTTTGCTGATAATGTTCGTTTGAATTTCGTTACTGCCACCGTAAATAGATGTCTTACGGTTATTGAAGAAAGTCAACGCGCTGTTTGCCGCTGTATCTGGGCCAATATGTTGTCCGTCGAATTCATCTTCGAATTGTTGTGGCACGTAAGGCATTGAGTAGTACGCCGCCGCTTCGACATATAGTTCGTCTATGCCTTGGATTATTTGGGTACCTACAATTTTTAGGATTGACGACTCTGGCCCTGGAGCTTTACCGGTACTTATGGCAGACAAAGTGCGTAATTCAGTGTATTCCAGTGCTAGTAAATCTATTTCTAGGTTTGCGACTTTTTGCGCAAAAATAGGGTCGTCCATTAGTTTGTTATTGCCGTCATCAGATATTGCAGCTAATTGTTTTAATTGCATTAAACGATATTTAGAAGGAGCGACTCGTGCAATGCCGGTTCGCTCATGGGTTAACAATACTTTGGCGTAAGTCCACCCCTGTCCTTCGACGCCAATTAGATTGTTAGCCGGAACTCGTACTTCATCAAAATGCACTTCGTTGACTTCATGACTACCGTCAATAGTAATAATGGGAGAAACCGTAATTTTAGGGTCGTGCATGTTAATGAGTAAAAAGCTGATAGCTTCTTGGTTTTTAGTACCAGGAGACCCGGTGCGTACTAGGCAAAATATCCAATCGGCATGTTGACCTAGTGTCGTCCATGTTTTGGTGCCGTTTACTATGTATTCGTCACCGTCTCTGACAGCTGTTGTTTTAAGTCCGGCCAGATCAGAGCCCGCACCCGTTTCGGAATAGCCCTGACACCACCAAACTTTACTGGCCAAAATATCAGGTAAAAATCGTTGTTTCTGCTCTTCATTACCAAAAGTATAGATAACTGGCGCAACCATTTTTAAACCAAATGGAATGACATCTGGAGCGCCCGCTTTGGCACACTCATTGTCAAAAATATACTTCTGCGTACTAGTCCAACCGGTTCCACCGTGCTCAACTGGCCAGTTAACACCTGCCCAACCTTGGCTGTACAATGTCTGTTGCCATTGCACGTATTCTTCTTTTAAAAGGTGCAACCCTTTTTTGATTTTAGATGAGATGTTTTTTGGCAATTTTTGCTGTAAAAATTGACGAACTTCTTGTTGAAATTCTTTTTCTTCAGCGCTGAAATCTAGATTCATTTTGTAAACCCTTGGTGTACTTAATTGATTGAACGACTTTGAGCATATTTCTGGTAATAATCGTTGGATTTGAATTGTAGTTAGCTACAAACTACCTAGTTGAACATCACCATAAAACTTTCTACTAACGCTATCCTATGTAGTTGGGGAGTGTTTTGGAAATTATTAGTATTAATAATGATTCATAAGCATTTCAATATCTCAGAGTGATGTTCAAGATATACTAACTACGGCTTTGGTTATCAATCAAATCATCGAGGTTAGCTGAAAAAGCGCCTTGTTAAGCGTCGTAACCATTTAGCGGGAAGGCTCAACCGTTGAGCTGAGGTAGGTCATAAACACCTTGCTGGCTTTCGATAGGTAATGGTTTTTTCTCCAAGCTAGGCTTAACTTAAATTCAATTTTTGGCTCAAAGGGGATACAGGTCATCTGCTGTTCGTTTTCTAAAATACGAGACAGACAAGTGGTAATACCGACTCCATTGCGAACCAAGGATTTTTGCAGCTCTATGAGATTCGTTTCCATTCCGATGTCTAATGTTAAGTGATGTTTTTTCGAATACTGACTCACTACTTCACGTAAATAATACCCTTCATGAAACAGCACCAAAGGTTGTTGGCAAAACTGTTTTAGAGAAATCGTTTTCTCGGAGGCTAGGGGGTGTGAGCTCTCCATGCCGGCGACCACTTCTTCATTTATTAATTCGCTGTAGCGCAGTTGCGGGTTTTCTAAGTCACTACGCACTAAGGCTAAATCCAGTTCGCTATTTAGTAACATTTTCTCAAGGGCAGCGGTACCTTGGTCGACTAAGTGAATCTTTATTTTGGGGTATTGTTGCTTAAAGTCTGTCAATATTTTCGGGAAATAATAAGAGCCCATCATAGCGGGAACGCCAAAACGAATCGTGCCTCTCTCTAGGTCTTTTAGCTCTCCTAGCTCTAGTTCAACTTGTTTGGCTTGGCTTAATAGTTGTGTGGCCAGTTTGTATAAAACGCTGCCTTCGGCGGTTAAAAGTGAGTGTTTATCAGCCCGGTTTATTAACTTTAAACCCACTTCTTGTTCTAGCTTTTGAATAGCAACGCTGAGCGCTGGTTGCGCTATGCCTAAAGCCTGTGCCGCCCGAGTAAAGTTACCTAACACGGCCAGTTGGCAAAAATACTCAAGACGTTTCAAATTCATAGGAGTAAAGTCGATAGTTAATAGTTATTAAAAGTATAAAAACTATATATTATATTTATTCATTTTTTAAGCATAGAGTAATCCAATAAAATAGGCTATTACCTATACAGGTATTTAAACGGAGTGTCCTTATGAGCCAAAAACTCACCCCTTATAACTGGCAAGATCCTATGTTTCTTGATAATCAATTAAGCGAAGAAGAGCGCATGATACGTGACACTGCTTATGATTATTGTCAGCAAAATTTATTGCCTCGGGTGCTTGAAGCTAACAGGCACGAACGTTTTGACCGCGAAATAATGACAGAGTTAGGAGGCTTAGGGTTATTAGGGGCGACTTTGCCGGCTCAATATGGTGGCAGCGAAGTGAATTACGTGAGTTATGGTTTGATTGCTCGCGAAGTTGAGCGTGTTGACAGTGGTTATCGTAGCGCCATGAGCGTGCAATCGTCTCTGGTAATGCACCCTATTTATACTTACGGTACTGAAGCTCAGCGTATGAAATATTTACCTAAATTGGCGTCTGGTGAATGGGTCGGGTGTTTTGGTTTGACTGAGCCTAATTCGGGCAGTGATCCCGCTTCGATGACCACCCATGCTAAAAAAGTAGACGGGGGGTATGCCTTAACAGGTAATAAAATGTGGATCACTAATTCACCCATTGCCGATGTGTTTGTAGTCTGGGCGAAGCTTGAAGGCAAAATTCGAGGTTTTGTGCTTGAAAAAGGCATGCCAGGTTTAAGTGCACCTAAAATCGAAGGCAAGTTTTCATTGCGTGCATCGATAACGGGTGAAATTGTAATGGACAATGTGTTGGTGCCTGAAGAAAACATGTTCCCTGAAATCAAAGGGTTAGCTGGTCCATTTGGGTGTTTAAACAAGGCTCGATATGGCATTGCTTGGGGCTCTATGGGCGCTGCGGAATTTTGCTTTAATCAGGCCAGAACCTACACCCTAGATAGAGAACAATTCGGACGCCCCCTAGCTGCAAACCAGTTAGTGCAAAAGAAACTAGCCGATATGCAAACCGACATCGCTTTAGGTTTACAAGGCTGCTTACAAATGGGGCGTTTAATGGATGCTGATCACTGCCCAGTAGAATTGATTTCTATGCTGAAGCGTAACAATTGTGGCAAGGCACTAGACATCGCACGTGTTGCCCGTGATATGCATGGCGGTAATGGTATCAGCGATGAGTTTGGGGTCATTCGTCACGTGATGAATCTAGAAGCGGTGAATACCTACGAAGGGACGCATGATGTGCATGCACTCATTTTGGGGCGTGCTATCACTGACATTCAGGCTTTTTACTAAAATCCATGGCAGGTGTTGCGCTGAGCAAATGAGGTATGCTGATTGTTTAGCGCAACATTGGGTTTGTTAAACGCGATAAAGGTTTAACTAATTAAAGCCGTGGCTTGTTGGTCTACATGGTAACGTCATATTCTAACGCCGCAGTTGACTAGCAATAAACACGTAGAGATAACAACACCTACAAATTAAATAAACCAATGTTCATGTACCTTGCTGCTTAAATGTGGATATCTCATTTAACTCAACCTTGCAGCTTGAATGTTCGACTGCTTAAACACCAGCGTATAGCTAACTCACTTTATACTTAAGTTAACCTAGGTCAATAAGTAAAAATATTGGCTGAAGCACTTTTAGCGGTTAACCAAGCATAGCCTTGCTAGAGACTGATGCATTCCTTTAATTAACTGTCAATGTTGTTAGTTTTAGATTTTTTTAAAAAACTTGTCACACTTTTTAAACTCACCGTGCCTTAGATATGTTGGTTTTATTTAATACATAATAAGGAAAGTATCATGTTCAAATCTATGCAAGCGAAAAGCAGGCGTTTTTGGTTAACCTTTATTGCCGCGTTTATTTATACGGTTTTATTTCAAATGGCTATCAGTGGCGTTTTGTTTGCTGCGGAAAGTAAGGCTTCAAACAAACATTTTGTAGCCAAAGTAACAGGTGTTGGTAAGCCTGTTATTCTTATTCCAGGATTAATGTCCGATGGCAGCGTTTGGCAGGATTTAGCTAATACGTTATCAACCACTTACCAAGTGCATATTATTAATCTAGCTGGGTTCGCTAGTACACCAGCCAGCGATAATCCTTCACTTACAGAGGTTAAGCAGCAGCTTTTAGATTATGTGGACACACATAAACTGCATAAACCAGCGGTGATTGGCCATAGCCTAGGCGGGTTTATGAGTTTTTGGCTAGCGTCTAGTAATACAACGCAAATAGGTCCCATTATATCGGTAGACGGCTTACCTTTTATTGGCCCAGTGTTTACTCGCACAAATACAACAACGGTTGCGGATTTAACAGGGCAAGCACAGCAAATAAAAGCCATGTACAGCACTATGTCGCAACAACAACTGATACAGCAATCTCGTTACGGTTTATCGATACAAGCCAGTAGTGATGAGGCAAAAACAAAAGTCATGGACATGGTAAAAACCTCAGACCCTAAAACAGTTGGTGAAGCGATGTATACCCTAATGAGTCAAGATTTGAGGCAAGACATTGCCAAGATCACATCACCTGTTTTATTGTTAGGTGCATCGGGAGGCTTTAGCACAGATGAGCAACACGCCGCTATGCAAACCTTGTATGCACAACAACTACAGATGTTGCCAAAGGCGCAGTTAGTGATGAACACTCATTCTCGACATTTTATTATGTATGACGACCCGCAGTGGCTTGAAGAACAAGTCTCTACTTTCTTAGGGAGTACTTTATGAATGCCACTGCACACTCCTCTTTAAGCCTTCAAGATCAAAGTTTATTTAATGATGTTGAACTTGCACAAGAAGGCGACCAACAAGCGTACGGCCGCTTAATAAATCAAACCCGTAATTTGGTAACAAGCATTGCTTTATCTATTGTTAAAGACTTAGACAATAGCGAAGACGTTGCTCAGCAAGTCTATATTGGCGCTTGGCAAAATATGTCTGAGCTAAAAAGTACCAGTAGTTTTTTGCCCTGGTTACGGCAGATGACACGCTACAAAGCCCTTAATTTTTTGCGAGACAACAAATCCCGCCGAAAAGTGGATGGCGAGGAAGCCGATCTAATCTTGTCGCAGTTTTGTGATCCTAAGTTAGACATAGATAGCAAGATTGAGCGCGAACAATCAAATGTTATCCTAGAGGATTTTATTAGCCAATTACCTGAAGAAAGCCGAGAAATTGTGCTGCTTTATTACCGAGAAGAACAGTCGAGTAAACAAGTTGCGCTTTTATTGGAACAGAGCGAAACCAATATTCGTAAAAAGTTATCGCGGGTAAGGCAATTATTACATGAGCAGATACTACGGAAACATGGCAGATTGTTGCTAAGCACGGCACCTGCTTTGGGATTCAGTAGCTTAATTTTAGGTGCCATCACTACAAGCACACCGGTGGCTGCCGCAGCGATGAGTTCAGCGGCAGCAAGCAGCAAGTCGGGTGTGTTACATAAGTTAGGTTTGTTGCTGGGCGGTTCGATGATAGGCGCATTGCTTGGCATACTCGCAGTGCGAGTCAGCACTTCTCATTTGCTTAAAAAAGTCTCAAGCGAAGAAGTTAAAGCCAAAATACTTAATTATCGTAAAACGGTAACCATCTGGCTGGTTGTTAGTGGCTTGATGTTATTGGCAAGTTACGAACTAACAACTGGCTGGTGGGCGCCGGTCACAGCTTATTTACTGTTTGCTAGCGTACTTTTTTATCTAGTCACACGGTTGCGTAAAGTAGTAACCAATGAAATTTGCCAAGCTGAATCTACCACCACCAAACAAAAAAATATGCGACTACGCCTAGATATCTGTTATTGGTGCGGCTTAGTTCTTGGGTTTGGCGGCGGTTTTGTGGGTATGATCATCGGACTAATAAATAGTGGAAGGTTGCTATGGTAACAATGCAAATTTTTACTGTAGAACAACTTATGTGATAGGACTTAGGTTACCATCCAACAGCCAAAATTCAGGGGCTTAATAATTACAAAGTAATGATATTTTAGTGTTGTTGCGCGCCCTGATTTATACAAAAGCTTGATTGGGTACACCTAACTAGTAACCAATTGCATTCGTTAATTTGTCTTTTTAATAAGATACACATCGAACCTGTTAGCTTTACCTAACATTTCAATTTCTGGTTTTTTACCCGCCAAATATGGTGCTCCTGAGGGGCGTTTAACTACTACTCGTTTTTTAGCCAGTAATAATGCTGGTTCTAGCAACAAGTCGGCGTCTTCATCTGGGCCAAGTAATTGCTGAAACAAACGCATTTCTTTTTTAACCGCGGCGCTTTTTTTACGGTGTGGAAACATAGGGTCGAGGTAGACCACATCTGGGCGGGTGCCCGTCCAATTGTTCAAAAGGTCTATGGCTACTCCGTGACATAGCTGCATACGTTTGGGAAGCCAGCTAGATAACTCTTCAGCAACGGCGGCTCGGTCTAGGCCATCTTGTAATAGTGCGGCAACCACAGGTGAGCGTTCTATCATATCAACAACGCATCCCAAACTACTAAGTACAAAGGCATCCCGACCTAGGCCTGCTGTGGCGTCTAATATCCGCACACCTTCTTGACCTTTTAAACCAACGGCTTTAGCGATGGATTCTTTTTTACCGCCACCATGCAAACGTCGAAAGGTGAGGGCGTCGGAACCAAAATCTACTTTAACTGCGCCAACTTTGGGTTCATCTAACTGCCGAAGTTCGAGATGAGAAACTTGTTGTATTAATGCTAATCCCGCTTGGACATTGTCAACATAGCTAAGCCCCCATTTTGCGGCGGTTTGCTGGGCTAGTATCATTAACTCAGGCGTTGCACTTTGAGGTACAGTGACTGGAATATATTCTAAAGCAGGGCTATGCATGACCAAATTGCTCTTTGTTACCCAACCAACGATTCACTATGGCTTGGGCATTGCCAGGGTATTGTTGCCATAAATGATTGGCAATATTTTGTACCTGGGGGATAAGTGACGCATCGCGGACCAAATCGGCAATTTTTAAATCTGCTAAACCTGTTTGCTTAGTGCCTAATAATTCGCCTGGACCACGGATTTCTAGATCTTGCTGTGCAATGTAGAAGCCGTCGTTCGATTCTCTTAGTACAGCCAATCGTTTGTTGGCCGTTTTAGACAAAGGACTCTGGTACATCAAAACACAATGGCTTTCTACTGAACCTCGGCCTACGCGGCCACGTAATTGGTGTAATTGTGCCAGTCCTAATCGCTCTGGGTTCTCGATAATCATCAGACTAGCGTTAGGCACATCAACACCCACTTCAATGACAGTGGTGGCGACTAGCAAATCCAGCTCACCGGCTTTAAAGTCGGCCATGATTTGTTGTTTTTCATCAGATTTAAGCCTGCCATGTACTAAACCCACTTTAAGTTCTGGTAATGCCGTACGCAATAAAATTGCCGTGTCTTCTGCAGCTTGGCTTTGTAAAAATTCAGATTCATCAATTAGAGTACATACCCAATAGGTTTGCCTGCCCTGCTCAACGCTTGCGTTACGAACACGAGTGATCACCTCTTCTCGCCGAGAATCAGGTAATACTACCGTTTTTACTGGTGTTCTTCCTGGAGGTAGTTCGTCTATCACTGAGGTATCTAAATCTGCATAGGCCGTCATCGCTAACGTCCGAGGAATGGGAGTGGCCGTCATAATTAGCTGGTGTGGAAAGGCTCCTTGAGACTCACCTTTTTCACGTAACGCTAAACGTTGATGCACACCAAAACGGTGTTGTTCATCTACTATGACTAACGCCAGTGAAGAAAAAATGACGCTTTGTTGAAAAATGGCATGTGTACCCACCACCATTTTAGTTTCATTATTGGCTAATTGGTCTAACACTTTTTCTCTGGCTTTACCTTTCAACTTACCGGCTAACCAACCCACTTCTATGCCTAAAGGTTCAAACCATTGCCTAAAATTATTTGCATGCTGTTCTGCGAGTAGTTCAGTAGGTGCCATGAGTCCTACTTGATAACCAGCAGCAATTGCCGATAAGGCCGCCATCGCAGCAACCAAGGTTTTGCCCGACCCGACGTCTCCTTGAACCAAACGCATCATTGGACTATTTTGTTGCATATCATCCTGAATATCAGCTACGACCCGCTGTTGCGCATTAGTTGGCTTAAAAGGTAAATTCTTCAAAAACTGATTCAATAAATCAGCGCTAGGTTTGATGGGGAAGGTCGCTTGTTTTTGACTTTGTTGTCGTACTTTTAATACGCTCAAATGATGGGCCAGTAATTCTTCCATAACTAAACGTTGTTGAGCGGGGTGTTTTCCTTCGTCAAACAATGAAAGGGTTACATCGGGTGGAGGCCGGTGAACTAAATGTAAGGCGTCAATTAAACTAATTTGTTGTTGATATAAACCTTCGGGTAATAGTTCTGCTAAGCCTCCTTTGTCCAAAAGTTTTAAGGCTTGTTCGCTTAAATTTCGTAACGTAATTTGTTTAATACCGTCAGTGGCAGGATAAACAGGTGTAAGGGATTCCTGCATTTCATTGGGTTGATCTAAACGAATATTTTTGTATTCTGGATGCATTATTTCTAGGCCATATTTACCGGCCCTGACTTCACCAAAACAACGAATAGTAGTGCCTATTTCTAGATTGTTTTTTTGTGCTGCAGAAAAATGGAAAAAGCGTAAGGTTACCGTACCTGTACCATCACTTATTCTGACAACCAACATACGTTTGCGGCCAAATTGGATATCGCAGGAGGTTACTTCACCTTGGATACTAGTATGCAGGTGGGGTTGTAAGTCTACGATTGGATAAATACGAGTACGATCTTCATATCTAAGCGGCAAGTGAAACAATAAGTCTTGCACAGAAACAATCGCCAATTTTGCGAGTTTTTCTGCCGCTTTTGCCCCCACACCTTTTAATTCGGTGATTGGCATTTGTGCTAAGCCCTGCATAATACGCCATAGATTTGGGGCCCTGGGCATTTTGGATAATTTTTAACAAGACAAATGGCTAGTCGCCAAGGGATATTCACAGCGTTTCCTGATGTTGATAATTCAGTTACACCTATAATCGAAGAAATGCACAACCGAATCAAGCAATTGCTGTTGTATTGGTATCTAAAGTAGGCAAAGCTAGTATGGGTTTTTACAATTCGGGATCATCAAAATGCTACAAACTCGTTTATTCCTCATATTAGTGATGTGTGTGTTATTTCCAGTTCACGCGTCACAAAACCAATCCCAGATTATTAAGGTGTTAGATTCATTCCACCAAGCTGCAAGTGAAGCAAATTATCGGCAGTATTTTGATTTATTATCAGATAACGCTGTTTTTATTGGTACTGATGGAGATGAGCGCTGGGGTAAAGATGCGTTCGAGGACTTCGCTAAACCTTACTTTGAAAAAGGAAATGGTTGGACTTATATCCCGAGAAATCGACATGTAACCGTTACTAGGTCAGGCCAATTCGCTTGGTTTGATGAAATGTTGGATAACCAAAGCTACGGTGAATGCAGAGGAACAGGTGTATTGGAGTTAACTGATAAGGGGTGGAAAATCAGCCAGTATCACTTAACTATACCTGTACCTAATGAGCTGGCAAAAGAGCTAGTGCAGCAGATAAAAAAACTCTCTAGTGAGCCGTGAATAACAACGATGTAACAGTGGGTTATTGCTGGGGCTCAGAACTGTATTGCGATTTTTTGCTAAAAGCATGCTCGCCTTATTAATATAAGAATTTAATATAGTAGGTTGTTTTTTAGATTAAATAGTAATATTCGCGTTACAATATATCTATATATGAAGGGCGAGAAGTCAAAGCCCCCATGATTTAACGGTGTTTAAATATTTGTCTGTCTGTAGCAAAGTATTAAATTAAATGAATGAGCAATTAGTACAAAATATTCAATATCGGCGCGATGTGATGCGAGTCTTAGTGTCGTTTACTTTTGTTGGCGGTTTGCTATTTTCAGTAGTTAACTTTAACCGTGACATCTATATTCTCGCCGCAATTGAGCTTGGATTTGGATTTTATTCGGCTTTCTTGTGGCGCATAATCCCAACAACACCCAACTTCTCTAGGTGGGTATTGATGTACATCATTCCGTGCTTTTTAGTTATTTTGTACGCGCTTTCTCTGCCGCAGTCCTCTGAAGCAATGTTTGTTTGGATTTTGACTATTCCTTTGGTGTCCTATTTGTTAATTGGGCGGCAACAAGGTTTTTGGGTCTCGGTGTTTTTTTATTGTGTTGGGTATTATCGTTTATCATTGGCGGTTTATAGACGCCAACAATAGTTTCACTTTAAACACTGCTATCTCCATAAATGTGTGTTTCAGTGCTGTTATGTGTATGGCTATGGCGCATGTTTATGAGCTCAACCGTGAGAAAAATGAACAACGTTTACTTGAGTTGGCAGGAACAGATAAGCTTACAGGGTTAGCAAACCGTTTGAAGTTAGAAGACGGCTTTCAGCATTACTCATTATTGAGTAAACGACACAATATTCATTTTATTGTGGCGCTGTTCGACTTAGACTTTTTTAAAAATATCAATGATCAATTTGGACATGATGTGGGCGATAAAGCCCTTTGTTATGTGGCAGAGTTTTTAAAGAAAAATAAAAGAGAAAGTGATTTGTTGGCTAGGTTTGGCGGTGAAGAATTCTCACTTCTTATGACAAGCTCTGATGTAGAGAAAGCCTACACACATATCAATTTAATGCGAGAGAAACTATCACAGCACCCTTTCATTTATCACAACCATAGTATCAACATCACTATGAGTGGTGGCTTAGCAACATATGGTAAAGATGGAACTAGCTTAAGCTCACTTATGAAAAAGGCCGATGCACGTTTATATATGGCGAAAGAAAATGGCCGTAATTGTATCGTGACTCAAGATCACAAATAGCAATAGCCATTATTTTACCAAGCCAATGATTATTGACTTGGTAAATACTATTGACTTACTACAAAGATAGTTTTGCGGCCTGATAAAGAAGTTCAGGCGACAGACGAGTTTTAATATTGGGGTTAACATAACTGAATACCACTTTACCTGTGGTATCTAAAATAAATACAGCGGGTGCGGGTAATACAGCTCTGCCAGTGGCCTTTTCATTGTTAAGATTAATATCCCAATTTGTTTTATATTTTGTACGAGTTTCATTAGGTACATAAAAACCTATCCCAAAGCCACTTATTGCTTCTAAATCTGGGTCAGCCAATAAACGCACCGTAAATTTGGTTTGTAATTTTTGCTGTTGTAATTGAGCCGGCGTTTCTGGAGAAATGGCCAATATTTGGTAACCTAATTCGTCAAGTGGTCCTTCAATGTCCTTCAATCCAGCTAGTTGGCGATTACAATACGGACACCAGCCTCCTCGGTAAAAAATTAAAACAGTAGGCTTTTCCATGGTTAGCGCCTTTAAACTGACAGGATCGCCCTCTACCGTTTGTAATTTGCTGTTTGGTGCAGATTGGCCAATCAATAGAGGTGTGACATTTTCGGCTGACTCTGCAATCTGGGTTCGGTCTAAGGCGTTGGACGTGTTTGAAAATAATCCAATGGTTAGAATTACGATTACTACTAATAATGGTTGTTTCATAAGTCTCTCGAATAAAAGTGGAATCAAACTGGGTGGACCCAATATTTTCAGAATTACTTTCATCTTAGGCTCAATAATCGAAAAATAGGGTCGCTAAAAAATCGGAAGCATCTTTAAAGAGAATCGGATCGCTGCATTTGTGCCCACCAACTTTCACTTGCTTGTATTTGACCTAAGTTATTTATATAGGGGTAAGTTAATCCTTTTTGATCACAAAGTTCTCGTAGTCGAGGAAAACCACTTTCGAATAGCAGTTTCTGGCAAGCTTGTTCTGATAACTGTTGATTATCATACATGCCGGCCAATTGCCTTTGTCTTTGGGCTTCATACAAAATAAGCGCTGCAGCAACTGATACATTAAGTGATTGCACCATGCCCACCATAGGAATAGTGATGTCGTGATCTGCCAAGGAAATGGCTTGGGGAGTCGATCCTTGTTTTTCTTGTCCTAATATAATCGCCGTAGGTTGGGTATAGTCAATCTCTCGAAAATCTACAGCGCTACTTGATAAGTTAGTGACCAGCACTTGCATATTTTTTGACTTTAGATGGCTTACTGCATTTTCGATACAAGCGTGTTCTTTGGTGTACACCCAGTTTTCGCTGCCCATAGCGGTGCTTTTGCGAAATTGTGGTTTTTCATTCCAGACCGCGTGTACTTCAAAAACGCCGACAGCATCACAGCTACGAACAATGGCTGAAACATTATGGGGTTTATTCAGCTGTTCTAAACACAAGGTTAAGCTAGGTTGACGTAAGCGAAGAAACTGCCGAATCCGAGCATATCGCTCGGCAGGCATATAAATATCTGTACGCATAAAGCTACCCTTATTCAGGTAACTCCATGACGCCGTCTATTTCAATTTGAACACCTTTAGGTAAGGCACTAATTTGCACTGCAGCACGAGCAGGGTAGGGTTGTTTAAAGTATTGACTCATAATCTCGTTTACTACAGCAAAGTTAGATAAATCGGTTAGGAAAATATTGACTTTAACTAAGTGATTCAAAGACCCCTCGTCTACTGCTTCACAAACCGCCTGTACATTTTTAAATACCTGATGAGCTTGCTCGGCAAAATCTTCAGATATCACCTCCATAGTTTCAGGAACCAAAGGTATTTGCCCTGAAAGATAGACTGTTGTACCGCTTTTAATTGCTTGGCTATAAGTGCCAATAGCTTTTGGCGCCTTGTCAGTATGGATTACGGACTTAGACATAATAGTGACCTTCTTTTATTTAATTTTGGATAGGAGGATTAGGCCGTGCCTAATTCTGTTTGGCTTGACTGTGTCTAGATACCCTTTGCACTTCAGGCATAGTACGGATTTTACGCATGACGTTTGCCAGTTGTAGCCTATTTTTAATGGTTAATTCAATATCTACATAATAAATGTTACTTTCTTTTTCTTCGGTTTGTAATCCAACAATGTTGGAACCGCAGCTTGCAACCCTATTGGTTAAGTTTGCTAAGGTACCTTGGTTATTAATCAACTCGATTCGCAATGCCCCATGGAAATTACCGTGTACATCTTCTCCCCATTGCATGACCAATACTCTATGGGGTTCTTCTTTGCTTAATTTACGAATATTACTGCAACCGGTTTGATGAATAGTCATGCCTTTGCCTGGACTTAAAATAGCAACAATTTCGTCATCAGGTATAGGATGGCAGCATCTAGAATAGGATACTAATAGTCCTTCAGTTCCTCGAATAGCGACTTTATTTTGTTTATCAGACAGCTGGGTGTTCTCGCCTAACAATCGTCGTGTAACTATTGCGCTAAGTTCGTTACCTAAGCCAATATCTGCCAATAACTCCTCAAAATTATCGTGTTTTGTTTCGAGCACCACGCGGTCTATATCTGCTTGAGGCAGTTTATCTAGTTTGACTTTGCCCAATGCATGTCTGAGCAAGCGATTACCCATCACCACTGCTTCTTCAGATCTTTGGTTTTTCAAATAATGGCGAATACGAGCCCTTGCTTTGGCACTGACTACAAAGTTAAGCCAATTAGCATTAGGTTTGGCTCGAGGTGAGGTAATTATTTCTACTGTTTGCCCATTTTCTAGTGGTTTGCTCAGTGAAAATGCCCGTCTTTCTACTTTTACTCCTACACACGAATTACCTATATCCGTATGTACTGCATAGGCAAAATCGACAGCGGTTGCGCCTAAAGGCAACTCGATAATTTTACCATCTGGCGTGAACACGTAAATTTCGTCTGGAAATAAATCTGTTTTTACGTTTTCAATGAACTCAAATGAAGTACTGGCACTTTGTTGTAATTCAATTAATGACTGCATCCACTTTCGTGCCCGCACTTGGGCAGTCGTATCGTTCGTGTCTTTGGTGTCTTTATAGACCCAATGTGCTGCTACACCTTTGTCTGCCATTTGATCCATGTCGTTGGTTCGTATCTGAATTTCGACAGGAATACCATGTGGACCAATAAGTGAAGTATGTAATGATTGATAACCATTGGTCCGAGGGATAGCGATATAGTCTTTAAAACGACTCTCAATAGGTTTGTATAAACCGTGCATTGCCCCTAATGCTCGATAACAGTGATCAACTGAATCTACCACTACTCTAAAGGCATAAATATCCATCACCTCATTAAACATCAACTCTTTGTTTTTCATCTTGCGATAAATCGAATAAAGGTGTTTTTCACGCCCTAAAACCACTGCATTGATTGCAACATCACTGAGCCGGGATTCAACTTCTTTTCGGGTATTTTCAATGATTTCTTTGCGGTTACCTCGAGCTTGTTTCACTGCAGATTTAAGAGCGCGATGCCGCATTGGATACATCGCTTGAAAACCCAAATCCTCTAACTCATTTTTTATATCGTGAATACCGAGTCGATGGGCAATTGGGGAATATATTTCTAATGTTTCACGGGCAATACGACGACGTTTATCAGGACGCAATGAACCTAAAGTACGCATATTGTGGGTACGGTCGGCTAATTTGATTAAAATGACACGGATATCTTGGACCATAGCCATCATCATCTTTCTAAAATTTTCTGCTTGGGCTTCTTGGGTACTACTAAAGTGGATTTTTTCTAATTTGCTGACGCCCTCGACAAGTTCGCCTACAGTCTCGCTAAATTGACTGCTTAAATCCTCTTTATTGTGGTGTGTATCTTCAATTACATCATGTAATAACGCAGCCATAATAGTTTCATGGTCTAAACACATGTCGGCTAAAATACCAGCTACTGCTACCGGGTGAGTAATATACGGGTCGCCGCTAGACCGCATTTGTCCACTGTGGGCGTCCCTGGCAACAATGAAGGCTCGCTGAATTTCCGCAACCTTTTCAGACGGCAGATAGGCTTCAAGTTTTTGTTTTAAACCCTCAAAAAGATACACTTTAAACGCTTATACAATGATTCATTTGGGTTAAGAATACGGGGAATTTGGCGGGATGCCAACGGCTAAACATCAGATTGATGCAAAGCCGTCACAAAAAGAGATATTTACTGCTCTTGTAGGATGTTT
Organism: Paraglaciecola sp.; assembly: GCF_039964565.1. Classification (GTDB taxonomy): domain Bacteria; phylum Pseudomonadota; class Gammaproteobacteria; order Enterobacterales; family Alteromonadaceae; genus Paraglaciecola. The sequence continues at coordinate 19,852 of NZ_JBDVXF010000007.1, forward strand.
GCTACAGACGTAAATTCGGCTTGATCTTGCGCTTCTTGATCGCGAATATTTTCTGCTTCTAGCGTATCTGCTGTCACTAAACCGAGTTCAATTTCTCGTAATGCAACTACAGTAGGCTTATCTGTGCCACGTTCTACCATAGGGTCTTTGCCTTCAATAGCAATTTGGCGAGCACGACGAGCAGCCACTAAAACTAAATCGAATCGGTTGCCAATTTTATCTACAGCATCTTCAACTGTTACGCGGGCCATGATGATCTCCGTCGGGTGGTTATATGAAAAAAAGGTCGCATAGTGTACTGATTAAAATGCAAGTTTAAAAGCTATTTGATCAATTATGATCCTAATAAATTATCAAATAACTTTTGATGGCGAATAATTTGTTTCTCTTTACGTAGTCTGCGAGTGGTTACTATCGCATCTAACTCAGATAATGCAGAAGTAAAATTATCATTTACCACAATAAAGTCAAATTCATGATAGTGGGAAATTTCTGATACAGCTTTAGTCATACGTTGCTCAATTATCTCCGCTGAATCTTGTCCACGCTCGGTTAGACGTCTTCTTAATTCTTCTTTTGAAGGCGGCGCAACAAAAATGGTGGCAGTATCGGGTATTTGGGCTTTAACTTGGCGCGCTCCTTGCCAATCAATATCAAGAAAAACATCAATTCCTCGGCGTAGGGTTTCTTCTATGACAATTTTAGACGTGCCATAATAATTGCCAAAAACCTCAGCATGTTCAAAAAAAGCCTGTTGTTCGATCAGTGATTCAAACTCTGCGTGGTCGACAAAATGATAATGTACCCCGTCAATTTCTCCGGGGCGTGGTGCTCTTGTAGTATGAGACACCGATACTTGCATCGCATTATTGTGTGCGTCTGTTGCTGGGTGTTTTTCTAGAAGGGCTTTGATTAAGCTAGATTTTCCGGCTCCTGATGGTGCCGCTAGAATAAATAAATTTCCAAGGGTTTGAGGCATTTTTTTGTCTTAAAGTGATTAATAATTTGTGTGGTGATTGGTTAGCAATGTTAGCATATTCTTATTATACGCAATATGCTGATGTGGTTATCTAACCAAATAATCGTAAAATACCACTTCTTAGTAAAAATATGGGTGCAAGCAATATGAATGATAGTTTATATCATCAAATGACCGATGATTTGTTGATCGATATTGAACAAATGCTCGATGAGTGTGAAGTGGATATCGATTATGAGTCAGCGAGTAGCATACTCACAATGATTTTTCTAAATGGCTCAAAAATCATTATCAATAAACAACCACCCCTACACCAATTATGGGTGGCGACTAAATATAATGGCCATCACTTTAATTTTCAGAATGAACAGTGGATAGATGAGCGCACTGGAGTAGAGTTTTGGTCGTTTCTTGATGACGCAGTGTCTAAACAAGCAGAAGCAGACGTCAAACTTAGAAAATAACCTAGCAACGAGAATACGTAAATGAGTCAACCAGCTTTACCCTATGTAGAAGTTAACCCTGATGTTAAAGCAAAAGCCACTGTGATATGGCTTCATGGCTTAGGTGATTCGGGAAACGGCTTTGCTCCTATAGTGCCGGATCTAAAATTACCCAGTGAATTGGGAATTAGGTTTGTGTTCCCGCATGCGCCTACCCGCCCAGTCACTATCAACAACGGTATGTTGATGCGTGCTTGGTACGATATTACGAGCTTGGACTTTAATCACAGGGCAGATAGTCAAGGGGTGAAAGAATCGTCTGCTTTTGTCGCAAATTTAATTGAGCAGGAAATTGCTCAAGGGATCCCTGCCAACAAGATAGTGTTAGCAGGATTTTCACAAGGTGGTGTTATCGCGCTAAATCTTGGTACACGCTATGAGAAGACATTGGCGGGAATTATGTCGATGTCGAGTTATATGAGTGAGCCAGAAAAGCTAAAAGAAGAAGCTCATAGCGCAAACAAAAGTACTCCGATTTTTGTGGCCCACGGCACTCACGATGATGTGGTTCCCGTTTTTATGGGTAACGCCGCATTTAAAGTATTACAAAGTAACGGTTACCAGGTCACATGGCATGAATATGCGATGCAACATAACGTGTGTATGCAGCAGCTAAATGATATTTCAAGCTGGTTGCAGGAAAAGTTAGCTTAAAATTTTTGATGGTGCTCTATATTTTTTGATTTCATTTTGAATCTTTGAATTAAAGGTAAAACACTGAGGATAAGCATTTGGACAAAAGTTACACACTTAACTTTGAAGAAGCGCTGCAAGAGTTCATCGCCCAAACTAAACCGCAACAGCTAGCTCTGTTAGCTAAAATGGTAAGTATGGGGGAAGCAGAAGAAATATTGCAGGAGGCTTATTTGAAGATTTATCTATTCGTGAGTAAGAACCCCAATAAACAGCGGCCGTTAGAGCAATTAAAATCGTTAACACCTATGCTCTATTCCATTGCAAAAAACCTTGCAATAAGCAACATTCGACATCAAAAAGTAGTCAACTTACATCTACAACAAACGGGTAGCTGTTTAGTCGAGGACGAGTCCCAAAAAATTTATAGCTCTGAGTCTGAATTAATCAAACAAGATGAAGAAGCCTTAATACTGCGGGCCATTAATCAGTTACCACCTATATGTAGACAGGTCTTTGTTCAACGAAAATTACATTCTAAAAGTAACTCTGATATCGCCGCTATGCTGGGAATTTCTATAAAAACGGTGGAAAGTCATTTGGCTAAAGGTCTTTTCTTATGCAGGGAATACGTGCGTAAAAGCAAACGGATAAACAAAGGTAAATTAAGAGCGAATTCAAATTGAATATCGAAGAGTGGTCAGGTTATGAAGTGTCAGAGTCCGTGCTTGCAGAAGCCGCAAATTGGATTGCTATGCTTGATTCAGACACTTTGGATGAAAAAGGACAAATAGCCTTTTACGATTGGTTGCAAGCACAACCTGCGCATCAACACGCCTATATAGAACTTTCAGAAATGTGGGCGAAAAGCTCATGTATAAAAAGCATGGAACAATTAGTTGAAAAATCTAAAGTTTTGCCTTTTCCAAATCCGATACCCAAGCAAGATACTCAACCCGACAATCCGCAACCTACAAGCAGCCCAGCTTGGTTATATTCGTTGGCTATAGGTCTTATTTTTGTTGGATTAAGCATGCCGATTATTCAACAATTTGTTTAGAGGGGGAGTTTTCACTCTGTTTGTAAAGTTTTTGTAAATAAAAGTAGGGGTTTTTGATTCGTGGTGCGTTCTTATTGAAAAGAATAAGAAATCACACATCGAGGCAAATACATGCAACATTATTTCGTAAAACAAAAACTTCCGGGGGTTACTCCTAAACTTCTCTCTCTCACCATTGCTTCTCTCTACTCATTTTCGATCTTTGCCCAAGAGGCGAACACGAGCGTAGATGAAGATAAAGCAGTAGAAAAAATTCAAGTTGTAGGCTCTCATATAAAAGGAGGTCAAGTGGCAGAGGCCTTGGCCGTATCGGTAATTGGTGCGGACGCAATTGGTTCCTTAGGTATTGATTCAGTTGATGATCTTTTACAGCTCATCCCTGAAAATGGCCAAAACTTTTTTAGTGAAGCTGAAAATATAAGTGGTGGTGTCAATGCTGCACGAGGCGATGTTGGTACCTACAATTTACGCAATTTGGGTACCGGCAATACTTTAGTTTTGCTTAACGGACGCAGAATGGTCAATTCTGCCTCTTATCAAACCGAAGAGGTGGGCGGTAGTTTTGTTCCCGTAAGTTCCGTCAACGTTAATACCATTCCCGTAGTTGGGCTAGATCGCGTGGAAGTGTTGCGTGATGGAGCTTCTGCAATTTACGGAGCCGACGCAGTGGCGGGTGTTGTAAACCATGTTGTGAAATCTGATTTTGTGGGTTTTACCCTTTCAGGAAGGTGGGCGGAATACGAACATCTACCGCGAGACCAACAAACTCTAACGCTTGAATGGGGTAAAGATTTTAACGAAGGCAGAACCAACGTTAGCACTTTTGTTAATTACTTTTCGCGGGATAGGGTTAATTCTCAAGATGACGAACGCTGGGCAAATGCCGATTTTCGTTCCCGAGTGCCAGAAGACTCGCTGTGGGCAGGTAATACCTCGTTTAGAAACGATACCGCCAACTCGTTGTTTGGCCAATTTGACCTAGTAAGTAGTGCGTCTGGTGCTGGGTTAACAGACATGTTTACAGATAGTAGCGGTGAATTTGAGACCTATCCTATTGGTGATGACAGATGTCAGTACGTTATAAACGCAACTACTTGTGGCGGTAAAGATGGTCAAGGAACCTATCGATTAAATCTCAATGCAGATCGTGACTTAAGTTCTGAGCTAAAACGAATGAACTTTTTTATGTTTATTAATCATGAGTTCGAAAATGGCGTTGAAGCCTTTACTGAGTTGTCATTTTATAAATCTCAAACCAACCTGAGACGTCATGCCACTGCTCCTTTTTCTACTTCAAAACTTAGAGTCGGTGCTGAAAATTATTACAATCCTTTCGGTCCTTGCGGTTCACCTAATAGACTCTCTGATGAGTTGATCCCTGATGTACCTTGTAGCGGACTAGAATTGACTATCGATAATTATCGATTTGCGGAATTACCGCGTATCGTTGATAACGATGGGGACACCTATCGTGTGTTGCAAGGATTCAGAGGAGAAGTGGGTGAATGGGATTGGGAAACAGCGATCTCACACTCCAAAGCAACAAAAGAAGACATCACCCATAACAGAGTATCGAATAATCTCATCGCGGAAGCATTATTTGACTCTACTGCAGCGGCCTATAATCCTTTTAGTGGTGGCGTTGATTCAAATATTGAGCGGGCACTTATAGATGTTGTGAGGCTTAATGAAACAGAATTAACCACATTTGATGCTAAATTTGCAAATCCAGAAATTTTCATGTTACCAGCTGGTCCAGTGGGTTTTGTGGTGGGGGTTGAATATCGCGAAGAGTCTTTTATTGACGACCGAGATGACCGCTTAGATGGTACTATCACCTTTACCGACTATGAAGGTGATACGTATCCTTTCGTATCAGATGTGGTTAATTCTAGTCCTACTCCTGATAGTAGTGGAGAACGTGATGTTGCGTCTCTATTTGCAGAGTTTCAAGTACCCATTCTGGAAAGCTTGAACGCCCAAGTAGCGTTGCGTTACGAAGACTTTTCAGATGTTGGTAACACGACTGTGGGTAAATTGGCCTTCGGTTGGCGACCAGTAGAAACGTTACTGGTACGTGGTTCTTGGTCAGAGGCGTTTAGGGCTCCGAATTTGGTGACCATTAACGAGAGTATTGTTGCTCGCAATAATACCAGAACGGATTACGCCTGTGCCTACGCAGCGGCTTATGGTGGTGACCCTGAGCAAGACACTCTTGATTGTACCAATTCAGTACAACGTATTGCCCAAGGTAGCGACTTTTTGAAGCCTGAAGAGTCAACCAACACCTCCTTTGGTATTGTGCTTACACCTAACGATGAACTGACAATTACCTTTGATTATTGGTCTATTGAAAAAGAGCACACTATAGGCCTATTTGGTGAGGAAAATCACACCGTTCTAGATTTATTAATGCGCATCGAAAATGGTTTGAGTAATTGTGATACTGCACAGTTTAATCCAGCCGTGACACGACAATCACCAGTCGATGATCAAGTTGCCATTTATGAAGCCGCTGGAATATGCGCCGGAGGGGATATTCAATTTATTGATGATCAATATGCAAATTTGGATGACCGGAATTTAGCCGGGTATGACCTTGGCATTTATTACGATGTAAAAACTGAAATAGGTAAGTTTAAGTTTAGTTACAATGGCTCGTTTATTGAAAAATTTGAACAAGTCGCCGGAGGCGAAGCCGCTTTACTAGTAACTGCCCAGGAGTCCGGAGTGTTACCAGCGGATATCCCTATTGCTGGCTTCGCTGACTTGATTGGACAAGATGGTAACCAAGAGAAACGCCAATCAATGCGTGTTTCATGGCGTAAAGGCGATTTAGGCGCATCGTTAAGTGGAAATAAAATAGGAAGTTTTTATCAAAGTTCATTAACCCTTGCCGATGGAACTCGTTACGTCATACCTTCTATGACAACCTTTAATGCCACATTTGACTATAACTTCGAGGTGAATAATATCAGTACGCGTTTGCGTCTAGGTATTCGAAATCTAACTGATGAACGAGCGCCTTTAGCAGACCGTTACTTCGGATTTTTTTCGGACGCGCATCGAGATTATGGCCGCAGTTTTTACTTAGATTTCAAAACCAAGTTTTAACTCCTATCTCCATTGGGGCCAAATATTAACAATATTTTGGCCCATTCTAGAAACTTCAACACAAGGCAGTAAAATGAGTAATAGTTTACCGGATATTACCGACCAACACCGTGCTCGATTTCAAGATATAGGTTTGGTGGTGGGACCAGGGATTTTTGTATTGATGATGCTATTTGGTGGAACACAGTCGAGTATGGAGCCTGTAGCTTGGCGTGTGGCCGCCGTTGGGTTGTGGATGGCGATTTGGTGGGCAACTGAGGCTGTTCCGGTTCCGGTCACTGCCTTTTTACCTATAGTCACCTTTCCTTTTTTAGGCATTAACACTATTGCAGAAGCCAGCGCCTCGTACGCTAATCCGATTATATATTTGTTTCTTGGGGCGTTTATTCTGGCTCTTGCGGTTGAGAGGTGGGATTTACATAAACGTATTGCCTTAGGCATATTGTCTTATACAGGTACGGATGGAAGCCGCCTGATAGGCGGTTTTATGTTAGTGGCTGCTTTATTGTCAATGTGGATGACAAATACCTCTACCACTATGATGTTAATGCCTATCGCGTTATCGGTCGCACGAGTCATTTCTGAAAATAACGCCGAGTTAAGCGAAGAGCAAACCAAAACGTTTCAGGTAGCCATGTTGCTTGGACTGGCCTACGCAGCCACTATAGGAGGCTTGGCGACTTTGGTTGGCACCCCACCTAACGCTCTTCTAGCGGCATTTCTAAGTGAAAACTATGGTATCAAAATTACTTTTGCGAGTTGGATGTTAGTCGGTGTTCCCGTGATGTTATTGATGCTGCCACTGGCTTGGTTATCGTTAACTCGCTGGACCTTTAAAATAAACATTCCAGCAAATCCAGAGGTTACCAACCACCTAGCACAGTTAAAAAGTGACTTAGGAAAAATGACTAAAGCTGAAATTCGCGTCGCGGTCATTTTTGCACTGGTTGTGATATTTTGGATAGTTAGAAGGCCATTATCTACGTTGTTAAGTATCGATTTTTTGACTGATACAGGCATCGTTATGTCCGCAGCCTTAATTCTGTTTTTATTACCTAGTGGTGATAAACAACAACCTCAAATCATGATTTGGCATGATGTTAATAGGTTGCCGTGGGGGGTATTGATTTTGTTTGGTGGAGGTTTGAGCTTAGCGGCGGCCGTATCTTCTTCAGGATTAGCTGCATGGTTAGGCGGTAGCTTAACTCCTCTAGGGGGATTCGGAGTGTTTGCTTTGGTCATTGCTGCTTCAGGTTTAGTGATTTTTTTAACCGAACTGACCAGTAATGTCGCCACTGCCGCTACCTTTTTGCCAGTAGTTGCAGCAGTTTCTCTTGAATTGGGGGTATCACCTCTATTGTTGTGTATTCCAATAACACTGGCGGCTAGCTGTGCTTTTATGCTACCCGTTGCTACGCCACCTAATGCCATAGTGTTTGCATCTGGGCTTATTAATATCCCGCAAATGGTGAAAGCTGGTGCGATACTAAACTTGATTGGAATGTTATTGCTTTCAGTGGTCTCAGTTTGGCTAGCGCCGCAGGTATTCTTATGAGTCATTTAAAGTATAAGAGTGTTGCTGTGATTCGGGTGAGCTTGTTGGTCATCATTGCTGTTATGAGTCAAAACCTGTTTGCAACTGTTACTTCAAACAAGGTTAAAGAGCTCGTGGATTCATTGGTCGCTCCAGAGATCAAACCCGTATCAAAGCTAACCCGAGTATTATTTGTAGGTAATAGTTTTAGTTTTTACAACAACGGCATACACAACCATTTAGGCAGTTTGATTCGTTCATCTGGCGAATGGAATAAAAACCAAAATCGCCTACGGTTATCCACCTTATCTGGGGGGTACATAAAGGAGCACATTGCAGATTTAGAATATATGATAAATGTGACTAATCGAGACTGGCAAGCTGTTGTTTTGCAGGGGCATAGCAAAGAACCAATCAACGCGAAGAGTTACCAAAAGTTTGTAGAAGCTACGTCTATCGCAGTACAGAAAATCAAAGCTAAGGATATTCAACCTGTTTTATTTATGACTTGGGGATACAAGAGCCAAGCACGCATGGGTAGAGAACTTGCGAATGTTTATACTCAATTAGCTAATAAGTTAGGTGTGCTAGTAGTACCTGTTGGTGTGGCTTTTGCTCAGGCTGAAACAGTGCTAAGTCATATAGAGTTATTTGTTCCTGACGTAATGGGAGTCGACAGTAAAGGCCAACTGACATATAAAATAAACTGGAAACACCCTAGTGAAGCAGGTACTTATTTGGCCGCATGTGTATTTTATGCAACATTCTACCAACGCTCTCCAGAAGGTTTAAGTTATACAGGTAAGTTGGATAAGGAAATCGCTTTAGCCCTACAAAATCTCAGTTGGAAGGTCACACAACAATTTTATAAACGGAATAACGATGCAATCTAAAAATCACAAGAGTTTATTATTAGTCCTGATATTTTGTGTGTTGAGTTTTGAACTTTATGCACAAAGTTGTGAATTTGAGCGAGTGAGTTTTACCGCTAACTTTGAAACAGCAAGGCTCAATAGTTGTAAGAAGTTATCTGAAGATCACTATTTGTTGACTACCAACCCTGAAAACCGGCCTATTAATCCTAGTCCTTGGTATGCGTTTAAAGTTGAACCTAAAGAGCAGGGAAGCAGCAATTCAATAAAAATTACTATACAAGCAGAAAGAGCCAAACCCAGATACCTGCCAAAAATAAGTAAAGACAGACAAACTTGGAAAAATTTACCTTTTGTGGTCAAAAATAATCAACTCACTTTCAAGGTCACTGCTTTCCAAGACTCGTATATTGCCGCGCAAGAAATTATTGATAACAATCACTATTTGAGTTGGATTAATGAAATTGCGCAAAGTAGCAGTTTTAGCCAAATAAACTTAGGTCATTCAACTTTAGGTAGACCAATTGAGGGATTAATTTCACTTAGAGACAATAATAATGAATGGCTACTGGTAATAGGTAGGCAACATCCGCCAGAAGTTACTGGTGCGCTAGCATTGCTGGGTTTTGTAGAGCAGTTGGCGCAACCAACACAAATTCAGCAAGCGTTTTTGCAGCGTTTTAATGTATTGATAATACCTAATTTAAACCCTGATGGGGTCGCTTCGGGAAATTGGCGACACAATAACAAGGGGATCGATTTGAATCGTGATTGGGGGAAATTTACTCAGTTAGAAACTGCGTTGGTTAAAGCGAAATTAGATAGTCTGTTAAAGGCGTCTCAACACTTAGTATTTGCAGTGGATTTTCATTCTACTCAGCAAGATATTTTTTATACCATGCCTACTGATTACAATGTAGCGCCATCACAATTTACCAATGACTGGTTAGCTAAAATAAAAAGTCAAACTGTTGCATCTTTTGTGGTCAGGCCTAAACCCGGTTCGAGCCCCGGACGCGGCGTGTTTAAGCAGTTTATTGCCGACGAATATAAGGTGCATGCGGTTACATTTGAAATAGGTGACAACACTCAGCGAGAGCTAATTGATCATCTTGCTAAAACTAGTGGATTAACATTAATGGAGCATATGCTGGAAACACCATCACAGGCATTCATTTTTTCAGCGGCAGACCCATAACAGTTTCCTAACTGAAGTTTTAGCAATAAAAGTACAACAAAAAAATTGAGATGAAAGTTTATTCACCTTAATCCGGTTTAGTCTCTCAAGGTTGTTGAAATTGTTGGAACGAATTTGCAATGCATAAATTGATGAAATATTTAGCGGTAACGTTTTTTACGCTTGTAACTTTACCCGTTTTGGCGGTTGATGACGCTGTGAATACCGGATTTTTCAATAACACTGCCATAGAAGGATACGATACCGTTGCGTACTTTACTCAAGGGGAACCGGTTGTGGGAAACAAGACGTTTCAAGTCTTATGGCGCGGCGCTAATTGGCGTTTCTCTAGTCAAAAGAATTTGGAGTTGTTTGAGCTAAACCCTGAAAAGTACGCTGCTCAATACGGTGGTTATTGTGCTTGGGCAATGGCTGATAGCAAAACTGCTGGTATTGATCCTAACGCTTGGCATATTGAAGACGGAAAATTGTATTTGAACTATAACCAAAAAGTAAAAAGAGATTGGCTTTCAACCATTGATGCAGACATTGTTTCTGCGAATAAATATTACTCTGAAATTACCAATGTGAAAAAATACCAAGACAACTAAATTAAGTTTTCACAAATCTCAGCCCGTAAATTCGGGCTTTTTTTTGGATAGAAAAAAGTGCAGAGTTAAGCACTTAGGTACCTAAGCATATTTTGGAGAACACTGTGAAAAAATTCTCACAGCTATTAATGATTTTATCGTTGGGAATATTTAGTCAATTTACCATGGCACAAGTAGAGCGTAGCCAATTGACTAGTAGTATTGAAAATAGAGAGCCGACTGATGACCTAGAGGGATTTGTCGAGGGGCAAGTTGAACAAATGAAGCGCGTTTACTTTTTCACGCAGGTAAGTGGGCTCGCTAGTAACCAAATTATTCATAGGTGGTTGTACCAAGGTGAAGAAAAAGCCACTGTGACCTTAAATATTGGTGGCGATAATTGGCGTACATATTCAAGTAAAAGCCTACCCAATTACTGGCAAGGGAAATGGCAAGTACAGGTATGGCATGGCGACTTAATGTTAATCACCCATCATTTCGAAGTCAGTTACCCTGAATAATTCATTGGAGCGGTCACTTTTTATTTTCAAAACACTTCAAATCTGTTGCTTGTTTAATCAATGAGCAGTTGCGAGTATACTGAGTTTTCGTTCCGTTAAATTCGAGACATCCATTGTGATATTTATTTTGAGTGAATCTAAATGAGTATTTTGCCTCGTTTTGTATTCTTTTATTGTCTCACCGTCAGTTATTTCACCAATGCAGGAAGTTTCGTAATTGGTGTTGAAGACATAAGTTATTACCCTTATTACGATTTCGCTTCTAACAAGAGGTCTTTTTCGAAAGTTATTTTTGATCAGTTTGCAAAGGAAAATGGGCATAAAATAAGTTATTTATCTTTGCCAATTAAACAGTTTCCTAAATGGTTATACGAAGAAGATATAGATTTTAAATTTCCTGATAATGCTAGGTGGCAAAAAAGAAACAACGAGCATCATCTCCCTATATATTTTAGTGACGAGATTGTTGCAATGACTGCAGGGGCGATTGTGCTGGCTAAAAACAAAAGTAAAGCCCCGTCTTTCTTCAAGACAATTGGTACTATTACTGGTTTTTTCCCGACGCTCTGGGTCAAAAAGGTTGAACAAGGTCAGCTCAAACTCTATGAAGATTCAAGCTCTAAAATATTGGTTAAGCATCTTGTCAGCGGTTTATTAGATGGTCTAGATATTGACCTTGCGGTCGCAAACGCTAGCTTACAACAATTGCATATTCAAGAGAAACTGGTGGTCAGTGAAACCTTGCCGAAACAAACTTATGCGTACCAAATTTCTACGGTTAAATATCCAGAAATAATCGAGCAGTTTAACCTATGGTTAGTGAAACGTCGCAAATATGTCGAGTCTATCAAGGCTGAGTTTGGGATTTCGAAAGTTGAACCCAGCGAGGCAATTAACGTAAATTAATCATTGCTCTAGTGACGTAATAAAATGGGACTGGAGTACTACAATTTTAGTTGTACGGGGGTTTTTGGTTTCTTTATTTTTTTAATGGTGATTTGATGACAACAAATATAATTCGATGCGCTAAACCGCAAGAAGCCTCATTTCTCAGTGACTTGGCCTTACGTTCAAAAGGGTATTGGGGTTATGACTCAGAGTTTTTGTCGAACTGTAAAAAAGAACTAACTTACAACGAGAGTCAAATTTTATCATCGAATTATAGTTTTAAGGTCGCGGAGTCGAGTGAGCAACATATTGTTGGCTTTTTTATATTGGATTTCACGGAATCTAAAAAACCGCAACTAGAGGCTTTGTTTATCGAGCCGGACTTTATTGGATTAGGTTGGGGGAAACGATTGCTTGGCGCAGCTATATCGTTAGCTAAGCAACGCCAAGCAAAGTGTATTAGCTTACAAAGTGATCCTTTCGCAGAAGATTTCTATCTCGCAAATGGCGCTAAAAAAGTTGGTAGTAAGGAATCTCATAGCGTTCAGGGGCGATTTTTACCCTTGCTTGAAATTTGTCTTTAGCCAAGTACTCAAATTGTTCGTGTTTCTGATAACATATACTGCGTAATTTTTTGTTCAGGAAGTTTCATGTCAACACGCATTATCCGTATCGCAACACGAAAAAGTGCTTTAGCGTTATGGCAAGCCGAATACGTCAAAGCGGCGTTACTTAACGCCCATAAAAATCTGCAAGTAGAACTTGTCCCTATGACGACTAAAGGCGACAAAATCCTAGATACACCACTCGCTAAAATTGGTGGTAAAGGCCTGTTTATTAAAGAGTTAGAAGTGGCCATGACTGAAGGTCGTGCAGATATCGCCGTACATTCTATGAAAGATGTACCCATGGCCTTTCCTGAAGGATTTGGGCTGCATGCTATTTGTGAACGAGAAAACCCGTTTGATGCCTTTGTATCTAACCGCTTTAATACACTCCAAGAGTTACCCCAAAATGCTGTTGTAGGCACGTCTAGCTTAAGACGTCAGTGTCAAATACGGAAAATTAGACCAGATTTGGTGATCAAAGATTTGCGCGGCAACGTTAATACCCGGCTAAGTAAATTGGATGCAGGGGAATACGATGCGATAGTGTTAGCTGCAGCAGGCTTGATACGATTGGGTATGCAACAACGTATTCAATCAGAGATACCAGCACAATTATCACTACCTGCGGTAGGGCAAGGAGCAGTAGGTATTGAGTGTCGCAATGACGATCTAGAGTTGATTGAGTTGTTGGTGCCTTTGAATCACACTGAAACTGCTATTCGAGTCAAAGCAGAGCGCGCTATGAACGCCAAGTTAAACGGTGGTTGCCAAGTGCCTATCGGTAGTTTTGCTGAGTTAAATGGACAACATATCACGCTGCGAGGATTAGTTGGGTCGGTTGATGGCAAAGTATTGTTGCATGCTGAGCATACTGATGTGCTTGAAAACGCCGAAACTTTGGGTGAACACGTTGCTCATTTGTTACTTGAACAAGGCGCAGGGGATATCCTCAGCGCGTTATATGCAGGTTAAGTTTTGACTTTTTTGCTGCTTAGACCTCAAGCTAAGTGTCTAGCGAGTGCGCAGGTTTTTAATGAAGCGAAGCTGTCGGCTGTTGCTTGTGGATTGATTGATACTGTTTTAGACAAAGACTGTATTGCTCAATTACCTTTAAGAATTGCCGATTTGCGCAATTTGGCAGCCACTGAAATCTATATAGTAGTAACAAGTACCGTGGCGGCTCAGCAATGTGTGCAGCTGAAAAATCAATGGCCCGCAAATGTATGCTTTTTTGCAGTTGGCGCCAGTACCGGAAATATTTTACAAAAAGCTGGTTTTGACGCGATTGTTCCACAAGCGCCTAGAACTGAAGGTTTGCTTAGCCTTGCAGAGCTTAACGATGTGGTTGATAAAAATATTGTTATTATGAAAGGTTTCGGTGGTAGAGAATTGCTTCGAGATACTTTGACAAGCCGCGGTGCAGTTGTCTCAGAATGGGAAGTGTATAAAAGGGTTAAACTAGACTCTCCAGTTTGCACACAAGGCTGGCAACAGGATCAAATCCGTTGCATTATTGCTACCAGTGGCGAAGTTATTCAGGCTGCCTTTGAGTATTTTGAGACAAATTGGCTGCAAAAGTTAAACTGGATAGTGGTTAGCCAAAGAACTGCAGATATAGCATCTAAACTGGGTGTGTCCCAAATAAGTATTAGCCGAGACGCCAGTGATCAGGCCTTAATTCAATGCGCAAAACAGTTGATTACCCGCGCAAGACATTCTTCGGAGCATTAAATGGCAGATGAGAACAAGTTAACCCCGTCAGATGAAGCAAAACTGAAAGCGTTGGAACAGCAACTCGCTAAAGAAAAAACTGCCAATCCGTCAGTAAAAAAAGAGCAGGACGCATCAGCCAATAAAACAACGGCATCGAAGCAGCCTGCACATTATGCTGCAGCTCAAGGTAAACAAGCTAGCGTGAAACCTAATAAAAGCGATACATCACAAGGTAACTCAAGGTCGGAGCCGAAAAACAAAACAGGTTTTCTGTGGTTCTTCACTATCCTCAATTTACTGTTACTGGCGGCCATTATTGGTGCTGGTTACTGGGCATGGATGCAGTGGCAAGTTCAAAGCCAACAACAATATGATACCTTAAACGCTCAGCAAACTAGTATTCAGCAGCAACAAGAAAGTGTGCGACAGCAGCGGCTTAGTTTGGAACAACAACAAAATGATATTGCCCAATCCATCGCTTCTAATCAACTTGCTAAGGGGGAGTTGCAACAGCAAAACCAAAGTTTGCAAACTCGCTTACAGAACTTAGATGAACAGCTACAAGGTACTCGTGCACGAGTACAAACGAATCAACGAAATTTGGCTGATATCTCTGGTCGTAGACCGGCTGATTGGCTGTTAGCGGAAGCTGACTATCTAATTCGAATGGCCGGACGCAAACTATGGTTAGAACGTGATGTAAAAACTGCAAGAATGATGCTGGAATCAGCTGATAGCCGTATTCAAGATTTAGACGATCCCAGCTTGTTGCCTTTACGGGCTATGATTGCTGAGGATTTACTGGCTTTGCAACAAGTAAATCAAGTTTCAAGCAGTTCAATTGCAATCGAAATAGGGGCCATGATTAATCAAGTAGATAATTTGCCGCTAGCGTTTTTTCGAAGGCCAGAAGCTGAGGATGTTGACGATAGCATCACCGAATCTATCGATGATTGGCGAGCGAATTTAGCCCGTAATTGGAAAGAAGCAACTAAGAACTTTTTTAGCTTTAAAAAGGTAACTACTGAAATTAAACCATTCATGTCTGAACAACAGCAATGGTTAGCTAAGGCACAACTTAAGTTCGCTTTATTGCAGGCGCAAGTGGCGGTTTTACAAGATCAGCCGGTCATATATGAACAGGTATTGAAAACAGCGCAGAATGTACTAATTGAATCATTCGATATGACAAAAGACGGGGTGGTGCGCTTTTCTGAAAGTTTAAGTCAGCTACAAGCAACTGACTTTGAAAAAAACTATCCTCGAAAATTTAAGGTCACACCTTTAATAAAAGATTTAATCGAAGAGCGCTTAGAAAGTCGTTTTGTGAACGGAAGTAATTAATCATGAGGCAATTAATAAGAATATTTTTGGTTTTGCTTATCCTGCTTATTAGCGTCGTGATTGCGGCGATGATATTTGATGATAGTGGCTACGTTATGGTCGAATTTAACGGTTGGGTCGCTGAAATGAATGTTTGGTCACTTTGCCTATCTCTGATTGCTATTTTTGTCGGGTTAATGTTAATAAATTTGTTGGTCAAAGCTTCTTTGGCAGCAGCCTCTGGCTCAAAGAACTGGCTTGGGAATTGGGGGAGTCGTAAAAAACAAAGAGCCTTTACCGCTGGTTTAATTGCAATGGCTGAAACCAATTATTTGATTGCTAGAGACAACTTCAAAAAGATAGAAAATGAAGATTTCGATGGCATCAATTTACTCGCTGCCGCTGACGCCGAGGTTCAATTAGGCAACTTAGAGAAAGCCAAAAGTTATTGGAGTATGGCTAAAACCTATGAAAAATCCGCTTTGGCAGCGAATTTGTGCTTAATTCGGGACGCCTTACAGCACTATCGGTCAGATGAAGCGATAGAAGTGATCCACACTCTGACTGAAAAACAACAAGCGCAAACACCAGTGTTAAGACTATGGGCTCAAGCGCTAGCTCAGGCAAACAAGTGGCAAGAGTTGAAAGACAAGTTAAAAGGTTGGAAAAAAGCGCTCGGCGATGATTACGACGTGCTCATGCAGCAAGCCTCTAAAGGTAACTTCGCTGAAATAGCGAGCAAAGAGGGGGCGGAACAACTAAAACAAAATTGGCAATCGCTGCCTAGAGCCACGCGAAAAGACCCTGCTCAACAAGCTGCCTACACACAAATGCTTATCGACCAAGGAATGCACTTAGATGCTGAGCAAGCCTTGCTGGAGTTTCAGTCTTCTTCACCGCATCCCCTATTAGTGCCTTTGTTTAAGCAAATAAAACTACCGAATCCAGCGGGAGCAATAAAAAAACTCGAAAGTTGGATAAAGAAAGATGACCTGAATGTCGAACTGCTATCGACGCTAGGTCATATTGCGTTTAATGCAAATGACAAACTTTTAGCAGAAAAAGCCTTAGCAAAGGCAATTAAATTGGGTAATCGACAAGAAGATTTGGTTTTAATGTCGAGCATCAAAGAATCACAGGACGATCAAAAACAGGCGCTAACGTTATATAAACAAAGTGTAGAAACTCAATCAATCCAAACAAAGGTTAAGTGATTGCAACGCAACATACATATTTTATTCATCACTGCATTAATCGTATCGTTTCAACTATATGGAGAACAAACTCCAGTTAGCATTAACTCCGAGACGAAAGGGGTATTTGAATTAGTTACTTTGGGTAGTACAGGTGGGATTCAAGATGGCAATCTCAGTGCTTTCTTACTAAGGACTTTATCTGAACCTAATTACATTGCTTTAGACGCAGGTACATTAACTAATGGCATCAACGTTGCGCTCAATAATAATGCTTTTAAATATCTCCCTGTACATTCAGATCCCACCTTGTCTACAACAGGTGAAATTTTACATCACCACATTAAAGGCTATTTGATTAGCCATGGTCACCTAGACCATGTGGCCGGTTTGTTGGTTGCCTCACCTGAAGATAATAACAAACCAATCTATGGGTTGAAGTCGGTTAACCAAACGATGAGCGATACTTATTTCAATTGGCAAGCTTGGGCTAATTTTACCGATAGAGGTAAACCACCTTTTTTAAACAAGTACCAGGTTATCGATTTAGTGCCTCAGCAAACTGCGAACCTTAAAGGTACTCAACTAAAAGTCACAGCATTCAGTTTAAGCCATCCCTTAGAATCAACGGCATTTGTGATTGAATATGAAGATAATCTGTTTGTCTATTTTGGTGACACTGGTCCAGATAAGGTCGAAAAGCAAGGTAAACTCGCTATTGTTTGGGAATATTTAGCTAAGCAGATGCGAACCAAACAACTTAGAGGGGTTGTAATAGAAGTCTCATTTGCTAACAGTCAACCGGATAATTTGTTATTTGGTCATCTTACCCCTAAATGGCTATTGTCAGAAATGCACTATTTCTATTCGTTAGTCGCCGACAAGCAGCAAATGAAGGATATGAAAGTTATCATCAGCCATATTAAATACAGCCTAAAAAGTGGTATTAATCCAAGGCTTAAAATTCAACAAGAATTGAATCAAGGAAATACCCATGGTTTGAAGTTTATACTTGCCAAACAAGGACAACTCCTTATATTGTAGAATATATTTATCATACTATTTTCAAGATGTTACCAATTAGATGATAAAATTCAGATGGAAAAACATGCTTGACGATTACAATTGTATTAAACTGCTTCGTACCGAGAAACTTAGATTATCGACGACTGTTTCTTATATTTTCAGGGGTTATAAATGATTAGTTGTATGGACAATAAAATAAAATTATCAGCTGCTATTCTTGTAGCAGGACTAATTTTATCAGGATGTGGTGGTACTGGAGGAGGTACAGCTGGAAAAACGACCTCCGCAGAGGTCAATAAAACTAAGGGAGTTCAGAACAATAAAACTTATATAGCTGAAGTCGGTTTGACGCCCAGACAACGTTTTAGTAAAGCGTTAGAAAAGCTCGAAAATGGTGAAGATGGTCAGGCGTTGGCAGAACTCAACGCATACTTAGAAGCGGTTCCTAGAAGTAATAGTGCCAGAAATTTAGTTGCACAAATTTCCACTGACTCAAGTCAATATTTCCCCGCCGAATATTTCAAGGTAAACCTAACCTCAGGCACTAGCCTATCTACCCTAGCAAAAAAATATTTAGGTTCTGCGCTAAAATTTTACGCATTAGCGAAATACAATAATATCGCTAATCCTAGCCGAGTTAATATAGGGCAAGAAATTAAAATCCCAATGACACAACTGGCCAGAGCGCAACGTGACAAAGACGCGTCCCAAGAGCTTGAAGTTCCTAGCGCAGACAGTGAAGATGCTAGTGTTGAATTAGCAATGCAAGAAGAAATTAACGAGGTAAACGAATCTGCTGAAGCGGCTGAGGATTTAGTCGAGTCCTCTGAAATACCCGTTGAAGAGCCAGTATTAGCAGAAGTTGTTCCAATCGCCCCAGTAGAAACAGCTGAATCGGCCTTAAGTGATTTAAAAGAATTGGCTCAAAATATGGATTATCAAGCTGCAATTGAAAAGTTAGCGACGCTTAGTACTTTTGGTAAGCTAAATAGCGAAAGCAGAGATCTGGCGATATCAACATATATTGGACGTGCCAAAGAAATTGCAGAAACAGATAATGTGTTAGCTGCCACCTATTTTGAAAAAGCGGGGCAGTTGAATCTACAAAAAGAAGAACCCTTTAATGCTTTCGAAAATTTTAAGATGGCGACAGAGTTAGACGGTCAAAATGACTTAGCGATGGAAGAAATGTTGGTATTGCAAAAAGAAATCGCTGATAAATACCACAGAGAAGCGTCATCAGCATTTCGACGTCAAGAACTCGATTTAGCAATTGAAAAATGGGATATGGTTTTGAAGGTCAATCCAGACCATTCGAGTGCGAAGTTATATCGGGCACAAGCCTTAGAGCTACAAGAAAAATTAGATAACCTCAATCGGAATTAGAGCCCTCAGCGGATAAATAGCCCTCAGCGGATAAAGAGCCTTAAGCGGGTAAAGAACATTAGCCTAAAGTAGACTCTTTACTCGCATAACACCCTTAATCAGAATTAGAATCAAGTTTTTGGATTTTTAATAAATTCTCTCTAATCTTTATGGCTCGCTGCATTAATTGGCGAGCCTTATTATTGTTGGGCTGATATTTAAGTGATTGCTCAAAGTAATTAATGGCTTCATCTAAGTCAGTTTTAAAAACTTGATTAGCTAATTTCAAATACCTATTGGCAATAAGCCCAGACAGCTGATCTGTTTTCTTTTGGAGGTTGGGTAACTTTTGACCTTTCACTGCAGCCACTTTCAAAGCTTGTTTATAGAACTTAATCGCTTGCTTTGTATTGTTGTCTTTTTGTTGTTCCTCTCCTAATTTGGAGTACGCCAATATTCGATATTCGTTTGGAAGCAGGTGTTTTGGATAGGTGTTTTCAAACTTATCAGCTAGTTGTAGTAAATCTTGATACTTTTTATCGGAAACGAACTGTTTTCCTTGTTCAATGTAGTTATTGAGCTGAATAGAAATTTTAGCTTCTTGCTGTGTTTCAACAAAATATTTCTTAATGTTAGCTGTTTTTGAACTGGCTTCCTGATATGCGTAATTCCATTCGAACTGCCGTAACTCTTCAATCGCTATTTGATTATTCGGTTCTAGAGCTAATATTTTAAGGTAGACCTCGCGCTCCAATTTTTGATCACCTGAAGCTTTAGCTTTATCTAGAATCGCTAATTGTTGAATGACACTATCTGATATTAGGAGTTCAAGCCGATGTATATTTTGTTTGACCACTTCATCGTCTGGATAGGCTATCTGCAAAACCTTCCACTGCGTCAATGCCTCTGCGTAACGTTGTTGTTTTTCCAAAGCATCAGCAATCGGGCTGCGTTGTTCAAACATTGCATTGTTATCAATAAAGTTTGTGCTACATGAACAACAAAATATTATCGTGGCTATCCAGAAGATCCGCTCTATCATTTCAGCATCACATTTCTATATACATCGAGGCTTTTTTTGAATGTATTCAAACTGTCTCCCCCGTATATCATGGTTCTATGCAATAAATACGGGGCTGAAAACGAAGGGTTGCTACCTTTATGTACGGTGACTGCAAGTTCATAATCGTTTTGTTTTAGGAGTTCAACAACCTCTAAACTACTATTCCCATAGGGATAAGCAAAATGATTAAACTCTTGTTTGGTTCTTCGTACCAATACTTTTTCTGCACCTTCAACTTCAATCTTTAGGCGCGTTAGGTAATCTTCTTCTGACTCGCCTAATGGTAATGGAGATAAACTGTCATGTGATTTTGAGTGAGATTGTATGTCTACCAATGGTGATTTGCTTAGGTACTTTACATCATTCCATTTGAGCGCTGGCCTAGCGCCAATAAAGTCAGGGTAAACAAACATTGTAGAGGGAAAGTTGTATCTTTTGAGAATGGGGTAAGCCACATCTAGATAACTTTTATAGCCATCATCTATGGTTATCACAACAGACTTCTTAGGTAGTTCTTTTTCACCACTGATAAATTTACCCAAATCGCTTAGTGATATTACTTGATAATCATTGGAGTAAAGGTAAGCCATCTGCCGCTCAAAGTCTGCACGAGGAACAACCATCTTGTTTTTGCTCTTACTATCTTCAGTAAATTGGTGATAACACAGAACCGGCACACGTTGGTAGCCGTCAACAAAAACACCAGAACTATTGATCACCTTTCTAGGAATCGCTATATAGCTACCTGAAGAGATAGTTGTTTGCGGATTATATCTTTCAAGAATTTCTGTGTATTGTTTGCCCCCCAAAAACTCTTCCGCAAGGGAACCGAAGGTATCATTATGATCTGTCTGTAACACGATAAAATCATCGTTACTTGCTACTATTCTCCGTTCTATAGTTGAACAGCCACATAACAAGATAGACAAAAAGAAGAGTGGAAAATACCTCAAATTTTTGTACTCTGGTCAGAATCAGCAATCGCGTCTTTAGTTGCGGTGTCTTCAGTTTTTACTTTAGCCTTGGCGGGCTTTCGGGGTGTTCTGCGTTTTGCTGGTGGCTTTTTAGTTGGAAGTGGAATTTCTTGTTCGGTAGAGCTATCTTCTGCATCGATTTTTTCAGATTTGCTATCTGCGGTGCTAGGTTCTTCTTTTACCTCATCGCTTTTAGTCGATTCGCTTTTCATAATAATTTGGCTAGAGGCGATAACTGTTTGGTCAGGATTTTCTTCGATCACAGACTCAGTATCCGGGGTTTCTTGTTTCGTTTCTTTTGGTGGATTCTTTTCGTCGGACTCATTTGACGCAATATCTAGATTGATCTGACTACTGGAAATGATGGTTCTATCAGCGTCAGCATCTGAATCAGAGTCAATTTTTGACTGAATCTCAGACATTTCAGTAGGCTCAATATTTTCCTCTACTTTTTGCACAATATCCTGATTAGGTTTGTTTACTAGGTCAATTTGACTGTTGGAAATTACAGTTTCATCTGGCCCTAGATCTGCAAATTCACTCTCTAACTTATCTATCTCTTTAGCTTTAACTTCAGCTTCCGAAGCATGAGTACCACTCTCTTCCGGTTTATCTGCAGTGATCCCTGTTTTATCTATACCTGTCTGTGCTAACTCATCGGTAACTTCTGTATATCTATCCTGAATCGCAGCAGCCATATTATTGAAGCAGTCAAATACTTCACCTATCTCATCATTTCGTGTCAAAGATATTCTTGTGTCTAAATTACCTGCCGCAAAACCTTTCAAAGATTGGTTTAACACTTTAAACGGACGAGCAATTAACCCACCAAAAATAAACATCACCACAGCCACTGAAGAGGTAGTGATCAAGGCTAGAATAAACATTAACGAACCAGTAATGCTTTTAACCTCATCTAAGCCATCTTGAGACAAACCTAAGATTATTTGACCCACTTCAGTGCTCTGAAACAAAATGGGCGTTCGTATATTAAAGATGTTCTTACCATCAGCAGTTTCAGTGCTGGTTGTATGCACATCCTCTGTTTCACTGACTAGTACATCATTCTCATTGGGTTGGTATATCTTACCTACCAAAGTGTTGTCACTGGCACCACGGACAATTCCTGATCTGTCAGTCACTATTAAGTATGAAAATGTATCTCTACTGGCGGCATCACCAATAAACGTCTCTAAGGAAATCCAATCTTCGCTCAGAATGGGTATCGCGGTTTCTGTAGAAATAAATTTCGCAAACGAAGCACCTGAATCAACCGCTTGTTTAGTCATCGCCTTAGACTGCATGTTAAATACAATGTTGATACTAATAAACGATACCAATCCCACGATTGCACCCACAGATAAGGTCCAACGTATTTTTAAGGGGATATATTTATGTTTTTTTTGTTCGGCTTGTTGGTCGCTTAAGGTACTTAATTCTTTGCCCAATGCCTCTGCTAGTTTGTTTCCAGTTTGGAATCGCTTATCAGGAGACTTTTGTAGTAATTTTTGGATTATTTGACGAACACCTGCAGGAATTTCGGGGCAAAGAGTTTTTAACGGCTCAGGTTGTTTTTGAGCGATTTGTATCATTAGTGTGGCCATATTACCGGCGTCAAATGCTTTGTTTCCGCTAAGCATTTCGTACATGATTGTGCCTACCGAGAATAAATCCGAACGACCATCAACAGGATTACCTAAAGCCTGTTCTGGTGACATGTAACGTGGGGTACCCAAAACAGATCCAACTTGAGTCTTTTGAGACTCTTCAGTTTCGTTCATTCTTGCGATGCCGAAATCTGCAACTTTAATGGACTCGCCATCGGGCATAACAATAATGTTATCGGGTTTAATATCGCGATGAATGATCCCTGATTTATGGGCATAATCAAGGGATTTAGCTAATTGTAATGCGATAATCAGGGTTTGCTTGAGTGAAAGTTTTTTCTCTTTTTTAAGTACTTCACCTAAGTCGCTGCCGTCTAAAAGCTCCATCATAATATACGGAGAATTTTCAAATTTACCTACATCATAAACCGTTACAATCCCGGAGTGCGAAAGCGCCCCTGCAGCCTTAGCTTCACGTAGAAATCGCGACAAATACTCTTCATCTACGCAGTGATCTTCTTTGAGTACTTTAAAAGCAACTGAACGGTTAATTTCAGGATCATAGGCTCTATAAACTTTAGCCATCGCTCCTTCACCAATCATTTCCTTGATTTCATAGCGCCCGATTGTTTTGTTCAACATGTTTTCTTCCACTAAGCGACCTTCTATTTTGAGAATTAATGCAAGAATGGCTTCAATATTTAAGAAAATTCGTGCAGAATTTGTACTTTAGTCTACCTAGAAAAATACCAGCAATCAAAGACATTTGTATCTATAATGTCTCGAGTTTGTTTGACGAAGAAGTTAGGACGACTTAGCTGTTCGAAACCTGTAAAGTGATTTATATTGGCCGCACTGGAAACTAAAATTATGCTTGAACGTTCATGGAAATCGGTTGGGAAAACAGATATTGGTACCATTCGTAAAGTTAACGAAGACGGATATCTAGACTGTTCCCAAGATGGCATGTGGTGTGTTGCTGACGGTATGGGCGGGCACGCTAAAGGTGATGTCGCTAGCAAAATGATTGTAGATAGTTTGCGAGATATTGCTGATTCAAATAGCTATCCTTTGGCTACACAGCAAATCATGCAAGTGCTGCAGGACGTCAATACACGTTTAGTATCGATGGCGAGCGAAAAGCAGGCCGTAATTGGCAGTACAGTGGTGGTTCTGGCTTTTGACCATCAATTCGCTCATTGTATTTGGGCTGGTGATAGCCGCATTTATCGTGTTCGTAATAATAAACTCACGCGACTTACACAAGATCATAGCCAAGTAGAAGAATTAGTTCAAAAAGGGCTTTTAACGCCTGAAGAAGCCGAACGTCATCCAAATGCTAATGTGATTACACGAGCAGTTGGTGCCAGTGATGAGCTTGACTTAGATATAGTGAGCGACGTCAGGCTTGACGGGGATAAATATTTTTTATGTAGTGATGGATTAAACAAAGTTATTGATGATGCTGAGATTGAGCAACTGCTGCTTACAACACCATTAGAATCTATTGCTCCACTATTGATTAAAACTTCATTAGAGCGGAATGCTCGTGACAACGTTACGGTTATCGTAGTTGATAATCAACAGTCGTTGGAGATAGTTGATGGAAATGAAAATATCCATTCCAACTTTTCAAATTTAGACGATACCTTACCCTTAAGTCGATGAGTTGCTAGCGCTGTAGCTAGCTCTCTTGATTCTCACCGGCAATTAAGAAAGAGTAATAGTTGTCGGTAGGTGGCATACCAGAAAAATAGCGTATTTGAGGATCAACACCTTCAGTATTTCCCATTGACCAAATCGACATATTAACATTTTTTTCATTCATTAATATCTCTAGGAAAGACTCGTTACCCAATGTGAAATCAAGCGAGTCAATTTCGGTAATACAGGCTAATTCCATTACGGAGCTCACCGATTTGAATTGTGCACTTTGACAGTTAGATTCTTGCACGCTTTCATAGATTTCATTCAAAACGCTAGTTATTTCGTCTAGATCCGGCTTAGTGTTTTCTAACAAGCTTAAAGCAAAGTCTTCACCAACTTCATGAATAAGATCTATTTTTCGAGCCATTACAAAAGGATTGACTTGTGAATCTGCTTGGCACACCACTGTAAAAGGGTAGCAGCGCCCAGCTTTATCTACACTCGGCATAATAAAGCCTGCTACAGTCGTTTGGCTAGCCGAGTCTTGGTTAATCACAAAGCGCCATATCGGGCTATTAAAGTAACTGGTTCTCCAAGAATCGCCTAGTTGTTCGCGAGATGAACTGAGAGACTGTAATACCCAATTATCCCAATATTTTATAAACTCGGGACATACATTGCGCTGTATAAAATCACCATAACCTGGGAGTTTTCCAAAATATCCAATTTTCATTTTATATCGCTAAAATTCACTGATGCATTTGAAGTTAGATAACTGGGAAATGATTAACGGATTTGTTCTTCCATTCCCTGTTATTTCATATATTGCTTCGTATTCATTTTTAGTAAATGTCACTTCTATCTTATTTTCATTAATTCTCTTGCTCTTTGATTCATCAATCAGTTTGAATAGTGCGAACAAACCAGTTTTGCTTTCACCAACATCACTACCATCACGTCGTTCAAAGGCAAACTGACTGCTTGAACCAAAGTCTTGTGGCGGCCAAACGATATTTGTACTCGAAGGGCGTCCGAATTGATAACTCATACTTTGACCATGTATCGACATCTTGAATTTCGACAACCGAGAGTCTAAGTAAATCGGTTTAAAGGCTAACGTTAGTTGTGGATTATCACTGTCATCGGCAAATAAACTATCGCGGATTTTGTTGATTTTTTCAAAAAATGGTAAAACATTGTTGTTAAAACCATAGGTTCTCGCGACGTTTTCTTTCCATTGATAGGGATACGAATTGCTTCTGATTAACGGCTGTATATGTTTTGTGAAGAACTGATAAATACTACCCGACGAGCCAAATAATTGAGATAAATCTCTCAGGCTAGCGTCTGTTGTGGCGGAGCGCTGAAATGGGTATTTAAATTTAATCGTATCATTACATTTGTTAAATACACTTTGCTGCCAAAGTTTAGCAATCTTCAGTCTTTGGGTCTGGTCGCGCATTGCCTTTATGTTGGTTGCCATTTCCTCGCCCCATCGATTTAATGGTGCTGGTTGGCTATAAGCGAAGGCTTGCAGTGGCTTAAGGATGTTGTCGTTAACGCTTACTTCCTCATTTCTCAAATCAAAGTTCAAAGACACTGAAATATCGGAAACAATGGTTGTCATTTTTTGCAGTACTACTGTTTTTTGGTCTTGACTTAGGAGTTCATGCAATTGGCTAAACTGAGAAGTAATTAAATATTCGGGCGTATCAGTGCTACGTAGACTGTTTAACCTATTAGCTTTATTCATCGCTCTATCTACGGTAGATGATAAGTTTGCTAAGCTTGATTCGGAACTAATCTCTACAAGTTTAGTGGCCTGGGATACAGATTCAAGTAGCTGAAATAGTGGAGAGTTTAATCCGCCAGCAAGTTTCAAGGCTGAATCTAGTGCCGCCATATTTGTTGTTCTTTTTACAGAAACCGACTGAAGTAAATCTTTCCAATTATTGACGTAATCTCTAGCGTATGACTTCTCTAGTTGTGTTGTTAAGGTGCCCTTATTGATTACGTTACCTTCGCCTAAAATCCATGTTTCTGATTCTAGCTGGTTTAAATAGTTTTTTATCTCACTACCCAATACTTGTGAGAAAATCTCAGGGGTAAAAAAGCGTGGGATAGTTTGTATATCGTCTTTAGAAGAAGTTAATAAAGTACGCCAATCAGAACCAGCCAGTTGCGCCATAGATAACATGTCTTGTGACTTGTTCAAGTAGGCTATCTTAAATTGGTCATAATATATGTCTGATATAGCTTGAGATTGTAGAATGCGCCTCGAGTCATCTACTAACGAGCTATCAACACTTGCAAGTGACATATCATTCTTAACCAGATTATTAACGTGAGCGCTTACTTGTACATATTCTGTATTGGTGAAAAATGCCTGATTATTAAGGTTTTTGTGCAACCAGTAAATTAGGAAAACAGGGTCTCGTTTATCCGCGTTTGCCAGCATTAAATAGGCTTTTAAGGCCTGATACTTTTCACTTACATCATCACTATTTCGTAACTGAAGCTCAACTTGTCTTTTTACATAAGGCATTAAAACTGATGACAGTAGTCGATTGTAACTAGCTGTTAGGGCGTTTTCCAAAGCACTGGATTGAGCCAAGCCTAAGCCCGAAAACTCAGTTTCACTTTGTTCCACAAAGGCCGCTATATTATCAGAAAAGTCGTTTAATGCGGGTATGTAGGTCCTTAGGTCAGCACCACTAGACACCGAGCTTTCATACTGTTTGCTCCAGTTGTCTACTGATAATTCGCTTTGTTCAATATATCTTGCATTGTTCCCAAAGCTAATGAAAAAGCCGAGTACTAGTAACAGTGTGACGACACCTGCCGTGGCCATAGTGATACGTTTAATTAAACTTTTTCGTTTGTCATGACCGACCAATACACCAAATTGATCAGATTCAGGGAAGATAACCTGTTGCAGTAATTCCTTAATAAAATAACTACGTTGGTCGTTATTCCACAGCGCCTTAGCTTTACTTTTTAGCCCAAATGCCGATGAAACTTTAGCGATAATACGATCGATAGGAGCGCCGTTCTGTGTTCCGCTAGTAAAGTAGATGCCCCTAACAATTCCGGTTGTTAATCTGTCGTCAACCTTAGCTAGATTGCCTACTATATTATCTAGGGTAGGTTTTAATGAAGAAAACTGGTCGCTAAAACTGTAAATAAGTGATTTACGGTTCGGATCCCTTTCTAAGGAAATTCTTTGCCATTGGCGTCTGGTAACAGACTGAGTTAATTGTCTAAACTCTTCAGAAAACTTGCCTAATATATCACCTTGAATACTGTCTTCTTTAGTAAAGGTAATACCAAATGCCTGCTCTCTTTCCTTATGCGAAAACGTCTCATAAAATTGGCTAAAACCCGCGAGCATATCTGATTTGGTAATAACGATATAAACTGGAAATTTGGTCTTAAAGAAATCATTCACTTCAGCGATGCGTTTTTTCATTTGTAGGATGTGTTGACTCATTTCGTATTCATTCATACTCATCAAGTCAGACATGCTAAAACTTACCAGCAAACCACTAATTGGTTTTCGGCGATACTTTTTGATTAAACCTAGAAAATTATTCCATCCCGTTTCATCTGCCTTTTGATGACTATCTTGGGAGCTATAGCGGCCGGCAGTATCCAATAATACGGCATCTTGAGTTATCCACCAGTCACAGTTTTTCGTCCCTCCCACACCTTGTACTGCTTGATTTCCAAGCTCATTAAATAATGGAAACTGCAAACCAGAATTAGATAACAAGGTGGTTTTACCACTACCGGGCGACCCTATTATCATGTACCAAGGAATGTCGGTAAGGGTGTTCTGCCCCCCTTTTTTGTTTTTTAGTAATTTGAAGGCTTCATCAAACTTAGTTTTTAGTTCTGCGGACTCAGAGTTAATAACGTCATTGAGTCCATCCTCTTCTGTAATATCTTTAACTAAATTTTGCTGTTTTTTCATTTGTCGGTGATATTTAATAAACTGCACTAACAAATAAATAAACAATACTACGAGGATCACGATAATTCGCGTGCTCAAAGCTGCTAATGGGTAGAATTCTGCGAAAGCAAAGTAGGGCCCTGCAAACAAAATAAACAACGAAAAAAGCAGGAAAAAGATGACAGGAATAAACCATCTGCTAGAAGTTATTGCTTTTATTTTTTCCATTATATGAGTTCATCCTTCAAAATAAGGGTCAATTCCACGCGGCGATTAATGCTTCTATTGTAATCACTATCTTCGCTCACTAATGGTTGTGTATCAGCAACCCCTCTGGTCATTGTATTGAACAACTGTTGGTTACTAGTTGTTAACCATCTAGCGATTGCTTCTGCTCTTTTACGAGAAATTACCCAGTTGGAATCAGGCTTACCTGTAGAGTCGGTATGTCCAACAACTAATATTCGATCGGCATAATTTTTAATTGCATTGACCAAAATGTTGACGTCGGGTAATGCATTCTCATTAATGGCGCTGCTTCCTGATCTAAACAAACTGGGACTAATGAAACGTATAAAAATCTGCCCGTCTCTTACATCAACTGACACGGTTTTGTTGTCGATATAGACCGCTAATATTTGCTTTAATGAGCTGGCAATTTTGTTTATGTCAATACGGGGTGCTTCGGTGTTGGTGGGTTGAGAAATAGGTTGCTCCCAACCAATAGATTCGATTTTTTGGTAAAGAGGTTCTACTTTTGCTTTTAAGCTTGATAAAAACGCTACATAAACCGCGATTAAAATGAAACCAAGAATTAAAAAAAACACCGGAAGCGGAAACCCTTTAACAAAACCTGTTTTTAACTCTCCAACTCCTTGCCAACTAGGGGACAAATCTCGACCGATAGGACGAATTTGTTCAATCGGTGTATACAACCTTTGACTTATTTCTAATAATTCGGATTCGCCTTGTTTTGAAAGTCGGTATTTTCCACAAAAACCAGATGATAAACACACGTAGCACAATTCAATTAAATCAATGTTGCGCTGTGGCTGTTCTAGCAGTTTATTGACAATTAGAAAAAACTTCTCTCCACCTGACGTTTCGTTGTGATATTTACTAAGTAGGGTTTGATTACTCCAAGCACTTTCTGATCCCCAGGGAGTCGACAATACCAACTCATCAAGCAAGCAACATATGAGGTAACGTGATGTTAGCGCCACTTCTTTACTTAAATTTAATTGATTAAGTTGTTGGTCAAACTTTGTAATTAAGGCTTCGATGTCTCTACGTAACTGTTCAATGCTATTGCTGGGCTCAAGCGAGCGAATATGACTCGCTAAAATTATCAAGTCACTCGCAGAAGATAGAATGATGTTCTCACCGTCAAACTGTGCAGAAGCATTTAAATTGACTTGTGCTGTTGAATTTGGGCTATTGGGCTGATTCAACTCTGGCGGTGAAGGTCGGAACGTTTGTGTGTTTGCCGATTTCCGTCGTCCTCCCGGATTCGGAATAATCATAGTCCTATCTTCGTCTTGCATTGTTATTTGCTCCTGATGGCCCAAAGCTCAATTTTTAAATTTGGAAATTTGGTGCCTACATGTAATGCGATGCCGCCAGATTCTGCCAACGCAGTCCAATATTCTCCATTCTGAATCAATTCATAATATATAAAATTACGTTGGTAAGGAATTTCTCTCGGGGCGACTGCTAAGTTATTGAGTTGAATGCCAGGTAGCTGCACATTCACCAACTCTTTAATTTGTTCAATGGCACCAATTTTGATTTGTGCTTGAAAATACTTGCGAAGCTCATCGGTTGAAAGGTCTGAAGTCACAGCTAGTATAAAGGACGCAGAAGAAAATAATGTTTTGTCGGCTATCACCCCAACACTGATACCGTACTGCTTTTCTTGTAACGGTATGTTGATTGAATTTTGCTCTAGGACAACACTGAATACTTGTCTTAGCTCCTCAATTAATGTGTCAAACACCTGTGTTAGGTTGGTGTGTTGATAAATTGGTAACTCAGGAGTCATTTTATCTGCTTTGATAAAGGTGCTCATATCTCCAATAAGGCAAATGAATTTTTCGTACAATTCGTATGCAGATAAGCTTTCTGTTTGCTCTAAGTGAATTAAAATAGGTGAATGTCGATTAAGAGTTTGCAACATTAAAAAGTCGGTTACTTCTGTTGTTGTGGCCTTTCCTGCTACAGATACTCTTGATGCGAGTGCACTTATACGATGCTTTACCAGTTTCACCAACTCGCTTAAAAAACTAGAGATATAAATGTTGTTCTTAATATTGAGACTAGGTTCCACAAAGTTTGCTTTTAAACTAACGTTATTGCTTGTACTTACATCTTCTATGAAGGCAATCGGAATACAACTGAATTCATTGTTGTCATCTTTGTCAGTTCGCAAACAAAAACTGAGTCCCGACACTTCAACTATTTGCTGAGTTGAGGATATACCTGATATATCTCGTACTTCATGTTCCGCTATTGAATAACGACTTTGAATCGCACTGTCTCGGGATGTTTCAGTATTTCCGTTGCGTCTTATAGGAACCGCTAAATATACAGTTGTATTCAAAAAGTCCTGATTGATATCCATTGCCAAGGGTAAGTTATCGATACTTGGGAAGTTAAAGTAGCTCCCGTCTGGCAAAATACCTTCGGCTGTATTGACACAGAACTTACCGTTCTTTAAGTGTGACTTATCGATTTCAATTGAAGATATGCCCCAATAATGAGGCCGGCATAAAGAACTGATATATCTTAACTGAGATTCATGATATCTGGATTGTTGCTGAAAATGATGGGGCTGAAGCATCATCCCTTCCGACCAAATTACCCTCTTTTCCCATGCCATATAAACCGATCCTTTATTTATTGTTTAAATTAATATCTAAATTTCAACTACCCGAACAGACAACTTCTCTATCTTAAACTCGATGCCAGAGTTTCTCCAAAAACTTCCTTCTGGTACCTCTTTTATCGTTCGCCATGTCACCATATCGGTACTACGATAACCAACCACTACTCCTATATACTTAGCATTCTCGGAAATCTTAAGTTCAACTTCTTTCTTGCTTCCAGGATCAATTAAGTATTCGTTTAAAGTAATATATTCAGTGCCTAGGGCATTATGATTACTTTCAAATAATTCATCATAGCTGGCATTTTCAAAATTAATTCTGTTCGTTAACTGATAAATTCGAACAATAACAGACGACGGACGGCCCGCAATGTCAGGGTTGATATCTTTAGATGCAGTAATGAAATAATTAAAATCCACAGTGTTTTCAGTGGTATTCGAACAGGCGAAAAGTTGTAAACATAAAAATATGATGCCGATTTTTCGTATATGCCTTAACATGCTTTTTCCTCTTTATTTGTCAGTCTTATAACGATTAATGTGAGATTGGTATGAATCTGAGAAATAAGTCCCAAGTACCTCATTAATATTCTCTTTCACACTCTTTGTAAGCAAAGGGTGTTTTTCTTTGTAAATTTTCCAACATTGTGAATTAGAATTTAACCCTTTAAACATTTGGGATTTATTGTTTACTTGAGATTCAATGTCTTCGGGGGAGAGTTGTGCTAACACCCCATCTAAGGTGCCTTGCAATCCCGACATAAATGCCATCTGGTGCAATTGAATATCTTGCATAGCTTCATCATACGAGTCCCCAACAGACATGTACCCCTTTTTTTTCTTCACTAGCAACATTTCCAAGGTATCAACCGGATCAATTGAAAATTTTATTGGGTTATTTGATTTCGGTTGAATCAGTGTTGCAGACATTCTGGATTCTTGTTTAAAAGCGGTTCTACTGGCTAATAGTGACATTAGACCTTGAGTAGTTGACAACAATATAGTCGCAATGTCTTCGGCAAAAGTATCGCGATCAATAGATGCCTTAAATTCTTTCGATAGCCCTAACTTTTCGTATAAAGAGTCAAAAAAGTCATCGTTAGTAGTTTTTGAGACTTCTTTTGATTCTGCACCTGCATTTGACTGAGCTTGTTCAGTAGCAGCTGGCTTAGTTTCTTGAGGAGCGGGTACTATCGCTGGCGTAGTTTCAAAAATAGGCGTGTTGATTTGTGGTGAAAATTCTGAGGCACTTTGCTGTACA
Source organism: Paraglaciecola sp. (assembly GCF_039964565.1). Taxonomy (GTDB): domain Bacteria; phylum Pseudomonadota; class Gammaproteobacteria; order Enterobacterales; family Alteromonadaceae; genus Paraglaciecola. The sequence goes on from NZ_JBDVXF010000007.1 coordinate 52,339, forward strand.
TTAGATTGTGCCAGTTTATTTACTTCCGGACTTTCTGCAACGGTGACAGGCTCAACAGCAACCTTATTTTCAACAGGAGGCTCAAAGTCAGAAACAGGAGGCATAGTATCAAACATTTCCCAATCATCGGGTATCAGTGCTTCATCCGATTTCATGTTTGGGTTATTGCTGTCGTTTCCTGAAGGCGTATCAAAAGGAGAAGATGATGGGTTTGCTTTAAAAGGATTGGATTGCTCATCAAAATTCGAAAAATCACTTTCAGTAGTCGACTTGACTGGTGTAGATAAAATATCTCCTAATCCTAAATCGTTTTCTGGCTGCGGCGTATCAAAGAGGTTTTGGCTTCCTGCACTCTGCGCTGCGTCGGAATTTCCCGCACTGTCCGAGATTTGGAAAGGTGATTGTTGGAACGGTGTTGGTTCTTGTGGTGGAGCTGCAGCGGCATTTGTGTCCATAACTAAGCCCAACAAATCTCCTTCACTTTCTTGAGTCTGAAATGGATTCGCACTGACATTTGCATTGGGGATCTCAAGACTCATATCTTCGACCTTAACCACATGTTTCCCAATCACTAATGTGTCCATAGCCTGAAGCATGTGTTCATTGCCGTGGCCTAATGGAGTACCGGCTCCATTGACAATCACACCATTGCTACTGACATCCGTTAAGACAAATTGTTGATTTCTATAGGAAACCACCAAATGTTTCTTAGATACGAATCTATCGCTATCTATTAGCGTCCAATCGCAATCCACAGACCGACCTATAGAACCACCTAATTCCGTAAAGTCATAGTTATCGTTTTGACCTATTTCACTGCCCGATACAATTTTAAGTTTCAAATATGGCATAGCTAAAAACTAATCCCTCTTGTCAATTTATAATGAAACATAACGTCAAATCCACCTTGAATATCGCAGTTATCTTCCGATGATAGCAATAAAATTTCAATTAGGTAATAAGCACGTTGGGCAAGAAATAAACTATTTTTCACTTGAAACCAAATTTCCTATAAATAGTTGTATCTATTACGAATTTAGGTAAAGACTCGGGCGTAACTAAGGTGTTTTACTATTTGTTGGTATTTTTTAAAAGGGTTAAACAATAATTCAAAGCCACCTTAAGGCACCATTACTTTTGTACATCCGGGGTTCGTAATAGAAATGACGCCAGCGAAAGTACACATACACTTACTGGTATTATTTAAGGCTGGAAAATTAGCAATCATTACAGTGGACGACCCAGGAGTCCATGGACTTGGTGTTACTGGTGTGCACGGCATAGGTGTTAATACACCCAAAGCCGCTGCTGTAGCCGCGGCAACTGCTGGATTTGCCGGTGACTTACACATTCCGAAAGGCATAATGTTAACAAAAGGTTTATTATCCATAATATTAGCTGCTGGTTTACCTTCAGCCATGGTTCTATTCTGAGGTAACACCACTAATGAACTAGGAGCGAGTCCCATAGTGCACATTAAACTGGCGCCCATATTGACTTCAATAGCCATGTCTACCCTCCCTTTTTATCGTTACTTGAATATTCGTTTAAATATTCGCAATAAAATTATGCCTAACAATCTTAATTAATCTTAACCACACTACCTTTGATGGTCGCCACACCACCTGATTCGAAGTTACCCATGGCTCCGGCTTTGACTTTGGTATTTGCACCGGATTCTGTATCGAGATTTTTACCTGCATCAAGTTTAATGTCGCCTGAAGTTTCTATGGCTATTCCTGAAGAACTGATCGCGATAGTTGACTTACCTACTTTCAACGTAATGTTGTCAGATGCTTCGATACAAATATTGGTACCTTTAATGTAGCTATCATCTGTTACTTCCATAGAGTGATTGGATTTAAAAACCTCAGCTACGTCCCCTGTTACAGTAAGTGAAAGAGATTTTGTGACTTGTTTGGCTTCTTTTCCAATTACCTCTAAATGTCTATCTTTACCAATTTTTTCAACATGGTCAGCTTTGACTTCTTCACTACGATTGTTTTCAACTAATTCAACTTGATCGTTTTTAACAATCAAATGACGATCATTTCCAATCGTCTCAAAACAGTCATTTTTTATGTTAATGTCTTGGTTCTTTTCGCCATGAACAAATATTTGTTCTTCGCCTTTTTTGTCTTCTAGGCGAATTTCGTTAAAACCACCGCCTCCCTTGCTTGACCGCGACTTTACCCCTGACATGGTCGCATTTGCAGGTAATTCATAGGGAGGCATTGTGCTGCCGTTATATACACTGCCAATAACAATTGGGTTGTCAGGATCACCGTGAATAAAATCAACTAATACTTCTTGTCCAATTCGTGGAATTTGGATAGCACCCCAATTTTTACCCGCCCAAGTTTGTGAAACTCTTATCCAGCAGGAGCTTTTTTCATCGGCCTTAGCATATCGATCCCAATGAAATAGGACTTTTATTCTTCCGTATTTGTCTGTCCATATTTCTTCGCCATTTTTTCCAACCACTATTGCAGTTTGTGGGCCGGAAATTCTCGGTTTTAGAGCAAGGCATTGTGGTCTGAAAGCAACTTTCGCTGGAATGGCAGTAAAGTTGGAGGTAAAAGTTTCTTCGCCTTCTCCTGAAGTTTCAGCAAAATACTCCTCAGATTTGAGGACACAGTGAAACTTCACTATTAGGTAGTTGTCATTCTGGTCGTCTCTGTGATGATCTATTAACTTAAACTGACTACCAGCGTATAAGTTCCTAGCGTTTCCTTCACAATATTTCTGATCATAGTGAACGTTTTCTTTTTCCATTAATATTTTGGTGTAATTGTTTCCCTTTGATTGCTCGGTATATTTTCCAGGGTAATTAAATTTTTGTAGTGAAGATAATGATCCAGTTTTGGGATCAGCAGTAACAGAACTAAGATTTTTTGATGGGGTAGTAAAATCAAAATCACCTAAACTAATTCCACCAGTTCGAATTTTTCGATAGTTTTCCCACTTTACAATCCCCTCAACATCAATAATTCCGGCACTTTCCTCTTTTTCATAAAAAGGAATGTCTCCAACATCGGGTTGCACTGAACTATCATCGGCCAACACCATTGAGTGTTTGCCATTGGTGTGTGTGAAATAATAGTAAATGCCTTCCTGTTCCATGATTCTCGATACAAAATTGAAATCGCTTTCGTTATACTGAACAACGTAATCTTGCGGGGAATAAGAGCCCGTAAGTTGATTTTCAAAGTCTGAAAAACCTAGGTCTTCGAAAACTGATTTAATGATATCTGGATAGGTTTTTTCTTGGAAAATTCGACAATTTTCACTCAATGTTAAAAGCCAAAACCAAGGTTTTAAAACCGCTCCGAAACATGCTGTTCTATCGATATTCTCTTTTTGGAAAAACTCGGTAACAATTCCATTAAAAAAACGACTCTCGTCTTCTGTTTCTAATCGAATTGTTACATTCTGGCCGAGAATATCGTCTAGAGATATTTCTTCGTCATCACTTACAAGTTCAACTTCTATGTTAAAAGGTCTGCCAAGCTCTTCAACTATCTCTGCTTTTCGCAGCAATAATTTGCCATCACCCAGAGGTGTTGAAATAGCTAATAAACTACTTGATCCTGACATTTTCAATTCCTTTAAGTAGCCACAAATTTTGTAGATTTCAGGAGCTTCAAATCTGCGCTTATATATTGATGATAATTGTTATCTCTAATTTTGATGTATTACTTTTTATATCGCGTCTTAACACTGACTATTCGTGTACGCAGTTTGAATGCACAACTATAATACATAGCATAGTCAAACTATAACGCGTCTACTTGATAAAATTTATACAATCCTACACTGCTTTGCAAAATATGTAACTGGCAACGCAATTTATTGACTTTGATTATTTAAGTTAGATTAATTATTAGGATTTTTTTATTTGTTCTCGAATAATATGATTCTTAGAAGCAAAAAATTTCTCTTTGCATTAATCTAGATTTGTATTAGATTTGACCGAGAAATAATCAAAACAGTCTAAGGAAAGTGCTAGATGGATTACGATCAAGAGATCATCTCCGATATTTCGGGTGATACGGTATGCGGTGTGAATCTTGAAGATGACTCCGGATTTCAGAATTTCTTTTTCGAATCTCAGGGAACAGCGGAACGTTTTGATGGCAATTCCACTATCCCTGCCGAACCTCCTGAGTGGCGAACAGTAAAAAAACAAGCGCTCGAGTTTATGAAGAAAACTCGGGACTTAAAACTTATTGGCGTTTTGGCTCAATCAGCTTTAAATACCGAAGGCATATTCAAATTTGAACAATGCTTAAACGGTTTGTCGCAGTTAATAAAAACCAAATGGCAAGAAGTCTATCCAGAATTGGATGAAGATGATGGCGACCCGCTAGAACGAATTTCTGCGATGGGACATTTATCCGATAATAGTTTTGTAATCAATACTATAAGAACTCTACCTCTAGTACATTCCAAAATTTTAGGGAATGTAACTTTACAGCTAATTGACAATGCGATTAGCCCGTCCGATAGCAAAAAAGACGATAGTACTGAAATAGAATTATCCCAAATTATCGGTATTTTCAAAGAATCCAATGTCGAAGAAACGACGGCTTTGTTTCAATCAGTTAATCAATGCATTGTACATCTTAATGATATTAATCAAACATTCATTGAGCATGCAGGCAATGAGTATAGCGTTGACTTCGATGCTCTAACCTCTGAACTAAATCAGGTTTCTAGTGCGTTAAAAAAGTACGGCAATCTCGAAGTTGAAGTTGTGACAACACCTGACGAAAGCACTGAGTCTTCAGAAGGTGAGCAAACTGAAGGCGCTACAACTTCCACTGGAAGCGTCAATTTTAATAGTGCAAATATGAAATTAACTTCACGACAAGACGTAGAGCGTTGTTTCGATTTAATTCTTAGCTACTACAACGAATATGAACCCTCTAGCCCAGTACCGATTTTAATTGGTCGCGCAAATAAACTGGTGAATTTAGATTTTCTGGATATAGTTAAAGATATTTTCCCTGATGCATTAACGCAAGTTCAGTCACTTGGCGGAATTTCAGATTCAGAATAAGATTCGAATGATAATTTCAAATAGATAAAGCCCAGATAAAAACATATAAAAATTAATTAATAATATTAAGGAGAATTAACGTGTCTAGTGGTCAAAAGTTTATCGGTCGCAATAGAGCGCCGAGAGTTCAAATCGATTATGACGTAGAGCTTTACGGTGCAGAGAAGAAAGTTCAAATTCCTTTTGTTATGGGTGTAATGGCAGATTTAAGTGGCAACCCAGCAGAGCCACTAGCACCAATTTCAGAACGCAAAATTTTAGAAATAGATGTAGACAATTTTGATGATCGTCTAAAAGCAACAAAGCCAAGAGTTCAGTTATCTGTGCCTAACACCTTAACTGGAGAAGGTAACCTAGCGGTTGAGTTGAACTTCGAAAGCATGGATGATTTTACCCCAGCATCAATTGCAAAAAATACTGACGGTCTAAAGCAATTGTTAGAAGCCAGAAATCAACTTTCGAATCTAGTGACATACATGGATGGTAAAGAAGGTGCTGAGCAATTGATTGCCAAAGCACTTACAGATCCAACCTTATTAGCAACACTAAGTGCAGCGCCAAAACAAGAAGAAAGTGGGGAGGAATAACAAGTGGCTGAACAAGAAACAACACAAGCAGAACAAACCGCATGGGAAGATCTAGACCAAGATAGCTTTGCATCTTTATTACAAAAAGAATTTAAGCCAAAATCAGATCATGCTAAATCTGAAGTAGAAAAGGCTGTAAATACTCTTGCTGGTTATGCACTGCAAGATGCAAATATGATTTCCGAAGACACGGTTCATTCAATCGAAGCCATAATTGCCGAAATTGATAAAAAATTATCTGAACAAGTTAATTTAATTTTGCATCATGAAGATTATCAACAATTAGAAGGTTCATGGCGTGGGTTACACTATTTAGTTAATAACACCGAAACAGATGAAACTCTTAAAGTACGTGTTTTCAATATTTCTAAGAAAGAACTCGGTAAAAATCTCAAAAAGTTTGCAGGTACAGCTTGGGATCAAAGTCCTATTTTCAAGAAGTTCTATGAAGAAGAATACGGACAATTCGGTGGTGAACCTTTTGGTGCCATAGTGGGAGATTACTATTTCGATAATAGTCCAGCTGATGTCAATTTACTTTCTAATATGTCGAAAATCTGCGCGGCATCGCATTCTCCTTTCATCACAGCTGCGGCTCCGGGTTTGTTGCAGTTAGATAACTGGGATCAATTGAGTAATCCCCGCGACTTAACCAAAGTATTTTCGACTCCTGATTTTGCATCTTTTAGATCTTTGCGAGAAACAGAAGACGCCAAGTATATTTCATTGACTATGCCTAGAGTATTGTCTCGACTGCCCTATGGCGACAAAACAGATCCTGTTGAAGAGTTCGATTTTGAAGAGGATGTCAGTGGTCCAGATTCATCTAAGTATGCATGGACAAATGCAGCTTATTCAATGGCGGTTAATATCAATCGTTCATTTAAAGAATACGGTTGGTGCTCGCGTATTCGTGGAATCGAATCAGGCGGTGATGTTCAAGGTTTACCGGTTCATACCTTCCCAAGTGATGACGGTGGCGTGGACATGAAATGTCCAACAGAAGTGGCGATTAGTGATAGGCGCGAAGCAGAACTTTCATCTTGTGGCTTAATGCCATTGATACATCGTAAGAATAGTGACATGGCGGCCTTTATTGGCGCCCAATCGTTACAAAAACCGGCTGAATATGATGATCCAGACGCAACTGCAAATGCCGCATTAGCAGCCCGTCTACCATACTTATTCGCATCGTGCCGATTTGCTCACTACTTAAAATGTATTGTGCGAGATAAAGTTGGTTCATTCAAAGAGCGTGATGAAATGAACAAGTGGCTGCAAGGCTGGGTTAATAATTATGTTGATGGTGACCCACAAAATTCATCAGAAGCAACAAAAGCACGTAAACCGTTAGCGGGCGCAGAGGTAGTAGTTGATGAGGTAGAAGGAAATCCTGGGTATTATAGTGCTAAATTTTTCCTTAGACCACATTATCAGTTAGAAGGATTAACAGCATCGTTACGTTTGGTGTCTAAGTTACCTTCGGAAAAACAGTAAATTTAAAAATACTTAATAGTAAAATCAAAGGAGAGTTATTATGGCTGTTGATCAGTTTTTAAAGTTAGATGGTATAAATGGTGAAGCCCAAGATAAAGAAAAGAAGGACGAAATTGATATTTTGGCCTGGAGCTGGGGTATGTCACAAAACGGCACAACCCATATGGGATCTGGAAGTGGTGCTGGGAAAGTACAAGTACAAGATATTTCTTTTACCAAATATGTTGATTTGGCATCTACAGTACTAATGCAAAAGTGTACGTTAGGTGATCACATTACTGAGGGTACGTTAACCGTTCGTAAGGCCGGTGGTTCGCAATTAGAATATATAGTTATTACGATGAAAGACATTATCGTTTCTTCAATTTCTACAGGTGGATCAGGTGGTGAAGACAGGCTAACTGAAAATGTAACCTTGAATTTTGGCGAATACAAAATTGTTTATACAGAACAAACACCAGATGGTGGCGCAGGTAAACAGCCAGAGTTTGCTTATGATATTGCTAAGAACGCAGTAGTGTAATCTAGAGTAAAAGTGTATTAGTTGGCTACTCTTCATTTTGAGTAGCCAAATTTCCGCAAAAAACAATAAGAAGATTAACAATGAACGCAGAAAGCCTATTAAAATCTGGCGACTTGGCTTCGTGTAAAATCCAGCTTTTCAACGAAATAAAGAAAGACCCAAGTAATTTACAGTTGCGCATTTTTTTGTTTCAACTGTCGTGCATTAGTCGCGACTGGAAACGGGCAGTGACGCAGCTAGATGTTCTTAAAGATTTGTCAGATTCAACATTGGCGATGGTTAGTACCTACAAACAGCTAATTGAATGTGAATTTAGGCGCGAAAAAGTACTTACTGGTGATATTCAGCCTATTTGTTTTGGTGAACCTTCAAACTGGTTAGCTAGTTATGTAGAAGCCTACAAACAATACTGCGACAACAATATCGAACAAGCACAAACTTTGCTTCAAAGTGCCGCTGAGCTTGCTCCAGCGATTTCAGGAACGATTGATGATGAACCCTTTGAATGGATAAGTGATGGAGATTTAAGGTTTGGTCCTGCAATAGAAGTGATGCTTAATGGCGGATATTATTGGTTACCTCTAGAGTATATTTCTGAAATCAAATTTGAAGCGGTCGAGGACCTTCGGGATTTAGTCTGGCGTCCAGCCAATTTAACCTTGAAAAATAAAGGGCAACTCGTCGTTTTTATGCCAGTGCGTTATCCTATAACTGAACAAACGACTGATGCGCAATTGTTAGCCAGAACATGCGATTGGCAAGAGCCCTTAGAAAATTTTTATGTAGGTCATGGACAACGGGTTTTTATTACCGACAAAGCCGAATATCCGCTACTCAATATCACATCAATTAAACTTCAGCACGACTAATGCCAGAGCTATCCCAAAAAGAGCGATTACAGCTTTCGTTGCTTGATCGCCTATCGGATGATGAACCTGATAAAACCAGTGAAGCGCGAGAAAAGCGGGTTATTTCGGTATCTCGGTTAAAAGAATTGGTGCAAAGAGATTTAGCTTGGCTATTAAATAGTGTCGCAGCTTCGGCAAACATGGACTTCACTGATTATCCGGAAGTCGAAAAATCTACTTTGAATTACGGAATTATCGATTTGTCGGGTTATGCCAGTATGATATTTAATCCTAAACATATCGAAAGAGAATTGATTAAGAGTATCAAAAACTATGAACCGCGCATTATTCCTAAAACCTTAAAAATTAAAGTGTCTGTAGCGAAAAAAGAAATGAATAGTAATACTTTATCCTTCGAAATTTCTGGTGATCTTTGGGCGCAACCTTTGCCTTTGCAGCTATTTTTAAAAACTGACGTTGATATAGAAAACGGAAGCGTAACGCTCAACAACTGGAATTAATAGAAGATGGAAGCCAAGTTCTTAGAGTTTTACAATCAAGAGTTAAAGTTCGTAAGAGAAACCGGTGCCGAATTTGCGAAAGAATACCCAAAAATAGCAGGACGGCTGGGTTTAGAAGGTTTTGATTGTTCTGACCCTTACGTTGAGCGATTACTTGAAGGTTTTGCATTTCTCTCTGCTCGTATTCATCTAAAACTCGACGCTTCGTTTCCAAAATTTACCCAGCATTTAACCGAGCAGCTTTTCCCAACTTTTTTGCAGCCTTCACCATCAATGATAATTGCGCAGTTTAGTCCTGATTTTGAGGAGGGAAGTTTAGCTCAAGGTGTGACTATTCCCCGACAAACTGCTTTGCATAGTTTATTGGGTAAAGGAGAACAAACCTCGTGCGAATACCGAACATCAAGCGAAGTTACTTTATGGCCAATCAAACTGACTAAAGCTGAGTATATAAACGCTCAGGATTTGACTTCTTACATTTCTAAGACATCACTTAATTATACGCCTAAAAGCGGTGTGATGATTACCTTAGAAGCCGCGCCAGGCGTGAAGTTTTCTGATATGTCGTTAGATTCTTTGATGTTACATATACGTGGCACAGAGTCATTTCCACTTTACTTATTTGAAGCTATTTTTAAAGGCTTCCAGGGTTGTTTGTATAAAAGCAGTGGCAATGTATGGAGGACTCAACAAACACCTACAAAAGTGACTCCTCATGGCTATGAAAAAGAAGATGCGTTATTACCTTACTGCAATCGTCAATTTGATGGGTTTCGGCTACTAAAGGAATACTTTGCTTTCGCAAATCGTTATTTATTTTTGTCATTGGATAATCTTCAAGCAACGATCAAAGAATGTAATGAAGAAAAGCTACAATTAATACTATTACTTGACCACAACGAACCACGACTAGAAAACTTGGTATCAGTGGACAATTTTTCACTACATTGTGCGCCAGCTATCAATCTATTCCCTAAGCGCGCTGAAAGAATTAATGTTTCTCGCATAACTAACGACTTTCACGTAGTGCCAGATAAATTGCGGCCACTAGATTTTGAAGTCTGCTCTATTACTAATGTTAAGGGTTTTTCATCAGGCATTGAGCCAACCACCGAGTTTTTGCCGCTCTATGGTGCCGATGAAAGTCAGGATAAAAAACACAACGCTTTTTATACAATAAATAGAAACACTCGAAACCTTAATGTCAATCAAAGAAAGTTCGGTCACAGATCGAGTTATATTGGCACAGAAGTGTATGTTTCCTTAGTTGATCCTAAGAATGCTCCGGTAGCGGATAATTTACGGCAATTATCGGTAGATACGCTATGTTGCAACCGCGATTTACCATTGATGATGCCTTTGGGCAAAAGTAAAACAGATTTCACCATAGAAACAGGTGCTCCTTGTGAGTCGGTTCGCTGTGTGGGAGAGCCTACTCGTCCCAGTTCACCTTTAAGTGAAGGAAGTGTATCTTGGGATCTTATTCATCAATTATCTATTAATTTCCTAGGCATTAACGATCACGACTCAACTTCAGCACTAACTAAACTCAAAACCTTGCTTGGTTTAATGATGAACAAAAAAGACCATGCACAGCTTAAACAGATTGATGGCCTGATAGGGCTTAAAACACGTCAAATTACCAGCCGTTTGCCTTTTGCTGGCCCTATTTGTTTCGGGCGCGGCGTTGCCGTAGAGATCACGGTTGATGAATTAGCGTATGAGGGAAACAGTACCTTTATGTTAGGTATGGTTTTAGATCAGTTTTTTGCTCAATATGTCAGTATTAATTCTTTTACTCAACTAATCCTTAATTCATCAGATCGCGGGGAAATCTATCGATGGCCAATTCGAATCGGCTTGCGAAGCTCTATTTAGATGAGTTAACAAAAGATCCTGACGAACTATATCAACAAGGTTTCGCCCCCTTATTAAGATACTTGGACGCCAACGCACCGCTCAGTGCTCGAATTGGCTATTCGGTATCACCCAAGCAAGATTGTGTTCGATTTGGACAATCGGCTTTACTACACTTCCATTCATCAGCTTTTACGACAGTAAGATTTGAGCCTAAAACCGGCGATTACAAACTTAAAAATAGTTACTGGGGAATGCTTGGAATAAATGGTCCACTACCGAGCCATTTGACTGAATATGCAATTGAAAGAAATTATCGCCTTAAAGATAAAACATTCACTGAATTTTTAGATGTCTTTAATCACAGATTCATCTCACTGTTCTACCGAGCTTGGGCTGATTCAGAACCTACAGTGAGTCACGATAGACCCGATAACGATACGTTTAAAAAAAGGCTCAATGCTTTCTCAGGTGAAGCGAATGTATATCGAGACACTTTTGGTCAAAACGGAAACGTGCATCAATATTTGTCAGGCCTATTTAGTCACAAAAATCGCAGTAGCAAAGTATTGAGCCAACTATTGTCAGAACATTTGCACCTAGAGGTGTCAATTTCAGAGTTTCAGGGGCAGTGGTACCAGTTAGAAGAAGGTGAGCAAACTCAATTAGGTAAAAATAACTCTGCACTAGGTGTGAACAGTATAAGTGGAAATCGCACCTTTCAACGAAGCTTTAATTTTGCCATCAACATTGGGCCAGTAGACTATTCTGATTACATAAGCTTATTGGATAATAAACAACGTTTTGAAAGTATTGTTGAGCTGACACAAAAGGCTGTTGGACAAGAGTATGAATTTACAATAAACATAATATTAAAGCCTCAGCAGACTCGACCTAGTCAATTGGGCTTAGCAAAACTCGGAATCAATTCATGGTGTCAAGATAAGTCTAGCCACTTAGCGCAGCAAGACCCCATTTTAGTCTATAACAAAGCATGTTAATAACTACGGAATAAGGGAGTAAACACTATGGCTGAAATTAGTCGCGTCAATCTTTTTGGAAAACTAAACCCTATTGGTTACAAAGCGGTAGAGAGTGCTACCGTTTTTTGTAAACTCAGGGGAAATCCTTATGTTGAACTAGTACATTGGTTTCAGCAAATCTTGCAACTCCAAGACTCTGATTTACACAAAATCATCCAACACTTTAATCTTGACCCATCTGTTTTAGCCAAAGACATGACCAATACTCTCGATGCCTTACCTAGAGGAGCAAGTTCGATCTCTGACTTGTCTAGTCAAATCGAAGATTCAATCGAGCGTGCTTGGGTTTACGGTAGTTTGGTTTACGGAGATACAAAAGTCCGAATGGGCTACGTCGTCCTAGGTATGTTAAAAACGCGAGAACTAAAAAATAGTTTGCTCAACATGTCCGGCGAGTTTGCAAAAATTAAAACTGAGCAATTAGGAGACGAGCTCCTAGACATACTTTCTGGCTCCAGTGAAGACAATACTAATGCAACAGACGGCTCAAGTATTGGTGGCGGCGAACCAGGTACCTCAAGCGACGCAATGGCTCCTGCTGCTATGGGCAAACAAGAAGCCTTAAATCAATTTACCACAGATTTAACTGAGCAAGCTGCAAAAGGTGAGCTAGATCCTATTATTGGTCGTGATGAAGAAATAAGACAGCTTATCGATATATTGATGCGCCGCAGACAAAATAACCCAATATTAACTGGCGAAGCTGGTGTCGGGAAAACCGCGGTTGTCGAAGGTTTTGCCCATCGTATCAATAAAGGGGATGTTCCCCCCGCGCTGCAAGGCGTCAAGTTACTTTGTTTAGACATAGGTTTGCTGCAAGCCGGTGCGAGCATGAAAGGGGAGTTCGAAAACCGCCTCAAGCAAGTTATCGAAGAAGTGAAGTCTTCCACCACGCCTATCATCATGTTTATTGACGAAACTCACACTTTAGTAGGAGCCGGTGGCGCAGCTGGAACCGGAGACGCCGCCAACCTATTAAAGCCAGCTTTGGCGCGAGGTGAGTTGCGTACTATAGGTGCTACAACTTGGGCAGAATATAAAAAACACATTGAAAAAGATCCCGCGTTAACCCGTCGTTTCCAGGTGGTTAAAGTGGATGAACCCAGTGAAGAAAAAGCGATACTAATGATGCGAAATATAGCAGGAATGTTAGAAAAACATCATAAGGTAGAGATGTTAGACGCCGCAATTGAGGCGGCAGTTAAGCTGTCTCATCGGTATATACCTGCCCGCCAGTTACCAGACAAAGCCGTGAGTTTATTAGATACCGCAGCCGCCAGAGTGGCAGTAAGCCAATTTGCGACGCCAGCTGAATTAGAAGACTGCAAGCAGCGCATAGAAAACCTCACAGTCGAACAAAATCTACTGGAAAAAGAAGCGGCTATTGGTGTGGTTAATCAAAAACGTATGGACATGATAGTTGACTGTTTAGTTGCAGAACGTGAGAAGGAACAGGCATTAACAGAAAAGTGGCAATCTGAAAAAACAGTGGTAGATGGCGTACTACAAGCTAGAAAAACTTTACGTGACTTAATTACAGAACAAAAATTATCAGAGCAACAAGTGGCAGCAGAAGCGCTAAATGATGATGGCACTGCCGTTGAACTTGTTGACAACTCAGAAGCAATAAAAGAAGCAAAAGCCGCGTTAGAACAGCAGCACCAGCAACTTGCCGAGTTACAAGGTGAAACTCCGTTAATTCTGCCAGCTTGTGACGAACAGGCTGTCGCATCTGTGGTTGCAGACTGGACAGGTGTGCCAGTCGGTAAAATGGTCAACGACGAAGTGAAAACCGTACTTAATTTGGCCAATGTCATGAAACAACGGGTAATAGGTCAAGATCACGGTATGGAAATGATTGCTAAACGTATCCAAACGTCTAGGGCAGGGTTAGATAACCCTAACAAACCCATAGGTGTGTTTATGTTATGTGGTCCATCAGGTACAGGTAAAACAGAAACTGCATTGGCACTAGCTGAAGCTTTATATGGTGGTGAGCAAAATGTCATCACCATAAATATGAGTGAGTTCCAAGAGGCCCATACGGTATCGACTCTTAAAGGGGCACCTCCAGGCTATGTGGGTTATGGTGAAGGCGGCATTTTAACTGAAGCGGTGCGCCGCAAGCCTTATTCAGTGGTGTTGTTAGATGAAGTAGAAAAAGCCCATTCTGATGTACACGAAATTTTCTTCCAAGTATTCGATAAAGGCGTAATGGAAGACGGTGAAGGTCGAATGATCGACTTTAAGAATACGCTTATTTTGCTTACTTCTAATGTAGGTAGTGAGTTAATCATGAACATGTGTAAAGACCCAGATCTTATGCCAGAACCAGACGGTATCGCAAAAGCATTACGGGAGCCTCAGCTTCAAGTATTCCCAGCAGCATTGCTTGGTCGCATAGTGACTATTCCTTATTATCCACTGTCTGATGAGATGATTAAATCCATCACTAAATTGCAATTGGATCGAATTAAAGATCGCGTTGAAAGTGGTCAAGGTATCGACTTTGTTTACGACGACTCTGTAGTCGACTTAGTCGTCAGTCGTTGTACTGAGTTAGAAAGTGGTGGACGTATGATCGACTCCATATTGACTAATACTTTATTGCCTGAAGTCAGCCATAAGTTCTTGACGCATATGCTAGAAGGCCAACCCATTAGCAAGGTTGAAGTGAGTGCTAAAGACGATGAATTTGTCTATGAGTTAAGTCACTAGTTACTAAAAACGTACAAAGTAACCCTCGAACATTTGGTTGTTTGAGGGTTGCGCTTTGATCTAGATTTTCAGGTACTACACACATTTAAATTAAATATGTCCTGTTAATGTGATTCTGCCGAATTGTCTTATTTTACATGAAGTAACGTTTGTAAAAGTTGTTATGGCGAAACTTAATTGGTTCTTAATACCAAAAGGAGATTACCGTGTCTTTCAACTCAAAAACTTGTCTTGACCAGTTCTATACTGCCATGACAAAACCCCCCTTCGATTTTCAGTACCATTGCCAAAATACATTTTTTCCCGAATTGAAAAAATCGTTTTTAAAGGGCGGACCTTATAAATCTACCCGCAAAAAAGTCATTCAAGAGGCGATAGATGCTATGCAGGTCTATGGCAAGCTCAGCCCCAAAGCAGCAGCTGGAATGCGTTATACTTTTGAAACAACCTATCGAAGTTTCTTTACGAGTCACCTGCCAGCCAATACCCCAAGTGCCGCCGTGCAAGCCACAAAGATGGAATTAATTGACGCGAAATACTATGTGCTCACAGAGAAATTTTTGCTACTTGATTACTGGCAGGCAGTAGCCGCAGGCACTACCGAACCCAATTACCCAGATGACGGTGGTCATTGGGCTATGCATGAACTTATGCAATTTGATCCCGTAAAAGTTCGTCCAATACTCGAGATATTACTTGCTGATGCCGCAATTGTGCTTAAAAAGCAGCATTTTACAACTGAGATGAGCCTGTGGAAAGGTGCAGATTATCAAGTCAAAAAGTCTTATACAAAAACAGGAATGGCTAAAACATTATGTTTCGATGCTAGTGCGCGAGCAGGAATGGAAATGAAGGGCCAATTGGACATGCAATATTCAGGGCTAAAAGTGCATGCTGATGCAGAACTGTTTGCAGGTGCCAGAGGTAGAGTGCAAGGTAATGTAAATGTCTCACAAAGTGGCTTCAGCGCTAAAGGGAAAGTGGAAGCCGAGCTAGGTATACATTTCAAGACTAATGTGAGCTGTGACGTATTCGATGTGCTGGAAGCTGGCATTGAAATCGACGCGTTAGCAGGGGCGCTCGCCAGTGCCGAGGCTGAATTTACAATTGACTACAATGGGGTCAAAGTCAAAGTAGGTGCCGAGGCTTTCGCTGGAGTCAAAGTCACCGCAGCAGCCCATGGTACCCTTAAACTGGGAGGGCGTGAAATAACAAAAGCTAAAGTAACTGCTACGGCTATGGCAGGCATAGGTGGTAGCGCTGGGGCCCACTTTGAATGCAGCCTGTTCGGTAACGTCAGTTTCGGCGCTAAGGCAGGCGCCGTTATGGGAGTAGGAGCTTCAGTCGATACCGCCATAAGTATTGATTTTCACAATATTCATTGGGGTGCTGCCAACCTTTTTTGGACCTATGTCAACGAACATGGATTCAAGAACAAAGGGAAAATATGGTTCTTGCCGGTAAAAGAAAACGTGGAAATGTGCCTTTTAGCGCGACAAGCACTATTCAAAATGATGGGGGATTTATACGCAGAAAATGAATCAGAGCTCGCGCTTCTTGAGCGTTGGAAAATGATTGAACGAAATGTACCTAGAAAATTGAACAACCCGCATTTATCTATCGTTTAAGCCGTTACTATTGAATTTACATCGCTTATAAGTTGCAATGAATGCCGCGCAAATAGGAAACAAAGGTTTAATTTGACGCGGCATAAACACCATGGCTTTTGTTAAATATTTCTGCGTTTCGATTTATCTGAACTACGACTACTAGCCACTACTAAATAGATAATTAGTTATTTTTAAGGACGTACAAAATGCTTCGCAACCCAGTCACTATTGAGCCTTTAGCCAATGAAGATATAACTGCAGTGCAAGGGTTGACTGTTAAACCATTCCAAAAAGTTTATGCCGATCAGACTTTCGATATTTCGGCTGGGTTAGAGGCGGGTTTTAGTGTACATGTAATAAAGAAAAAGGGTTCTGTTGTTGGTATGTTTCGTGTTGATACTCGCTTTCATTTTGACCACGCTTTTGCAAAGGCTGACACGCCAGGTGTGCGATCTTTTATTATTGACCAAGATAAACAGGACCAGGGAATGGGGACTGAAGCATGTCGTATGATGTCCTTTTATCTCCGCGGTGTTGCTCCTATGGCTCGAGGAGCCTATATGTTGGTCAATGTTAATAACGTAGGAGCCTATAAAGCTTGTTCTCGTGGGGGATGGGGCGACACGGGAGAAAAATATATTCTTGGGCATACTGGGCCACAGCATATTCTGTGGATACCGTTGCGTTAACGGAATCTGTAATAATTTTCCGCTTTTAGTCAATTAATTAAGTTACTTTTGGGGAGTAAAATAATGTCAGGTAGACTCGATTTTGAATTTGGATTTAATAATAACAATGCTCAACCTCTTGGTGCGAGTAAACCCATGAGAATGTATTTTTTAGGTGACTTTAGTGGTAATTGTTCACAGGTGTCCGATTGCTCCGCTAACAAAATACTAAAAATTGATATTGATAACTTCGATCAAGTGATGGCTAAATTATGCCCCACTATTACCTTACCTTCTGGTCAGCAGCTTAGCTTTGGCGAATTAGAAGATTTTCACCCAGATAGTGTATTTGAAGCGCGTATTTTCAGTAACTTACGCCGTTTAAAGAAGGAGTTAGGCAATTCAACTACCGCCGAGAAAGCGGCACAAGAGATTATTACAACCTTCCAGATTGGCGAAGAATCACAACCTACAGATGATATTGACTCTGATAAAACATCAGGGCTAGAAAACAACGACGATATGTTCGAACGTCTCTTAGGTCAAAAACAATCAGCGCCCACACCCAGTTCAACTCCTCAAACCAAAGGAAACATAGATAATTTATTAGCTAATATACTCAGTCCACATATTATTAAAGATACCAAGCCAGAACACCAAAGTTTGATGGTGTTTATTGATACTGCAATAGAAGAACTGATGCGTTCAATAATACATGGCAAGGAATTTCAAGGGTTAGAGTCGTTGTGGCGATCCGTTAGAGATGTCATCTTCAATGAAGAGTACGATGATGAAGAACAACTTTTTTATGTTGTCAATTCTGATAATGAGTCACTCAAAGATGCCGTTTCTGGTGATCCGAATTTGCTAGCAAAATTGAGTCAACATGTGAAAGATTGCGATATTGAGACTTACGATATCATCATTAGCAATCATCAGTTTGCAGACAGCAGTGATGATGTTACTACCTTGAACTATTTGGCGAGTGTGGCTGAATCCCTAAATTGCCAACTTGTGGCTGGCGCAACAGATAGTCTTGTGAATGCTGATGAAGCGTCACTATGGCAGCAATTTCGCAAGACGCCTCAGTCTCGTCATGTTGCGCTAACTTATCCTCGAATGTTATTGCGCATTCCTTATGGTGAAAAACATGAAGAAGTGGATGTGTTTGCATTCGAAGAGTTTCAGCATCAGCATCAACACAGTCAATTGTTGTGGGGGAGTTCCGCCTTTGCCTGTGCGCGATTACTGATCCGCCAATACCATGGCAATGTCCCATTCGATTCTCATATCACAGAACTTCCTGCATTTGTTTATGAAGAAGCTGGTGAACAAAAGCTACATCCTTGCGGTGAGTATTTGTTGTCTGAACAGCAACTCACGAGCATTCAAAAACAAGGAATAAATCCTTTTGTTAGTTTTAGAAACAAAAATTGTGTGCGTCTGTTGAGTGACAAGGTAAAAGTAGTTAGTGCTGAGTAATTTCACTTCTTAACATTAAAACCTAGCTGAAAAAATAAGTCAGCCAATGGTTCAACTGACAGTTGTTCTAGCGGGAAGACTGAGCTGAGAGCTAAGTAAAAGGGAATATTTTGTTATGTCATCGCATCAATGCCATCATTGCAAAGCTACGTTATCGCGGACTCAATATTTTCGAAGTCATTATTGTGACAAACCTCTTTGTCAGCGCGCTAAAATCCAAAAGTACTTAGTCGAAAATAAAAAGCGTTTGTCGCAACAATTGATAGCAGATATCGAAGAGTTTATTGCGGATTCACAACTTCAAAAACTACCGTCAAAGTTACTTGATGAAATAAAGAATATTTCGCCTATAGTCGCATTGTTACCCGCCAATACTAATCAGCTTAGAGATGCAAATCGAGAGCGAAATCGGGACTTTTTGGATCATGTCAGTCGGATTTATGATGATATTGAAAACATCAACCAAACAGGCAATAAGATTTACACAAAAAGCTTAAATTCCCCTTTGCCAAAAAAGGAAGCTCAGCTAGTGGGAAAAGCCTGTGCTACTTGTATGGGAAGTTGTTGTAATCTTGGAAAAACCCATGCTTTTTTAGATTATCCATCTCTAAAACATATCTTAGTTTTGCAAACATCAATACTCATCAAGAATGAACTTGTGACACTATATAGTGAATATTTTCCTGACCAGAGCTATGAATATTCTTGCGTGTTTCTCGGTAAAATGGGTTGTACCTTACCAAGGGATTTGCGCTCGTTCACTTGTAACAATTTTCTATGTGATGAGATTACCCACTATCAAATTGCTCTATCACAAGCTGATTCAGCCGTGACCTATGCCGCTGCGGTTTATAACGATACAATTTTGCATAGCAGTGTTTACGATGAAGATAATTTTATTCGAGTAGTAGAAAAATAACCTTCAACTATTTACGACTTACTTTTACTTCTACAATATTCGACTTCTCTTGCCCAATTTGTACCAGAATTTTGTACGTGGCCTCTGCGATTGGTAAATCTACATAGTAAGCCAAGTTTGGATTGAAGTAAGCAGAAAGCAATTGCCCCTCGAGATCTTGCGGCTGTAATTCTGGCTCGTCAAATGGCATGGGTTCTTCTGTACCAGCATCTTCTTCAAGTAGTTCACCGCGATAAACTTGTTCAGTTTCAACATTCATTGCAAATAATTGTATGACAGAATCTTTGCTTAGTTCGGCTAAATCAAGTTGGTAGAATCCGCATATGGGTATAATCGTAAAACTACCATCTTCAGCTGTTTCAACTTCATCAAATTTAACTTCTGTGGGTACATTAATCGCTATACCAATAAAATCAGCCTTAGTACTAACATCAGGTGAGCAAAGGTTTTTTGAATCTGAATTCAATTCAATGTTTTTGAAATCCGCATTGTTATTTGCCACGATTTGGCTCCTTGGGGTTGAATATGCCTGACAAGCTGACAGCGTGACTAAGCTAAATAATAGGTATATACAATGAAATTTAATGCTCATTTATCGTGAGCTTGTTTTTGGCAACTTAGGGCTTATCATACCTAGAGTGCTGACCAGCCGGAATTGATATCTTGTTTTTTAGCAGCAACAGAACAATGTTCGCAAAACGCTGAGTGGCTATTAGTTGAGCCATACATTACACAATCAGACAAAGAAGCATCAGTCGCCGAATCATAACGTGCTTGGCCCGCAGGAATGCCATGATGGCAATGGGTACCCACATGACCTTTACTGGAGTCATAAAAAGTATCTGTTTTGTCTGGTAGTTTTCCGGTTCCTCCTGTAACCATGCCAATTTTGTGGCCCATCTCGTGAATTATGACCTCGTTTTGTTGCGCTGAGCCTTTGTTTTTCCACCAAGCTTTAGTGCAAACACATATAAGATTGCTGCCCCCAAAAGACAAACCCGCACGCATTCTGTCTACCCAAGTGACCTTTAAGGTAACAGTGCCGGTTCCCCTAGGTAATTTACTCACATCTATCTTTACTTTAGAGCTAGCGTTGGGATTGGCCGCGTTAACAGCAATAGCGGTGCAATATTTTTCATCAATAGCGGTGACTACTCCACTAGTCGCATCTTCAAATGAAGCACTTTCAAACCAACTTTCACCGCTAACGATTTCTTGCCATAGGTACTTTGTTCTTACGGCCGGATTCGTTTTACCTGGGCCGGCAATATTGATGGTAATAGCTGAACTGCCTGGACCTACTGATACATTGATTTTGGATAATTGTCTGCCAGTGGTTTTTACAGCTAAGTGGCTGGTATATCCAACAACCAAACTATGGGGTTCTTTCTTTTTGCCTTCTGAGCTTTGATAAGCCGTTTTTACCGCATTTTTATAAGTTGTAGAATCATTGGCTCCAATATTTTCCATTTCGGGCATGTTTTTTTCGGGTAACGACTCAATAATAAAACCTTGTTTCTTATATTCAGATTCCACTGTACTAATTGAATTTGCAGCTGACTTTCCTGCATCGCCTGTCATTTTAATTTGTTGTACAAATACCTTGCGAAGTGTCTCGAGTTTTTTGGTTTTTAGAGTCGTGCCTTGAGTGTCTTTGACTTCGAAATAAAACGTGCTCTTTCCACCTACGCTTAGAAAAGCATCACTGATAACGAGTTCTCCGGTGCTTTCAGTTTGATAGGTTTTTTCTTCTTCAATAAATTTAAACAGACTATTGCGGTTTTTTTCGTCGTCTGTATAGGAAGGGTTTTTAGCATCTGGTATGGCTTTTATTGTAAATTCACTAACGCCCGGTAAGTCAAACTTCGCATAAATTTTGGGTTTATAACCTAATCGCCCTAAACTAGTTACAGACTGATTGTCTACCCACTTATTGTCTCGATCTAAGTTGACAAATTGCTTTCCGTCTTTGGGAAGAAACTTACCTTCTGCACCATCCAATAATTCAACTTGTACCAGCTTAGCTTGTTTAACAACGAAGGTATGTTCTTTACCAGACGCACACTCGAAGCTTTTTTTTCCTGTCATGTTATCGCTTCCTTAGGGATCATCTAACGCTATTTTATAGAAACACTGTCGTCTTCTAAATTTGGAAAACGCACCTTGCATTGACCCGCTTCAAAACCTTCTACTTTAGCGGTTCCATCTATATCTAAGGTTCCGCTCGACACACTTCCATCTGGCAATTCAACTTGATACTTTTCGCCTACTACAGCGTTACCTTTCTCATCAGATAATTTAATAGCAATAAAAGTTGTCTCTTTTTCTTCTTTTCCCGAATCTTCTTCTGCGCTTTTATTGTCTTTTGCAGAACTATCAGTCTCTTTAGGCTTAAAAGCTGTAATTTTCGTTTGGCCGTATTTACCTTTTTGAGCTTTTACTTCTTTGGCTTTAACTTTTGCAACCTCGCCAGGATTGGCGTCATCGGCCACAAAAGCCTCTGCAGGTTTTGTCGGTTTTACAGCTTCAATTTTTTTTCCGCTTTTAGGTTTCATATTTACTTATAGTCAGTTGCAAAATTAATCAGAAAACGCGAATTACGAAGATGTCTCCCCTTCTTCGTAAAACTTAAATATCTACCAAACTCCTTGAAATATATTGATATTGTCTCAAGAATTAGCGAATGAGTAACAAAAATCAAAAGGAAATAGACATATAATCCAATTGAATAAACACTCTACTACATTATGTAAAGTGGGTTTAGGGGAAATACAAAGTCAGCATATTAAATATACAAATTGTAGGCTCAGTTATCTATACCCAAGTAGTTAATATTCTTTACTCGTATTTACGTGAAAAATAGGTAAATACCGAATCCGCTCAGACTTATGGTTACATCTGTCAAATCGCGTAAAAACGAAACTTGCTAGTTCGAGTGTGGTGCTGATTCATTGCTTTTGGTATTTCTGTTTTGGGTAGTAATACCAATCCATCCTAACAATTGATCGCTCAGCGAGGTTTAAAATCACCTAATCAAGGCGTTCGAATGAAGCAATAGTTATTCTATTGTAAGTTCGAGCAACGCAGAGTAGGTGCTTTTAAACCTCGCCCAAAGGGAGAAC